>JAMPDA010000010.1 GCA_023665905.1 Roseburia sp.
CACCTTTCACCTTTTCACTTTTCCTTATTACTTCTTCACTTCGCGCGCGTCGCGGTGCGCGGCAAAGCCGCCTATCGACGTTGTTTCTTTGCGAAGCGACGCCGATATTTTTTACGGATTTAAGCCTTGATTTTTGTTGACTTTTTTTGTCGGATATAATAAATTAATACGGTCGAGGGTGTCTGTTTAAAACGAGCGCCCGCGCGGAGTGACAGCGTAGGAGGAAGTGTATATGGTCGATAAAAACGAAAAAACAACGTCGGCGGTCGCCACGAGCCGACGCATAAGAAGTCGCGGCATAGCGGCGGTCGTTGCGATTTTGGCAACGGCGCTACTGTGCGCTGTGTTGCTTGCTCTGCCGCAAAGATCAAACGGCGCGAGCGCGGAAACGCGCGACGGTTCGCCCGATACGTGCTTTGCGGAAAGTCCCGATCATAGCGGCGCCACAGAGATAACCGCGGCAACGACCACGCTTTCCGCAGGAGACTATTATTTGAACGGCGACGTTTTGCTGACGGGGGGGGGGTATAACAATTAGCGGCGATTCCGAAGTGCGGATCTGCCTTAACGGACATATCCTCAAAAGCAATGGGTCGTCGCGGGTCATATCGATGAACAACAACTCCGTGCTCAAGCTGTACGACTGCAATTCGTCCGACTGCTCGCACAGATACACGAAAAACGCCGACGGCTTGTTCGTGTTTGACGACAACCTTTCGGCGCAGGAAACGGACGGCGTTATCGTCGGCGGAGTTATCACGGGCGGCAATTCGCAGACCGGCAATCACGGCGGCGGCGTTTATGTAAGCACAAGAAGCAAGTTTTATATGTACGGCGGCACGATAAGCGGCAATACATCGATGAGGCACGGCGGCGCGGTCTTTTCCGATGCCGCTAACGCAACGCAGAAATCGGAAACATATCTCTACGGCGGCAAGCTGTGCGGCAACGTCGCTACGGAAAACGGCGGCGGAATTTACGTCACCGCAAACGCCGTGTGCGAAATGTTCGACGGATTTACTATTTCGGACAACACGTGTAAGGGCTCGCATAACGGCGGCGGAGTTTTTGTCAATATTAGTGCGCGGTTCGATATGTCCGGCGGCACGATTTCTAACAACCGCGCTACGCAATACGGCGGCGGCGTATACGTGGACGGCGGAACATTTGAAATGAGCGGCGGTACGATAGAGCATTGCAGCGCTCACAGAGGCGGCGGCGTGTATATGTCGGGCAATGTGACTATCGGTAATGCCGAGATATCAAATAATACTTCTGCCAATCACGGTGGCGGAATATACGTCAACAACGGTTCGCTCGTTATCGACGGCGGAACGGTAAGCTCTAACGTGTCGGGTACGTACGGCGGCGGAATGTTTGTGACTGCCGGCTGTTCGGTGACGGTGCGCGGCGAGGCGCAGATATCCGGCAACACTGCCGTTACGGGCGGCGCGGCATACATTCATCAAAATGCCACTATGCAAATGGAAGGCGGCGCTATCTCGTCGAACAGGGCGAGCGGCAACGGCGGCGGCGTATTCCTCAATATAGAGACAGGGAATTTCGGCAGGCTCGTAATGACGGACGGAAACATCACCGGCAATCGCGCCAACTGCGGCGGCGGTGTGTACGTGGCGGCGGACAGCTCTGCGAACGCCGTTCTTGAGATGAGCGGCGGCAGCATTAAGAACAACGAAGCGGTCGCCACACCGGGCTTGGATAACGCGGATAACCCGATTATTCTAAATCCTTTCGGCGGCGGAGTTTATGCGTACGGCACCGTAAAGCTTTCGGGCGCGGCGGATATCACGGGCAATAATCGTTATCCGACCGTTCCCGACGATCCCGACACGCTCGATCCGCTCGACGCAAGAGCCGATAATCTGTACTTGGCTAACGACAATCGCATAGAAATAGCCGGCAAGCTCGCAAACGCGGACGACACCGCTGTTGCAAGCATAGGTGTGGGCGCGGCAGGCGCAGTGGCGGACAGCGTGTTTACGAGCGGCTATTCGGCGCACAATACCGGCAATGTCGCTACATATTTTACGTCCGACGACAGGACATATTTGATAGAGAATACAACGGACGGCGCCGATATCGACGGTGTGTTTAAGGCATGCGTGCACTCCGGAACGACGGTTACGGGCACGCCCGACGTCGCCACATGCACGCAGAACGGCGCGGAGAATTATTCCTGCACGTACTGCGGCGCGCAGTGGAGCACGCCCGTTCCCATGCTCGGTCACTCGTTCACGACATATACACCCAATAACAACGCCACATGTACGGCTAATGCGACGGAAACGGCGCACTGCGCGCACAGCGGCTGCACTGAAACGGATACGCGCGAGATAGCGGACAGCAAACTCGGTCACTCGTTCACGACGTATACGTCAAATAACAACGCCACGTGCACGGCTAATGCGACGGAAACGGCGCATTGCGCGCACAGCGGCTGCACTGAAACGGACACGCGCGAGATAGCGGACAGCAAGCTCGAACACACGTACGGCGAATATGTTGTCGTAAAAGAGCCGACGCTCGAGGCGGCGGGCGAGGAGCAGGCGACGTGCTCCGTGTGCGGCGACGTCAAGTCGCGCGTTGTGCCGGCGCTCACTCAAGCGGCGTCGCAGAAAAAGCGCAATCTGCTGTGGCTGTACATACTTATAACATTGCTCGCCGCGGCGATAGCCGTTTTTATCGCGGTGTTTATAGCGCGCAAGAAAAAGCGTAAATAAATTAGGTATTATACCCCAGGGCAAGCCCTGGAGCACCATACGGGTGTTCCGCCGCAAGCGGCGGGGTATTACACCTAATTTGTCTTCGTTGCAAATTTGCCATTGCAAGCAAGCAAATTTGCTCCTCGAATAACAGGAGTTTTCGCAACAAAAAAATACGCCGCACAGCGTCGGCGTATTTTTTGTGCTATTAATTATTACTCGACAGTTCGGCTATCTTGTACCACTCGTAGTTAGTCATGGGAACGTCGCAGCAGTCTTTGTACGCCGCAAGGCGCGTGTCGAGCGTAGTGCCGACGATAGCCTGCATGTCCGACGGGTGCTTGAGTATCCAAGCCACCGCCGCCGACTCGCGCGTCACGCCGTATTTTTGCGCCATGCCGTCGAGCAGTGCGAGTAGCGAAAAATATTTCTTTTGCGCCGTTTGCGTGGTGAACGCGCCCGAATAGAAGTAGCCCGTTTCGTCGGTGAACGAGCATTGCATAGTGCCGTACGTCTGCACGGCGATCATTCTGTCGCGGCAGAAAGTAAACGTGTCGGCTTCGGGCGAACGGTCGGAGCGGAGCGCACGGGCGTGCGTAAGCCCTATCGGCATTTGATTGACGCACAGCTTTTGGTTGATATAACGTTGCAAGTATTCGATCTGCCGCGCCGAGTGATCGCACACGCCGAATGCGCGCACCTTGCCCGATTTTTCGAGCTCGTCGAAAGCGCGCGCGATCTCCTGCGGATGGGCGAGCTCGTCGAAGCAGTGCAGTATAAGTATGTCGATACGGTCGGTGCAAAGCCGCGACAGCGAGCCGTTGACGGCGTTTATTATGCTGTCGTAGCTTAGCTCGCGCATTTCGCCGCGCAGGCCGCATTTTGTCTGCAACACCGTTTTGTTTCTGAGGGAGGGCGAATTTTTAAACAGCGCGCCGAACATGCGCTCGCACGCGCCGCCGCCGTACACGTCGGCGTGGTCGAACGTGTTTATGCCTATTTCGAGCGCAGTATTGACGAGCCGTTCGATATTGGCGAGCGGCTTGTCGGCAATGCGCATAGCGCCGAGCGCGAGCCGGCTCACCTTTATTCCGCCGATTTCCCTATATTTCATGATAAGATTATATCATGCCTACGCGCAAAAAGCAATAGTGTCGGCAAAATTCGTTGTGCGACGACGCGCTTGCGTTACGCCTATGCTTGACAAACCGCGCCAAATAAGGCATAATATTAAATGTAATCTCGTAAATGCAATTTTGGAGGTAATATGGACGGTTTGATAGTTCAAGACGAGCAGTCGCTGAGCGAGCTGATAAAGCGAGTGCGCGCCGCTCAAAACGTATACGCTACGTATACGCAGGAACAGGTCGATAAGATATTCTTGGCGGCGGCGTCCGCCGCAAACAGGGCGCGTCTCGATCTTGCCGAAATGGCGGTCAAGGAAACCGGCATGGGCATCGTCGAGGACAAGGTCATCAAAAACAACTACGCTTCCGAATATATTTACAACGCTTATCGCGACGTAAAAACATGCGACGTGATCGAAAGCGACGAAGCTTTCGGCACGGAAGTGTGGGCGGAGCCCGTCGGCGTTATCGCCGCTATCGTTCCCACGACCAATCCGACGTCCACGGCGATCTTCAAGGCGCTTTTGGCGCTCAAAACGCGCAACGGGCTTATTTTTTCGCCGCATCCGCGCGCAAAAAACTGCACCGTGGAAGCCGCGAGGATAGTGCTCGACGCCGCGGTCAAGGCAGGCGCGCCCAAAGATATAATCGGCTGGATAGACGTGCCGAGCGTTGCGCTTTCGGCGGCTGTCATGAGTAGCAGCGATCTCATACTCGCTACGGGCGGACCGGGCATGGTCAAGGCGGCGTACAGCTCCGGCAAGCCGGCTGTCGGTGTCGGCCCGGGCAACACTCCCGTCATAATCGATTCGTCGGCGGACATAGAACTCGCCGCGTCGAGCGTGCTGCACAGCAAGTCTTTCGACAACGGCATGATATGCGCGTCCGAGCAGTCCACTATTGTTTTAAAAGACGTTTACGACGCGTTCAAAAAGGAGTTAGAGTATCGCGGCGCGTACTTCTTGGACGCCGAACAGATAGACAAGGTCAGAGCCACAATACTCATCAACGGCTCCGTCAATGCGAAGATAGTCGGACAAAGCGCCGCCGCTATCGCGCGGCTGTGCGGCTTTGAAGTGCCGGAGAGCGCGCGCATACTCGTCGGCGAGGTGGAGTCCGTCGAGCCGAGCGAGCCGTTTGCGCACGAAAAGCTTTCGCCGGTGCTCGCAATGTACAAGGCGGACAGCTTTGACGATGCGCTCAAAAAAGCCGCGCGCCTCGTCGCCGACGGCGGCTACGGCCACACTTCCGTCATTTATGCGGACGAGCGCGCCGCACAGGACAAGATACGCACGTTCGCCGACGCAATGAAGACGTGCCGAATACTTTTGAACACGCCTGCGGCGCAGGGCGGCATAGGGGATATCTACAACTTCAAGCTTCTCCCGTCGCTCACGCTCGGTTGCGGCTCTTGGGGCGGTAATTCGGTCAGCGAAAACGTTTCCGTCAAACATCTTTTAAACTATAAAACCGTGGCAAAAAGGAGAGAGAATATGTTGTGGTTCCGCGCGCCGGAAAAGGTGTACTTCAAAAAAGGCTGTCTGCCGGTCGCCCTCGCTGAGCTCAAGGACATGGGCAAGAAACGCGTGTTCATAGTGACCGATGAGTTCTTGTTCAAGAGCGGCTTTTCCAAGCTCGTGTCCGACCGCCTCAACGAGATGGGGATAGTAAACACCACTTTCTCCGACGTTCAGCCCGACCCGACGCTCGCTTCGGCGCAAAAGGGCGCGGAAGCGATGCGCTCGTTCGAGCCCGACGCCATCGTCGCGCTCGGCGGCGGCAGTGCGCTCGACGCCGGCAAGATAATGTGGGTGCTTTACGAGCATCCCGACGTGGACTTTACGGACATGGCAATGCGCTTTATGGATATAAGAAAGCGCGTTTATCACTTCCCGAAGATGGGCGAAAAGGCGTATTTCGTCGCCGTCGCCACCACCGCCGGAACGGGCTCCGAGGTCACGCCGTTCGCGGTAATCACCGATCAGGAAACGGGACTTAAATACCCGATCGCCGATTACGAGCTCCTGCCCAAGATGGCCATATGCGATCCCGACCTCATGATGAGCATACCCAAAGGACTTACCGCCAACTCCGGCTACGACGCCATGGTGCACGCGCTCGAGGCGATAGCGTCCGTCATGGCTACCGACTTTACCGATGGTTTAGCTAAGGAAGCGATAAAAATAATTTTCGACTATCTGCCTACGGCGTACTCCAACGGCTCCGATGTTACGGCGCGCGCCGAAATGGCTTACGCCGCGACAATGGCGGGAATGGCGTTTGCAAACGCGTTCCTCGGCGTGTGTCACTCCATGGCGCACAAGCTCGGCTCGTATCACCACCTGCCGCACGGAATGGCAAACGCTTTGCTTTTGCCTTACGTCATGCGCTTTAACGCGTCGCAGGCGCCCAACAAGATGGGAACTTTCCCTCAGTACGATCACCCCGTGTGTCTGCGCCGCTATGCGGAGATCGCGGAAATGCTCGGGCTCAAGGGCAAGACCGACGAGGAAAAGCTCGACAAGTTGCTCGTCAAGCTCGCAGAACTTCGCAAAGCCGTCGGGCTCCCCGACAGTATAAAAGACGCGGGCGTGCCCGAAGACAAGTTCTTGGAGCAGCTCGACAGCATGAGCCGCGACGCCTTCGACGATCAATGCACGGGCGCAAATCCCCGTTATCCGTTGATAGCGGAGATAAAGCAGCTCTATCTCGACGCCTATTACGGAAAGGAGAGTAAATAGTATGTCGCTCAACGAAATAGCAAAAAGACCGAACAAGACCATTTATCGCGACGGAAAGCTTTGCTACAAAGTGTTTTCGCCCGATTACTGCAAGTCGGATATATTCAACGAGGCGCTCAACCAGACGCGCGTCGAAGAAACAGGGCTCTTTATCCCCAAAGTGCACGAGGTCAAAAAGCTCGACGACGGACGGCTCGCCATAGTCATGGACTACGTGGAAGGCAAGTCGCTTTCGGCGCTGTTCAAGGAAAACCCGACAAAGCGCGCCGAGTATCTCAAGCGCTTTATAGATATCCAGCTTTCCATGCACGCGCTCACCGCTCCCAATCTCAATAAGCAGCGCGACAAGTTCAGCATGAAGATAGAAAGATCCGGACTCGACGCCACGACGCGTTACGAGCTGCATGTTCGGCTCGACTCCATGCCAAAGCACAACAAGCTCTGCCACGGCGATTTCAACCCGTCCAACGTCATAATAACCGACGACGACCGCGCGTGCATAATCGACTGGTCGCACGCCACGATAGGCAACGCGTCGGCGGACACGGCGCGCACATACCTGCTCTTTAAGCTCGCAGGCGACGATAAGACGGCGGAAGATTACATGACGCTGTTCTGCGCGGCGTCGGATACGGCGCGGCAGTACGTCGATCAGTGGTTGCCCATAGTCGCCGCGTCGCAAATGGTAAAGGGCAAGCCCGACGAGCGCGATATGCTCGCAAAATGGGTGGACGTCTGCCAGTACGAGTAATAATGTAAAGCGTAGAAACAACCTGAAACTGAATATCCGAAACAAGAATAAATAAATACGCAAATGTCAATAATTCGGCGGTATGAAAAAACTTTGTACCGCCGTTTTTTTATTACTCGTCGGAATAGTGCTTACGGCGATCTTCTTCAGTCCGCTCACCGCCGTCGGCGAGCCGTATATATACGTGGACAACGCCGCCGTGCGCCGCGTGGACGGGCTTTGCTATGCGAGCGGCGACATCGTGCGCGTGGACTTTTCGGGCGACGAGGACGATATGTACGCCGCGCTCGAGCGTATCGGCGCGGAAACGGTCAAGACGGCGCACGCAGGCGGCACGCTCATAGTGTACGCGTACAGCGCAAGGGTGTGTAGCGGCTCCGAAACGACGGAAAACGGCGAAAGCTACAACGTGATGGCGGCGTACAGCGACGGAAAGGTGTCGATAGGCACGCCCGTGCTGTCCGGCAGCTATTGACATATAAAAGACAAAATAATTTTATTATCGAGTGTATAAGCGATAACATATTGGCAATAATCAGGTGTACGGAGGAAAGAAACCATGAAAACCTATCAGTCGAGCACAAAGGACAAGAAGAAAAACTTTTTCAAAAGACATTGGCACGTATTCGTAGTCGCGGCGTCCGTTTTGGTGATCGCCGCCGTCATTACACTGTCGGTAGTGCTGTCTATGCCCGATTCCAAGCCCGTCGATGAAACTATCGTCGATCCTCCGGCGATCGACGTGAACAACGACCCTGCGGTCATGATGCCCGTCAAGGGCGCGACCGTCGGCATGGAGTATGCCGTCGATAAGCTTGTGGAATGGGAAACGCTCAAGGTGTGGAAAGTCCACCCGGGAACGGATTTTGTAGGCGAAGGCGACGTTCTGGCGATAATGGACGGGACGGTGACGGACGTGGAACGCACTACGCTCGACGGAAACGTCGTAACGATATCGCACGATGACGGATACGTATCGGTGTACAAGTCGCTCGGCAACGACATTGCGGTAAATGTAGGCGACAAAGTAAAGGCAGGCGACAGGCTCGGCGTGACATCTACGAGCATGATGTCCGAGCTGGATACCGGCGCACACCTTCACTTGGAGCTTAAGAAGAACGGAAAATACGTCGATCCGTTCACTGTGTTGCCGACCGAAGATAAATAGTTTTTCCGCCGTAACAGCCGTATGCACGCATGCGGCTTTACATATAAATTCGGATTTTCGGCAGTGTTAAAAAACACTTGATATCCGTAAGAATAAGTGATATAATATGCGTAAGCAGTCGCGGTGCGCCAACGGTCGTAAAAGGCGAACGCAAATTTCAGAAGGCGACTGCCTATGTTTTTATGAAAGCGTATAGAATACATGCACCGCATCAGATGCGTTTGGACGAAATGACCGCGCTCCCCGTGGGCGATAATTGCGTTAAGCTGAAAAATCTGATGTGCGGTATTTCGACGACGGACACCGCGGTCTATTCGGGTCGGCTTTCGACGCAGTTCCCGATAATACCCGTGCGTCAATGCGTCGGCTTCGTGTCCGAGGTCGGCTCGCAGGTGAAAGGCTTGCAGCGCGGCAACAGGGTGGTCACGTTCCCGTACGCCTGCTGCCATTCGTGCCGTTCGTGCAAGGAGTCGAGATTTCACGACTGCGAAAAGCCCTCGACCTTCGGCGTCAAAGAGGACGGGTTTTTGAGCGATTTTTCGGTGGTGTCCGCGGACGACGTGTACGCCATTCCCGAGTGGATAAAGGACGAGCAGGCGGTATTCATAGAGCATATCGCCATGGCAATAAACACGCTGTCGCGGCTCGAGATCGAAAAGGGCGAGCACCTCGTCATCGTCGGCGCGACGGTAGTCGGCATTATCCTCGCGCAGGTCGCGATGTACTATCAGGCGGTGCCGATAGTCGTCGATATGCGCGATGACTTGCTTGCGACCGCGCAAAAAGCCGGCGTGTATTTTACGATAAACGCGGTCAATGAGGATGTCTGCAAAAAGATATTGAACCTTACCGGCGGGCACATGGCGGACGCATGCGCGTATCACGTGGTGTCCGGCATGTCCGTTCAAAATGTTTTCGACTATACGGCCGTCCACGGCAGAGTTGCGCTCGTCGGCAAACTCAACGAGTCGGAACTAAACTGCAATCTCGCGACGTTCTTTGATAAAGACCTCAGGCTCGTGACTGTGGCGGACTGCGGTCGCAACTATCCGTCCGCGATAAACATGCTCGCAAACCACACAGTTTCGGTGGATATGCTATGCGACAGGGTGGTGCCGTTCGCCGACGTTCCCAAAGCGTTCGAGGAGCTTGCGACCGACCCTGCAAACGCCGTCAAGATATTGGTTAAGATGTAGCAGCCGTAGCGGCTGACGTGTTGCAATGTCGATTACAGTGCGGTGTCGGCGTTCTTGAACGATTAATTTGTTATCGGCTTTCGGTCCGAAAATGCTTGACAGCGCGCGATATACGGTGTATAATCGATAAGCTAAGTATTTTCAGAGAGGTCATAAAAATGAAAAAAGATATTCATCCCGATTATCACGAAGTGACGGTGGAGTGCGCGTGCGGCGCCAAGTTCGTTACGGGCTCCACGCAGAAGGGCGACGTCGTCAAGGTCGATATCTGCTCTAAGTGCCATCCGTTCTACACCGGCAAGCAGAAGCAGGCGGAAACGGGCGGACGTATCGCGCGCTTCAACGAGCGTTCCGGCAAGTCCGGCAAATAGCTTCTTTAAGCGGACGTATGGCAAAAACCGTTCGTCCGCTGTTTTTTTGTGCGAATAATTTTTCTGCGGAAATCGGTTAATTATAGATCAAGGTCACATGTTGAATTCCGACGGCGAAAAGGACAATAAGTACGACACGTCAAAAAAGCAGCGCCGCACGCTGATAGGCGGTCAGGCGTTGTTAGAGGGCGTCATGATGCGCGGAAAAACTTCCGTCGCAATGGCTGTGCGCGCGCCGGACGGCGAGATCGAGCTCAAGACGGAGCGGCTGAAAGAGCGTTCCAAGGCCACAAAGGTGCCCGTCGTTCGCGGCGTCATATCGTTTATTAGCTCGCTCACAGTGGGCATGTCGGCGATGCTGAAGTCCGCGGAGATAAGCTCGCCCGACGACGAAACGCCGTCCAAGACGTCTACTACAATAGCGGTCATTCTCGGCGTCGTGCTCGCGGTCGGGCTGTTTATCGTCATACCCTGGTTCGTCGGCTGGTCGATAAAGCGGTGGACGAGCTTCGACAACGTTGCGGTGATATCCGTCATCGAGGGCGTGACTCGGCTCGTCATATTTATTTTGTATCTCGCGCTCGTGCGGCTCATGTCGGACATAAAGCGCACGTTTATGTATCACGGCGCGGAGCACAGGACTATCAACTGCTACGAGCGTGGACTGCCGCTCACCGTGGAAAACGTGCAGTCGTGCTCGACAAAGCACAACCGTTGCGGCACTACGTTTTTGTTCTTTGTCGTCGTGTTTGCGATATTGATATACGCACTGCTCAACTGGGTGTTCACACTGTTCAAAGGCTACGAATTCCTTTTCGATAATTTTTTCTTTACGCTGGCGATACGTCTGCTGTTGCTGCCCGTTATAGCCGGTTTGTCGTTCGAGCTTTTGCGCGGGCTCGCAATGTTGCCCGACAATAAATTCACCAATGCGATACGCGCGCCCGGGCTGGCGTTGCAAAAGCTGTCCACATGTATTCCAGACGACGACATGGCGGAAGTTGCGATAGCCGCGTTCAATGCCGTGCTCGAGCTCGACGCCGATCCCCAAAAGGATACGATAGACTTTTACGAGCGAGATCTTGCGGCGGAACGAGCGAAGCTCGCGGCAAGACTTCCCGACGATCCGCAGGATGCGGACTGGATATATTGCGAGCTTTTGAGCAAAACGCGCGCCGAGCTCGCCACCGTCGGACGCGTCAAGATAGGCATAGTCAAAAAGGCGAACGAGTATGCGGACAGGCTGCTAACCGGCGAGCCGCTCGATTATATCCTCGGCAACAGCGATTTTTGCGGCGTCAAAATAAAAGTGGACAGCCGCGTGCTCATTCCGCGTTTTGAAACGGAAGTGCTCGCGACGACCGCGCTGGACTTTGTTCGCGACCGCGACGTGCGCGTGCTCGATCTGTGCACCGGCTCGGGCTGTATAGCGGCGGTGCTCGCGCGTAAGACCTGCGCGCAGATAGTCGCGTCGGACATAAGCGACAAAGCGCTCGAGGTGGCGGAAGCCAATCTCAAGGGTTTAGGGGTGGAAACGGTCAAGTCGGACATGTTCGACGGCATAAAGGGCAAGTTCGACCTGATAGTCACAAATCCGCCGTATGTGCGCACTTTCGATATCGACGGCTTACAACCGCAGGTGACGGCGCAACCCCGTATCGCGCTCGACGGCGGCGAGGACGGACTGCGGTTTTACAGAATTATTGCGGATAATGCCGATAGGTTTTTAAATGACGGCGGAGCTATAATGGCGGAAGTCGGATACGATCAGGCGAGCGCGGTGTCGGCGCTGTTTGAAAAAATCGGCAAGTGCCGCGTAGTGAAGGACCTCGACGGTAAGGACAGGATAGTGGTATGCGAGAAATAAAGACGGATAAGCTGGACGCGATCGCCGCGCGGTTTGCCGTGCTCGACGAAAAGGTGCAGGACGCGAGCGTCATCGCCGACAACAAGGCGTGGGCGGAGCTCTGCCGCGAGCGCGCGGAGCTCGAGCCGATAGTGGAAAAGTACGCGCAGCTCAAAAAGGCGCGGAGCGACTATGCGGACGCGTCGGACATGCTCAAGTCGGACGACGCGGAGCTTGTTCAGCTCGCAAAAGAGGAATGTGCCGCGCTCGAACGCAGTATCGAAAGTATCGTTGACGAGCTCAAAATAATGTTATTGCCCAAAGACCCCAACGACGGCAAGAACGCCGTGGTCGAGATCCGACCTGCGGCGGGCGGCGAGGAAGCGGCGCTCTTTGCCGCGGAGCTTTGCCGCATGTACAAGATGTACGCCGAGCGCAAGCGCTGGGCAATAGAGGATATCTCGCTCAACGAAACGGAGCTCGGCGGCACAAAGGAAGCCGTGTTCGGGTTCAGCGGCAAGGACGTGTTCTCGTTTTTGAAGTACGAAAGCGGCGTGCACAGGGTCCAGCGCGTGCCGGTGACGGAAACGCAGGGCAGGGTGCACACGTCGACCGTGACCGTAGCTGTCCTGCCGGAAGCCGAAACCGTCGATGTCGAGATCGCGGATAAGGACATCAAGATCGACACGTATCGCGCAAGCGGCGCGGGCGGTCAGCACATAAACAAGACCGATTCAGCCATTCGCATAACGCATTTCCCGACGGGCATCGTCGTCACGTGTCAGGACCAGCGCAGTCAGACGAAGAACAAAGAGCGCGCAATGCAGGTGCTCGCCACCAAGCTGTACGACTACTATCAGGGTCAAAAGGACGAGGAGTACGCGTCGCTTCGGAAGGGTCAGGTCGGAACGGGCGACCGGAGCGAGCGCATCCGCACCTACAATTTTCCGCAGGGCAGAGTGACCGACCACAGAATAGGCTACACGCTCTACAGTATCGACGAGTTCATGAACGGCGATATCGACAAAATGGTGGAAGCGCTGCGGCTCGCCGACCAGACCCGCAAGCTGGAAGGGGGAGAATGATATACGCGCATAGGTTCTTTGCGGTTTTTCACCGTCGCCACTTCAGATGACAGGGAAAGAATAATCGTGCGCATAGCCGACTTTGCGAGCAAATGTGGTAAATATGCTTGACAAATCGCGATATCTATATTAAACTTATTATGTTGAGTATGGGCAATTAACTCAGCTGGGAGAGTGTCTTCTTGACGTGGAGAAAGTCGGGGGTTCGAGTCCCTCATTGCCCACCAACCCCAACCCAGTCGAACCTTTTTGGTTTGATTGAGTTTTTGTTTTGAGTAAATTACAGTCAACTGCGCCGTCAAACGATATTTTTTGCATTCTCTGGCTTGTAGACTACCCAATTGGACTTTACAATAGTGAATAAATATGCTACAATATTGTACAGATTATTTTTTAGAGGCGTTATGCAAAAAAATAGTAAATACAAAATTTCCGATAAAAGCCAACGAGTTATAACGTTTTTTGGCTATTGGTGGGTTACATTTTCAGTGCTTTTTGGACTAATACAATTATCTCAATGGGCGTTCAATTATGTAATGCCCAATTGGTGGATCGGTTTAATTCTTTTTATAGTGGTTTGCGCTATCTCTACTGGCATTTCATTTTTGCTTTTGAAACAGTTTCCCAATATTTTGGACAAAATATTTAATAAATTGCCTGAAAATAGAAAATATTATGACATATCGAAAGAAGAAGAATTAGTTGCATTAAAAGCAATAATTTATTCAAATCTTTCCAGTTTGGAAAATGATGAAACATTGCTTTTACCTTTAAAAATATTATGCGAGGGTAATGTAAGTAAAGAAGAAATTTTACAATCTATTAGAGTTGGTTTAATTAATAGTTCTTTATTTCACAGGTTAGGTAAGAAAACTGCTCGTGTATTAAATGGTATATATACTCTATATGCTCTTGAGAAAGCCGTATCAAATCAAATTCTTAAAGAAACATCCGCCAGATATTGTTATGTTAAGAATTATATACTTATTAATGATTTAGGTTGGGGATTATCAAATTTAAGTGACGAAGAATATAGCGATTTAAAACACTATGTTAATACAATTCCCGAATTGTCAGATTTATTATTGAATCACAGTAATTTGTCTTTTGATAAACCACAAAAGAATAAAGCTATTGAAAATATTGAAAGTGCAAAAAGGGATTTGTTGGGAACTCATTCTCATGAAAAACTTATAGCGCAAGCTATAAGACATCTTTTAAATATAGATGAAAATTATTATACAGAAAATAATCTGAAAGAATTAGATGCTACAATTGATAAAATTAAAAATGATGATGACAGATTAGAAATGAAAGGTAACGCCTGCTATTTACGAGCAGTTCATACTATTTTATCATTATCGCTCGATGTTTCAAGAGACGAAAACCAAAAGAATTTTAATCGTGCGCTGAATTATATTATCGAAGCGCAAGATTATTATGAATCATTGACCGATATTGATGACGAGCGCGTAGCTAAATGTTTTAATGTAAAGGGTAAGCTTTACTTAAAATATGCTGAAATTGTACCGACAGAAAACTTTGTTAACAAAGCAGTATTTGAATTTGAACGAGGGCTTAAACGGGCGAAACGGCTTATGAGATATGATCAAGTTCTTAGAAACTTATTATCATTAGTTGAAATATTTAATGATGAAGTACTAAGCGTTCACGATAATAATAAGTCTATTTCATATGCTAAAGAGGGGATAAAAATATCTGAAACTTTAAAAAATAAGGATTACAAATTAAAGTTTTTAAATTATTATCGCCCTAAACATATTATATTGATTCGACACGGGGAATCGGAAAAGAATATTGATAAAGTTGTGAATGGCGAAGGTCATCTTACTGAATTTGGGAAGAGGACAATTATGTTAAGAGCAACTTTGATTAAAGATTATTTAAAAAAATATAAATATAAAAATATTTCTATTTATGGGCATGACAAGTTACAAGTTCGTGACTCGATTGATATATTAAAAAATGTTTTAAGTATTTCAAACGACAAATGCTATTTCATTGAAGAATTGAAACCAACGGATATGGGTATTTTGAAGGGGGTTAAAGAAAGTGATGAACAATATAAATCGTACCTGACGATTTTAGAGCAATGGCGAAATCGTTCAATATCTATTGAAGATTTAACAAAAGCATTAAAAACAGAAGCAGTAGATAGCTATTGGAATCGAGCTAATAATATTGTTTCATTAATCAAAGAAAATGAATGTTCAGTTGTTGTATGTACCACCTCTATGGCTATACTGTTAACTCATTATTTAACAAATTCAGAATATTCTTCTAATAGATATGTGCACATCGACGTACCTTTAGGTGGAATTATCCACTTTGTGCAGTCAATGGATGAGAATAAATATGAATTAATAAATAAGGAATCCCTAACAAATATTAATTTTGTTAATATAGAATAAAACAATATGATTGATATCACGTTAGATAGTGTTAGAAAAATTGAACACTTATATAAAATTGAATCATTTGCTTTTGTATCAGAGTTTTTTAACTCTATATGTAAATTAAATAAGCAAAATGTGGATAATTCGAATGACGGGAAAGTAATTTACCTTATTACTGGTGGAATTGCAGCGGGTAAAAGCACCTTAGCGTATAATTTAATAACAAACTTTCATTTAGAAAAATACCCATATGTCGGGACTGATTTTTTTTATAATTTATATTTTTCTGATTCGGTAGAGTTTGAAGTAGGATATAATAAAGCAAGGAATTATACAGATGAAATCCTAAAGCGCTATGCAGAAAACGGCATTTCATTTATATGGGAAACAGTTATTTCCAAACAAAAAAAAATAGATTTTTTAAAATATTGTTTTAGTTTAGGTTATAAGATTTTATGTTTTTTTGTTGGAACGGACAACTGTGATGTCGTGATTAAACGAACGGAGATTCGTCACAATGAGGGTGCCCATTTTGTTTCTGTCCCCGTTATTATTGATAGATATAGAAAGGCAATTGATTCCTTTGTGGAAATAAAACCATTAATTTCTAAGCTTGTTGTTTTTGATAATACCGATAAAATTGAATTGCTATATTATGAAGATAACGAAACCATATTTAAAAAGATAAAACAACCCGAATGGTTAAAAAAAGTACTTATGATTAATGGTTAGTTTTACGTTGCTACTGCTCTACCATGTAACACCCGAAACGAACTCATTTTTCTGGAATAGTTTTAAGTTTTTTCTTTGCCGTTTTTCGTTATGCCTTGCTGTTTTAAGCTGAAAAAAGTCATTACGTGTACATCAAAGTTTATTTATAACTACTTAAATATTTATATGATATTGCATAAATGACTTAATTGTGGTATTATACTTTGTGAGGTGCACACATGGGCGTTTGGAGCACAAGTATATCCGATAGCGACGATTTTCAAGATGTTAAGGATATTTTTTTCGATTATTTTTATCATGATAAAATTTCTATCGAAGAAATAGAAAATAAAATAATAGAAATCTACAGCGAGCAAATTCTCAACCGTAGCAGCGGAGAGTGGCATGACGTTTATTTTGCTATTGCATATTGTGAGTGGAAATGCGGAAGCGTGAGCGAACGTATTTTAAGTCGTGTCGAAGATATTATAGTAGGCGGGAAAAGTTTGGAGTATTGGCGAGAATTGAACGCAACGCCGAAAACACTAACTCAACGCAAACGCGCTCTGCTTAATTTCCTTGATAAAATCAAGAGCACAAACGATAGACCGATAAAACGCAGATACAAAAAACCGTTCGTGTTTCCTATGAAAACGGGTGACGTATTTGCTTGCTACAGTAAGGCGAATGGATACTACGGTTGCGGCGTAGCATTGGAAGTACGCGATAGCCAATTTAAATTTTGGGAAGAAGCGTATCATTTCAGAGCGCTTTTTGCGATTTCGGACTACACACCGAATGAATTGCCGACGGTTGAGCAAGTATTGAACTCAAACGCTCTCGACGTTTTTTGGAACGGCGGCTGCCATTATAATTTACCTAAACGCGGGATAATCGTTGTCGGAAATGTTGCGGAACAAATAGACAGGGACTTTTCCGAATATTTCGGATCTTTCAAAATCGACGGACATGTCTATTGCGTGCATTCATTGCGTGCAAATTTCGACGATTTGATTTCACACGACGAAAGCAAATTATGCAAAGATGGCTTTTCCGTTTTGAATAAGCCCATGACGTTTTTCTTTCATAAGAGCAATCTTTCGACAACAAACGAAATATTAAAAATGGAATAAGACAACACGTCGAAATTCGTTTTGGGCTTTTCAATGATGCGTCAACTAAAGTCGGCATAGTGGAATGAAGGCGCTTATGCCAATTATCGGTGATATCCGATGACACTTTTGTCTGTTTGGGGTGCATTTCCGTAATTCCGTTCATTCTTTGCGGCGACTTGTGTTTACAAGCACCTTTATAAAATTCTGTTTGACAGCTATTGTGTAACGTGATATACTTTTTTTCGTGGTTATGCGGAGGTAAATTTAATGAGTCAATCCGAAAAAATGAATAAAGCATTATTAACTTATGTCATTCCGAGATTGGAAGAAAACGGTTTCATAGGTGAGTACCCGAATTATAGGCGAGCATATGAGGATAGAGTAGAGATAATATCATTCCATCCGTGGAAGTATGGGAATGCATTTTATGTGGATATTTCTACAGCATATTTAAGGGATAGCAATAATAATCTTCATAACTTTACCGATAGAGATATAAATACTGTTACAACTTCGGATTGTAATAAAATCTATAGGCTGAAGGGTAATTTCGATAGGAAGTTCTTTTATACCGATGTGTATCTTTGTCCCGGAGCAATATTTTTAGGCGTCAGTGAAAAGAAAGCCGAAACTTATAAACGCGGTTTTTTTGATATAAGAGTGCAAAAAAGTAGTCCTGAAATTTATATAAAAGTATGCGATAAAATAAACAAACAAATAAAAAAAGCATATAAATGGTGGAATAAAATGAGTAAAAGATAATTCCCTTCGGGTTTTATAGAAAAGCGTCTACTAAAGCCGTACGCGGCGCACTTGTTATATATCAAGCGCCCGTCACAGCGCTTTTGGGGTTAGCTGTTATGACCGCTTGCAAAAATACTGTGTTTGTGCTATTGTATAACTATCATGGTTAATCTCGATTTGAAAAATATAGAGGTAGGCAAGCTGATAGAATTCGGCAGTTATCCGCAAAGTATCGTGACGGGCGAAACCGCCGAGGTTTTGATAAAGATGTGCGGAAAACCGGATATTAAGCGCGGCTCGCTTTGGCATGACTATAACTATCCCGTCGGGAGCGGCATGTATGCCGATATTGAATATTCCGGCAGACGCTATCGCGTTGTGTATAGGAAAAAACATAGGGAAAGTAAAATTTCGTATGAGTATGCGGAATATCGGGATAATAATTTCTACGCTTTTATTTTTGAGCCTATCATGTGGCGTGTTCTTAAAACAGTAGGCGATACGGCTCTGCTGGTTTCCGCAAAATTGCTTGACGCGCAAGAGTTTTTCGCAGGGGAAAAAAGGAAAATAGGCGATCAAGTAATTTATATGAATAATTACGAATACAGTTATGTGCGTCGGTGGCTTAACGATATGTTTTTTGTAACAGCTTTTAACGACAGCGAAAAATCTTTTATTAAAACTACTTCCGTATGCAATGCTCCGCAAACCACCAAAAAAGCGCCAAATCCTTATTGTTGCAGCGATACAGAAGATAACGTCTTTTTACTGAGTTTCGAAGAGGCAAAAACCTTATTTGTCGATAACAAAGATAGGTGGAAAAAAGCGACGGAGTACACTAAATCTCAAGGCTGCCTTGCCTATAAAACGCACGATGCGAAGTTTAACAATGCCGGTTGGTGGTTGCGCTCTCCCGACCATAAATATGAAAACTGCGTAAGGTGTGTCGGATATGGCGGCGGCATGGGCGACGGCGGTTTTTCCTGTGCCAACGAACCTACCTGTGCGCTCGAAGCGATAGCTCCGGCGCTTTGCATAAAGATACGATAAGGAGCAAAGAATGTCCAAACAAAATATTTATGACAATGACGCATTTTTCGGCAATTTCAAATCCATAAGAGATAGTGACATTAACTTTAATGATTTAATAGAAACTCCGATCTTGTCGGCGATGCTTCCGGACCTGCATAATAAGAAGATTTTAGATATCGGTTGCGGTATGGGTCAGCACGCAAAACAGTATTCGAATATGGGCGCGCAGTCTGTTTTGGGCATCGATATTTCCGAAAAAATGCTGTCTTATGCCACGGAACACAACAGCGCCGACAATATTAAGTACATCAAAATGGCGATGGAGGATATCGATACTATACCGGGAAAATTCGATTTGATAACGAGTTCGCTTGCTTTCGATTATATAGAAGACTTTGATGAAATGATGAGGCGTTGTTATCGATTATTAACCGACGACGGCAGGCTTGTATTCAGCATGTCGCACCCTTTCGTGACTGCCTGGGACGGCAAATACCCGAGATATACTTGCCTTGATACGGGCGAGCGCATTTATGCGAATATCCGGAACTATTGGGTAGAAGGCAAACGAAAAATCAAGTGGGTGGTGGACGATTACGAATTGTATCACAGAACGCTATCGAGTTTGATAAATTCGATAGTAAAAGCAGGATTTACAATTACCGAATGTCAGGAATCGCGAATAAGCGACGAAATGAGAAAACAATATCCGGACGTATTCGGCGGCACAAAACATTTATCCGATTTTATCTTTTTCGGTTGTAAGAAATAGGTCAATGCGGATATGAGCTCTTTTGAAAAATGCAGTATGTTTTAATTATTGATGATTTTTCAATTAAATTTGATTTTACAGATTTTTAATTTTAAAATTGGGTAAAATTAAAAATATATTTTGTGATTTTGCTTGTAAAACCGTTTAGACTATGATATAATGAGATAAAGGAGTCATCATGAAGTATAAGAATTTAGAATCCTTTTATTATAAAAATCGCGCTGAATACGAGATGCAATATGCGTCGCGGTTTAATGATATGTGTGCTGAAAAGCTTGATTTTTTTGTCGATAAATTTCAGGCGTTCTATGTCAATACAAATGAGATCACATGTTTGATTTATGATATAATGCAGGCAAATCGGCAGCTGGACGATATTTGTGCCAAACTGCCCGGAATTGCGCTGACGCAATATAAACGAAATAAGCTGATCGACGAAATAAATATTACGAACGAGATTGAGGGCGTCTATAGTACAAAACGTGAAATAAGCGATATACTCGATAATATAGAGGTAAAAGATAAAACGTTGCGACTTGTGAACTTAGTTAAGAAGTATGAAAGGATCATGCAAGGGGAGCAAATTGATTTAAATAGTTGCGAAGATATAAGAAAACTTTATGATGAGATAGTTTTGGATGAAGTAATAGCGGCTAATCCGGAAAATGCACCCGACGGCATGTATTTTCGCACAAACATTGTGAGCGTATGGAATAATAAGCAACAGCAAGTGCATAGCGGACTTATGCCGGAAGAAGCGATCAATAGTGCTATGGAAAAAGCGCTACGCATATTAAACGGAGATAGCGGAAATAGATTGATAAACATCGCTATATTCCATTATTTATTAGGTTATATTCACCCGTTTTATGACGGTAACGGGCGTATGAATAGATTTGTAAGCAGTTACATGCTTTCAAAGGAGCTTAATCATCTCATTAGTTACGGACTTTCCGTTGTAATAAAAGAAAATAAGAACAGATATAACAAGCTTTTTATTATAACAAACAATAAAATCAATAGGGCTGATTTGACGCCGTTTATTACCTGCTTTTTGGAATTTATAAAAACCAGTTTACTCCACATGGATACAAAATTAAGAGAAAAAGAAGAAAAACTTGAGTATTATGAAGATATTTTGCAAAATGCGTATAACGGCAATCCCAAATATTGGAATGTAGTATACTTTTTGTTGCAAAATACTCTGTTCGGGTTTGAAGGGATGAAAATGGCCGATTTGCAGTCGCTATTGCCGTTTGGCTATGCGGCAATCAGAAAAACATTGGAGTTGAATACGAGTATCATAAAAACTACACAGGTGGGTAAAAGAATATTGTATACATTGGACTTAGACGCCGTCGATAAATAGAGTTCGGTGCTGTGGTATAATCGACGAAAATCGGAGGAGCGTATGCTTTACTGTTTGCAGAACAGGTGGAAGCTCGAGGGGAAGCGTCTGCGTTATTACGGCTTGCGCTGCGGCGACGAGATGTTTAAAAACGCCGTCAAGCTTTCGTCACGCCAAGTTGAGCTCGTCAAGCGGTTGCCGTGCGAGCTCGGCGAGTTCGAGCTTCGCAGAATAGACAAGCTGCTCGGAAAACAGATAGTGCCGCAGGAGCAATTACGGTGCACGCCCAAGTCGCTCAACGAAGCCGTGTTTTGCAGGACTTGCGCCGCCAACGATTTTATTATCCCCGGGCTTGAATTTGGCGGGGACGGGCTGTGCCCGATGTGCAAGACGGCGGAGCTCGCCAAGACTTTAAAAAGCGTTGTGCCCGTCAAAAACACGTTTACGCGCGCAAAAAAATCGCGTTTCGATATCGCCGTGTTTTACACGGGCGGCAAGGACAGCACGTATTTGCTGTACTATCTGGCGAAGCGGCTCGGCTTGCGCGTGCTCGCGCTGACATGGGAGATACCGTTCATGTCGGACAGCGCGAAAAAGAGCATAGAAAACGCAAAGGTGCATTTGTCGAGCGTCGAGTTTATTTCGCGGCGCGTCGCCGACGACGACCTCAAGACGATCTATCGCAGGCTTTACGAGCTTGCCGGAAACACCTGCGCGTGCCCGTCGCTCGCGTACGCGCTGTTTTATCCCGAGCTGGTGGAAAACAAGGTGCCGTACTTCGCCGCGGGCAACGAGCCGGCGCAGCTTGTCGGGTTGTATTACAACCACATGGCGCCCAAGATGGCGTACACTTTTTCGGACAACAGGTTCTTGAACTTTATGATCAATGTCGGAAGGGTCCTTACGCTTCGTCCGCCGCTCAAAAAAGGTCAGTTCCACACGCTCGCCACAATGAAGCAGCTCGCGTACGGCGACAATCCGATAAAGAAGCTGGCGGGCTATTCCAACGCGCTCGTCGGCAATGTCGTCGAGGCGATACATACCGTGCCGAACATCGTAAAGCCGCTCAAGCGCGCCGTGCGCCGCTCGTCGCGGACGGGCAATATCCCGTCTTTTGTGCAGATAGATCTCGACGAAGTCAGCGGCGGCGCATACGACTGGAAAAAGATAAAACAGACCATAATCGATGAGTGCGGCTGGGTGCCGCCCGACGCGGACGACAAGGGTCTGCACACGAGCTGCAAGATAGAAAAGTGCAAGGAATACTCGCAGTTCATACGCTTTTACAACATGGAAAGCGACATGATCCCGTTCAGCGCGCTCGAGATATCGCTCGCGAGCCGAAACAGCGCGCTCTCGCGCGACGACGCGATAAAAGAGATACGCGCGTCGCTCGGCTTCGGCTTGACCGAGGTGGAGGAGTGCGCGATAATGAGGGAATACATAGATAAATGAACGCCGTCTTTTACTGCTCGTACACAGGGCAGAGCAAACGCATAGCCGAGTATATTTCCGCGCGCACCGGCTATCCGCCGATAGATGTCTGCGACGCTAATAAAGCCGTCGTAGCGACCGCGTTTATCGTATTTCCCGTGCACTGCCAAAGTGTTCCGCGCGCCGTAAAAGATGTGTTGCGCGCTCTCGACATAAAGCGTTTGATACCGATAGCGACATACGGCAAGAAGTGCCACGGCGACGTTTTGCGTGACGTGAGTAAACTCTGCCGCGGAGATATAGTTGCCGCGGCGTATGTGCCGACGAAGCATGCGTACGTCGCAGGCGACGAAGAATTTTGCGATTTTGACGCGCTCGAGCCGCTGTTTGCGGCGCTCGATACTCTAAAGCCGATAAAGATACCGAAGTCGTACAAAAACCCGTTGTCGTGCGTTTTTCCGCGTCTGCGCAGTCGCATCGGCGTTAGGCTTTATAAAGACGCGTCGTGCGACGGCTGCGGCGCGTGCGAAAGAGCGTGCGCCCAAAAAGCCGTAAAAGCAGGTAAGCCGAACGGCAGGTGCATGCGCTGTTTGAAATGCGTGGCGACGTGCCCGAAGGGCGCACTGCATTTTCGCTGTCGGTTTGTCATGAAAAAGTATCTGAGCAAAAGAAAAAGCGTCGAGCTCGAGATATTCGTTTGACGGCGCGACAAATATCGCGAATTTTAATGAAAGATTAATGGTGTTTTGTTCGCGAATGTGATATACTTTTTTAAAGGAGTATATCATGAAGAAATTTTGCGCGAAAAGATGCGTTGCGGCTGTATTTGCGTGCGCCGCTATATCCGTTTTTTCCGTTCTGTCTGTCGGCTGTTCCAAGACGGAAGATCCGACGACGCAGACGGTCGTTTCTTACGTTTCGACGGACAGTCGTGTGCAGAGCTCCACTGCCGACGTCGTTGCGGACGTCGCGGACACCGTGGTGGAGATAAGCACGGAAACGGTCAAGACGCAGTGGGGAGCTCAGTACATCGTGTCCGGCGCCGGCAGCGGAGTTATTATCGGCAAGAGCGGCAGCCTTTACTACATCGTCACCAACAATCACGTTATCGCCGGCGCGAACGATATTAACGTCTTTACTCGCGGCGGCGTCGAATACTCGGCGTCGCTCGTCGCGACGGACGATTCCGCCGACATAGCCGTTATAACCGTTTCCACGTCGGACACGCTTAAAATAGCGACCTGGGGAAACAGCGACAGCCTCAGTATAGGCGAGGACCTTATAGCTATCGGCAATCCTTTGGGCAGCCTCGGCGGCACGGTGACGAAAGGCATACTTTCGGCGACGGGACGGACCATAACGGTGGGCGATTTTGCGATGACGCTTTTGCAGACGGATACAGCCATAAACCCCGGCAATTCGGGCGGCGGACTGTTCAATATGCGCGGCGAGCTTATAGGCGTGGTGAACGCCAAGACGAGCGACGAGGAGATAGAGGGGATATGCTTTGCGATCCCGTCCAATACCGCAAAAGACGTGTGCGACGATCTTATGCGCTTAGGCTATCTGGAAGGGCGTGCGACACTGCCTATCACGGTCGTGGAGGGCGCGCTGTCTTCCGGAATGAACACGCAGGCGCAGACAATAGTGTACGTCACCGATGCGACGGGCGCGGCGAGCAATACATTTAAGCAGTACGACCGTATTTACAAGATAAACGGCGAGCAGATCTCGTCTATAGTCGAGTATAACGCGGCGCTCGCCAAGCTTTCGCCCGGCGAAAGCGTTGCCGTGCAGGTCTTTCGCGGCTCCAAATCGCAGAGCATGTGGGGAAACAATATCACGTTCGCGTCCGATGTGACCGAGTTTACCGTGACGGCGCTGCAATACGGCGCATGATCGATTTTCCCGAAAACACGAAGCTTATAAAATTGTTAAAGATTTAAGCGATATTATGCACGAAGGAGAGCGCTGTGAATTATAACTGCCTTATCGTCGATGACGAACACGTGCTGGCTGACAGCACTGCGGAATACTTCAATCTGTTCGGCGTCGCTACAGCCGCGGTTTACGGCGCGGAAGAATGTCGCGCGTTTTTTAAAGACAGTTCTGCGGACCTTGTTCTTCTCGATATCAACATGAGCGACGGGAGCGGCTTTTCGCTGTGCAAAGAACTGCGCGAAAGGACGGATATACCCATTCTGTTTATTTCGGCGCGCGGCGGCGACGACGACAAACTGATGGCGCTCGGCATAGGCGGCGACGATTACATCGAAAAGCCGTACTCGCTTGCGGTGCTCCTCGCAAAAGTGAAAGCGGTATTAAAGCGTTGCCGCACGGACAGCGATACGTTGTTTTCGGACGGGCGATTGCTTGTGGATATCCGGCGAAAACAGGTGCAAGTGGACGGGCGCGCCGTCAAGCTGACCGCGCTCGAGTTTAAACTGCTCGCTTACCTTGCGGAAAGACGCGGCGCGGTCGTATCCAAAAACGAGCTGTTTGAAAAGGTTTGGCAGGACAGGTTTACGGGCGACGGAACGCTGAACGTGCACATTCGCAAACTGCGCGAGGCGATAGAGTTAAACCCGAACTCGCCCAAGTACATAGAAACGGTGTGGGGTGACGGATATAAGTTTACGGGTGACGGGCTGTGAAAAGAACGCTGTTTTTGATAATATCGATCTTGGTGCTGGCGGCGGAGATAGCCGTGATGATAGGCTTTGCCGTCAGCCCGACCGACGTAAAGCAGAGCGCTGTGGACGTGAACGAAGCCGTGCGGTCCGTCGAAAGGGACTTTTACTCGCTCGAAACGCACAGTAATGCGACCGATCTCGATTACGCGGTGATAGATAACGACGGCAATGTTCTGTATCGTACGCGCTCCGATATTTCCGACAGCATACACGCGGCGATCTCGCACAGAGATACGATCCTCGATATAACGGTGGACGGCAATACTGTTGGAAAGATAATAGTTTATAACGACAGCGCCGCGTTGCAGGACACGCGCAAAAAGACGGTCGCTATCGTTTTTGCGTGCGCGATCGCCGTGCAGTGCGCCGTGCTTATCGGCTATGCCGTGTATATGAACTCGAAGATAATAAAGCCGTTCGGCAAGCTCAAGGGCTTTGCGGAGCGCGTCGCGAGCGGCAACCTCGACGTTCCGCTCGAAATGGACAGGCAAAACATATTCGGCGCGTTCACCGAAAGCTTCGACATAATGCGTTCGGAACTGAAAAAGGCGCGGCTCGCCGAAGCGCAAGCGCAGCAGAGCAAAAAGGAACTCGTCGCCAAGCTCTCGCACGACATAAAGACGCCCGTTGCGAGCATAAAGGCTGTGTCGGAAGTGGGCTTTGCCGTTACGCGCGGAAAAAAGGACAGGGAGTATTATACGCAAATAGGGACTAAAGCCGACCAGATAAACACGCTCGTGACCAATCTGTTTTCGGCTACTCTCGAGGAATTGCAACAGCTTACCGTTGCGCCGACGGATATGGAAAGCTCGCAGATAAAAGTTCTTCTCGAAAACGCCGATTATATGCGCCGCGCGGATATTCCGGAAATTCCCGAGTGCTTGGTCTATGCGGACAGATTGCGGCTTCAGCAGGTGTTCGACAATATTTTCGCAAACTCATACAAGTACGCGAATACGAATATTTCCGTCGCCGTCGCAAAAGCCGACGGCTGTATCGAAATAACGATAGAGGACTTCGGCGGCGGCGTGCCCGAGGACGAGATACCGCTTTTGAAGGAAAAATTCAAGCGCGGAAGTAACGGCGCGGACGCCGACGGAGCAGGGCTCGGGCTGTATATATCCGATCATTTTATGCGCGAGATGAGCGGCGCGCTCGATATAGCCAACGGCGAACGGGGATTCAAGGCGACGGTAACGGTCGCGCTTTCCGATAATTTAAGAAAAAATTAAGGTTTTGTTAAAGACAGCTAAGGATAAAGACAGTATCATAGTGAAGTAATACGAGTAATAGGAGTTAATGCTATGTCGGAAATATTACTTAAGACCGAAAAGCTGTGCAAGACCTTTTCCAACGGCGGCGTGCAGCAGCATGTTTTAAAGAACATCGATCTGGAGCTGTATAAAGGCGACTTCACCGTGATAATGGGCGCGAGCGGCGCAGGCAAATCCACGCTGATGTACGCGCTTTCGGGCATGGATACGCCGTCGCTCGGCACGATAACGTTCGGCGACACCGTCATATCCGATCTGTCGCAGGACGGGCTCGCCGTGTTTCGGCGCGAGCATTGCGGCTTTGTCTTTCAGCAGATATACCTGATAGACGGAATGAGCGTAATGGACAACGTGCTTTCGGCAGGGCTGCTCGCGAGCAAGGATAAAAAAGCCGTGACCGCAAAGGCGAAAGAGCTTTTCGAAGCGGTGGACATTTCCGAAGAAACGCAGAAGAAATTTCCGACGCAGATATCGGGCGGACAGGCTCAGCGCGTGGGCATAGTCAGGGCGCTCATAAACAGTCCCGAAATACTGTTTGCCGACGAGCCGACGGGCGCTCTCAACAGCAAGACGGGAGCGGACGTTCTCGACACTTTGACGAGCTTTAACGAGCGCGGTCAGAGCGTCGTTATGGTCACGCACGACATGCGCTCGGCGCGCCGCGGCAATCGCATAATTTATCTCAAAGACGGCGTGGTGCTCGGCGAGTGCGATCTCGGAAAATACGCGCACGGCGACGAAGCGCGGCACAAAAAGCTATCCGACTTCCTCACCGAAATGGGGTGGTAAAATGAGGAAGTATTTGATAATGGCGCGCTCCAATATGCGAAGCGCCAAAGGACAGACCGTAGCTATAGTCGTGCTCGTTTTGCTGGCGGCGATCCTGCTCAATCTTTGGCTGATGCTGTCTATGGACTATCACGCCAATTTCGACCGCTATCACGACAAGCTCAACGCCGAGCACGTAGTTCTTTCCGTAGACGGCGACACCGAAGACGTGCGCGATTTTTTGACGCAGACGCTCGATAACGATGCGCAGGTGGCCGAATACAGGCTGGATAGCTGCCTCAATATGTCGGGGTCGTTTACGTATAACGGCGGAAATATGTCCGGCTGGTTTGTGTTTTTGGAAAAAGACATCGCGACGACACGTACCGTCGGAAAATCCGATATGACAGAGGACAGCGACATCGCAAGCGGCATATATATGCCGATGCTATACAAGTCGGACGATATAGCCGTCGGCAAGACGATGAAACTGCAAATCGGCAGTCGGCGCGTAGAGTACACGGTCTGCGGATTTTTCAACAATGTGATGATGGGCTCGCACAACTGCAAGCTTACCGAGATAATGCTCACTGCGGACAAATACGCGGAACTCGCGGAAACGGGTTACGCGCCGCGCGCCACGCTGTGTTCTGTAAGATTACACGATGTTTCCGAAAACCTCAATTTTCAATCCGATCTCAAGTCCGCCGTTACGTCGCGATTTCCCAATACGACGATAGTGGGGAGCAGCTACGATATCGTAGCGCAGTCGCGATACGTTTCGCAGTCGATCGTTTCCGCCATAATGTGCGTAATGGCATTTTTGATCCTTTTGATCTGCCTTGTCGTGATCGTTTCCAATATTGTCAATTACGTGCAGGCAAACATGAAAAACCTCGGCGCCTTGAAAGCCGTGGGTTACACGTCAAGACAGCTCATTTTGTCGTTGCTGTTCCAGTTTTTACTGCTCACGCTCGCCGCAACGGTGATAGGTGTGGGCGTATCGTACTGCCTGTTTCCGGCTGTCAACTCCATGATGATATCTCAAACGGGTATTCCGTACGCGGTGCGGTTTTTGCCGCTCCCCGCATTGATAACGCTTATAATTCCGTGCGCGGCGGTGGCTCTTTCCGTGTGGTTGGCGGCGCGCGGTATCAAAAAGATCGAGCCCATAGTCGCGTTGCGGTCGGGCGTCGCCACGCACAGCTTTAAACGCAATCACGTTCCACTCGAAAAGACGCGTGTGCCGCTCAACTTCGCGCTTGCGCTCAAGACGACGCTGTCCGGCGTAAAGAACAACATAACGGTGTGCATAACGATGCTCGTCCTTTCGCTCGTCGTCGCGTTTTCGGGACTGCTGATCGAAAACGCTCTGACAGATATAACGCCGTTCATAGAGCTTGTCGCAGGAGAAACGGCGGATAGCTGTATAACCATCGACGTGGACGCGGAGGACGATTTCCTGTCTGCGGTCAATGCGGACAGTCGCGTCGAAAAAGCGTATCTTTACAGCAGTCTTGACATCTCGCATGCCGGCGGCGCGGATCTTACGGCGACTATGTGCGATGACTTTTCGCTCGTAAACAATAAGAGCGTGGTGTATACGGGACGTTTCCCCAAGTACGACAACGAAATAGCGATAGGCGCAAAATATGCGCGCGAGCACGGTTTCGATGTGGGCGACGAGATAGAGATGACGGCAAACGGCAAGACGGCAAAGTATCTCATCTGCGGACTGTCGCAAAACCCCAATTCACTCGGCAGAGACTGTCTGTTGACGAGAAGCGGCTTTGAGCGGATCGGCGAGTTCTCCACCGTGTCATACTACTTGGATCTTTTAGGCGGAACGGATATCGACGCGTTCAACGCCGAAACGGAAGAAAGGTTCGACGGCAAAGTGTTCGACACTGTAAACATCGACAAGACCATACAGGGCGCATCGAGCGTTTACGTCACGTTGATAACCGTCATCGTCATTGCGATACTCGTTCTTTCCGTATTGATAATAGCGTTCGTGCTGTATCTGCTTATAAGAATGATGCTGAACAATAAAAAACGCGACTACGGCATTATGAAGGCGCTCGGCTTCACCACGGGACAGCTTATCGTTCAGACGGCGTTGGCGTTCATGCCGGCAATAGTTATTTCTACCGTAGTAGGCATAATCGTGGGCGCGCTCGTAGTAAATCCGCTCATGGGGTTGTTCTTGAGGGGATTGGGCGTCGTCAAGTGCACGTTCGGAGTGCCCGTGGTTTCCGTGACGGTGGCGGGCATCGGGATCATGGCGCTGGCGTTCGGGATAGCGTGCCTGCTGTCGCTGCGCATAAGAAAGATAGCGCCGCGCGCACTGCTCGCAGGCGAGTAAATTCAATGTGATTTTGCTTGAAATTTCGCCGACAGTTTGATATACTTGTCCTCACGGGTGTTTCCGTTAACGGAGCGCTCATCAAGGAGAGGCAGTATGAATATCTGGCACGACATAAGCAAAGATCGCATAACCGATAAAAAGTTCGAAGCGCTTATCGAAATACCCAAGGGCAGTAAGTCCAAGTACGAGCTGGACAAGGATACGGGTCTTATACGGCTCGACCGCGTTTTGTACACGTCCACCGTGTACCCGTCAAATTACGGATTTATTCCGCGCACGCTCGCCGCAGACGGCGACCCGTTGGACGTTCTCGTGCTCTGTAACGAGTCCATATATCCGATGACGCTCGTCACGAGCATGCCGATCGGCGTCATAATAATGACGGACAACGGCGAGCCGGACGAAAAGATAATTGCCGTGCCCGTCAACGACCCGAACTACAAGGACTACAGCGACGTCCGCGAACTTCCGTCGCACATCTTCGACGAGATGATGCACTTTTTCGAGGTGTATAAAGTTTTGGAGCACAAGGTAACTACGGTAAAAGAGATATGCGACGCCAAAACAGCCGTCGCGATCGTGCAAAAGTGCATAGAGGAATACGATAAAAGGTTTTGAGCGCGGCGCGGCTATGCCGCGCTTTGCTTTTTCGGGCGACTTTGCCGACGCATTGCAAAAATGACTTGAAATCGACGGGCATATGTGGTAGAATAGCATTATGAAGGCTGTGATACAACGAGTGAACGGCGCGGCGCTCCGTGTCGCGGACAGAACGGTATGCGAGATAGGCAAGGGTCTTGTCGTGTATTTGGGTGTGGAAAGCGGCGATGTCGAAGCCGATATACCGCCGTTCTGCGCAAAGATAGCCGCGCTCCGTATATTTGCCGACGGCAATGGGAAGATGAATAGATCGGTAAACGATATCGGCGGCGAAATACTGCTCGTTCCCAACTTTACGCTGTGTGCAGACACGAGTCACGGCAACCGTCCGGACTTTTTCGGCGCAATGAAGCCGGACGGCGCGCGGACGTTCTTCGACGCCTGCGTGCGCGAGCTCGGCCGCATTGCGCGCGTTTCCGCCGGCGTTTTCGGCGCGGATATGACTATAGATCAGTCCAACGACGGACCGGTCACGATAATATACTGACATGTTTTTCGACGACGGCATAAAGGGCAAGAAAATACTGCTGCACGCCTGTTGCGGACCGTGCAGCCTCGGCGCGATAGAGCCGCTCATTTCGGACGGCGCGGATATAACGCTGTACTTTTACAATCCGTGCATTGTGGACGGGGAGTACGAGCGCCGGCTGAACGCTTTGGACGCCGTGGCGCGGCATTACGGGCTGGAGTTTGTCGTCGCGCCGCACGACTACGGCGCATACCGCGCGCTCGCGTCGGCGTATGCGGCTTTGCCGGAGGGCGGAGAGCGGTGCGCGCTGTGTATGAAGCAACGGCTCGAGGGCGCGGCGCAGTATGCCGCGGCGCAAGGCTTCGACGCGTACACGACAACGCTTACCGTAAGTCCGCACAAAAACAGCAAGCTGATATTTTCGCTCGCTAAGACTATAGACGGCGCGCCGTTTTTGGCGCGCGACTTTAAAAAGCGCGACGGGTTTTTGCTGTCCGTTCGCCGCGCGCGCGAGCTCGGCATATACCGTCAAAATTTCTGCGGCTGCGAGTATTCGCTTCGCGGCGCGGCTGAACAGGAGCGGTGCGGCGCATGAACATAGCGGATAAACTGAAAGACCTTCCCGACACGCCCGGCGTATACATCATGCGCGACGCGACGGGAAAGGTGATATACGTGGGCAAGGCGGTGGTGCTCAAAAACCGCGTGCGGCAGTATTTTAGGAACACCGAAAAACCGGTCAAAGTGCAGGCTATGGTGGACAACATAGCCGACTTCGACTATATAATCACGCGCACGGAAAAGGACGCGCTCGCGCTCGAAAACAACCTCATAAAAAAGTACAAGCCGCACTACAATATACTTTTAAAAGACGATAAGACAAGCCCGTACATTCGCATCGACACGCATGCGGAGTTCCCCACCGTGGAAGTTACGCGCAGGGTCAAGCGCGACGGCGCGCGGTATTTCGGACCGTTTATCGGCGTGTCCGTCCGCGACGTGATAGCCGTTTTGCAGTCGGTGTATAAATTGCGCACGTGCGCAGGCAAGCTCGGTCGGCGCGCGCGCCCGTGCCTCAATCACGACATCGATCTATGCCTCGCGCCGTGCTGCGACATGTGCGACAGCGCGGAGTACGCAAAGGCGATAAACGGCGCGGTGTCCTTCCTGTCGGGCGGAAACGACGATATTTCGGGCGTTCTCGTAAAGAAGATGGAAGATGCGGCGGCGAGCGAAAACTTCGAGCGCGCCATATCGTATCGCAATCAACTGCGCGTGCTCGAAAACCTAAAGAGCAAGGTCGTGGGCGAGCTCGGCAATATCGTCAATATCGACACGTTCTTTTACACGGACAACGGCATATACGGCGCGGTCAGCGTGTGCATAGTGCGCGGCGGCAAGATGATGGGCGTCAAGAACTACACAATCGTCGAGCCGCATGTGTTCGGCGGCGACATGACGACGTTCCTGCCGCAGTATTATTCCATGACCAACGAGCTGCCCGACGAGATATGCTTGCAGGCGGAGTGCGACATAGGGCCGCTCGTCGATTATTTCCAGTCCGTATTCGGCAAGCGCGTATCGATAAGCTTTCCGCAAAAGGGCTTGAGAAAAAAACTTCTCGACACGGCGCAGAGGAACTGTCGCGACTATCTTTTCAAGAGCGCCGACAGGGTAAAGCGCGAGGAGGACATGACGGTGGGCGCGTGCGAGCGGCTTAAAAGCGTGCTCGGCATTGCGAGCGCGCGCCGCATAGAGTGCTACGACATATCGGACATATCCGGCGTGGATAAGGTCGCGTCGGGCGTAGTGTTTATCGACGGCAGCGCCGATAGAGCGCAGTATCGCAGGTACAGGATACGCACGGTCGAGGGCGCGGACGATTTCCGTTCGATGTACGAAACGCTCGCGCGCAGGTTCGTGCGCTATAATAACGGCGACGCCGGCTTCGACGAACTGCCCGACCTAATAGTCATCGACGGCGGCGCGGAGCAGGTGGAGTTCGCGTCGCGTGCGGCAGACGATGCAGGCGTGAGCGTCGCCATGATAGGGCTTGCAAAGCGCGACGAGGGGATATACTTGCGCGGAGTGCGCGAGCCGATAAAGCTCAAGCGCGATGACTATGCGCTCAAGCTTTTACAGCGTGTGCGCGACGAGGCGCACAGGTTCGCCGTGCTGTATCACCGCTCACTCCGCTCCAAGCGCTACGAAAGCGAGCTTAAGGGCGTAGCCGGCGTGGGCGCGGCAACGGTCAAAAAGGTGCTCGCGGCGTTCAACACGCACACCATAGTCGAAGCGTCGGCGGACGAGATAGCGAAAAAAGCCACGATATCCAAAAAGGCGGCGCAAAACATATACGACTACTATCACCCTAAGACGGAGGGCGTAGCGGCAATGAAGTACAGACTTTTGGCAGTGGACATGGACGGTACGCTACTCAACGACGACCTCGAAATTTCCGAAGCGAACATAAAAGCAATAGAAAGATACCGCGCGGCAGGCGGCATATTCACGATAAGCACTGGAAGGCTGACGTCGAATATCGCAAAATATTTGCCGCTGCTCGGGCTCGATAAAGCGCCCGTCAAGATATCGTGCGGCGTGGGCGCGTCCATAATCGATTCGGGCACGCTCGAGTGCGAACGGGCTTTCGGCATGGACAACGCCGTCGCCGCAGACCTCGTCGATTTCATGAAAGACAAGTGCGGCGCGGTGTTCGTGATGGACCCCGACGTTCGCATGACGGATAGGAATTTTTGCAATGAATTTTTCGCAAGGTTCTGCGAGATAACGAACAGCCGCTTCGAAGTTGTAGACGATTTGCACGGGTACACCGCTTGCGCCGACAACACGGTGATAAAAGTCATATTCGCCGTAAAGCTCGGGGACGCGCGCGGATATATAGACGCGCTTCGGGCAAAATATCCGAGCCTGCAATTCATTCAGTCCAATCCGCCGTTCTTGAAAACGCTCGTCAAGGAGTTCGGCGGTGAGGCGGCGCTTATAGAGTGTATCGACGCGCGCGTCGATAAAGGCGTGGCGCTCAAAGCTATAGCCGATCACTACGGCATACCCATGTCCGAGGTCATGGCTATCGGCGACGATTACAACGACGCGGCTATGGTAAAAGCCGCGGGCTTCGGCGTGGCGATGGGCAACGCTCGGGAAACGGTCAAGAGCCTTGCCGATCATATAACCGACGACAACAATCACGACGGTGTGGCAAAAGCCATAGAAAAGTTCTGTTTGGGCGGCGGAATACCGCGCCGCGAAAATACACCCGAAAAAGGAGATAGCAATGCCTAAAAAGAGATCGGAAGAAAAGCCGGACATCGAAAAGAACGGAGTTAAGCCGGCACAGACAGAAAATATCGCCACGGCGGCAAAAGCTTCCGACGCGCCCGCCGACGCGCCCGAGCAGGCTTCGACAAGCGCCGATATCGGCGACGCGGAGATAAACGAGAATGAAAAGGACGTCGATATCGAGGAGTTTGCAAGGCGTATGGATCTGGAGATCATATACGGCGGCACAAACTCGACGATACATTTCAGCACGTTCAATATAAACCGTCCCGGGCTTCAGCTTGCCGGATACTACAGGCATTTTTCGGCGGAACGCGTGCAGGTGATAGGCGAAATGGAAACGGCGTATCTCAATCAGATGACGCACGACGCGCGCAAGACCGCCTGCGAAACGCTTATGCGGCAGGATATCCCGTGCATGATAATAACGTCGCCTAAACCGCCGTGCGACGAGCTTTTGCTGGCTGCGAGAAAGTACGATCGCGTGCTGTTCGGCTCGAAACTGCGTACGACGATGTTCGTCAACAACCTGTCGCTGTATCTTAACGAACTGCTCGCACCGTCGCAGACGATACACGGCGTGCTCATGGATCTGTACGGCGTGGGCGTTTTGGTAATAGGCGAATCGGGTATAGGCAAGAGCGAAACGGCGCTGTCGCTCATCGAGCGCGGACACAGGCTCGTCGCCGACGACGCCGTTACGATAACGCGCATAGGCGACAGGCTGGACGGTACAAGTCCCGAAGTGATACGCTATCTCATGGAAGTGCGCGGCATAGGCATAATCGACGTCAAAGCCATGTACGGCGCCGGCGCGGTACAGCTTGTAAAGGGCATAGATATGGTAGTCCGCCTCGAGGAATGGAACGACAAGGCGCAGTACAACCGCATGGGCGATGTGGAAGAACAGTATTCGATACTCGGCGTCAAAAAGCCGCTCTACGTCATACCCGTAAAGCCCGGCAGAAACCTCGCCGTCATTCTCGAAGCCGCCGCAAGAACGCACAGACTGAACGTTCTCGGTTTCAGCGCCGTGGACGAGCTTAAGGGTAGGTTGAGAGGGAAAAACAAGGGTATTTGACTCGACGGCGTATGCATCGCGCGCTCCCGTCGCAACGGTCGAAATGACAATGGGTTGGTTTGAGTTCGCGTCAACTTTCGATAAAACAATAAAGCGAAGCATGCTTTTATCAATCATGCTTCGTCCATACTCATGTCATTTCGAGCGAAGTCGAGAAATCTAGGCGATCCGCCGCAGAAAGGGAAAGCTGTACTTTTGGCAATGCGCGGCAAAGCCGCTGGATTTCTCCGCTCCGCTCGCTATCGCTCGCTCCGGTCGAAATGACATCGGGAAGAAAAGGCTTCCGTCGCAACGGTCGAAATGATATGGAGTTGGTTTGAGTTCGCGGAAACTTTCGATAAAACAATAAAGCGAAGCATGCTATTATCAATCATGGCATGTCCATACCAATGTCATTTCGAGCGAAGTCGAGAAATCCAGGCGATCCGCCGCAAAGTGGAGTAGTCAAACCACCGCCCACCTTTTCACTTTTCCCTATTGCGTCTTCACTTAATCATGCGGCGCTTGCGCGCCTGGATTTCTCCGCTACGCGCTGACGCGCTCCGGTCGAAATGACATCGGGAAGAAAAGGCTTTCGTCGCAACAGTCGAAATGACAAGGCGTTGGTTTGAGATTGCGGAAACTTTCGACAAAACAATAAAGCGAAGCGTGATTTTATCAATCCCGTTCCGCTCAATCACCGTTTTGTCATCTCGACCAAGCATTGCGGAGCAATGCGCGCGGAGAGATCCAGGCGATCCGCCGCAGAACGAAAAAGCAAAACTACCCGTCACCTTTTCACTTTTCCTTTTTACATCTTCACTCGTCTTGTCGCCTCGAGCGCAGTCGAGATGGCGTTTTTTGCGTCTTATTCCGCGGCGTCGAACGTCTTTAGGCCGCCCTTTACTATGCTCGCATCGAAGGGGAGGTCGCGGTATATTTCGCCGTCGAGCTGCAACGGCGCGGGAGTGTTCACTCTTACGCTGTCGCAAATTATGTGGTGCGTGTACTGCTTGTCCATGTGCTTGCCCTTTACGAAGCGCGGCATTACGAAAACCGTCGGCACGCGTTTGGGTTTTTCCATGACTATTATATCGAGCTTGCCGTCGTCTGCTTTGGAGATGGGCGAGATGCGTATGCCGCCGCCTATCTGTGTGCCGTTGCAGACGCCGACCATTATGCATTTATAGTCGTGCGTTTCGCCGTTCGTTTCCACTGTGACTGCGTACGGCTTGTATTTTAAAAGACAGCGAAACAGCGACGCGGTGTATGTGAGCTTGTTTTTGCTGTTCGCTGTGCGCAAAAGCACTTCCACGTCCAAGCCCGTGCCGACGACGTTGATACAGCGCCTGTCCGACACGTTGATATAGTCGTAGTCTTTCGGCTTTGCGCGGACGATATCCGCAATGGCTTTTTTGGGGTCGAGCGCCGCCGCGCCCGTGCCGATAGCAAAGTCGTTGCCGCGGCCTGCCGGAATGAGCCCGAGCCGCGCCCTGTCGAAGTCCATGCCGTTGAGCGTTTCGTGAAAAGTGCCGTCGCCGCCGAGCGCGACTACGGTGTCGCAACCTTCGGCACACAGCTCTCTTGCGAGCTGTTCCGCGTGTCCTATGGCGTTAGTTTCGTGCACGCGATAGGGTATGCCGCGCTCGTCGAGATAGGAAACCACTGCGCCGAGGCACTCTGCGCCTCTGCCTTTGCCGCTTTTTTTGTTAGCTATTATATCCATGTGACACCGTTATCAATTATCCGATTTGTCGAGCGGCTGGATAAGCTCCGTAAGCTGCTCGTTCAGCTTGGAAATTTTCTGTTGCAGGCGAATGGCGCGCTTTAGCACGTCGTCGTCCGATTTGCCGCGCGGCTTCGATTGCGGCTTGCCGTTCTTTCCCGTTTTTTCCGCCTTTTCCGCCTTTTCGGCGCGTCTGTTTTCGCGCTTGTTCGCCGCCGATTGCTTGTCGGGCGCGGCGGGCCGTGCCGCTTCCGTGCCGTCGGTTTGCTTTTGCGGCTTTTGCTCCGCCTGCTTGACGGCCGCCGTTTCGGCGCCCGTGCGCGGTATGCGGCGGAAATCGCGATTGTTTATCTCGCGGCGCGTGCGCGGGATCTGTTTTTGCGGCGGCGCGACGGCGGTGCGCTCGTACGACAGGCAATTGATAAACAGCTTGTACATCGGCGTGATATCGTCGGTCGCAAACGCCTCGTCCTCCGCGACCTTTATCGACGACGGCGGACATCTGTAGTAGTACAGCGAAAAGCCCTTCAGCTTGCAGAACAGCGCGACGAAAATGCGCACTGTAAATTCCGAACCGCGTTCGAACGGGTGCATTATCACGAGCTCGCGCATATAATGTGATAAATATCCGGCAAAATCCTCTTTGCTTATCGTCGGCGCGCTTTCTATATCGTTCATTTTGGACGCGATCGACTTGAGCGAGCCGGATATATACTTCGGATCGGTGTGCGCGCTGCCGGACGTGGTAAGATCGGACGCGCGCGGTTTTCCGGCTTCCTCGTCGAGGTCGCCGCACAGCGACTTGTGGAGCAGCATAAGCGACATCGCGGTGACTGAGCCGGATATGCCCGTTTTGAGCGCCAAAAGTCCGCGAAAAAACGATATGCACGCCGCGGCGCGCGTAAACGCCGCACTGCCGCGATCGAGCGTCTTTGCATGTTTTATTTTGGGAGCGAGGAACTTTTCGGCATCGAGCTTGTCGAGCAACAGCATAAGCCCGTCCGTTTCGGCGGACGGCGGCAACTTAACGCCGTCTGCGGACAGCGCGGCTTTTACCGTGCGCAAAATTTTGTTGGCCTCGTGCAGCTCCATACTCACTTCCCGACAATAGTCGTAGCTTTACGCCGACTTGCATCGGCTGTAAATTATATTGTAACATATTGCATCGGTTTTTGCAAGGTGTTTTATAAAATCCGAGCCCGACGTCAATATTTTTTAAATTTTTACCTCAAACGATTGAAAAAAAAGCAAATAGGGAGTAGAATATATGCGGAACGATTTGAGCCGTTGGACGACATTCGGCATAGGCGGAGCGGCTAAACGCGTCGAGATAGCGGACAGCCGCGACAGGCTTATCGACCTTGCGCCGCAAGCGCTCGTTTTGGGTCGGGGATCGAACGTCCTCGTTTCCGACGCCGGCTACGACGGCACGGTGTTGATAAACCGCTACGCCGACGTCGTTATAGACGGCGAAACTGCCACGGCAGGTTCGGGCGCAACGCTCGGCGCGCTGTGCCGCGTGCTCGCGGAAAATTCGCTGTCCGGCATGGAATGGGCAGTGGGTATCCCGGGGTCGGTCGGCGGCGCCGTCAAGATGAACGCAGGCGCTTTCGGCGGACAAACGGCGGACCGGCTTATGTTTGCCGACGTGCTTCGCGGCGGGGAAATCGCGCGGCTTTCCGCAGAGGAATTGGGACTGTCGTATAGACACAGCGAGCTTGCGGACGGTGACACGGTGATATCCGCGACTTTTCGCCTTGCGCATGCCGACGGCCGCTCTGTCCGTGCGCGTACGGAAAAGTACGCGGCGGAGCGAAGGCGAGCTCAGCCGCAGGGCAAGAGCGCCGGCTCGGTGTTTAAAAATCCCGTCGGCATGTCGATAGGCAGGCTCATAGAAAGCATCGGGTTAAAGGGATACAGAGTCGGCGGCGCGCAGATCTCGCAAAAGCACGCAAACATCATAATCAATACGGGAGCGGCTTCCGCGCGCGACGTGCGTGCGGTCATAGATACGGTCAAGCGCGAGCTCGGCTCGATAGGCGTAACGCCCGTGGAAGAGATAATATATATCGGAGATTTCGGTTAAATGGCATTTTGGGGTGATTATCACACGCATACGACGTACAGCCACGGCAAGGGCAGCGTAATGGACAACGCGCGCGCCGCGGCGAAGAAAGGGCTGAAGCAGCTCGCTATAACCGATCACGGGCTTAGGCACATCATTTTCGGCATAAGGCGGCGTCAGCTCCCGTCGCTCCGCCGCGACTGCGACGAGGCGACGAAAGAAACGGGCGTGCTCGTTCTTGCCGGCGTGGAAAACAATATGAACTCGTTTTTCGGCACTTTCGACCTCAAGCCTGCCGATCTGGACAAGCTCGACATCGTTCAAGGCGGATATCACAAAGCGGCGCTTGCGCCGTCGTTCGGGCAGGAGTTCACTTTTCAGATGCGCAATCTGTTCAGGAGTTTTTGCACCAAATCGCCCAAAAAGCTGATGGTGAAAAACACCGACGCATACCTTAAACTGCTCGACAATTACGACGTCGATTTCATAAGCCACATAAACCGCGATATACGCGCCGACGCGCTCACCGTGGCGCGATACGCCAAGCAGAAGGGAACGTATGTCGAGCTCAACGGCAAGCGCATGCCGTTCACCGACGCCGAGATAGAAAAAATGGCGGAAGAAAACGTCATGTTCGTCTGCAATTCCGACGCGCATCATCCCGATCGCGTGGGCGATATGGGACTCGGCGCCGCGGCGATAGAGCGGTTGCATATCCCGTACGAGCTCATCGGGAATTGGGAGCGTTTCCCGAATTTTCGGTCGAACAACTACAGGCGCGCCTGCGAAAACGCGGTCGCGGCGGTCGCGGCGGACTCGCCGGATACGGCTTCTCCGCACGCCGAGGAAGGAACGCCGAGCGATGGCTAAGATAAACGGTTTAGACGTAAAGCGCGAAATAACCGAAAAGCGCGTCAAAAATGACGAGGATATGCTCGCATTGCTGTCCGGTTTTACGCGCGTATGTCTTTCGATATCGCGCAAGGGCGGCGGCGCGCTCGAGCTGTGCCTCGACTGCCAGGCGGAGTTCGTGCGCGACTATGTGGCGTCCGTCATGATGGAGCGGTTCAAGGTGAAGCCGACCGCCGTAAACAAGACGTCGCTCGTCTACGCCGACTGCGAAAAATTGCTGTGCATGCTGCACATTCTAAAGTCCGACGAAAGCTCTTTCGAGCTGTGCGGCATACCCGAACGGTTTGCCGCCAATCCGCACTATGTGCGCGGCGCGTTCCTCGGTTGCGGCAGTTTGTCCGTCCCCAACGCCGCCGACGCCTGGGAGCATAAAAGCGGCGGCTATCACCTCGAGTTTTCGTTCACCAACGATGACTTTGCAGAAGAATTTTCCGCGCTATTGGCGGAAAACGGCATACATGCGCACAGGACGGTGCGCGCCGAGCGATACGTCGTGTACGTAAAGAACAGCGAGAGGGTGAGCGACTGTCTTGCCATGATAGGCGCGGAAAAGACGGTGCTAAAACTCAACGACGCGGTCGTCACGTTTTCCGTCAAGAGCGACACCAACAGAAAAAACAACTTCGACTGCGCCAATCTGACGCGCGTGACCGACGCTTCGGCTGCTCTAAAAGTCGCGATAGAGATCATAGAGTCGAGCGTCGGGCTCGACTCGATAGACCCGAAGCTCGCGGAAGCCGCGCGCGCGAGGCTCGAGCGTCCCGATATAGCGTCGATAGGCGACATCGCGCGCGAACTCGGCATATCCAAGTCGGGACTGAAACACCGTTATGACAGGATCGCGGCGCTCGCCGAGAGCATATCAAAGGGGAACGCTTAGGACCGCTGACGCGTAGAGATTTTACGGACGGCATTAACGGCGACGGACGGAAAAGAGGAGAAGAAATGAAACAGTTTGCGCATTTGCATGTTCATACGGAATATTCGCTGCTTGACGGCGCGGTACGCACCGACAAGGTTTTCAAGCTGTGCGACGAGCTCGGCATACCCGCCGTAGCGATGACCGACCACGGCAACCTTTACGGCACGATAAAGTTTTTGCAGGAAGCGGTCAAGTACACCGATCCCCAAGCCGAATTTTTGCCGTTTATGGCAGAGCGCAGACCTTTTAAAGTAAAGCCGATAATTGGTTGCGAAGTGTATATGACGGAAAACATGCACGTCAAGGAGAAGGGCGCAAACGGCGCGCCGCCCAAGCTCAATCACCTTGTATTGCTCGCTAAAAACGAGGTAGGATATCACAACCTTATTAAAATAGTTTCGGCGGGCTTTACCGATGGCATGTATTACAAGCCGCGCGTCGATTTCGAGTGCATAAAAGAACATTCGGAAGGGCTTATAGCGCTGTCGGCGTGTCTTGCCGGCGTAATACCTCAGGCGATACTCCACAGGCAGTACGACGAAGCCGACGCGTATGTCAAGCGGTTCAAGGCGGTGTTCGGCGATGATTTTTACATCGAGATCCAAAACCATGATCTCGCGGAACAAAAGACCGTTTTGCCGCACCTTGTTCGGCTCGCGAAGGAAAACGGAGTAAAGACGGTCGCCACCAACGACGCGCATTACCTGACCAAGGACGACGCGAAAATGCAGAAAGTCCTCATGGCGATATCGTTCCACTCCACGCTCACGACCGAATCGACGGGCGGCGACGAGGCGCTTACCGAGGACAGATATTTCCCGACCGACGAGTTTTATCTTAAAACGTACGACGAAATGAGCGAGGCGCTGCGCGGCTTCGACGACGCGCTCGACACTACGCTCGAGATAGCGGAAAAGTGCGATCCGTATTTTATACGCAAAGAGCCGCTTTTGCCGTCGTATACGCCGCCGGACGGAATGACGGCGGAGGAATATCTGCGCAAGCTGACTTTCGACGGGCTAAAGGTGCGGTACGGCGAGATAACGGAGCAGGTGCGCGAGCGCGCGGAGTACGAGCTTTCAATAGTCGAGCGGTTGCATTTCGTCGATTACTTCCTCATAGTTTGGGACTTTATACACTTTGCCGAGTCGCAAGGAATACCCGTGGGCCCGGGGCGCGGCAGCGGCGCAGGCAGCATTATAGCTTACGCCATAGGAATAACCAAGATCGATCCGTTCAAGTATTCACTCATATTCGAGCGCTTCCTCAACCCCGAGCGCGTCAGCAATCCCGATTTCGACGTGGACTTTTGCGTAGACCGCCGCGGCGAAGTCATAGACTACGTGGTGCAAAAGTACGGCGCGCCCAATGTGTCGCAGATAGCGACTTTCGGCACGATGGCGACAAAAGCGGCGATAAAAGACGTGGCGCGCGTATTCGACATGCCGTTTTCGGAAGTCAATACAATAACCAAAATGATACCGCGCGGCTCCGAAAAACTGCACATAGGTCAGCTTTTGGGTCGCGACTCCAATGTGCCCGGCGTGCAGGAGCTCATAGACCTTTACAATAACGATCCTGCGGCGAAACGCATACTCGACATGGCGGAAAAGATAGAGGGCATGCCGCGACAGATAGGCATGCACGCGGCAGGCGTCATCATTTGCCGCGACCCTATAGCCGATCATGTGCCGCTGTCGCGCACCAACGAGGACGTCATCGTCACGCAGTACGACATGACGGTGGACGAGATGCTCGGACTGCTCAAAATGGACTTTCTCGGGCTCACCACGCTTACGGACATAAAAAAGGCGACGGACACCGTAAAGCAGACCACGGGACGGGATATAGATTTCGTCGAGCTCGGCTACGACGATCCCGAAGTGTACGAGCTCATGGGCAGCGGCGAGACCGAAGCTGTGTTCCAGCTCGAATCGGGCGGCATGAAGGGATTTATGCGCGAGCTTAAGCCGACCAATCTCGAGGAGATAATAGCAGGTATTTCGCTTTATCGCCCGGGACCTATGGAGTTCATTTCGGACTATCTCAAAAACAGAAAGCACAGGGACAAGATATCGTATCTGCATCCGCTCTTAAAGCCCATACTCGACCCGACGTACGGCATAATCATATATCAGGAGCAGGTCATGGAAGTCGTGCGCGCGCTCGCCGGATATTCAATGGGCGGCGCGGACAATATTCGGCGCATGATGAGCAAGAAAAAACTCAAGTCCATGGAAGAGGAGCGTCAAGTCTTTATCCACGGCAACGCCGATAGGGGTATATGCGGCGCGGTCGCCAACGGCGTGCCCGAAAAGGTGGCGGACGAGATATACGATATGCTGATCAAGTTCGCCAATTACGGCTTCAACAAGTCGCACGCCGCGGCGTATGCGCACGTCACGTATCAGACGGCGTTCTTCAAGCGGTACTATCCCGTCGAGTATTTCACTGCCGTCCTCAATAACCGCATAACTAAGATAGACGAGCTTACGCACTATCTGTCGTATCTCAAGGGCAAGAATATCGAGGTGTTGCCGCCCAATATCAACAAGTCGTCCGCCGAGTACACCGTCGAGAACGGCTGCGTGCGTATCGGCATGGGCGCGCTGAAAGGCGTGGGCGTGCCCATTGTCAACCGTATCGTCGAGGAGCGCACGCGAAACGGCGAATACAAGGATTTCGTCGAGTTCGTCACGCGCATGGACGACGGGGAAACAGGCAAGAGCCTCATAAACCGCAGAATGGTGGAGTCGCTCATCTACGCCGGCGCGTTCGATTGCTTCGGGATAAAGCGGTCGGTGCTCGTGGCGTCGTTCGCGGCGGTGATGGATTATGTGGCGAAAGAGCGCGACGCCAAGCTGAAAGGACAGATGTCGTTTTTCGATATGGTGCCCGAAACCAAGCAGGACTTTGTCTATCCCGACATGGACGAATATGCGCCCAACGTCAAGTATCAAAAGGAAAAGGAAGTCGCGGGCGTGTATCTGTCCGGACATCCGCTGTCCGCTTATATCGACAGGCTCAAAAAGTTCAAGTACAATATTTCCATGCTCGATCCCGAAGCGCCCGATTTTCCCGATCCCGATACGTCCGTCACGCTCGGCGGCATGTTGACTTCCACGGTCAATAAGATGACCAAAAAGGGCAATCCCATGGGCACGGCAATACTCGAGGACCTGTACGGCACGATCGAGCTGGTGGCGTTCAACAAGACGTACGAGCGGTTGCGGCCGCAGTGGGTGAACGATACCGTGGTCGCCGTTACGGGCAAGCTCAAGCTCGGCGACAGCGGCATATCGATGTTCGTAGACGATATCAAGCCGTTCGACGAGTCGGACGCCAATACTCGAAAGATATGCTGTTATTTTTCGCTGGCGGACGGCGAGCTTTTGGCGCAGGTGCGCGAGGTCGCGGAAGCGTATACCGGCAACGATTATCTGTATGTGAAAAACACCGACGACGGCAAGCTCTATCGGCTTACGGATAAGTTTGATATAACGCATATGTCCAAGGGCGAGCTGTGCGCGCTCATCGGCGGCGAGAACGTAAAACAGCAGTAAATACAGTAAAATAATACAAAATGGCGTAATTTTTTTGCGCAAAAAAATTACGCAAGGTACTTTATTTTTGACTGAGCGTGTGGTATAATAGCGGTACAATATATCGGCGTAGTACATATACGCTTTTCGGAGTTTACGATGAAAAAAATAGCTGTCTTGACAAGCGGCGGCGACGCGCCTGGCATGAATGCGGCGATACGCGCCGTCGTTCGGTACGGTATCGGTATGGGCATGGAAGTCATGGGCGTAGAGCGCGGGCTTCAGGGACTTATCGATAATCTTTTCGTGCCCATGAATATGCGCAGCGTGTCGGATATAATCCACCGCGGCGGAACGGTGCTTAAAACGGCGCGCTGTCTTGAGTTCAAGACCGAAGAAGGCCAGCAGATCGCCATAAACAATCTGCGCAAAAACGGCGTCGAAGGGCTTATCGTCATCGGCGGCGACGGTTCGTTTATGGGCGCCAAGGCGATGACCGACCACGGGTTCCCGTCCATAGGCATACCCGGGACGATAGATAACGACCTCGCATACACCGATTACACGCTCGGTTTCGATACGGCGTGCAACACCATACTCGACGCCATCAATAAGATACGCGATACGATGAGCTCGCACGAGCGCGTGTCCATTGTCGAGGTCATGGGCAGGAATTGCGGCGATCTTGCGCTGTACAGCGGGCTTTGCGGCGGCGCGGAGGTGATAATCGTGCCCGAGCATCCGCTGTCCGTGGACGAAATAATAGATATACTCGGCGGCGGCATGGCGCACGGCAAGACCAGCGGTATCGTCGTTCTTGCCGAGGGCGCAGGGCATGCCGACGAGCTCAAGGCGGAGCTCAATAAGCGCACGGACATGGTCGTCAAGTCAACGCGGCTCGGGCATGTCCAGCGCGGCGGAAGCCCGTCGTGCCGCGACAGATATCTCGGCACGTGCTTCGGCGTGCGCGCCGTCGAGCTGCTCAAACAGGGTATAGGCAACCGTATCGTCGGTATCAAAAACCACAAGTTTTACGACATGGATATCGTCGAGGGCTGCGCCATGAAAAAAGAGTTCGACATGGAACTCTATAACAAAGCCATGATCGTCGGCCGCTGACCTACTTCTTTTGGAAAAGAAGTAGGCAAGAAAACTTTAGTGCCGTGTGTTTACTATAATAGTTTAGAAAACTTTAAAAGGTGGTCTATGACTTTTGCGAAACAAGTAAAAAGTGCACAAGCGACGCTAATATTAAGTCAAGAGCAGTTTACAGAGAAGTTGGGCGTTACTTTTGTTGCGGTTTCTGGCGCTGAAAGAAAAATGGTGGGATCGTTGTCTTTAACTAGGTTAAGCTTAATAAATTTTGCGAGGGGGACGGAATAGTATTCGGTTCTAATAAATGTTATGGGATATAAGAGTATAAAAATGTTAGATAAAGCAGTAAAAACAGCGAAATTCGAACAGGATATTTGTGAAATCGATAATGTGCTAAACGCGCAAATATTTGATAGAGCAATCGCCGAGAATATCATCCGCAACCACAACAAAACGGACGAAATTGTAGCTATAATAAACTCCCCGTTAAGACAGGGGTTTGTAACGTTTGAACAGGCGTCTGACGATATGGTAAAAAACAATTTAATTATGATAAGACAAGTTTTGCAAGCTAAACTTGTAACGGAGCAAAACAATGGATAAACTCAAAATGATGTCTGCGGACAAGGTGCAGGGCAATATACAAAAGATTCGGGAACTGTTCCCGAATGCGGTTACGGAAGTTTTGCGCGACGGGAAGCCGACGTTTGCCGTTGACTTTGAGGTACTGAAACAAGAGCTTGCGGACACGCTCATTGACGAGCGCGAACTGCGCTATCAATTTACTTGGCCCGACAAGCAAAAATCCGTATTGCTCGCAAATACGCCCATATCCGCAACGCTCCGCCCGTGCAAGGAAGAAAGCGTTGACTTTGATAACACGCAAAATCTTTATATCGAGGGCGATAACCTTGACGTATTAAAGCTGTTGCAGGAAACGTATCTCGGCAAAATCAAAATGATATACATAGACCCGCCGTATAATACGGGCAACGATTTTGTGTATAACGACGATTTTGCGCAAGACAACGACGAATATGCAGAAAGTAGCGGACAATATGACGATTATGGTAATCGGCTTGTGCAGAACACCGAAAGTAATGGGCGCTTCCATACTGATTGGCTGAATATGATTTATCCGCGTTTGCGTCTTGCGAAAGATTTGCTTTCCGAGGATGGTGTGATATTACTGAGTATATCAGATAATGAGTTATGTAATTTAATAAAATTGTGCAATGAAATATTCGGAGAAATAAATTTTATAGCTCAATTAAATATTATTACAGGAGCTAATCAATCTGGTGAAGGTGTTTTAATTCAAAAGAATGTAGAATACTGTTTATGTTATGCAAAAGATATTTTATCCACTCAAATCGTGAGAGTAGATAAAACAGATATGTCGTATAGGAATCTTAACGATGCGCCTACGCCTCTTGAAACAAGGCAGGATATGGGTTATACAATTTATTGGAACAGTGAAACCAATGAGATGATACCTCGCTTTGATTATGATAAAACAAAAATAAAAACTAACGATGAAAAGCAAGTGTATTTTAATGATATAGATTTAATTAGTCAAGGTTATTATCCTGTGCGCCCTGGTAAACGAAATGGGAAACTACATAGATGGAGATGGGGAATAGAGACATTTTTAGAAAGGAAAAATGAAATTAGAATGTTCCAAGGCAAAGATGGTATAGTTCCTAAATTTTTGCAAAGTGGATATAATGCCCCTAAAAATATTCAAAATTTCACAGGTGGAGCACTTGATTTAAAAAGAATATTTGGTGATCAGATTCCTTTTGATTATCCCAAAGGTATTGGTTTTATTAAATATATTACTTCATTCGCTACAACTAATGATTCAATCGTACTCGACTTTTTCTCTGGTTCGGCAACAACCGCTCACGCCGTTATGCAATTAAACGCAGAAGACGGCGGCAATCGCAAATTCATTATGGTACAGTTGCCCGAAACGTGCGACAAAAAGTCGGAAGCGTTTAAAGCAGGTTATAAAAACATTTGTGAGATAGGCAAGGAGCGTATTCGCCGTGCAGGGAAAAAAATTCTCGAGTTAAACGATTGCTTGAAGAAAACACGGGTAATAGATACTCAAGAACAATTAAATATTTTAGATGTGTTAAAGGGTAATGACAATGCAATAATGGATTTTATACAGACACAACCTACTGCGGATATGAGTCGTAACAACCTTGATATAGGCTTCCGTGTATTAAAACTTGATAGCTCGAATATGCAGGATGTGTACTATAAACCCGAAGAATACAGTCAATCATTGCTTTCGGCTTTTGAAGACAATATCAAGGCAGATAGAACTCCGCTTGATTTGTTGTTCCAAGTAATGCTCGAACTCGGCAAACCTTTATCGGCAAAGATAGAAGAAAAAGAAATCGCCGGCAAAGAAGTTTTTATCGTGGACGATAATGACTTGATTGCTTGTTTCGATAATGACATTACCGACGAGGCCGTAAAGACGATTGCACAGTTAAAACCGCTCTACGCTGTATTCCGCGACAGCAGTTTGCATAGCGATAGCACCGCCGCCAACTTCGACCAAATCTTCGCAACATATTCGCCGACGACCATAAGGAAGGTGCTGTAATGCGTAAAAAGAAACAAAAACAAGATATTTCTAAATTGATGAAATTTGAAAACGGGCAATTTTTCTTTGGTGAAGAAAAATACTCTTATAAAAAGTTTTTGAAAAATTATTGCTGGTTACATTTAATTATTATTGGGTTGTTACTAGTTGCAATGTTATTAACTATTTTGGCATATTCGTACGGTTTTACGCAATGTTGCAAATTAAAAGAGCCTGATTGTTGGGTAACTATTATTTCTTTTTCTTTAGCATATTTAGGCGCAGCTTTTTTAGGTATAGTTGTTTTTTATAATACTTGTCAAAGACAATACATAGAAGATAGAGAAGCAAATTTGAAATTTAATATAAATGCTCGACCTATGGATATTGTTCCTTTGACTATGTATTCAGAAGAGTTTTTAAAGCAATTAACTTTTAAGTGCTGGGGCGGGAAAAACAAACAAACCAACAATCAAGTACTTGGAGAGAAAGGCTATATTAAATTTCAAATTAAAAATTATAATTATAGATACCCGATGTATATCAATATCGTTGATGCGTATTACAATGACGGTAGTGGAAATATTGTTGATGCGAAAAGCATTGATTTCAAATTATCTTTTGAGAATAATTCACCATTAGACTATAAAGAAGAAGGGAGTATATATATTGGGATTGATAATACAATTTTAACGCAATTACCAAAAACTATCGCATATGTTTTTAAACTAAAAAATGTAAAAGATATAGAAAACTATTGCGTTTGTTTTGTGGCATTTAATGATGTAACTTGTAGTTGTGTTATCAAAAGCATAAGCATTGAAGAATACGATAAATCAATGAGAGAAAAAAATCATCCATTAGGTATTTTGGAAGTTTATTTAAAGATGGGGCAAAATTCATGAAATTCAAATTCAAGATACAAGAATATCAAACTGAAGCAGTGGCGGCGGTTATAAAGGCGTTTGACGGACAGTCGTTCAACGACCGTGTTTCGTACTTGCGCGATTTGGGTAAGCAGACTACGCCTATTCAGACTTCGTTTTTGTCCGACGATATACAGTTTGTCTGCAGTGACGGAAGCGGTTTCGGCAATGCCGAAGTCGCGCTTTCGGACAGTCAAATTTTAGACAATATCCGCGCTTTGCAGTTGGAAAATAACATAAAGCAATCGAGCGAACTCAGTAAACCGTTCGGCGCGAGTTGCCGCTGTGCTTTGGATATAGAAATGGAAACGGGCACAGGCAAAACGTATTGCTACATAAAAACGATGTTCGAGCTGAACAAAAAGTTCGGTTGGAGTAAGTTTATCGTAGTCGTACCTAATATCGCTATCCGTGAGGGCGTTCGTAAATCGTTCGAGGTTATGGAAGAACATTTTTTCGAGCAGTACGGCAAAAAGGCGCGTTACTTTGTTTATAACAGCAAGAACTTAAATCAGTTGGATAATTTTTCCGCAAGTAAAGATATTTACGTTATGATTATCAACGCGCAGGCGTTCGCATCGTCGCTCAAAGAGGGCGCAAAGAACGAGGCGGCGCGTATCATATACAGCAAGCAGGACAGTTTCGGCAGTCGTAGACCTATCGACGTAATCGCCGCTAACCGCCCGATTATTATTTTGGACGAGCCGCAAAAACTCGGCGGCGACGCTACGCAAGCAAGTATTAAACGGTTTAATCCGCTTTTCGCGCTCAATTATTCGGCAACGCATAAGGATGTACACAACCTTGTTTATGTTTTGGACGCGCTCGACGCATACCAAAAGAAACTCGTCAAAAAGATAGAAGTCAAAGGCTTTGAGCTTCGCAATCTTCGCGGTGCGGACGGATTTGTGTATTTGTCGCAAATACTACTTGACCCTAAAAAACCGCCTATGGCGCGTATTGCTTTCGAGATTAACTATAATAAGGGAATTAACCGCGAAACGCGCATAGTCGGCGTGAACGATAATTTGTATGAAATGTCGGCGGGTGGGAGTATGCCGCCGCTCGAACAGTACAAAAACGGCTATGTAGTAAAAGAAATCAACCCCGTAAATAATACGATAACTTTTTTGAACGGACAAACCTTGTCGGTGGGCGAAGCGCACGGCGATATATCCGAGCGAGATATGCGGCGTATTCAAATTCGCGAAACGATACAGTCGCATTTCGAGAAAGAAGAAAAGCTGTTTAATATTGGTATAAAATGCTTGTCGCTTTTCTTTATCGACGAGGTCGCGCATTACAGGCAGTACGACGAGAGCGGCAACGAGATTTTAGGCGACTTCGGGCAGATGTTCGAGCAGGAATATATAAGCGTACTTAACGACTATATAAGATTGTGGGAAAGTCCGTATGCCGAATATCTTAAAAGTATCGACGTTCACGACACGCATAAGGGATATTTTTCGATAGATAAAAAGACGAACAGAGTAGTGAACTCGGTGGAAAAGCGAGGACAGTGCGACGATATATCCGCGTATGATTTGATACTTAAAAACAAAGAGCGGCTATTATCGTTCGACGAGTCGACGCGCTTTATATTTTCGCACTCGGCATTGCGCGAAGGTTGGGACAATCCCAACGTATTCCAGATTTGCACATTAAAGCAAAGCAACAGCGAAGTGGGTAAGCGGCAGGAAGTCGGGCGCGGTATGCGGCTTTGCATCAATCAAAGCGGCGACAGGATCGACGGAAGCGTTCACGGAATAAAGGTACACGATATAAATGTGCTTACCGTTATAGCAAGCGACAGTTACAAGACATTTGTCGGCGAACTGCAAAAGGAAATCAAAGAAACATTGTACGACCGCCCGACAAAGGTGACGAAAGAATATTTTGCCGGAAAGGTTGTGAAAGTAAACGGAGAACCGCACGAGATAACCAAGCAAGAAGCGGCCATTATAGAGCGGTACTTGGGCTTTAACGGATATATCGATTACGACGGTAACGTAACGGATAAGTACCGCGAAGCGCAGGAAAGTGGAGTGTTTGCAGAACTTCCGAGCGAGATTTTAGCGATAGCGGATGGCGTTCATAAACTTGTGCAGGGCGTATTCGACGAAAAGATACTTGCCGAACTTTTCGCGTCGGCGAACAAACCGAAAATCACGGAAAACGAACTCAACGAAAATTTTGCGAAGAAAGAGTTTCAAGCATTGTGGAAATATATCAATCACAAGTACGCCTACACCGTGTCATTTGACAGCGACGAACTTATAGAAAAAGCAATCGCCGCGCTCGACGAGCAAATGTACGTTACCGAACTTACTTATGTCCGCACGATAGGCAGTCAAGGCAAGGAATCGCTCGACTTTACGGAAGGAAAAACGAAAACGACGACTTTGCGCAACACGGACGGCTCGAACGCAACGTATGATTTGATAGGCAAGATATGTCAAGGTGTGACGCTTACGAGAAAAACCGCCGTTAAAATTTTGCAAGGTATTCGCGCCGACGTGTTTGCTATGTTCAAAGTAAATCCCGAAGAATTTATAAGCAAAGCGGTGCGCATAATCAACGAGCAAAAGGCGACGATGATAGTTGACGAAATAAGATACAACGTAACCGACGAAGAACCGTATTCGAGCGATATTTTCACAGCCGAAAAGGGTGCAATTGACTTTGACAAAGCGGTCAAAGCGGATAAGCATATCACGCCTTATGTCGTAGTTGACAGCGACACCGAAAAGAAATTTGCGGTCGATTTGGAACGTAGTGACGGAGAAGTTTGCGTGTATGCAAAGTTGCCGCGTTCGTTTAAGATACCGACGCCCGTAGGCGATTATTCACCCGATTGGGCTATTGCATTTTACGAAGGCTCGGTCAAGTACATTTACTTTATTGCCGAAACAAAAGGCAGTATGGAGAGCTTGCAGTTAAAGAAAGTTGAAAGTGCAAAGATAAGTTGTGCAAAAAAACTGTTCGCAAGTCTTAATAACGGCGCTGTCCATTACGACGTAGCTGATACATACAGTCATTTAATGGACATAATGAATAAGTAACGGGCATTATAAAACATTTATCAAACAAAGGGTAAAGAATATGAGCAACAATTTACCAAGCGCAAATCAGCATTTTATAATCTTCAAGACCGAAGATAATAACGTCGAAGTGGAC
>JAMPDA010000011.1 GCA_023665905.1 Roseburia sp.
CCGCTGGATTTCTCCGCTCCGCTCGCTGTCGCTCGCTCCGGTCGAAATGACAAGACGGTGGAAAGGCTGTTCTCGCATATGTCGAAATGACATCAGGAAGGAAATGCTTTCGTCGCAACGGTCGAAATGACAGGAAGTTGGTTGGGCGTTGCTTGCTCGATAAATAAATTAGGTATTATACCTCAGGGCAAGCCCTGGACCCGCACGCTTCGCGTGCAAGTTCCGCCGCAAGCGGCGGGGTATTACACCTAATTTGTCGTCGTCACATTTTTGCTCCCGCAAGCGGGCAAAAATGTTCCTCGAATAAAATATAATACCTACTACAGCGCGGCGAAATCGGTCATGAACACTTTTTCGGGCGCGCGCCAGCTCAATTCGTCATGGACGGAAGTATTGTTCATTTGCAGGCGCAGGTTTTTGACGCCGCTTTTTCTCAGCGCGTTGGTTAGTGTGAACGCGTCGTCCACAAAAAGCTGCGGAATAGCATTGAGTATTTCGGGGGCGGTGAACTCACCTGACACCTCGCTGCCGCCGCAGTACACGTTGTAGTAGCTGTTCGTGTCGAATGTCGCCGTTTTGAAAAAATCGGAATACGCCTCAGGGCTTATGAACAGCGGAGTTGAAAACATGCCGTACGCTTTTAAGCGTGCGTTTTTCCGCGCCGCAAAGTGCAATGTAGCCAGCGCGCCTGCGGACGAGCCGAGCATTCCGTAAAATCCAAACCCGAAACGCTTGTCGAGATAGGGTATGAGCGTTTGCTCGAGGTAGTCAGCGTACACGTCCGCTTTGCCGCCGGATACGGGCACGCCGTACTTTTCGAGCTCGGTGGGGAACGGCATGTAGTCGTCCTCGCGTGTCGCGTCTATCGAATCGACGCCGATGACGGCGGTGTTGGTTATGCCGACGCTTTTGAGTATTTCGGTGGCGCGCCAGCTCTTTTTAAACGACGCGTCCTCGTCCCTGAACACGTTTTGCCCGTCGTGCATGATTATCGCTCTGTCCGCCTTTTTGGGCGCGAAAATACGCACCGTTCGCGCAAATGCGCCCTTGGATATCACAGCTATTTCGTAATTGCGTTTCATTTTCCACCTCGCGTGGTAATTACGGATAATATTATACGCGATAGCGCGCGAAAAGTCAATATCTTAGGTAAAAGCGGCGGCTTATACTCGCAAGCTCGGTTTGCGGCAAAAATAGCCGCAAAGCCTTGATTTCGGTTTTTTCGTGTGATATAATTTTGTCATGAAGATAAATTTGGATAAAAATTCCGCCGAGTTCATTTGCTCGCTCGGCGAAAAGGTGTACGTGGTGGGCGGCTACGTGCGCAATAGTCTGTGTGGATATAAATGCACGGATATAGATATAGCAGGGCCGCTGCCCGCGCTTGCGCTCGATCTGCCGCCGCATACGTCCATGAATATAGTCAATCACCGCATGGGCACGGCGCAGCTCGTGCACGACGGTGTTACATACGAGTACACGCCTTTTCGCGTGGAGGTCTATAACGCAGGCGGAGAGCATACGCCGGCGCAGGTGCGATTTACCACCGATCTGACCGCCGACGCCGAACGCAGGGATTTTTGCTGTAACGCCGTTTATTACGACGTTCGGCACGACGAGATCATAGACCCGTTCAACGGTGTGCGCGACATCGAGCAAAAGATATTGCGCGGCTGTAGCAAGCGCGTATTCGAGTCCGACGGACTGCGCCTACTGCGGCTCGTCAGACTGGCGGCGGAGCTCGGCTTTCGGATAGAGGGCGAAACGGCGGCGGCGGCAAAGTCCATGCACGCTCAGCTCAACGATATAACGTGCGAAAGAAAGCGCATAGAGCTCGATAAAATACTGTACGCCGACACGGTAAACGGCATTGCCGGCGCACAGTATCGCGGGCTGCGTTTGCTTAAACAGCTTGATCTTTTGCCGGGCATAATTCCCGAGCTTGCCGATTGCGCAGGAATAGCTCAGCCGCCAAAATATCACAAATACGACGTTTTGGAGCACAGTTTTCAGTGCGTGCGCTACGCCGCGCCCATTAAAAACGTGCGGCTCGCCGCGCTTTTGCACGATATCGGAAAGCCGTACTGCATTAAGAATTTCGGAAATTTCCACGGTCACGAAAAAGCTTCCGGCATAGCCGCGCGCATGATCCTCAACCGCCTGCGCTATCCCAACGACATAATAGAGCAAGTCGTCAGGCTGTGCAGTCTGCACATGTACGACATGCGCGGCGAAACGAGCGAAGCTAAAGTGCGCGTTTTCGTCGCTAAAAACTACGATATCATAGATAAGCTCGTCGCCCTTATTCGCGCCGACAGGCTGGCGACGGGATTGTTGCCGCAGGGCGAAGCCGAAGCGCCGCACCGATTTGAAACCGTGCGCGACGCTATGCTTGCGGACGGTACGCCCATTCTCAAAAAGTCGCTCAGGATATCGGGCAAGACGCTTGCCGATATGGGGTTTGAGAGCGAAGCTATTTCCGCCGCGCTCGATAAACTGTGGCGGGATTGCGTTATCGAGCCGAAAAACAACAATGTCGAGTGGCTCACCAAAATGGCGGCAAGACTGCCCAAAACGATAGAAAGAACTCCGCGCTGACATAATTTCGCGCATATTCGACATACTAATCGCGTATGAAAGCATTTTTGTACGCTAAGATCGTATTGCCCGCGGCGGTCGTTATCGCCGCGATGTTGTGCGCGGTTTCAATGGCTATGCCTTGCGCTGCCGCCGACGCGGAAATTACGCGTATAACCGTAAATCTCGACGGCAATGCGTACGTTTACGAGGACGCGCCGATAACGCCGTCCGATTTTACTGTGGCGGAGGAGATAGCGTTGCGACGCATAAACGCTCCGCTCGAGAAAAAAATCGAGCTTGTCGATACGTACTTAAAAAAGGGCGCGGACTATAAGACGGCGCTCGGAGTGTGCTTTCCGCTTCTCGTAAGGTTCGTAGACGGGCTGTGTGAAAAGGTGAATGTGCCGTGCGTCGATTCGGTAGTCCGCTATGAAAACGGCAGGTTTTACGCGACGGAGGCAAAGTGCGGCGTCGCTGTGGACGAAAACAAGCTGTACGCCGCCTTGTATTATACGCTCAGATTTTCCGACGGCGACAGGTCGATAAACGCCTGCAAAGTCAGCGTCGCGCCGAGCGTGACGAAAAGCATGCTGCAGTCGCAACTCGTGTTGAGAGGCGAGTACACCACAGATTATACGTCGTCCGGCGCGGCGCGTGCGCACAACGTTTCGCTCGCGCTCGGTAAGTTCGACGGCATGCGCATCGAAAAGGGCGCAAAGCTTTCGTTCAACGCCGCGGTGGGCGAGCGCACCGCCGAAAACGGGTTTAAAAACGCAAAGATAATCGTTGACGGGAGCTACACCGACGGCATAGGCGGCGGAGTGTGTCAGGCGTCTACTGCGCTGTACAATGCGGCGTTGTTATCGGGAATGAAGTGCGCCGCCAACGCACATTCCATTTGCCCGTCGTACTGTCCGCCCGGGCTCGACGCGATGATAAGCTCGGTAAGCGATCTCGTTATAGAAAACAACACCGACGGCGACGTGTACATTTCGGTAGTTATAAGCGGCGCAAAGGCGACGGTGCGCATGTTCGGCGAAAAGCCGGAATATACGGTGGTGCCGGAATCGGAGATCGTGGAACAGACGCCGTGCGAGGTCGAAGAAACGGTGGATACCGAAAGAAAGTATTTCGATACGGGCGCGGTGCCGGGCGACAGATTGCTCATAGTTCCCGGTAAAGACGGGATAAAAAGCGAAACGTTTTTAAAGTATTATCGCGACGGCGAATTTATAAAGCGTGTAAAGATACGCGTCAATTCCTATAAATCGGTTCCGCAAGTCATCGCCATAGCGCCATAACGCGACCAATCGCTTGACAAAGGCGAAATTAGCGTCTATAATCAAGCTATGAATATCGGATTATTGAGCGCGTTTAATTGGTACGGCTTCCTTATAGCCAGCGGCATAATAATATGCGTGGTGGGAGCGTACTTTACGGCTAAACGCCGCGGAATAGAGGGCGACGTCGTAATAGACATAATTATCGCATGTCTGCCGCTCGCCATTATCGGCGCGCGCGTATATTACGTCATCTTCGATATAATAGACGGAAATTCCTGGACTTTCAAAAAGTTTATCGGGTTAGAGGATAACGGGCTTCAGGGTCTTGCTATATACGGCGGGCTTATCGGCGCGGTGATAGGCGCGGTGTTATTATGGCTGTGGAAAAACCGCAGTAAAAATCCCAAAAACAAGCGCATATCGTTTCTACAGATACTCGACCTCGGCTTTACGTTTATCATACTCGGTCAGTCGATAGGGCGCTGGGGTAACTTCGCCAATAAAGAGGCGTACGGTCCCGTCATTACGGACAGCGCGCTCAAGTGGTTCCCAATGGGCGTCGATATAAACGGCGTGTGGCACTATGCGACGTTCTTTTACGAATCGCTGTGGAACATAATCGGCTTCGGACTGCTGATGTTCCTGTATATAGGCAGGCGCAAAAGCTTCGACGGTTTCGTGTTCTCGTGCTATTGCATATATTACGGTATCGGAAGGGCATGGATAGAAGGGCTGCGCACCGATTCGCTGTGGCTCGTTCCGCCAACGAACGGCGTCGGCGGAATACGCGTAAGTCAGCTTTTGAGCATACTGCTCATTGTTTTCGGCGTGGCTTTTATCGTCATTCACTGCGTAAGAGCCAAGCGCGCGCAAAAGAAGATATTTATATTTGTCGATCAAGCCAAGCTGAACGACGGATATTTCGGTTACGACAAGACCAAGCTGGCGCACCCCATGCCCGATATTAAGTTCTTTAAGGACAGACATGCGGAAACGGAAAGCGTTATAGTGGACAACAACGGCGTCGCGGTGCGCGTTTCCGCCGAAGACGACGATTTGCAAAACGAGCCCGCCGGCGGCGAAAATAAAGACGGCTCAGACGCGATAAAACGTGCGGAAAGACCCACGGTAAAAAAGCCGGAGGAAATATATGAAGACAAGTGGGACGACTGACGCGGTTTTGCCGCTCACTAAAAAACAGAAAACTGCGTGCAATATCGTAATGGGCGTCCTGCTTATTTTGGCAGGCGTCGTATTGGTGTTGGCGGGCTGCGGCGTGATAGATGTGTCGGTGCGCAGGATAGCCGCGCCGACTATACTTTTCAGCTTCGGGCTTGCCGTGGTTTTGAGCGCCATCATTGCCAAGAACTCGCTTTCTATGTGGATAGCCGGAGTTATCATAGCGTGCGGACTGACGTCGCTTTTGGAGATCGTCACTTCGGCGACGTATGCCAATTTGTTTCCACTATACATCGCGGCGCCCGGAGTGGGGTGTCTTTTTGCGATAGTTTTTTCGGAAGCCAAGTTTCCGCAGCTAAAAGCCATTGGGTTTTTCGGCGGACTTGCGGCGGTGTTTTCTCTCGGCTCGTCCGGCGCGTGCGGTTGGGGATTGACCGCAGGCATCGTCGCCGGCTTTGCCGGACTGTGCGTAATACTGTACGCGCTCGACGTCTATTTAAGGAAGGACAACGACAATGCGTAATCTCACGATGATGACCGATCTCTATCAGCTCACGATGATGAACGGTTATTATTCCAAGGGCAAGGCGGACGAGATATGTGTGTTCGACGTGTTTTTTCGCCAGAAAAGCACTATGAACTACGCCGTGTTTGCAGGGCTCGAGCAGGCGGTGGACTATATAAAAGACCTGCATTTTTCGGAAGATGATATAGAGTATCTGCGCTCGCTCAATACTTTTTCGCCCGAGTTCTTGCAATATCTTGCCGACTTCAAGTTTACGGGCGACATGTACTCCGTGCGTGAGGGCGATATCGTATATCCGCAGGAGCCGATAATCGTCGTCAAAGCGCCGCTTATACAGGCGCAGCTCATCGAAACGGCGCTGTTGAATATAGTAAGCCATCAAACGCTTATAGCCACAAAATCGGCGCGAATTGTCGCCGCGGCGCGCGGAAAGAGCGTGGTGGAGTTCGGGCTTCGCCGCGCGCAAGGTCCGGACGCCGGCATATACGGCGCGCGCGCTTCCGTTATAGGCGGTTGCAACGGCACGAGCAACGTGCTTACGGGACAGATGTTCAACATTCCCGTCAAGGGTACTCATTCCCACAGCTGGGTGATGAGCTTCGACAGCGAGCTCGAAGCATTCCGCGCTTTTGCCGAGGTCTATCCCGACGCCTGCCTGCTGCTTGTCGATACGTACGATTCGATACGCGGAATAGAAAATGCGATAACGGTTTTCAACGAGCTCAAGGCGAAGGGACACAAGCCGGTCGGCATACGCTTGGACAGCGGCGACCTGGCGTATCTCAGCAAGGTCGCGAGAAAGATGCTCGACGAGGCGGGCTTTAAGGACGCCGTCGTGTTCGCTTCCGGCGATATCGACGAGTATCTTTTGGAGTCGCTCCACAATCAGGGCGCGAAGATAGACGTGTACGGCGTGGGCACCAAACTGATAACGAGCGAGGATATGCCGTCGCTCGGCGGAGTATATAAGCTTTCCGCGATAGAGCGCGACGGCGCGCTTCAGCCGCGCATGAAGATATCCGACTCGATAGTAAAGGTGACAAACCCGGGGTTCAAGACGCTGTATCGCATTTACGATAAAAAGAGCGGCATGGCGCTTGCCGATCTTATAGCGTTAAACGGCGAAAAGATAGACAAGCCGTTGACGCTGACGCACGAAACGGAGCGTTGGAAAACGACGGTGCTCGAAGATTACGATATACGCTGTATGCTGTATAAAATATTCGAAAACGGCAACAATGTATACGAGCGCCCGTCGCTCGACAGTATCGTCAAGTTTGCCGCGGACGAAAAAGCCAAGTTCTGGGACGAATACAAGCGCATAGACAATCCGCAGATATACAAGGTCAATCTGTCCGACGGACTGTACGAGCTTAAGCACAGCATGCTCGCAAAGCACAAAAGCCGACAATAATAGTTTTTTCGGGTGAATGATGGACGGAAAAAAGAAGGTGTACACCAAAGCCGATTTCGACAGATACACGGAAGCGGTCAAGAGCGAGTGCGAGCAGACGCTTTTAAAACAGCGTGAGCGCATAGACGAGCTGCGCACCGCGCTCGACGCCGCCGAGCGCAAGATAAAAAAGTCGGAGAGCCAAAAGGAGATCGTATATCGCGCGATAACCGCGGCGCTCAAAAAAGCGGACGATATAGAACGCGTTTCGCTTATAAAATACAATCAGGAAATAGCGCAGCTCAAAAGCTTTCACGATAAGTGGTTGAGCTATTTCAATAGGATAATCGAAGCGTATCCGCTCGACGATGAGCTTATAGCCGCCGGCAAGGTCAACGGCAAGATCGCCGAGGTCTTGAACAAGACGGGCGATATCGAAGCGCAGTACGAGCAGGAACGCGCGCGCCTTGTCGATTCGCTTCGCGGCGAGGCGGAAGACGACGACGCTTCGCGCGAGGTAGTCGCGCAGACCGACCGTAGCGCCGACGCGGACTACGCCGACCGCTCTCCTGCGGGATTTTCCATATCGGAAGCGTTGCACCCCAAGGAAGACCTTAAGGACATCATGCGCGAGCTCGGCGTGATAATCGATGACTGATCTGTCGATAGGGTTCGGGGTCGTCACCCCGTAGCAGGCGAGCAGGGCATAAATCTTAAAAATGAATATCAATAACGAGTTTTGTTAAAATAAAAAGCCGTCGCAGTTCGTTGCGACGGCTCGATTTTTTATTGCGTTATTCGGCTTTGGGCGCTTCTTCCGCAGGCGCTTCCGCGGCTTTTTTGGTCTTTTTTGCCGGAGCCTTTTCGGGCTTTTCGGTTTTTTCCGTCTTTTCTTTTGCCGGTTTTTCCTTCTTTTCCGCCTTGACGGGCTTTTCGGCTTTTTCTTTTTCCGCCCTTTTCTTTTTGAGCTCGGTCTTTTCCGCTTCCTTCTCTATCTGTTTAGCGCGGAATTCGGCACGCGCGGCTTCGCGCGCTTCTTTGGCGGCGCGCGCTTTTTCGGCGGCGATGGTCTTGTTGTCCTTTTTGACGGTGATAGTGACTTTGCCGCTCTTTATGTCGCTGAGGCGCTTGGAAATAGCCGATTTCTTGTTTGCGGCGGCGTTTTTGTGGATAATGCCGGCGGTGACGCTCTTATCTATAATAGACATCGTCAAGGGCAAAAGCCTTTCCGCTTCCTCGATGTTGGCGGAATCTATCGCTTTATTGAACGCTTTGATGGCGTTGTTCATCTTGGAACGATCGCTGCGATTGCGCAGGTTCTTTTTCTTGGTGATAAGCACACGCTTTTTTGCGGACTTGATGTTAGGCACAGTGTAACTCCTTTGACACATTTATTTGTTTTTCCATAAGATTATAGCATACAAATTAATTATTTGCAACTGTTTATTGTGACACGATTAAATTTTTTTCTTTTACAAACAATAATTTTATGAGAAATCGCACTGTTTATACGGACATGGCTGTGGAGTTTTGCAGGTCGTCGCACACCGCCGACGACGGCGTTATACGGTATTACGAGGTGGATGTGGATAAGCGTCTTTCCAAAAAACTCAAAAAGCCGTGCGGAAAATACACGACGCTCGAAACTCAGTCGGTGCTGTGCGGACGGACGGACGATTATCCGCGAATATCGGAAGCGCTCGCGAGCAGCCTTAAAGACTACTGCAAGGGTTGCGACAAGATAATGGCGGTGGGCTTGGGAAACCCCGATCTTACCGCCGACGCGCTCGGCGACCGCGTGTTTAAAAAGCTGACAGTCACGCGCCATCTCGATCCCGAAAAGTATCTTTGCGCGCTCACGCCCAATGTTTTGGGCATGACGGGCATAGAGAGCTGCGATATAATATCCGCGGTCGTCGATCGTATCCGTCCAGACGCTGTGATAGTGATAGATGCGCTCACTGCCGCCGCGGCGAACCGCATAGCCTCCGCTTTTCAGGTTACGGACAGCGGCATCACGCCGGGCAGCGGAGTGGACAATCACCGCCGTCGGCTGGACGCGCAGTCGCTCGGCGTAAAAGTGGTGTCGGTGGGCGTGCCGCTCGTCGTATATTCCTCGACGATCGCAAAGGACTACTGTTGCTCCGATATGCAGCGCGACGGCGCGGACATGATAGTCACGCCAAAGGACGTGGACGTGTTGGTGGAAGCGTGCGCGCACGTCATTGCGGACGCCGTCAATTCCGCATTTGCGTATAGGTGACGCTGTCGGAAAGTGAAATATCGCGCCGTATTTTGTCATTATGTAGAGTTTTTCGGCATATGTATATAATCTATGCGGCAAGATCCTATAGGCGTTTTCGACAGCGGCGTCGGCGGACTGTGCGTGCTTAAAAAATGCGCGCAGCGTCTGCCGCGCGAGAGATTTATATATCTCGCCGATACGGCTAACATGCCGTACGGCGGAAAGTCGGCGGCGGAGATAAAGCTTGCCGCATGCCGCTGTGCCGACGTCCTGTTTTCCATGGGCTGTAAAGCGCTCGTCATCGCGTGCAACACAGCGACGGTGTGCGCGATAGACGATATACGCGCTCTTTACGGCGGCAAGGTGATAATCGGGCTGGAGCCTGCCATAAAGCCGTGCTATAAAGAGCTGGGCAGGGGATACGCGCTCGCGCTTGTGACGAGCGCGACGGAAAGCTCGCATAAGTGCGCGCGGCTTTTGGCGGCGTGCGGCGGAAGAATAAAGGCTTTGGGTCAGCCTTGGCTCGCAAAAGCGGTGGAGGACAATATCGAAAACATAAGCGCAATAAAGCCGCGCGTATTCGAAATGCTCGAGCCGTACGGCGACGCGGAAGCGGTCGTGCTCGGCTGTTCGCATTATACATATATCGCCGATATGATACGCGAGTTTTACTGCGGAAATATCAAGATATACGACGGCGCGGACGGCGCGGCGGCGCGGCTCGAATACTGTTTGGCGCTCGCAAAACTGTGCGCCGAAACGGGCGAGCGCGGCAGTATACGTTTCTACTCCACGTTTTCGCAAGACAGGCATGTAAAGTAAAAATCCGACGGCTGAAACCGTCGGATTTTTATATATAATTTTCTTTTACGGCTTTTCGGATAGTCCGAACAGTGTTTTCGCGACGTCTGCGCCGCTCGGGAAATACACGCCCGTGCTCTTAGCGGCTTTTTCCGAAAATCCGACGCCCGACGCGCGTTCAGCCTCGCTGTCGTATATAAAAAACGGAACGGGCTCGGGCGTGTGCGTTCTTACGGAAAGCGGCGTCGCGTGGTCGGGCATGACCGATACGGCAAACGGCTCGCCCGTGCCCTTTAGATAGTTCACTATGGGCGTTAGGATCTTTTCGTCTATCTGCTCGACGGCGCGGATCTTGCCTGCGCGGTCGCCTTGATGCCCACATTCGTCGGGACCTTCCAGGTGCACAAACACGTAGTCGCAGGCGCTGAGCGCTTTTATCGCAGCGGCGGCTTTTGCGGCGTAGTCCGTGTCCACGGTGCCGGTGGCGGTGGGAATGTCCACAACGTCCATTCCGCCTGCGACGCCGATGCCTTTTACGAGATCGACTGCGGAAATGACCGTAGCCGTCTTGCCGAACTTGTCGCTGTAGTTTTCGAGTATGGGCTTGGTGCCTTCACCCCAAAACCACACCGAAGTCGCTTTGCGCTTTCCCGCTTTTTCGCGCGCGATGTTCACGGGGTGAGAGGCGAGGACGTCTATCGATCTTTCGATGAGCGAACGGAAAAGCTCGCCGTTTACCCCGTCGGGAAGGTATGTAGCTATGCGCTTGTCGAGTATATCGTGCGGCGGTGTGAACTTTGTGCCGAGCGCGCCGTTCCTTATAACGGCGGCGTGCCGATAACTTACGCCCGAATACAGTTCCACGCCGTTTGCGGCAAACACGTCGCGCAGTGCGTCTATCAGTTCGCGCGCCTCCTCGGTGGAAATCTCGCCGGCGGAATAGTCGAGCATAACGCGGTCGCTTAAGTCGTCGGCGTCCGAAAGGGTGACGAGGTTTGTGCGGAACGTCACATCGTCTGCGCCGAGCGGAATACCCATGGAGAGCGCTTCGAGCGGCGACCTTCCGGTGTAGCATGCGCGCGGATCGTAGCCGAGCGCGGCGAGGTTGCACACGTCCGAGCCGGCTTTCATGCCGTTCGGAACGGTTTTTACAAGCCCTGTTATGCCGCGCGCGCATAGCGCGTCCATCATGGGTTTACGCGCCTCGTCCATGGGCGTCAGCCCGCGCGCGTCGTCGTAATCTGCCATTCCGTCGCAAAGGACGGTCACGTATTTCTTCATAAGCCTGCCTATTTTAACGTCACTGAACGGTGACGGACTTTGCGAGATTGCGCGGCTGATCTATATCGCGACCGAGCTCCACCGCGACGTGATACGCGTAAAGCTGCAGCACCACGGCGGTGAGTACGGGCGAAACGTCGTCGTCGCACTTGGGTATGCACACGGTGTACGGCGCGCTCGACTTGATCTTGGAGTTGGGACGGGACGCTATGGCGAGCACCGTTCCGCCGCGCGACTGTATCTGCCGTATGTTGGAAAGCATTTGATGATAGAGCGCCGTCTGCGTCACGAGAGCGAGCGTGACGGTGCCTTCTTCGATGAGCGATATTGTGCCGTGCTTAAGTTCGCCTGCGGCGTACGCCTCGGAACGAATGTACGAGATCTCTTTGAGCTTTAACGCGCCCTCGAGCGAAGCCGCGTAGTCTGTGCCTCTGCCGATAAAGAAAAACCCGTCGGTATGCGCAAAGCGCTTGGATAGCTCCGCTATGTCCGAATAGTCTTTAAGCTGCTCGCGAACGAGGTCGGGGAGCTTTAACAGTTCCGACAGCAGTTCGTTGTAGCGCGTCTGTGAAACCGTGCCGCGTAAAGCCGCTATCTTAAGCCCTACAAGGTACAGCGCGGCGACCTGCGTCGTATAACCCTTTGTCGTCGCCACGGCGATCTCCGGCCCTGCGTGCGTGTACAGCACGTCGTCCGCCTCGCGCGCAATTATGCTCTGCATAACGTTGACTATGGCGATAGTGCGCGAGCCTCTGGACTTGGCGAGCCGCAGCGCTTCGAGAGTGTCCGCGGTTTCTCCGCTCTGACTTATGATCATAGTCAAAGTGTGCCTATCGGCTATGGGGTCGGAATAGATGTATTCGCTTGCCAGCTCGCAGCGCACGCGTATGCGGCAGTGCTTTTCTATAAAGGTCTTGCCGACAATTCCCGCGTGGTAAGCCGAGCCGCAACCGAGTATATCTATGTCCGTCAGACCGTCGAGATATTCTTTGTCGAATTTTATTCCGTCGAGATCGATCTCGTTGCCGTTTACGCGCGGATTGAGCGTGTCGGCGAGCGCTTTGGGCTGATCGTATATCTCTTTGAGCATAAAGTGGTCGTAGCCGCCTTTTTCCGCCTGACTTATATCCCAATTTACGGTAAACGATTTCTTTTTTATCGGCTTGCCGTTCGCGTCGTAATAGTTGACCGTATCGCGTTCGATCTCCGCGATCTCGCAGTCGTTGAGAAGCACGAATTCGTGCGTATACTCGAGCGCGGCGGGGAAGTCGGACGCTATAAAGTTTTCGCCGTTGCCGAGCGCCACGACGAGCGGATTGTCTTTGCGTATCGCGTACAGTCTGTCGGGCGCGTCGGCGCAGATTATCCCGACGGCGTAAGAACCCTTGAGCTCTTTCATGAGCGCGGAAAGAGTCGAAACGATATTTCTGGTGTACAGCTCTTGCAACAGGACAGCCATTACTTCGGTGTCCGTTTCGCTTTTAAAGGAATATCCGCGTTCCGTCAGCCGAGTTTTAAGCTCGGCGTAGTTTTCGATTATCCCGTTGTGAACAATGACGAACCTGCCGTCGTTAGAGGACTGCGGATGCGAATTTATGTCGTTCGGAACGCCGTGCGTCGCCCAGCGCGTGTGCCCGATGCCGATCGTGCCGACGGGCGTATGCTCTTTTAATTTCTGCTCGAGCCGCGCCACTTTGCCGCTCATTTTGACTACATCTATTTTGTCGTCGCACACGACTGCGACGCCGCTCGAGTCGTAGCCTCTGTATTCGAGCCGCTTAAGTCCGTTGACCAAAATGCCGGTAGCCTGCTTTTTTCCGACATATCCGATTATGCCGCACATGGTTTACTCCTTTGGAGCGGCGTCGTCGCCGGCGCCGTCCGGTTGTTCTTTGGGCTTGTAGATTATGAACTTGACTATCAAAAATATCACCACCGCGACCGCTATTCCGAAGAACGCGAGCGTGATGTAGTTGACGTACGGAAGAAACAGATAGCTTATGAGCGTGATTATCGCGCATGCGACGGCATTGCCGAGTATGACGCCTATAAGCCCTTTTACAAAGCCTATTTTGACGATGGAAGCGACCGCGCTGCCCGTCCATACGCCGGTGAGCGGCAGGGGAACGGCGACGAAAAGCGCCGTGCCGCCTATGCGCTTTATGTCGCGCTTTGTCAATAAAGACGGTTTTTTCTTTTTCTGTTCGCCGTCGATTTCGCTTGACGGTTGTTCGCCGTCGCCGCTTGTTTCTGCGGTTTCGCTCGTTTCGGTCGCAAGTGCGCGCGACTTTTTTTCGAACTTGTCGTAAAGGAATTTGCCAATCTTGGAAAAGAATTTGGTGCGCGACAGCGCGTTGATGACGGGAATAAATATCAAAAGCAGTATCGGCGCCATGAGCGACGAGCCCAAAAACGCCCAGCCGAACGACGTAAAGGGCGAAAGTCCCATAGATATGCCGAATGGAATGGCAAACCGCGCCTCCGCTATCGGAATGATCGACAGCAAAAATACGGAAAGCGGCGCGCCGAGCGACGCGTTCATTGCGTCGGCGATGCTTTGCACAAATTCGTTCATAATCTATAGTATAAACTATTTTCGCGCATTATGTCAACAAAAAGTTCGGCACAACGCCAAAACGTCGGACCTATAGGCGTGCAACGGCGTCGAGAGGAAGGATATTTTAAATTATTATGTTATTTTATTGACAAAGGTATGTAATTATATTATAATTTACCGTATAATATATATAATATATAAGTAGTAATTTGGAGGCTGTGCATGGGTAAGTACTTCGGTACGGACGGCATAAGGGGAAAATACGGCGATAATCTCGACGCCGATCTGGCGTTTAAAGTAGGGCTTGCCATAGTCGCCTATTTCGGCAAAGGCGAAGTCGTGGTCGGCCGCGATACGCGCGTGTCCGGTCCGGAAATAGAAGCGGCGCTTATAAACGGATTAAAACGCGGCGGCGCGGAGGTGCTGACTGTCGGTATACTCCCCACGCCGGCTATCGCGCGCATGGCTATAAAGTACGGCGCGCTGTGCGGAATAGTTATTTCCGCGTCGCACAATCCGCCCGAGTACAACGGCATTAAGATATTCGACGGCAACGGCGTCAAGCTCAGCGAGGAGCAAGAGGGCAGTATCGAGTATTACATCGACAACCCGTCGGAACTTCGCGCCGTCGGCTCGGTGCGCGAAATAACGGACGCGAGCGAGCAGTACGTAGATTATCTCGTAAAGACGGTGGATTACGACTTGACGGGCGCAAAGGTGTGGCTCGACTGCGGTTACGGCGCGGCGTCTACGGTAGCAAAGCAGGCGTTCGAGCGTTTGGGCGCGACCGTCGAGATAGAAAACTGCAAGCTGCGCGGCGAAAAGATAAACTGCGGCTGCGGCGCGCTCCACCCCGATTACGTGCTCCACTCCATGGTCGGAACGGAATACAAGCTCGGCTTTTCCTACGACGGCGACGCCGACAGGCTCGCGTTCGTGTTCGACGGCAGGATAATGGACGGGGATTCGGTGCTTTACAACATAGGCCGCGAAATGGAGCTTAGAGATAACGTGGTCGTCGGCACGATCCTCACCAACACCGCGCTCGAACGTCGGCTGGAAAAGGACGGGCGTCGGCTCGTGCGCACGCCCGTAGGCGATAAGTATATTTGCGACCTCATGTTCAAAAAGGGCTACAACCTCGGCGGCGAGCAGAGCGGACATTACATCGTATATCCGCAGGCGACGACGGGCGACGGTATCATGTCCAGCCTGTTCCTCACCAAAACGCTGTACAAAAAGGGCAAGCTCGGCGAGTTCACGGAGCTCAACTTGTTTCCGCAAAAAGCTATCGCCGAGTACGCCGATCAGTCGATAATGTACGACAAAGAGATGATCGAGCTCATAGAGGAGTACACGTCGCGGCTGTCCGGCATAGGCAGGCTGATAGTGCGCATGTCCGGCACGGAGCCGAAAGTGCGCGTAATGTGCGAGTGCGAGGACGCGCGCAAGATAGACGAAACGCTCGCCGTGTTCAAAAAATACATCAACAACAGAAAATCGGGCTGATAGATAGTAGATAACGCGTCGCGCCCGAAAACGCCTCATTGTGTTGACAAAGGCGTCGGCGCGTGCTATCATAACAAAAGGCTTTTTAGTCTAAACGAGAGAAAATGGCAAAAGAACACAAAAACGACCGCCGCAAAGGCGACAAAGAGGGCAAGTCGGCCCGAAACGTCAAAGCGAATATATCCGCTTTGTTTTCGCCGCGATATCGCAGCGTTATTCTGACCTTTGTCGTGGACGTGTCGCTTGTCGTCCTGTCGTTTTGGCTCGCGCGTATCACCATATTTTACGCCGTAGCTTTTCCCAAAAACTATCTGAACTTCGAGATACCGCTCATGCTCGTCATGGTGACGGTGACCATAAGCATGCTTACGCTGTTCGACTGCTACAACGTCGTGTGGCGCTTTGCAGGGCGAGTGGAGTTTTTAAAGTTCATAACGTCGTATTTTATATCGTTTATTGTGTTGCTCATAGTAAAGGGAGTGGTGAACGCCGCGTTCGACGTCGCGCTGTGGACGACGCAAATAATACTGTTTTTGCTGTTTGCGTTGCTCTTTACTTCGGTCATAAGGTTTTGGTATATACCCGTCAAGTATATAAAGCACTTGCGTCAGGGCAACTTTTTGGGCGCGTCGCCGCAGCCTGCCAAGCGCACCGTCATATACGGCGCAGGCAATATCGGCACGGTCTTGCTCGGCAGATTTATAAACAACGTGCAAGAGGGATATCTTCCAGTGGCGTTCATCGACGACGACCCCGAAAAGCAGGGTAAGTCCATAGGCAGCGTTCTCGTCGCCGGAGGTATCGATTCCGCCGCAAGCATAGTGGAAAAATACAGTCCGGATATTTTCGTTATCGCCATAACGGAACTGACGAAGTCGCAGCTCAAAGCTATTTACGAAAAGCTTTCGCGCTTCAATATTCCCATAAAAATGCTGCCGCCCATAGGCGATATACAGGAAGCTACCGCATCGTCATTGGAGCTTCGCGACATCAAGATCGAGTCGCTTTTGGGCAGGGACGAATTTAAGGTGCGTCAGGACCTCGTAGATCTTTCCGTAAAAGACAAGGTCGTCATGGTCACGGGCGGCGCGGGTTCTATCGGGTCGGAACTGTGTAGGCAGGCGCTCATATTCGGCTGTAAGCACCTCGTCATATTCGACCAGCACGAAAACGGCATGTTCAATATCGATCGCGAGTTCGTGCAGAAAAAGTACGACCCGTCGCGCTATTCGCTCGTTATGGGCACTGTGCGCGAAGCGGACAAGCTCGCCGCCGTGCTCGAAAAATATAAGCCCGACACGGTGTTCCACGCCGCGGCGTACAAGCACGTTCCGATGATGGAGATCGCGCCGACGGAAGCCATAAAGAACAATGTTTTCGGCACGAAAAATCTGATCGAGGAATGCCAAAAAGCCGGCGTAAAGCGCTTTGTGCTTATATCTACGGACAAGGCGGTCAACCCAGCAAACGTAATGGGCGCGTCCAAGCGGCTTGCGGAAATGCTCGTCCAGACGCGCGCGGCGGACTCCGACATGCAAATGGCGGCGGTGCGTTTCGGCAACGTGCTCGGATCTTCCGGCTCGGTTATCCCCACGTTTTTAAAGCAGATACACGACGGCGGACCCGTGACCGTAACGGATAGGAACATCAAGCGCTATTTTATGACTATACCGGAAGCCGTGCGGCTCGTATTGCAAACGGGCGCGCTCGCGTCGAGCGGCGAGGTGTTCGTCCTCGATATGGGCGAGCCGGTGTTCATTTACGACCTTGCGTGCAGCCTTATTCGGCTCAACGGCTATGTGCCCAATCAGGACATACAGATCGTCATATCCGGTCTGCGTCCCGGCGAAAAGCTGTTCGAGGAGCTGAGATACGACGAAGAGCAGGTGGACAACACCCAGCACGAGGGAATATTCGTCACCAAGCTCGAGCCGATAGATAAAAAGAAATTCGACCGCGACCTCGGCGAGCTTTTCAAAATAGCGGAGCGCGAGGACGAAAAGGGCACCGAGAAAAAGGTGTTCGAGATAGTGCCCAACAAGGCGCGCGAGGAAGCTATTATAGAGCGCGAGGCGAGCTTGCGCACGGCGGAAGCGATAGCCAAAATGGTAGATGAAGAAAAGGCGGAAGCCGAGCATGCCGAAAAAAGCGCGATAAAAACGGACGGCAGCGGTTCTCAGGCGGTAGCATAAAAGCCGTCGCGGCGGCATATTTTTTAGAGCGAGCAAACGACCTCGCGACGGGAGGTGCGGCAGTGAATATGTTATGGTGGCAAGCCATGGTGTTGGGTCTTGTCCAAGGCTTTACGGAATTTCTGCCCGTGTCATCGAGTGGACATTTGATATTGGTTCGGGAATTTATGGGCTTGAACGATCCGTCGTCTTCGGCGTTCAACCTAATGTTCGATATAATGGTGCACATGGGCACGCTCGTCGCCGTGTGTATCGTGCTGTATAAAGATATAATAGGCCTGTTCAAAAAGCCGTTCAAGCGACTCATCATGCTCGTGATCGCAAGTATCCCTGCGGTAGTTGTCGGGTTCGTTTGTAAGGACTATATAGAAGAATACTTCTCGACGGCGAAGTATCTGTGCTTTTTCTTCCTGCTTACCGCAGTGCTTATGCTCATCAGCGAAATGGCAGCTAAGCGCAACAAGTCGCCCAAGGAGCTCGGTTACGGCGGCGCGATCGCCATGGGCGTAATGCAGGGCGTGGGCGTGTTCCCGGGGATATCCCGTTCCGGCTCGACGATATTCGGCGGAATAGTATCGGGCACGGACAGAAAGCAGGTCGCTACATTCTCGTTTTTGATGAGCATACCCATAATACTCGGCTCGCTGCTTTTGAGTGTGATCGACGTCGCTCAAGCCGGCGCGATAGCGCAGGTAGATTGGTTTTGCGTGTTTATCGGCGCGGCGTCCGCGTTTGCGGCGGGGTATTTCGCCGTGCGCGTAATGCTGGCGCTCATATCCAAAGCGAATTTCAAGTGGTTCTCCGTTTATCTCGTCGGCGTATCGATATTGACTTTTGCGTTATATTTTTACCCGAGCCTGTAATATAAATAATATTTACAGTATCACAAAATCGTCGGCAATCATATAAAATTTATATGATTGCTGTTTTTTTCGGCGGAATGTCGTGCGAGCACGACATCAGCATTATTACCGGTCTGCAAGCGCTCGGCGCGTGCGGAAAAAAGTGTGTGGGCGTGTATATCGACGGCGACGGCGTGTGGTGGACGGGCGACGGCTTCGACAGCGTGAATGCGGTCAAAAACAAGAAGTTTTCGGGCAAGCGCGTACATATACGACCGTCCGAGCCGTACCTGTATTGCAAGAACAAGCGCCTGTATAAGATAGACGCGGCGCTATTGTGCATGCACGGCATGCTCGGCGAGGACGGCGCGCTTCAAGGCATGCTGGAGATGTGCGGTATCCCGTACACGGGAAGCGGCGTGCTCGCGTCCGCATTGGGCATGAATAAGCTGTACTCCAAAAAGATCTTCGAAGCGGTAGGGCTCAAGGTGTTGCCGTACGTCGCCGTCGAGCGCAAGGCGTACGAAAATGACGCTTACGCCGCCGTCGCGCCCATAAACGACGGCATAGGCTATCCCGTTATCGTCAAGCCGTGCAATCTCGGCAGCTCTATAGGTATATCCGTAGCCGACAATCTTAACGAACTGTACAAGGCTTTGCGTATAGCGTTCGAGTGGGATGACACGGTCGTGGCGGAAAAAGCGCTTTGCGATTTTACAGAGGTCAACTGCGCCGTCCTTGGCGACGGAGAGAGCGCGACGGCGTCCGAAACGGAACAGCCCGTGGGCTGGAAAACTTTTTTGACGTTTTCCGATAAATATTCGGGCGACGTCAAATCCACGCGGCATAAGATACCGGCGGACGTGGGCGAGGAGATCAACGGGCAGATACGCGAGCTTGCCGTGCGCGCGTTCAACGCCGTCGGCGCAGAGGGCGTCGCGCGCGTCGATTTTCTTGTAAAGGACGGCGAAATTTACGTCAACGAGATAAACACCATTCCCGGGTCGCTTGCGTGCGCGCTGTTTGAAACGACTATGGACTTTACGCGGCTTATCGACGCCCTGACCGATATAGCCGTCGCGCGAAAGACGCGTCGCGAAAGACTGCGGCGCGTCTACACGCCGTTAGAGCCAATAACGAGTAAGTGACGTAAAATGCTCCGCGTAAAGCGGAGTATTTTTTTGCCTAAGTGCTCGACAAAATTTTGCATAAAGGCGTCAAACGCGACATATCAATAAACGAATACGAAAAAGGAGCAAGGTATGAGAAAAAGGATCATTGCGCTTGCGCTTGCGGCGTCCGCTGCTGTTACGCTTTTGGCATGCGCGTCCGACGAAAGAAAGGAGAATACAAAGTACACTATCGACGCTAAACTCGATGGCAATACTTTGACCGCGTCGGTCACGTGCGATTACGTCAACAACACCGACGTGCCGCTCACCGAGCTGTGGTTTCATCTGTATCCGAACGCGTTTCGGCAGGGCGCGCAGTATAGTCCCGTCGCCGATGCGGATATTTCCTACGCGTATCCCGACGGGCGCAGCTACAGCGAGCTGAACGTTTCGTCCGTTTCGGTGGACGGAGCGGGCACGGACATCGATATAACCGGCGCGGACGAGAACATTCTTTCCGTGTCGCTCGGCGGAGCTTTGGAGCCGACCGAACGCGCGACGGTCAAGATCGACTACACCGTCACACTGCCCAAAATACGGCACCGTTTCGGGTATACGGACAACTCGATCAACTTAGCCAACTTCTATCCCGTGGCGTGCGTCTATCGCGACGGAGCGTTCTGCGCCGACCCGTACTATTCCACCGGCGATCCGTTTTTCAGCGAGGTCGCCGACTACACGGTCAATATCGAAGCGTCGAGCGAGCTCGTGGGCGCGTTCACCGGCACGGTCGAGAGCAAGACGGAAGCTGACGGCGTCACTTCGTACACGATAAACGCCGAAAACGTGCGCGATTTTGCAGCGGTGTTCGGCAAGTACGAAAAAATGAGCGGCGCGGCAGGCGCCACCGTCGTGAACTACTATTACTATTCGGACGCCGAGCCGGAGCGCGCGCTCAATACCGCTATAGACGCCGTAAAGACGTTCGGCGAACTGTTCGGAACGTACGAATATCCCGAATATTCGGTGGTGCAGACGGGGTTCGTCCACGGCGGCATGGAGTATCCGTGTCTTTCGATGATATCCGACAGATACACGGGCGACGCCTATAACGACGTAATAGTCCATGAAACGGCGCACCAGTGGTGGTATTCAGCGGTAGGCAACGACCAAGTGAAGCACGCCTGGCTGGACGAAGGGCTTGCGGAATATTCGACGATGATGTTCTACGAAACGAATACGGAGGGCTACAATTACACGTTTGCAGGCAAGCGTGCCGACGCTTTAACGGCGTATATGCTGTACTGCGAAACGTACAAGAACAACGGATTGGGAGACACGTCCATGACGCGCGCGACGTCCGAGTATGCCGACTCCACCGAGTATTCGTACATGACTTACGTCAAGGGCGCGCTTATGCTCGACGACATAAGGAACACCGTCGGCGATGCGGCGTTCAAGAAAGGTCTTAGAACATACTATTCGGAGAACAAGCTCGGTGTGGCGGAGCCGCAGGACCTCATCGGCGCGATGGAAAAAGCGTCCAAGTGTCGGCTCGACGGGCTTTTCGAATCCTGGCTGAACGGCAGCGTCAAGCTGTATTCGTCGCACTAAACCGGCAAATCAGCCGCCGTCGCAGACACGCGCCGCACTAAATGGCATGTCTGCGACGGGCGGTTATGCACTTATGAACAAAGTTATGCACAATACAAAGGTGCATAAGTGTAGAAAAAGGTGGATTTATGGCGTTTATCGCGATTAAAAAGAAAACAATAATCATAGCGCTTTCCGTGATACTTGCCGCAGTAACCGTGGCGGCGACGGCGGCGACGGTCATTTCCGCGACGCGCGCCGACAACGGTATAACCATAGTTATAGACGCAGGGCACGGCGGCGCCGACGGCGGCGTTACGGGCGTTACGACGGGAACAAAGGAGAGCGATATAAACCTGTCGATATCCAAGTATCTGATGAAGTATCTGCAAAACAGCGGTTACAACGTGGTGATGACGCGTTCCGATTCGAGCGCCGTGTGCGGCGGCATAAAGTACAGCAAGCGCGAGGACATGAAGGCGCGAAAGCAGGTGGTGCAGTCCGCCGCGCCCGATCTCGTGATAAGCGTGCACTGCAACTCGTATCCGCTGTCATCGGTGAAAGGCGCGCAGGCGTTTTACTCGACAGGCGCGATAGGCGAAAAGTTCGCCTCGACGGTGCAGAATTATTTTAACGAGGTTTTAAACGCAAAGCCGCGCGCCGCGGCGGTAGGCGACTATTACATACTTAATTGCAGCGAGTATCCGTCGGTGCTGTGCGAGTGCGGTTTTCTTTCAAACTCGACAGAGGAGAATTTGCTGATAACGTCGAGCTATCAGGAAAAGGTCGCGTACACGATTTTTTCCGCCGTAAACTCGGTGTTCTACGCCGAGGCGTGATATGATCGGACTGTAATTGTCCGCGCCCTAATTCGGCAAAACACTTGCAATAGACGGAAGCGTGTGATATAATGACGTTACAATACATCGAAAGATGGAAACGGAGGACATATCATGAGTTTTCTCTCTTTATCGACGGGTGCGCTTGCCGGCATAATAGTAGCGGCGGTGCTCGTGTTTTTGCTGATAGCGGTCGTATTTTGGTACATATCCACCAAAAACTCGCTCATTTCGCTGCGCAACGACATGGAAGAATCGTATTCCGCCATGGATGTGCAGATGAAAAAGCGTTACGACTTGATCCCCAATCTCGTCGAAACCTGCAAGGGCTACGCCAAGTTCGAGTCGGACACCTTTACGCGCGTCACCAAGGCGCGCAGTGTCGCAATAGCGGCGAGTCCGGAACAGAAAGCGGAAGCCGAAAAAGAGCTCACCTCGTCGCTGCGTACTTTTTTGCATGCGGTGCAGGAGCAGTATCCCGAGCTCAAGGCGAACAGTCAGTTCAACAATCTGTCGCGCCAGCTCGAGGAGCTCGAGGAGGAGATCTCGCGCAGCAGAAAGTATTACAACGCAAAAGTGAAGATCGTCAACAACAAGATCGAAAAATTCCCGTCGAGCATAGTCGCAGGACGTATGCATATGGAGCGCTATCGCTATTTCGAGCTCGACGACATTTCCGAGCGCAAAGCGCCCAAAGTGGACTTCGGCACTTCCGATTCAAGTTTGTAATATGGCGTCTAAGAAAAAAACATCCGCCGCTGTCGGTATATTTATAGCCGTCGCGGCGGTAATATTTTTTTTCGTCATCATCGCGGTGGTATTGAATTCCGGATCGGACGGCGACGCTTACGAGAATAAGCGCGCCGATTACGGAATGGTTTTCGAAAGCTTCGACGTCGAGATAGATTGGGACGACGACAGGACGTGCAAGATAACGCAGACCCTCGACGTGCGGTTTTACGAAGCGAGCCACGGCATATACGTCGATATCCCCGTCAATTCGGGTGAAAAGGTGCGCGATCTCGAAATAAGTACCGAGCCGACGCGCCCGTATTCGCTCGAGCACGAAAACAACGGCAATCTCGTCCGCGCGGTGGTGGGCGATCCCGATATTTATTTCCGATCGGGCGACAGAATGCGTTGCGTCGTGTCGTACGACTACATAACGCCCAAGCACCCGAAGGGCGCGGATATTCTCGCCATAAACGCGATAGGTTCGGGCTGGACATGCCCTACGGAGTTCGCCTCGGTAACAGTCAAGTATCCGTCCGCGCCGAAAGACGCAGGGTCGGACTTCGGCATTTGGATAGGCAGTACGAAGCATGTCGGCGGCGACGACGGCGCGGAAGTCAGTTGGAGCGCCGACGGCAAGACCGTCACGATAGACATCGACGGGCGCGGCGCCAGACCGCACACGGTCGGCGGGTTTGCGCTCAATAACGACTATGCGCTCGACCCCTTTGAAAAAGTGGAGCTTGCGTACGAAATGCCGGCAGGCACGCTCAAAAACGCGAAAAACAGCGAGTTTGTCGTAACGCTCGTAATAGGCATAATTTTGGTGGCGAGTGCGGCGCTTATAAAACTGCTTGTCGCCAAGAACAAGCCCGTAACGCCTGTGGTCGGCTTTTATCCGCCGTTCACGGAGAGCGAGGACGGTGAAAAGCGCCGTATGCTGCCCGTGCAAATGGGCAAGATAATAGACAACAGCTGTTCGGCTCAGGACGTTACGTCGCTCATATTCTATTGGGCGAGCCAAGGGTATCTCGCGATAGAGGAGCGCGACGGCGAAACATATCTAAAGCGCGTCAAAGATGTCGAAGCCGTCACGGCTTACGAGCGGCGCATGTTCGACAAGATATTTTCGTTTGCCAAAGCGGATAAGGACGGAACGCAGGAAGTGGCTGTGAGCGCGCTTTCCGGCAAGTTCGGCACGACTGTCGCGGAAACGAAATCGGCGGTGGACGCCGAGTACAGAGGCAAGTTTTATCGCGGCGGCATTACGGCGATATCAGTAGTTCTGTCCGTGCTTTGCGGACTTTTCGGCGCGCTCGTATCGGCGCTTAGCACGCTCAGGATAGGCAAGGGATTTTTCAATTTCTTGGGCGTTGTCGCAATCGTCGCGGCGGTCGCCGTGGCTGTCGTCGGGACTTGGATAAGTCGCTATCGCTATAAGCTGAGCGGCACGCAGCGTAAGCTCGCGTATATCGCGTACGCTATAGCATGCGTCGGGATAGGCGTTCTTCTCATGTTTATAATTCCGGTAGACGCGTCGAGCGATATCGAAAGGGCAATAGCCGGCATAGCGTTTGCCGTTGCGTCCGCGATAGCGCCGTTTATCGCCGTAAGGACCGATTACTACAACGAAACGCTCGGCGATATCCTCGGCTTCCGCGACTTCTTGCGCGACGCCGAAAAGGACAGGCTGGAAACGCTCATCGCCGACGATCCGCAGTATTACTACAACATTCTGCCGTATGCAAACGTGCTCGGCGTAACCGACGTTTGGGCGGATAAATTTAAAGGCTTGGAAGTTCCTCCGCCTACTTACTACACGAGCGACTCGAACGTACTGTTCGACATACTCATTCTGTCGCACCTTTCGCGGTCGATAAGCAGCTCGCTGACCTATGTGCCCTCGTCCAACAAAGGCAGTCTTTCGGGCGGCGGACACTCGGGCGGCGGCTTTTCGGGCGGAAGCTTCGGCGGAGGCGGCGGAGGCAGATGGTAGGCGCAAAGCCTGCGCATGCGGCTGACGCGTTTCGGAGAATACATGGCGAATAGAGAAAAGATAGGCATAATCGGATTGGGCATGATAGGCGGCTCGCTCGCGCTCGCGCTGACGCCGTTTTTCGATATCGTCGGTTACGACGCCGACGCGAGCGTGCGCGCATACGCCGAAGAAAACGGGTTTTGCAGGGTTGTTTTTTCGCCGCGCGACATGAAAGACTGTTCGGCGGTGTTCGTCTGCGTGCCGCTCGTTTCCATGCGCGACGTTTTGGACGAAGCGTACGTCGCGCTCGGCGACGGCGTGATAATCACCGACGTCGCTTCCGTCAAAATGCCGTTCGCCTCGACGCGCGGACGATATGTCGGCGGACACCCGATGGCAGGCTCGGAACGCGGCGGCATAAAGCAAGCTAAGCCGCATTTGTTCCAGAACGCGTATTACTGCATAACGAGCGAGGGCGTGGACGCCGATCGCGTGCGCGCCATTGTGGAAAAAACGGGCGCGATAGCGCTCAACATGAGCGCCGAGGATCACGACAGAGCGGTCGCTGCGTTTTCGCATACGCCGCATGCCGTCGCATACGCCCTTACGACCGCCGCGGTGGAAAGCTGTGTGCAGCCCATTGCCGGCACGGGTTTTATGGACTCGACGCGCATAGCGCAGAGCGAGGGCAGGTTTTGGTCGGAGGTCTTTAAGCTTAATAAGGATAACACCTCGCGTTGCATACACTCGGTCATCGACGAGCTGACGGCAGTTGCAGGCATGCTCGAGCGCGACGAGTACGCAAAGCTCGAACGGTACTTCGACGCGGCGCGGAAAAAGCGCGAGGCGCTAAATCGCGTGGACCTCGGCGGAGAAACGCTGTACGTGGATCTTGTGGACAGAGTGGGCGAGTTCGAGCGCATAACCGGCGCGGTCGCGCGCGAGGGTATCAACCTTACGAATATCGCGCTCGTTCCTGCAAGGTCGGGCGCGTCGGGCGCACTGCGGCTGGAATTTGCAAGCGTAGCGGACAAGCTCAATGCAAAAAAGGCTATAGAGCGGTTGTATAATTCGAGCGCCAATGCGGACGAACGTCTTAAACATATCGGAGATGAGTAAAATGGCACGGATAGAATACATCACGGCAGGCGAATCGCACGGAAAAATGCTCGTCGGAATTATCAAAAATATTCCGTCGGGACTGTATATCGACGGGGAGTTCGTAAACGGCGAGCTGAAGCGGCGCATGCTCGGGCTCGGTCGCGGCGCGCGTATGAAGATAGAGGACGATAAAGCGGAGTTCGTGACGGGCGTGCGCGCGCACATGAGCCTCGGCAGTCCGATAACTGCGCTCATACACAACAACGACTACAAAAATTGGGAGCGCACGATGGGCGCGGACGCCACGGAAACGGATAGGCGCGTCACCGCCGTCCGTCCCGGGCACGCCGATCTATCGGGCGTCATCAAATACGGGTTCGACGACGCTCGCAACGTTTTGGAGCGCGCTTCGGCACGCGAAACAGCCATCAAGGTCGCACTCGGCGCGGTGGCGAAGCTGTACTTAAAAGAGCTCGGGATAGAGGTTTCGAGCCACACGGTCGCGATCGGCATAGCCAAAGCGAAGCGCAACGCCGACTATACGGATGTGAACAGCAGAGCCGACGCAGATCCCGTTCGCTGTCTGGATAAAACGGCGAGCGAAAACATGATAAACGAAATAAGAATGGCGGCGCTGTCGGGCGACACGCTCGGCGGCGAATCGGAAATAATAGTAACGGGTTGCAAGTCGGGCATAGGCAGCTATGTTTCGACGGACAGAAAGCTCGACGGCATATTGATGCGCGCCGTCGGCGCCGTGCAGTCCGTCAAAGCCGTCGAGATAGGCGACGGCATATCGGGTTCGGGTCTTTTGGGTTCGGCTGTCCACGACGCTATTTATAAGTCCGCAAGCGGATACGAGCGCAAAACAAATCGCGCAGGCGGCGTCGAGGGCGGAATGTCCAACGGCGAGCCGATAATCATACACGCGTTTTTCAAGCCTATCCCCACGCTCAAAAACGGGCTCGACACAGTGGACATAGCGACAGGAAAGGCGACGAAGGCGGCGTCCGAGCGCAGCGACGTGTGCGCCGTTCCGGCAGCCGGAGTGGTGTGCGAGGCGGCGGTGGCGCTCGCGCTCGCGGAAGCTCTTTCGGACATGCTCGGCGGCGACACTATGCGCGAAGTAATAAAGCGCTACGGCGACAAGGAGAGCGTGCGATGAGCAATATCGTTTGCGGAAAAGATATGCGCGCCAACGTGGAAAGAGCGCTGTCGCTCTGCGCGTTCACCGTAACGGACAGCAACGTCGCGGCGCTGTATCCCGAGTATACGAAAAACGCGTTCGTCTTTGCAGCCGGTGAAAAGAGTAAAACTCCGCAGACGCTGTTCACTATTTTGGACGCGATGACAAAGCGCGGACTTAAGCGCGGCGACTGTATAGCGGCGGTCGGCGGCGGCGTAGTCGGAGATATTACAGGGCTTGCCGCGGCGCTGTATATGCGCGGCATAGATTGGGTGAACATTCCGACGACGCTCCTTGCGATGGTCGATTCCGGCATAGGCGGAAAGACCGCGGTCGATTTCGACGGCGTCAAAAATCTCGTCGGCGCTTTTCATATGCCGCGCGATATCGTTATATCCGCGGACTTTTTGCGCACGCTCCCGGAGCGCGAATGGGTTTGCGGCATGGGCGAGCTCATAAAGACTTGTCTTTTGACGGAAGCCGCCTACGACGAGCTTAAAAGCAAGAAGGACGCGTTGCTATCCAAAAACGCGAGCGACGTGTGCGAGCTGATAGAACTGTGCGTCGCCATAAAAAACGCGGTCGTCGCCGCCGACCCCAAAGAGAAGAACCTGCGTAAAATACTCAATGTCGGGCATACGGTCGGGCATGCGCTCGAAAGTCTGGACGGCTACAAGCTCAGTCACGGCGAGTACGTCATCAAGGGAATGATGACCGAGATCGCAATGTGCAAGGACATCGTGGACGAAGAATTTTACGGCGAAATTATTTCGTTGCTCAAAATGTTCACGTCGCCGCCGCGGACGACGGGACGTGCGGTGCGGCAAAAAGCGGCTATGGACAAAAAGAACGAGGGAAACACCGTCACCGTAATGCTTCCAAGATCGCCTGCGGAAATAATCGAGGTCAAAATGGAGCTCGCAGATTTCCTCGCGCGATACGACGCCGCGCTCAAGGAGCTTAAGGAAAGATGAGCGCGCTTACCGTAAAAAAGCTTAACGGATACGACAAGACCGTCGAATGTATGCCCGATAAGAGCATTTCCATTCGCTCGGTGCTTTTCAATGCGTACGCCGTGGGCGAAGCCACGGTGAAAAACCTGTTGCTCAGCGACGACGTTCTGTCGGCTGTGGACTGCGCGCGTCGGCTGGGCGCACAAATCGAACTCGACGGGACTACGGCGCACATCAAGGGCGCGCCGTTTCGCGGCTGCGAGCTCGATTGCGGCAATTCGGGAACTACCGCGCGGCTTTTGATAGGGCTTCTGTCGGGACTTAACGGCGTCTATAAGATAGACGGCGACGCGTCGTTGCGCAGCAGACCTATGCTGAGAGTTATAGAGCCGCTCCGAAAAATGGGCGCCGAAATTTACGATACGGACGGCAAGCTTCCCGTCAAGATAGTCGGCGGCGCGCTGAGCGGAATGGAATACGATATGCCCGTCGCGTCCGCGCAGGTAAAGAGCGCGCTGATATTGGCAGGGCTCAACGCCGGCGCGCCCGTCAAGATAAACGAGCCCGTAAGATCGCGCGATCACACCGAAAACATGCTGCGCGTCATGAATTGCGGACTTAAGCGCTCGGGCGATTCGATCGCCGTAGCGCCGAGCGTGATATATTCGCACGACTTTACCGTGCCCGGGGATATCTCGTCGGCGGCGTACCCGATATGCCTCGCGCTGTGCGTAGAGGGCGGACGGTGCGTCGTAAAAAACGTCGGCATAAATCCCACGCGAACGGGAATTATCGACTTGCTCCGTTCGTGCGGCGCGAAGATAGAATACAAAAATATCGTGCAAAGTGCAGAGCCGACGGCGGATATTTTAGTCGAGTACGGCGCGCTTAAGCCGTTTGTCATCGACGGCGCGCTCGTTCCGCGGCTCGTGGACGAGATACCGGTGCTCTGCGCGCTCGCTTGTTTTATACACGGCACGAGCGTGGTCAAGGGCGCGCGCGAGCTCCGCGTCAAGGAAACGGACAGAGTGATATCCACTGTCAACGCACTGCGTGCGCTCGGCGCGGACATCACGCCTACGGACGACGGAATGATAATAAACGGCGGAAAAAAGCTCAAGTTCGGCGTTGTAGACCCCATGCTCGACCACCGCATAGCGATGACGGCGGCTGTAGCCGGCGCGGCGGCGGAAGGCGTAGAGATAATCGATCCCGAGTGCGCGGCGGTCAGCTACCCCGACTTCTACAGCGAGGTGATAGGTGTATAAGTCGGCGCTTCTCGGCAGAGATATAAGCTATACGCGATCGCCCGAGATACACTCGGCAATAGCAGGCGTTTTGGGCATAACTATCGATTTTCGCGTGGCGGATGTGCCTTACGACAGGCTCGATACGGCTGTCGCCGGATTGCTTTCCGACTGTGACGGGTTTTTTATCACTAAGCCGTACAAGCAGGACATAAAGCGATATCTCGACAGAACGGAAACTCGGTGTGGCGTCAATTTTGTGCGTTGCGGCGATAAAACGGGCTTTAATACTGACGGAGCGGGTTTTATGCGTGCGCTCGAGCGCGCGTTCGGCGGTGCGGCGGAAATAAATTCCGTGCTCGTGCTCGGCAGCGGCGGCGCTGCGTATTCGGTCGCCGAAGCGCTCGTAAATGCCGGCAAGCGCGTGTTCGTGCTCAATCGCACGCTAATGCACTCGGCTAAGCTGTGCGCGGCGCTCGGCGCGGAGATGTACGTAAATCAGCCTGCGGAGCTGATAGTAAACTGCACGAGCGCGGGACTGCACGGCGAGGACGTCTTGAACGAGCTGTGCGTAATGCCCGATTTCGAGTATGCGTACGACCTTATTTATTCGCCGCCGGAAACGCCGTTTTTGCGTCGGTGCAAGGCGAGCGGCGCAAAGACGTGCAACGGGCGCGACATGCTTGTGTATCAGGCGATAGAGGGCGACAGGATACTCACGGGTAAGGACTTCGACGTGCAGAGCGTATTCGAAGCGGTAAACAGATCACTCGATTTTTAAAAGACGGGAGGAACGTATGAAAATTCTTATACTTAACGGCGTCAACATCAACATGACGGGAAAGCGCGAAGCCGTGTACGGCACGGAAACGCTCGACGAGATAAACGCGCGGCTGAAAAGCTTTGCCGACGGTAAGGGCGTGGACATTGAGTTTTTTCAGTCCAATTCCGAGGGCGAGATAGTGGACAGGCTTCAGCGCGGCGGCTTTGACGGGCTCGTCATCAACGCCGGCGCGTACACGCATTACTCGTACGCCATATCGGACGCGCTGTATTCCGTGCACGCCAAAAAGATAGAAGTCCACATGTCGAACATACTCGCGCGCGAGCCGTTTCGGCAGACGAGCGTTATCAGTAAGAACTGCGACGGTTGCATAACGGGAATGGGCGCGGACGTGTACTTTTTGGCTGTGGAATACCTCTCATGGCAGAAATAAGACCGCGAAAAAAATTGGCGCTCATCGGCGCGATGGGCAGCGGAAAAAGCTCGCTCGCGCGGCGATATACGCAAAAGTACGGCGGAAGCATATTCGACACCGACGCGGAGTTCGTTAAAAGATACGGCGCTATCGAGGATTTTTTCGCGCGGCGCGGCGAGGCGGAGTTCAGAAAGATCGAGTGCGACATACTTGCGGAAGCCGCAAGTTCGGACGCCGCCGTCGTTGCGACGGGCGGCGGCGCGGTGTTGAGCAAGGGCGGCATGTACGCGCTGAGAAAGTCGTGCGACATAGCGTATCTCACCGCGCCATTGGACGTTTTGGAAAGCAGGATAAAAAAATCCGCGCGCCCGCTCAAAAACGATATCGCACGGATAGTTGCCGAGCGCGGGCCGCTGTACCGTAAATACGCCGATTATACCGTCGATTCGTCCGTCGATTCGCTGAGTTCGCTCGAGCTGTTGCTCGACAAGCCGCGCGCAAACAGATACGATGTCGTGCTGTGCGACGCCGACGACACGATACTCGACTTTGCCGAAACGATGAAAAATTCCATAATCGCCGCCGCGCGACGGGAAAACCTATCGGTGCCCGACGACAAGGTCTATTCGGTGTACAAGACGCTGTTGCCCAAAGTGTGGGAAAGATTGGAGCGCGGCGAAATAACGCGCGAGCGGCTCGAAACGGAAAGGTTTGCGGAACTCGGCAAAGCACTCGGCGAAGATATAGACGTTGTGCACATGAACGAAACATACACAGAAGAAATGATGAAGCGGCGCGACGTGCGCGACGGCGCTGTCGAGTTTTTAAAGGCGCTCCGCGCGCGCGGCATCAGGGTGTACATCGTGTCCAACGGCATTGCAAAAATCAAGGCGGAGCAGCTAAAGGCGATAAGCGACTGCGTTGACGGCGCGTTCGTTTCCGAAACCGTGGGCTACAACAAGCCGGACGTGCGCTTTTTCGAACGCGTCGAAGCGGATATCGGGGGGATCGACAAGGCGAGAACTATGGTGTTCGGCGACAGCGTTACGTCCGATATCGAGGGCGGCATACGGTTCGGCGTTGACACATGCTTGTACGATCCGTCGGGACTTAAGCGCTCGGCTGCCGATTATACCGTCGCAAGCTATGCGCAGTTTCTCGACATCGTTTAGTCGGCGCGGAAAATCGCGCAAAATAAATTAGCGGCAAAACTCGGAAAATCGCTTAAAAGCATTTGTCAAAAACGAGAAAACGCGCTATACTATGATTGCTGTTTTACTGTAACAAGCGATCTGACTGTTTAAGATCGCGCAAAGGCGATCTCGCCGCCACAACGGAGGAGTTATGAGTAAATACGGAATACTTAAAAGCGGCACGGATATCCGCGGCAGAGCCATCGCGTCCGACGACGCTGATACTACGCTTACCGAAAGCGCCGTTTTCGATCTTTCCGCCGCGTTTGCGCTGTGGCTTACGCGCAGAACCGGAAAATCGCGTTGCAAGATCGCGGTCGGACGCGACAGCAGGCTGACGGGCGAGATGTTTGAAAGGACGATCATTTCGGCGCTCAAAACGGCAGGGCTCGAGATATTCGATTGCGGACTGTTTTCCACTCCCGCGGCTTATCTTGTTACCAAATTCCCGTCGATGCTTTGCGACGGCGCGATCATGATAACCGCGAGCCATCATCCCAAGGACATAAACGGACTTAAATTTTTCACTACGGACGGCGGAGTAAACTCGGCGGAGCTCGACGAAATAATAGCGCTTGCCGACGAGGGCGAAAAAATACAGTCGGGCGCGCTGTCCACCGTGGTGCGCCGCGACTTTTTGCGGTTTTACTGCGATACGCTCACCGAGGCGATACGCAAGGGCACGGGGCTTTTTATGCCGCTCCGCGGAATGAAGATAGCCGTCGATGCAGGTCACGGCGCAGGCGGATTTTTCGCAACGCGCGTCCTTCAGCCGCTCGGTGCGGATATTGCGGCGTCGCAGTTTTTGGAGCCGGACGGCGAGTTTCCGGCGCATGCGCCCAACCCCGAAAACAAGGAAGCGATGGAGTCGCTCAAAAACCGCGTTCTTTCCGAGGGCGCCGATCTCGGCGTTATCTTCGACGCCGATGTGGATCGCTGTGCGGTCGTAACATCGGATGGAACGGAGATCAACAGGTGCAGGCTTATAGCGCTCGCCGCAGCCATGGTGCTGCCCGAACACCCGTCGGCGACTATCGTCACCGATTCGGTCACGACGGAAGGACTGCGTCGGTTTATAGAGGCGCGCGGCGGTGTGCAAATGCGCTTTAAGCGCGGCTACCGCAACGTCATCGACGAAGCCAAGCGTTTAAACGACAGCGGCACTGACGCTCCGCTCGCAATAGAGAGCAGCGGACACGTCGCTTTTGCCGAGCATTATTTTTTGGACGACGGTGCGTATTTTATAGCCAAAATACTGATAACGTTTTCCAATCTTCGTCGCAATGGCGAGGACCTTACGTCGCTCATTGCCGATCTCGACACGCCGCTCGAGGAAGCGGATATACGCCTCGACTTTGTGTGCGACGGGTGGCGCGCCTTGGCAGATAAGATAATTTCGCGGCTGTACGGATTATCCGAACGGCTGCTCAGCCTTTCTTCGGATAACTACGAGGGCGTGCGCGCGTATGTTTCGCACGCGGACGGATATTTTATAGTGCGAACGAGCGTGCACGATCCGGTGCTGCCGATATACATTGAGTCGGATAAAGTCGGCGGCGCAAAGTCCGTAGCGCGCTTCCTGTATTCGTTCCTCAACGGGTTTAACGGGCTTGACTGCGCTCCGCTTGCGGACTTTATCGCCGCGGAGGACGAGGCGACGGACGAAGATGCGCCGTCGGACGGCGCGCAAGAGTCGGAGCCGAACGTCGAGCAGGGCTTCGAGCCGGATATCGAGCAGGACGGCGACGAAGCGGACGCTTCGGACTCGCAAAACGCATAACAACTTAGCAAATCGGTTTTAGGTAAAGGAGATAATTATGACCAATGAAGAACTGACTGTTTCCACCGTGAGGATGCTCAGCGTCGAAGCCATAGAAAAGGCAAAGAGCGGACATCCCGGCATATGCTTGGGCGCGGCGCCGATAGGCTATACGCTGTTCGCGCGGCACTTAAAGCACAATCCCAAGAACCCTAACTTTTTCGATAGGGATAGGTTCGTTCTTTCGGCAGGTCACGGCTCCGCGCTGTTGTACTCGCTTTTGCACCTTTTCAATTACGGTCTGACAAAAGAGGACCTGATGCGCTTCCGTCAGCACACGTCCAAAACGCCCGGGCATCCCGAATACGGTGTGACCGCCGGCGTCGAGGTGTCCACAGGACCGCTCGGACAGGGCGTCGCAAACGCCGTCGGCTTTGCGCTTGCGGAGCGCGTGCTCGCGGCGAAGTTCAATCAGCCCGACTGCAAGATAGTGGATCACTACACCTACGCGCTGTGCGGCGACGGCTGCATGATGGAGGGCATAGAAAACGAGGCCGCGTCCTTTGCCGGCACGCAAAAGCTCGGCAAGCTGATAGTGCTATACGACAGCAATCGCATAACCATAGAGGGCAGTACCGACCTTGCGTTTACAGAGGACGTGGGCAAGCGTCACGAGGCGCTCGGCTGGCAGGTGCTGCGCGTGCCGAACGGCGAGGATATAGAGCAGATATCCGCGGCTATCACTATGGCTAAGGCAGAAACGGAAAAGCCGTCGCTCATAATAGTAAACACCACTATCGGTTACGGTTCGCCGCTTGCCGGCACTTCTAAGTGCCACGGCGCTCCGCTCGGCGCAGACAATATAAAGGCGCTGAGGAAACAGCTCGGCTACAAACTGCCGGCGTTCGAGGTAGCGCCGCAGGTCACGGAATTTTTGGCGGAGCTTACGCCCAAGTTCGCGAAATTCGAGTCGGATTGGAACAAGACGCTCAAGGCATATAAGACCAAATACCCCGAGCTTTACGAGGAATTCGCTAAGTGGCGCAAGGGCACGATCGACTTTTCGGAGCTCGACAGCATATATAATAAACCGCAAAAGGATGAGGCGACCCGCGCGTCGTCACAGCGCATACTCAACGAGATAGCGCAGCAAAACCCGTTCGTCATCGGCGGATCTGCCGACCTTGCGACGTCCAACATGGTCGTCATCGCGGACGGCGGTGATCTTTCCGCGACGGAAACGGGACGCAATATCCACTTCGGCATACGCGAGCACGCCATGGGCGCGATCTGCAACGGCATGTATCTGCACGGCGGACTGTTGCCGTTCTGCGCGACGTTTACCGTGTTTTCGGACTACATGAAAGCGGCTATACGCATGAGCGCGCTCATGAATATTCCCGTAGTGTATATTCTGTCGCACGACTCCATAGGCGTGGGCGAGGACGGACCTACGCACCAGCCGATAGAGCAGCTCGAAATGCTGCGCTCCATACCCAATATAAAGGTTTTCCGCCCTGCGGACGCAAAAGAAACGGCGGCGGCGTACGAGTCGGCGTGGACGGGCAACAGCCCGACGGCGATAGTGTGCTCGCGGCAGTCCTTGAAACAGCTCGATTGCACGGGCACGGACGCGTTCTACGGCGGATACATCGCCGCGAACAGCGATAAGGAGCTGCCCGACGTCATTATTATCTCCAACGGTTCCGAGCTCGCGCTCGCACTCGAAGCCAAAAAGAAGCTCGCGGCTGACCGTATCGACGCGCGCGTTGTGAGTATGCCGTGCATGGAGCTTTTCGATATTCAAACGCTCAAGTACCGCGAATCGGTGTTGCCGTCCGCAGTGCGCGCGCGCGTTGCGGTGGAGGCAGGCAAGTCCACGAGCTGGTACAAATACGTCGGTCTGGACGGTGAGTGCTGCTGTATCGACTCGTTCGGCATGTCGGCGCCGGCGAACGTGATGTTTGAAATTTGCGGCTTTACGTCCGACAATATCGTAAAGCTCGCCAAAAAGACGATCCGCAACTGCGCGAAAGCGGCGGAGCTTATCCCTTCGGCAAAGAGCGATGATCAGTAAATTTTTCGCGTTCCTCGACAGAATGAAGCTGATCGGCAGGTGGTCGCTTATGCGCAACACCACCGCCGAAGACGTTGCACAGCACACCACGCAGGTGGCAATGCTTTCGCACGCGCTCTGCGTAATAGAAAACAGGCTGTACGGCGGTAATTACGACGCGGAAAGAGCGGCGGTGCTCGCGCTGTATCACGAATCGGCGGAGGTCGTAACGGGCGATCTTCCCACGCCTGTCAAGTATTACGACGCGGATATCAATCGTGCGTACAAGAACATAGAACGCCGCGCCGAGCAGAAGCTTTTGGACACGTTGCCGCCCGAACTGAAAGATGCATTCGATATCTACGTCCAGCCCGATAAAACGTCGGCGGAGTATGCTATAGTAAAGCGTGCGGACAAGCTCGCCGCGCTTATAAAATGCGTGGAAGAACTCGCGGTGGGCAATAAAGAATTCGAAAAGGCGTACGAGGCGACGTTGAACGAGCTCAAGAGCGCGCAAGAAAAATCGGTCGGGTATTTCCTCGACGTGTTTATCCCCGCGTACTCGATGAGCTTGGACTATTTGTTGGATAGATAGCCGTACGCAGAACAGAATATAATAGAAACCAAAATAGGGTGCGAATTTAAATTCGCACCCTATTTTCGACTGTGTTGTTTTAATCATGCGGCGCTTGCGCGCCTGGATTTCTCCGCTTCGCTCGCTGTCGCTCGCTTCGGTCGAAATGACATCGGGTGAAAAAGGCTTTCGTCGCTCCGGTCGAAATGACAAGCGGGTGGTTGGAGCGCGCGGCATTGGGTGAAACAACACAACCACCGTCATGTCATCTCGACCAAGCATTGCGGAGCAATGCGCGTGGAGAGATCCAGGCGATCCGCCGCAAGGTTGTATAGCTGTTACTTTGGTAATGCGCGGCAAAGCCGCTGGATTTCTCCGCTACGCGCTCACGCGCTCTGGTCGAAATGACAGGGAGTTGGTTATAGCGCGCGGCATTGGGTGAAACAACACAACAAACGTCATGTCATCTCGACCAAGCATTGCGAAGCAATGCGCGTGGAGAGATCTAGGCGATCCGCCGCAGAGTGAAGCGGCAAAACAAACGTCTTGTCACCTCGAGCGAAGTCGAGAGGTCTTGGCGATCCGCCGCAGAGTGAAACGGCAAAACAAACGTCTTGTCACCTCGAGCGAAGTCGAGAGGTCTTTGGCGTAGCCGCAAAGTAGGGAAGCTGTATTACAGTTTTACAATAACTATGCGCGGCAAAGCCGCTGGATTTCTCCGCTACGCGCTCACGCGCTTCGGTCGAAATGACATCTGGAAGAAAAGGCTTTCGTCGCGTAGGTCGAAATGACAGGGAGTTGGTTGGAGCGCGCGGCATTGGGTGAAACAACACAACCACCGTCATGTCATCTCGACCAAGCATTGCGTAGCAATGCGCGTGGAGAGATCCAGGCGATCCGCCGCAAAGTGAAGCGGCAAAACAAACGTCTTGTCACCTCGAGCGAAGTCGAGAGGTCTTTGGCGTAGCCGCAAAGTGAAGCGGCTTTACTACGGCTTTACAATAACCATGCGCGGCAAAGCCGCTGGATTTCTCCGCTCCGCTCGCCGTCGCTCGCTCCGGTCGAAATGACAAGATGGTGGTTATAGTGCGCGGCATTGTGTGAAGCGGTCAAACCATTGCACTATTTCACTTTTCCTTTTTACATCTTCACTTGAATTGTCATCTCGACCAAGCATTGCGGAGCAATGCGCGTGAAGAGACCTAGGCGATCCGCCGCAAAGTGGGAAAGCGCAACCACCGTCACCGTTTCACATAAAAAGCGTCGTTCGAGTGGACGACGCTTTTTGCTTGTTTTGTATAATTTTTTCGGTTCAGTCTTCTTTTCTGTAATCTCCCGTAAAGAACAGGGCGACGGTGCCGGGACCGGAATGACTGCCTATGACGTAGCTGAGCGGAAGGATCTTGACCTGCTTGCCGAGCCGTGCCGTCACTTCGTCCGCTACGAGCTTTGCGTCGTCGTAGCAATCGCCGTGCGTGATGTAAACGATGTCGCTTTCGCCGTTATAGCGTTCGGACATTTTATCGACGAGCGCTTTGAGCGATTTTTTACGGCCTATGACTTTCTTGATGGGGACCAAGCGGCCTATCTCGTCCACGTGAAGAACGGGTTTTATATTGAGCATGTTGCCGAAAAACGCCGAGCCCTTGCTTAATCTTCCGCCGCGCGCCAAATATTTAAGGTCGTCTACAACAAAGTAGTGGATAACGCGGTCGCGCACGCTGTCGGCATATTCGCACGTTTCCTCGAACGACGCGCCCTCGTTGCGCTTTTTTGCAACGAGCGTTACGAACAAACCTTCTCCGCCCGACGCGCATTTCGAGTCCACCACGTATATCTTGTGCTCGTTCTGCGCGTTGAGCTCGTCCGCGACGCGTTTGAAGTTGTCGTAAGTTCCGGACAGAGCGCTCGCGAACGCGAGATACAGTATGTCTTTGCCCTGAGTCAACAGTTCCGTCAGGAACACGCGCGCGGTCTGTTCGTTTATCATGGACGTGCTCGTGCGCGCGCCGTTGCGCATGCTGTCGTAAAACTCGTGAAACTCGAGCTGGTTGGCTTCGTCCTTGCCGTATTCCTCGTCGTTGACGTAATACAGCATGTCGCGCGATTCGACATTCATTTCGCGAAGCATCGCTTTGGGCAGATCGCAGGTGGAATCCGTCGCTATTATAAAATCCATTAGAACCTCCGTTTGATAAGTTTGCTCGGGCGAGTGCGCCCGTGAATTATGTACAAGTTACTGTAAAAAGGCAGGGGATAGGTCAACGCCGCTTTCTTCCAGCTCGAGTATAAAGAGCGCGCGCACATATCCGCGGTCGAAAGTCGTCGAGTGTACGAAAAACTGTTTTCCGTAGTAATATCGCGCGAGCCTGTAGTACTTGGAATTGGTGTGCAGTGCAATGGCTTTTGCGCCGTTCTCCTTGGCGTAGAGTATCGCCGCGTCGAGCAGCGCCGAGCCGAAGCCTGTGTTGGACACCTTCGGGCTTACGCCGAACCTAAATATATACCAAAGATCGTCGGACAGCTTGCGTATGCGTATCGCGCCGCACAGCTCTCCAAATCGTTCCGCCACGAAAACGGCGTTTTTGCGAATGTCGTCGAGCGTGCTTTCTATCGTTTCCTGCATCGCTTTTACTTCGTAATTGACGTGTAACTCGTCCTGATACAGCGAAAAGGAAGCTTTCGTGACCGCGAGAACACTATCGACATCTTCATCGACTGCTCTGCGTATCGCCAGGTACATCACTTTTTACCCATAAGCAGGCACATGACCGCTTTTTGCGCGTGCAGTCTGTTTTCCGCTTCTTCGAAGATTATGGAATGCGTGGAATCGATGACCGATTCGGTAACTTCCTCGCCGCGGTGCGCCGGCAGGCAGTGCATAAACACCGCGTCCTTTTTTGCCATTTCGAGGACTTTAGAGTTTACCTGATAGGGCATGAGCGCCTGTTCTTTGGCTTTGTCCTTTTGCTGACCCATGGAAAAGAATACGTCCGTGTACAGCGCGTCGGCGCCCGTCGCGGCTTCTTCCACGCTTTCCGTCACCGTGACGTTTCCGAACTTCTGCGCCGCAGCGACAATATCCGGATTGGGCTGATATCCCTTGGGCGAGCATATGCTTACTTCCATGCCCGTTTTTGCGCCGGCGAGCATGAGCGAGTGCGCCATATTGTTCCCGTCGCCGAAATAGGCGAGCTTAAGACCTTCGAGATGCCCGTAGGTTTCGTAAAGCGTGAATATATCGGCAAGCGCCTGACAGGGGTGGAAGTCGTCTGTAAGTCCGTTTATTACGGAAAAGCTGCCGTACTTTGCAAGCTCCTCTACGTCCGACTGTAAAAACGTGCGTATCATTATCCCGTCGATGCCGTAGCGGGAGAGCACGAGCGCGGTGTCGTGTATGGTTTCGCCGCGGCCGAGCTGTATGTCGTTGCTCGAAAGAAAAAGGCTGTTTCCGCCGAGCTGGCGAATACCCATTTCAAATGAAACGCGCGTGCGGGTGGATGACTTGGAAAATATCATGCCGAGGGTCTTGCCCTTTAACAGCTCGTGCTTTTTTCCGCGACGAAACGCGGACTTGAGCGATTGCGCCAAATGCAATATTTCGTAAATATCCGCCGACGAGTAGTCGATAAGATTGAGTAAATGTTTATGTTCTATTCTGCCTTTCGGCTTGTAAGACGAAACGTCCATATTTGCTCCTTGATAATTGCGGAACGTATTGTTCGCGGCGCGAAGGCTGCCGCGCATGCGTGGATCTATTGACGGCTTCTCGTTCGTTCCTATCCGAAAAAGCGTCTTTCCCTGTAATTATAACAAAATAATTCTATAAACGCAACTAAAAAGCAGCGAATTTTATGTACTCGCGGCTTTTACAGTACGTTGGTGGCGGCGCAAATTTCGTCGAGCGCGCTCACAAGTCCGTCGATCTCGCTCTTTTGAATGGTCAGCGGCGGTATTATGCGCAGGGTATTGTTGCCCGCGACGTTGACGAGATAACCGCGCTCTTTGAGCTTGTTCTCGAACATGACCGCAGGGATCTTGTCGGAAAGCTGTATGCCGCGCATGAGCCCGCGCCCTCTGATGTCCGTTATGAAATCGTACTTGGAAAAATGCGCCAGCCGCTCGCCGAGATATTCGCCGACTGCGGCGGAGCTTTCCAAAAGCCCGTTTTTGAGTATTTCCAACACCTTGTTTGCGGCGGCGCAGGCGAGCGCGTTTCCGCCGAAAGTAGAGCCGTGATCGCCTGCGGAAAACGCCGTGCCGACTTCCTCGCGCGCGAGGCACGCGCCCATGGGTATGCCTGCCGCAATGCCCTTTGCCATTGTGATGATATCCGGCTTTATTCCGAAATGCTCGAACGAAAACAGTTTGCCTGTTCTGCCCATGCCCGTTTGCACTTCGTCCACGACGAACAGTATGCCTTTGGACTTGCACAGCGCGTACGCGTTTACCAAAAAGTCGTTACCGAACGGGCGCACGCCGCATTCACCCTGTATCGTTTCCAAAAACACCGCGCCCACTTCGTCCGTCAGCTTGGACTTGAAATCGGCGAAATCGTTGTATTTAAACGTCGCAAAGCCGGAGGGAAGCGGCGAGTATATCCTGTGCTGCGATTCGTTGCCCGTGGCGGTGAGCGTCGCGAGCGTCCTGCCGTGGAAAGCGCCTTCCGCCGTCAGTATCGTCTTTTCGCTGCCGGCGTTTCTGTGATACTTGCGCACGAGCTTTATCGCGCACTCGTTGGCTTCCGCGCCCGAATTGCACAAAAACACGCGCGAAAAGCCGGACGCTTCGCAAAGGTTTGAGATATATTCCGACTGTATCTCTGTGTAATAATGATTGGATACATGCATGAGCCTGCGCACCTGATCGCACACCGCCTGCGTGTATTCGGGATGGCCGTAGCCCAGAATGTTCGTCGCTATTCCGGCGACGAAATCCACGTATTTTTTGCCGTTGATATCGTATAAGCTGTTGCCCTCGCCGCGGTCTATGCACAGATTGTCGCGCGCGAAAACGGGCATATAGTGTTCCGCTTCGGCTTCTTTGATCTTATTGAAGTTCAATTTTGCGTTCTCCTCGATGGATATTCTGCGTTTTCCGTAAATCTTTTGTCTGCCGTGCTGTCGTGATCTTTTGTGTGTCGCTTCGGTTATGCCGATCGCTCGAGCGAGCTTAGGCTTCTATCATCGTGCCGACGCCGTTGTCGGTGAAAAGCTCCAAAAGTATCGAGTGGGGGAGCGTGCCGTTAAGAACGAAAACGCTGTTTATGCCGCGCTCTATCGCGTCGATACAGCTGTTGGCTTTGGGCACCATGCCGCCCGTTATGGAGCCGTTGTCTATCATTTTGCGAAGCTCGGAAACGGTTATGCGGTCTATGAGCGATTCCTTGTCGTCCTTATTCGCCATGATCCCGTCGATATCGGACAGGAAAAGCAGTTTTTCGGCGTGCATCGCGGCGCCGATAGCCGCCGCGGCGACGTCCGCATTGACGTTGTAGCTGTTGCCGTGCTCGTCCGTCGCTATGGACGCTATGACGGGTATGAACTCGTCTTGGGCGAGGATATCGAGAAGCTTCGCGTTGATCTCGGTTATTTTGCCGACGTAGCCGAGATCGGGGTCGAGGTTTTCCGCTTTGATAAGCTGCGAGTCTTTTCCGCACAGCCCGATAGCTTTTACGCCCATGGAATTGAGCTCGCCGACGATGTTCTTGTTTATCTTTCCGCACAGTATCATCTGCGCGACTTCCATGGTGGCTTCGTCGGTGACGCGCAAGCCGTTTTTGAACTGCGGTTTTATGCCGAGGCGCGAGAGCATTTTGTTTATCTCGGGACCGCCGCCGTGCACGAGTATGGGGTTTACGCCGACGATTTTTAACGCGGCGATATCCTGCAAAATCGTGGTCGTTATCGCTTCGTCGTTCATGGCGTTGCCGCCGTACTTGATGACGAGCGTTTTGCCCGAATACTTGCGTATGTAGGGCAGCGCTTCGCAAATGATGTTTGCGCGTTCGATAGTCGATTTAAAAGATTCTTTCATGGTGTGCCTTTTGTTTTCGATTGTTGTTTGGAGCGAGTGCGTTTAAACGGGCGCGCAGACGGGAAGTCCCGTCGCGTCGTCCAGCCCGAACATTATGTTCATGTTTTGCACGGCTTGACCTGCCGCGCCTTTTAACAGGTTGTCCAGCACGGAAACGACGATGCCCTTGCAGTTTGAAAACCGCGCCGAAAACACGCAGCGATTGGTGTGCGCCACCGACGAGATTTCGGGAAGGGTATCCGTGTACGCCGCAAACGGCTCGTCGGCGTAAGCGGTTTCGAGCGTCGAGCGGGCGGCTTGCTCGTCGGCGACGTCGAAGTATATAGTCGAAAGTATGCCGCGCTTGATAGGCAACAGGTGCGGCGTGAAGATGACGTCGCTCTTGAGCTTTTCGGCGATCTCGGGCGCGTGGCGGTGATTGAATACGCCGTACGCCTTGAAGTTCTCGTCGAGCGTGCAAAACCCGTACGCCTCGTCGCTCTTTCTGCCGGCGCCGCTCACTCCGCTTTTGCTGTCGGCGATAATGCCGGAAACAAGCCCTTTTTCGCACAGCGGCAGCATGGGAAGCAGTACGCTCGTAACATAGCAGCCCGGATTGGCAATAAGCCGAGCCGACCGTATTTTGTCGCGGTTGACCTCGCACAGCCCGTACACGGCGATCTCGTTGAGGTCGGGACGGGGATGTTCCACGCCGTAAACGCGCTCGTACAGTTTTACGTCATCGAAGCGGTAGTCGGCGGATAGGTCGATGACCTTTACGCCGCCGTCGATAAGCTTGCCGACGGTGCGCGCGCCCACGGTCTGCGGCAGCGCGGTAAAAACGACGTCGCACGATAAAAACGCGCCGTCGTCGGCGTCGGTGAACGTGATATCTATGGGCAACGCCGAAAACACGTCGCGAACCTGGCCGCCCGTATGCGTGCGGCTCGACACTGCCGTGAGTTCCGCTTGCGGATGGGTTTGTATCAGCCGCATTATTTCGACGCCGGCATAGCCGTTAGCGCCGATCACTCCTACTTTAATTTTGCGTTTTAGCATATTCTTTCCGTTGGCGAGTATAATCTGTATGTATATATTGTACAGCAATGCCGCGTAAAACGCAACCGAATTGCCCGACTAATTTGCTTTTGGCGTATGATAGACGCGGCAGGATATCGAATATGCCCGTATCGGCGCTCAAAAACATTTGACAAAAACGAAACCGTGTGATACTATCTACACTCCGAGGAGTTATTTATGGCAAAAAACGGAACATGCGAACTTTGCGGTCTGCCCGACAACAGCTATTCCATAGAGGAAGGCGGTACCGTACTTAAAGTCTGCAAGCTGTGTTACGACGGCTTTATCGAAAAGCACGGCAGCGATTCGGTCGAGCCTGTGGACAGCGACGTGGAAGCGCTCGCCGAACAGATGTCCGGTACGCCCGAAGCGTCGAGCAAGCCGGAAACGCTTTCGCCCGACCAGATGGCAAAGCTTCTTACGCCTACGAGCGAGGAGCGCAGAAAGATAAATGCGTCGCTCAAAAAAGCCGCCGCGCAGAAAGTCGCGCAGGATCTCGCGTCGGACACGGAAGATCTTAAACGCGAGCTTTTGCAGACAAAGGAAGAAATCAGGAACGAGGAGCTCGCTCAAGCCGCAAAGGCGGAAAAAGCGGAAAAAATCGAAAAGACCGAGGACAACGGAAAGGAGAAGGGCATGAACAAAAGTCCGTCCGAAGCGGAACAGGAACAGATAGACCGCGACATTAAAGCCGCGCGCGCGGAAGAAAAGCGCGCCGCAGCGCTCGAAAAACTCAAAAGCGCCGCCAATCCCACGATCGACGACGAGCGCATAAAGATAACAAGTCCGGAAGTGGAACTTCCCAAGGACACCCGTCCCAAAACCAATTTCGACGTGGCGACAAAAGAACACGTCAGCTCGGTGCGCTTTATCGAAGCGTTTAAGTACGTCATGCACCCCGTATCGTACGCCGTTCTCGCAGGCGCGATCGTGCTCGCCGTCGCGACGGCGCTCATGATAACAATGAGCTGGAAGGAAGCGGTCATCGACTTTTTTGCGGGCTGCGGCGCAGTCGGTATCGGACTTTTGCTCGTGTGGTATCTGAAGCGTCGGCTCGAGGTCGATCGCCGCACGTTCCTATTGCGCATACGTCAGGAGCAAATAGCCTTTAACAGTATCGTAACGCCTTGCTATCGCGAGCTGAAAACCAAATATCCCATCATCAAGGCGCTCGCTTGGCTTTTGAGTAAGCTGTCCGTGATACTGCCCGTCATAGTCATAATCGGCGGAAGTATAGCGTCGGTCGTGCTTTCGTTCCTCAGCTATTGGTGGCTACTCGCGCCCGTCATGGTCGGCGCGGTGATAGGCGCGGTGCTCCTGTATTATATCTTAAAGTTCTCCGCCGATTGGTTTTCCTATAAACTCGATATAGAACGCAATCAGCAGATAGTCCAGCAGTCGTTGCTCGATATCTTAGCCAAAAAGAAATAAAATTTAAAACGCGCTTGCAAGAGCGCGTTTTAATTATCGGCGGCGCAATCATCGCATGCTTGCTCCGACAAATTATCGGGCGGCGGAGCGGAATGTGCCGCCGATATATGACAGTGCGGCTTTTTAATTTCGCAATTCGGGTCTTTACACTTATTGTCTTGTTCTTCGTATTGCGGCATAGTACAGTCTATGCGTCGGCGCTTGCCGCCGTCACGAAATAGCAAAAGATAGTATGAATAGTCCAAAACGCTTGACATCTCGGCGTCAATAGGGTAGAATAATTGTGATTTGCCGGTGTGGTGGAATTGGCAGACGCGCCGGACTCAAAATCCGGTGGGCTAATAACCCGTATCGGTTCGACTCCGATCACCGGCACCAAGTCAATTAAATCCGAACCAAATACTTGTAACAAGTGAGCGGTTCGGATTTATTTTTGCATTGGATGAATAATCAATAGGCACGTTAGACTTGCGTAAGCGCTATGAATGTGCTATAATATAAATGCTCAAACAGAGTAACAAATTGAAATTTACCGGAGAATATTATGGTAAAATTCGAAACAAAACTAAATGCGGACACTACAAAACAGCTTAATAAACATTCGTTTAGGCGTTTATGGTGGGTATTACTCTTGATTTCGATTTTGTTTGTTGCAATCGGATTGGTAGGGTATTTTTTCGGTGAAGATAATTCCGACAGAACTATGGGCATTGCGCTTATTGTATTCGGCGTGTTGTTTGCTCCGCTCGTTTGGGTCATTTCGCGGCTTTTGCAAAAATATATCAATAAGTCCGCGAAATACATTACGGACGAAACGGATGAAATATATATATTCAACGACGAAACGCTGTACATAAAGCAGGTGAGTGCGAAAATGCAGTCGGAAGTCACTTATGCTTACGATTATTTGTATAAAGTAACGGAAAGTGCGACGCACTATTTTTTGTATATATCTAAAATGCAATGTCATATCGTTCCGAAAAATTCCGTTACGGAAGGCGATATAAATACATTGACCGAACTTTTGCGGCGGAAACTCGGAAATAAATTCAGCATCAAGCGAGTTTAAGTAACGGATTACGATTTATCGAGATAATCAAAGGAGTATGAGGAGCAGTTGACTTTGAAGCGAAAGTTCCTCGCTGCACTTTGCAAACGATGTTGCATTCGGGTTTAGAGCGCCTTTAATAGCTGTAAGTTTGTCTTTCTTTTCCATATGCACATCGACCGAAAACCGACGTTTTTTCTTAAAAAATTTCGATTTTGTGTTTGACTTTTAAAAATAATTTTGCTAAAATCGACTATGTCGACAGCGGAAAAACAGCGTATAATTTCGATTCTCGCTGTTTTTTTGTTGCTCTCGGCGCAGTTTTCAGGTAGCTTTTCTCCGATAAAGACTCCTCAACTTTTTTCACGGAGGCTTTATATGAAGAAAAAGGACAAAAACGATGCGCCGATGAGCGGCGATTATCTCGGCAGTGAAAAAGTCGGCAAACTGTTTGCCAAGTTCACCGTTCCGTGCATAGCGTCGCTGATAATATCCTGTCTTTACAACATCGTTGACCAAATATTTCTCGGTCACATGGGCGTGGGCTACGGCACAGTCGCAAATGCGGCGACGGGCATTGTCTTTCCCGTCACCGTAGTCGGCTGGGCGTTTGCGTTGTTGTTCGGTGACGGCGCGGCGGCGTATTTGAGCGTGGCGCTCGGCAAAAAACGACCGGAAAAGATCCACAAGAGCGTGGGCGGAGCTATGCTCGGCGCGTTCTTGGCAGGTTGTGCCGTTATCCTTATTGCGTACCTTTGGGGTGATAAACTGTTGATGCTGCTCGGCGCGGACACGACCGACGCCATAGGCAGCGACGGCAACGCGCTGACGGGCGTGAACACATTGGCGTATTCGCACGATTATTCGATAATAGTGTACGCAATGATGCCGCTTGCGCTCGTGCAGGTCTGCTTGGCGTCTATAATACGTGCCGACGGCAGTCCGCTGTATGCGCTCATCGCCATGGTGGCAGGCGCGGTGTTCAACATCGCGGGCGACCCGATAGCGATATACGCGCTCGACCTCGGCGTAAAGGGCGCGGCTTGGGCTACGATCATCGGTCAGTTTATAAGCTTTTTGCTGTGCGCCGGATATTTGTTCAAGAGCAAAAATTTCAGGCTCAAGCTCAAAAGTTTCGCGCCCGACTTTAAGGTCAGCGGCAGGGTGCTGCAACTCGGCTTGTCGAGCTTTATGACGCAAATATTCATTGCGATAATCACCATCGTCAACAACATACTGCTCGCATATTTCTCGTTCATCGAGTTCGGCGAAACGGGCCCGCAAATCGCGCTCGCCGCGTTTGTCGTGATAATGAAGCTGTTCCAAATAATATTGAACGTTGCGATAGGCTTGGCGGCGGGCGCGCAACCGCTCGTGGGCTACAACTACGGCGCGCAAAAGTACGATCGCGTAAAGAAACTGCTGCTTTATATAATGGCTTGGACGGCAGGGATATGCTTGTTCTTTACAATACTGTTTGAAGCCGCGCCGATAATGTTTATCAAAATGTTCAGCAACGAAACGAGCTCCACATACATCACTTTCGCGACGAACTGCATAAGGATATATCTGTCGCTGATAACGTTTACGTGCCTGCAAAAGTGCTGCGCCATATTCCTTCAGTCGATAGGCAAAGCAAAGTTCGCCGTTCCGCTGTCGTTTGTTCGCGACATACTGCTCATAATATTTTCCGTCGCGCTGCCTTTCGGCATAGGCGTTTACGGCGTGTTTTGGGGAGCGCCCATTGCGGATGCGATCGCGGCGATAGCGACCGTGCCGTTCATGATCATCGTGTGGAAGCAAATGGGCAAAATGTCTGCCGAAGCTAAATTATCGGCAAACGAACCCGAGCCGCCCGAGCCGCAGCATAACGACGCGCAAGAGGCGAGTGACGATGCGCAAGAAGCGAGCGACGACGCGCAAACCGATCTGCCCGATACGGCGGACACCGTTTCCGACAGCACCGAAACCGCGTAGATTTTAAATTGTCGATTTTCATAGGATAATATCCGGACTTGACGTTGCAGTCGCGACAGGTCCGGATTTTTTATGCAAGAGATTGAAAATAGCCGCCGTGTGTGTTACAATGGAAGCAGGTGTACAGTCGATTGCCTGCACCGAGTGGAAAAGGAGATGATCATGACGGTCAAATGCGTTTGGGAGCATAACGGCGACGATACGCTGCTGTATGCGGAAAATTTTATAGGCGCGTACACGCGCGGCGCAAACCTCGAGATCGCGCGTTCCAAGATGCCCGACGAGATAAGGTCGTACTTGAAATGGATAGACAAGTCTGTTTCGTGCGAGATAGATATAGACATCGTGCAGGAAAAGGCGAGTGCGCTGAATATATGCGACGCCGACAGCGACGTCATATTCGACAGCGAGAGAGCGCCGTTGACTTCGGAGGAGTACAGTCGCTGTAAAGAGCTTTGCTTAAAGTCGGCGCGCGATTTTCTTGCGCTATTTGATTCGATAGAGAACAAGGATAAAAGCGCACTGCAAAGCCGGCAGACTTTTTACGGCGTGATCCCGCGCACGGCGAGAGAAATGTACGAGCACACCAAAAACGTGAACAGCTATTACTTCGGAGAAATAGGCGTCGATGCGGACAATGACGGGAATATATGTCTGTGCCGTGAAAGGGGATTTGCGGCGCTGGAAGCAAAAGACGGGTTCTTATCCGAAGCGCCCGTATCGGGCAGTTACGACGAAATGTGGTCGCTCAAGAAAGTGCTTCGGCGGTTTTTGTGGCACGACAGAATACATGCAAAAGCTATGTACAGAATGGCTCTAAAGACATTCGGCGCAGGCGTAAAAAATATCTTTTGTTTTTAATAAAAGAAGTGTTTACGGAGTTTTGCCGATAAGATATTAAAAATTAAGATCGCCGTTAAGCAACTTCAGCGCTGTTTGCGCAATTTCTTTCGGTGTTTTTTGCAGATCGCCGTTTATCCATTTACATAAAACCGAATAAGCTCCGCCCGAAAGATACGCATTTATGAGCGAGATGTCGGCTTCGCTGATTTCGTTATTCGATTTGTTCCGAAATTTTAATATGCTCCTATAAAATTTGGACAGCAGCAGCTCGATGTCATCATCTAAATTGTTTTCCGTAAAATATTTTACCAAGGCGGAATGTTCGTAAAAATAAAGGCACAAATGCTCTAAATATCTTTCGGCATCGGCTTCCGTCTTTATGTATTTTGTTGCGGCATACAGTTCCTGTATGAAGTCCTTTTCGATATCGAGCAGTACATCTTTCGGCAGATCGTAGTGTCTGTAAAAAGTCGCACGATTGATTTCGCTCTCACGGCATAATTCCGTGATGCTTATTTCGTTCAACTCTTTATCCTTTAGCAGTCGCAAAAGGGTTTCCTTTAATATTCTTTTCGTCAAGCAGACGCGTTGATTTTCTTTCATAATATTACCGTCTTGCGGCATTGCGACAAAAATTTAATTTTTGTTCCGTTTTGCATCGCAATAAGACAAAACCCCACATAATGTTTCATTCGTAGCTGTTTGCGTTAAACTGTATGTTGTAAAAGCAACAAATGTATGCTAAAATTATAGCACGGTATCAACCGAAAGTCAAGTACAGGGAGTAATGTCATGGACAAAAATAACGTAAGAGAATGGTTCAAGAACAATTTGGGCATTATGGTCATCAGTTTGTGTCAGCTTGTAATAGGCATATTGCTTTTTGTCGATTATATAGGGTTCACAAACGGAATAATCATTACTTGCGGCGCAATAATGCTTATATTGGGAGTTATCCAGGTCTTAAAATATTTTACATCGAAAATAGAGGTTGCAAAAACCGAAAGAGCCTTATTTAACGGACTTTTGCTGTTGATAATAGGCGCTTTCTGTGCTTTTAATTCAAAATGGTTTATAGAAATTATTTCGGTTATTTCGATATTATACGGCGTTGTGTTGGTGCTGTTGTCGCTTAACAGTATCCAAGCTATGACAACATTGCTGCGCTTAAAAAACAAAAAATGGTTCTTGGAGCTTATAAATGCCGTCGTTCTAATCACTTTTGCCGTAATTATTTTTGCTAATCCGTTTGGCGCCGGCAAAGGTATTTGGATATTCACCGGCATAGTCTTAATGGTCAGCGCGATCTACAACATTGTAAAAACCGTTTGCATGTCAATGCCGCAAAAACAAAAACCCGTTTCCGTAAAACAGGTAAGCGGCGATCCGGATCGGCAGGAAGAAGCCGCATCCGACGCAAAGAATAAAACGAGCAAGTAAGTATATCTACATTCACCCGACCTCAACCGAACACACCCGATAGTGGGCTGTTTTGGGCTCTTGCTACGTTAAGCTCGTTCATAGTAGGTCCACTACAATTTCACTCGCTTGCCTTGCAATAGCCTCAAAACAG
>JAMPDA010000012.1 GCA_023665905.1 Roseburia sp.
ACTGATTTCCCATTTTTTAATTGATAATTCATACACCACCTCGATATTGTCTATTATTGTATTATAGCACAGCTTAAATAATAATGCAATAAACTTTGGCGCTATGGCGGGCGCTTGATATACAACAAGTGCGCCGCTGCGCGACACAATCAAGCACCCGCCGCAAAGAAACGAACGAACGGAAAACAATCAAAGCGGACAAAGGCGATCGCCGTAATATCTCCCAAATAATAATGAAGTCGACGCACAGCGACTAATGAAGTAATGAAGCGAAGCGACTAAAGCACCGACAAGCGGTGCATATACGCATTTGGGGTGGATTGCCGCGGATTCGCGGCGGGCTTTGCGTTGCCATATTCCCTACTCGTTACTATTCAACTATCATTAAAAATAAAAGCTCGTTCCGCATCGGACGGCGCAAGCGCCTAACGAACCATGCACGGATAGTGCAACACTTTTCTATATTCACTCATCTTGCCGTGCATGGTCGCACCACCCCCGTCCACCATGAAAAAATCACAGACAAGCGGTGCATATACGCATTTGTGGTGGATTGCCGCGGATTCGCGGCGGGCTTTGCGTTGCCATATTCCCTACTCGTTACTATTCAACTATCATTAAAAATAAAAGCTCGTTCCGCATCGGACGGCGCAAGCGCCTAACGAACCATGCACGGATAGTGCAACACTTTTCTATATTCACTCATCTTGCCGTGCATGGTCGCACCACCCCCGTCCACCACGAAAAAAGCACCGACAAGCGGTGCATTTTCGTGGTGGACGGGGGTGGATTCGAACCACCGAAAGCGAAGCTGACAGATTTACAGTCTGTTCCCTTTGGCCACTCGGGAACCCGTCCTTATGGTGATCCATCCGCGATTCGAACGCGGGACAACTTGATTAAAAGTCAAGTGCTCTACCGACTGAGCTAATGGACCGTATGGCTGGGGTAGTAGGATTCGAACCTACGGATAACGGAGTCAGAGTCCGTTGCCTTACCGCTTGGCGATACCCCAATATTGTCGGCATGGAGAGTGGCAGGGGTAGCAGGATTCGAACCTGCGAGTGCGAAAGTCAAAGTCTCGTGCCTTACCGCTTGGCGATACCCCTTCATGGGGTGGGTAAAGGGATTCGAACCCTTGGCCTCTAGAGCCACAATCTAGCGCTCTAACCAAACTGAGCTATACCCACCATAATGGCACGCCCGGGGGGATTTGAACCCTCGACAAACGCCTTAGAAGGGCGCTGCTCTATCCAGCTGAGCTACGGGCGCACGGCTGGAGCGGGTGATGGGAATCGAACCCACGTGGTCGGCTTGGAAGGCCGAAACTCTACCATTGAGCTACACCCGCACGTGCTTATCAAGAATATCATATTCCGTTGCGTTTGTCAACGATTTTGATTGCCTTAATAAAATTAATTATCGATAGTATAATACCTAATTTATTTCCGTCGCAGTATTCGGTGCGCGAGCGGCGTTGCCGCAGGCGTTGATTTAAACTTATTTGCGTTTGCGCCGTGCGCTCAAGCGTTCCGCATAAGCGCTTCCCTGCTCTACCGATATATAAACTATACAAAGCCTTCTTTACTGAAGAACATTTCGCCGTCGCCGGCGACAGCCGCGTACGTGCCGTATGCCCTGCCGTGGAGCGCGCCGGGGTTGATAAAGTGCACGCCGTCTATTATCCTGTCGAAAAACATGTGCGTATGCCCGAAAAACACGAGATTGCACTGCATTTGCTTCGCCACTTTGAGGAGCGGCGTGATACTGCGTCTGACGTCGAACTTGTGTCCGTGCGTGACGAGCACGCGCGTATTGCCGAGCACCATGCTCGAGATCTCCGGAACGGACGGGTCGAGATCGTTGTTGCCGCGCACGCAGACGATAGGCACGGATATGACACTGCGCAAAAGCATGAGATCGCTCACGCCGTCGCCGCAAAATATCAGGTAGTCCGACGCATTTATTATCGGCAAAATACGTTTGAGCCGTAAAAGATCGTGATGTATATCGGAAATTATAACCAGCTTGTACAAGATATACGCTCCGTTTTTACTCGCCTCGCGAACGACTTAAGCGTCAGTCCGCCCGACCCTCCAATTTGCTTTTAAGCGCAGCAAGCGCGCGTGCGCGGTGACTGACCGCGTTCTTTTCCCGTGCGGACGCGACGGCAAACGTCTTGTTGAGATCGTCACTAATGAATATCGGATCGTAGCCGAAACCGCCGTTGCCTTCTGGCGCGAGCGCTATCCTGCCGTGTGCTTCGCCCGTCGCTTCGACGACGGTGCGCCCGTCGAAATAAACTATACAGCAAGCGAAATGCGCCGAACGGTTTGTAATGCCGTCGAGCTCGGACAGAAGCTTGTTGATATTATCCACGTCCGTTCCGCCGCTGTACCGCGCCGACATGATCCCCGGCGCGCCGCCGAGCGCGTCTACGCACAGTCCGCTGTCGTCCGCCAGCGTCGGCATTTTGCAAACATCGTAAAGCGCGCGAGCTTTTATGAGCGCGTTCTCGTAAAAATTCGCGCCCGTTTCCTCGACGTCGAACGCGACGCCCAGCTCCTTCGGCGAAACAACGTCGAAGGTCGGCAGCATTTCTCTGAATTCCTCGAGCTTGCCTTTATTCCCCGTTGCCAAAACGATCTTTTTCATGCAGATATATTTTACTACTTTTTTTTGCCATTATCAAGCGCTATGCGGCTCAATAACGCAATTTTTTCGATTGATTCGAGGAGCAAATTTGCTTGCTTGCAATGGCAAATTTGCGACGACGACAAATTTGGTGTAATACCCCGCCGCTTGCGGCGGAACACCCGTAGGGTGCTCCAGGGCAAGCATACGCGCAATTACAAGCGAGAACGTAAGCAATGTTTCGTGCAACATTCGGTTGCCGTGCGGGTCTAGGGCTTGCCCTGGGGTATAATACCTAATTTATTTTCGTCCCCGTATTTACGTATTTACTTGCAAAACGCTACGCCGTGTGATAGAATATTCCTGTACGCGAGCGTGGCGAAATGGCAGACGCGCCGGACTTAGGATCCGGTGGGAAACCGTGCAGGTTCAAGTCCTGTCGCTCGCACCAACTCTTAATAGCTTGAACTTCTTTATCGTAAAAAAGACGTTCGGGCTATTTTGCTTATTGGAAAAATTTGAGAACTTTAATAAATGAAAACACACAAATGCAACGATACGTTGCGTAATGCAAATGCGAAAAAATAGACTTTTATTTGCTGTTATGCTACAATTTTATTGATTAAAGCAGGAGCAAGACAAATGAAACTGTATGAAAAATTATCAGCCTTGCGAAAAAGTCATAATTATACGCAAGAGCAGTTGGCAAAAAAACTCAGCGTAACGCGCCAAACCGTATCGAAATGGGAAATGGGTATAAGCGAACCGTCGTTAGACCTGTTAGATAAAATCGCGGGCATTTACAATTGCACGGTTGACGAATTGATGGGAAGAAGCGATAAGAATATCATTGCCGAAAAACCCATAGCCGAAGCAGAGCCTAAATATAATGCACAAACTTATAAGGAACCGTTTTGGAATATTTATAAGGAAGCATTTTTAGTTTTGATTGTAGGCATAATTCTTACCGGAATATGTTATTTCGTTAATCGTTATTCGCTAAGTACGCTTTCCATTACAGCTTTTATAGCAATAGAGTGTCCAATATTCATAATCGGCACTATTGTTACCGTAATAAGCGATGAACGGATTAAGACAAAAAGCGGCATGCTTGATTTGATATTGCCACTTGTATTAGTTGTCGGTGTGCAAATTCTATTCGGCGTTTTAGCATAGCATTATAAAATACAGGCAGAGTGTTTTGGATCTACCTGCCCTGCCGCTCATCTCATTTTTTCTTTACCTATGCCTCCCAAAAATTCAGTCAAAGCACGACTATCGCTACTGAATACGGTCAGACGCTTAAAGCAAAACGATACGCTATTTATGAAAAACGACGAGCCGAGGGCGATCGTCCACCCTCACCCATTTACCGACGTTACTGTACCAGACGGCTTCGTACCGGTTTACCGCGACATTATCGTCGTTGAACAGATCGCCGTTTGTCGGGTCGTAATTGAGCCACTCGGATAACGCTTGGTCGAGCATATCCGGCGTAACGAGCGCCGACAAGCTGAAATCGACGCTGCTGCTTGTTTGACCGTACAGCGGATTTACCGCGTCTATATCGGCAACCGTGGTTATGCAGCCGTTGAGCTGTGTGCCCGAAACGACATAGCCCGCAATGCTTCCGCTGTGCTTGACGGGCATGGGATCGTCCGCCGCCGTCGGACTGCCGTAAACGGACGCGACGTCGCCGTTGTTGACGCTGAACGCCACCGTGCCGCTCGTCATGTAGCCCACGATACCGCCGGCATAGTCGGCGCACGATATCGACGCGGTATTCTCGATGTTTCTCAAATTGCCGTAATTGCTGCCTACGACCCCGCCGATATACCTCTGCCCGGGGAGATCGATATTTCCCGACACCCACACATTTTCCAAATATCCGTAGTTGGTGACGACCACTCCGCCCACTCTGTCGTTCATGCCGACCGTAGCCGTTATATCGATGTCGAAGTGGACATTGCTTATGCGCGCGCCGCCGTGCATATTGCGTATAAACGGCACAGTCAAGCCAGAAACGGAGTATCCCCTGCCGTCGATGACCGCGTTGAAACCGTCGATAGTCGCATGCCCATCGGCAATGATGTCGGCGTTGAAAACAAAGTACGCCGATCCGTCCAAAAAGCTGCCCGAATACGACATAAACTCGTCGTATGTGTTTATGACGATCACATTTTCGGGCTGCGTCGGGGCGTCCTCGGGCTCGGGCGCTTTGACGCCGAAATACACGCCCAAAAATACGCCCACAGCCACGAGCAATACGGCAACTACGGAAGCTATTATCGCAATATGTTTTTTCTCGGTCTTGCGCTCTTGCGCTTTTTCCGCATTGTCAGGCGGCTCGGCGCAGACGTTTCCGATAAAAAGGTCGTGCAACGACACGCCCATTATCTCGCAGAGCTTGGGGAATATAGACAGATCGGGAAAGCCCTGTCCGCACTCCCAGCGGCTCACCGCCTGATGCCCGACGAATAACTTTTCGGCTAACTCCTTTTGCGTTATTTCGTTGCTCTTGCGCCACTTTTGGACAGTCTTGCCGAACGACGCGAACGTGACGTCGTAGGCTTCGGCGAGCTCGACTTTTTTGTCCTCGAAAAGCCCGTCGATCCGAATATGAAAGTAATTGGCAAGGTTGATAATCTGCGGGATATCCGGATAGTAATTTCCGTTCTCCCAGCCGGAAACGGTCTGCGGCGAAACGCGCAGAAAGTCAGCCAACTGCCGCTGACTGACTTTCCGCTCCCTGCGGAGCAAGACAATATTATTCCTGATATTGCTTACTTCTATCACCGCTTACCTTGTTTATCTCCCTTTGAAATACTCGAGTCTGAATTTGCCGTTGTCGCTGTACCAGGTGCCGCTGTTCTCCGAGAAGAAATCGGGTCCGCCCTGGTCGCCGCTGTCGTCAACGTATCCTGTATTGCCGTTTATTTGACAAGTCAGGCACTTTTCGCCGATCCTATGGTAATTGAGCCAGTTGTTGAGAATGTCGGCTGTGGAGTTTCTGTCTACGTGATACGTGCCGTTTAATGTGTTGGGCAAGCCGTTCACGCACTTCGGACTGCCGTTGCCGCCCATGTAGCCTGCGATCGCCGCCTGCGCATGTCCGTAAGACACATTCTCGTGCAATCCCTCGGTCGTAGTGACGCAAGCGATCACCCTGTACGGATACGATGTGCTTCCGACCACGCCGCTCGCGTGCTTGTAATACTTGCCCGCCGCGCCGTTTGTACCGTTGTTCCAAGACCCTTGAGTCGCGGTCATAATACCCTCGTTGACGGAGTATCTTAGTATCTGACCTCCGCTGTTGAGACTTCCCGCAATGCCGCCCGCGTAATCGAGCGCGGTCACGTTTGCGGAGTTGAGGCAGTTTTCTATTATCGTGTAATTTCTCGTGTCGCTTCCCGACATGCTGCCGACGACGCCGCCGACGAATTTTACGTTGGGAAGGTTGACCGTGCCGAGCGTCCATACATTGCCTATATATCCGCTGCTATAGCAGGACACTATTCCGACGTACTGCGTGCGCAACGCCGACATTTTAGTTATATTGGCGGTTATCTTTGCGCCGATAAACTGCGCGCCTTTTGCAATGCTCTCGAACATCGGCCGAGTTACGCCCGTGACCGAGTACCCGCCGAAATCGACCGAAGCGTTAAGTTCGGGAAGCAGCTCGTTGCCGCCCGCGCCGAATGCGACGTTTGCCGTGAATTTGTAATACTTGCCCGAAGCGTTGCCCGTTTTGAGAAGGTGCGACGCGAACTGATCGTAATTGCTTACCGAATACGGCGATCCCTGCGTGCCGCCGCCCGTCACCTGCGAGGACTTATCTTCTATCCAACTGCCGTAGAGAGCAAAGTCGTCGGTCACATTGTACGATTCGGGGAGCGGATACGTCCTGTCGCTGTCGAGGAACCATTGATTGAACACATATCCGTTTTTGACCGGATTTACAAGGCCCGTAATATCGCTCTTGGAGCGCGTGCCCTCATAAGCCAGATCGCTTGCGAATACCGATCCATTCATATCGTAGAACACCACGTGCTTGGCTACGCCGGCTTCCCACATGGGATAGAGCTTGACGTCCGCGACGACAGTCATGCTGTCGGGGAATTTGGTCGTTAGCGCGCTATCGGTGTACCAGCCGACAAACACAAAGCCTGTGCGCGCATTGGGCTTGGCAAGCTGATTGTATGTCATAGGTCCGCCGTATCTATGCTCCTCGACCTTGAACACCGTGCCGTCATGGTTATAGTATGTGAAACTGCGCGTTTCCACTTTCTCCCAACCGGCGTACAGTGTTACGACCTGACCGGAAGTCCCCTGCACCCAGTTCTGCGCGCGAACGGTACAGGCGGCGTCGGTATACCAGCCCGTAAAGCCGTAGCCGTCGCGAAGCACAGTGCTCGAGTTGTCGCTTATAATAGAATAACCGTACGGGTTCTTCCCCACCTGCGTAAGCTTAGGCAGACGCGGCGAGCAATCGAAGTATACGACATAGTATCCGCTCGGGATAGTTTCGTACTTGGCGTACAGCGTGGTGTCGGTATATATTATTTCGTCGAAGTCGAACGGAACGTTGCATGCCGCGTCGCGATACCAGCCCTTGAGATACTGCCCGTTCTTTCTCGGGCTGTACAGCAACGGCGAGATCGTTCTGCCGCTGACAACGCTCACCGTGCGCGACTGCGTTGCGGACACCGTGCCGCCGCAATAGTCGAACGTCACCGTTCTGTCCACGCCTGTGACTATTGCGTTCCACTTGGCGTACAGCGTTATATCGCTGCTTATAGGGCTCGAAAAGTCGAACTTGCCTGTACATTCGATATCGGTATACCAGCCTGCGAAATAATAGCCGCTGTACGACGGATAGTACGGCTCGACGATATACGGCGACGATTTCGACACCGTTTGGCTCGTCACATCCGTGCCGCCGCGCGTATCGAACGTCACTATGTACGCGTCATCCCACTTGGCGTAGTACATAGTGTTTGCATTTATAACCTGCGCGCTCACGTTGACGGGCGTACCCGAAACGGTCGTCCAGCCGCAAAAAACCTTGCCGAGAAGCGTGGGATCTTCCGGCTCGATAGCCGTATCTCCGTGCGAAATGTACTGCGTCGGCACCGACGATCCGTCGCCCACTTCAAAGCCGACTTTATGTACTGCGCGCACCTGCAAAACGCCGCTGTCTGCGTCGTAGCTTTGCGTAAGTACGCCGCCGCAGAAGCGATCGAGGCTGAGCCTGCCGTCCGAATCCCTCACCCAAACGGTGTAATAATCGTCCAAAGAGCTGTTCTTTTCCACACGGCTCGCATTGGAAAGATCGGCGATTACACGCTCGCCGCTTAGGTTGTACGCCTCGTTGAACGTCCAGCCGCTGCCCAGCACGTACACCTTGCTGTATACGACGAGCACGCGCGAATCGCACAGCGGATTGAACTTATAACCCTTGCGACCGCTCGCAGGATTGGGCGTTTGGCTGACGTTGTAGTTCCAGCCGTTGAAGTCGCCGACGATCTTGGGTATGCCGAACGTCACGACCGTGCCGTGTTCGGCGACAGGTTCTTCGTCGCTCCACTTGGCGTACAGCGTTATGTTGTTCAAAACCGCCGAGTCGAAGTCGTATTCTATATTGTAATTTGTGTCCGTAAACCAGCCTGCAAAATATTTTTCGTCCTTGTACGGCTCGACCGGATATGTAGCTTTTTCGTTTATCCTGACGAGCTGCTTATCTACTTCACTGCCGCCGCGGCTGTCGAAAATGACCGTCTTGACGGCGCTTTCGCTCTCGTAGACCGCATTGATATCCATATTGCGGTCCACGCCGATAATGTCGCTGTTGATTATCATGTCGCCGCTCGACCAATACGCCACATAGCCGTCGCGCTGCGACAGTATGGGAAATTGCGAATACTTCAGCGTTCCGCCGGCATCGACAGTCTTTTCCGACACCAACTGCGAATTATTGTAAAATCTAAGAGTGTACTGTACCGTCGTGCCGTCCTGCCAATACGCATGAAGCGTGAGGTCGGACTCGACCGGTCCGCCGTAAAATCTGTCGGTGTACGCGCTGTCGGTAAACCAACCGGCAAACGTATAGCCGTCGAGCGTGGGGGTCGGCAAGTCGATGTAACCTCCGGCTTCGACCGTCACATCCGGATCGTTAGTTCCGATAAACGTGACGGTGTACGTCGTATCGTCGGAGCTTTTCTTGCCGCATGCTAATAGCGCCGCACCCGAAAATGCAAGCACTATCGCAAGAAAAACCGTTAAAAGTCTTTTATTTTTCATTCCCCACCGCCGACATATTTAGTTCATCTGCCGACAGTATAAAATATTTTATACTTTAAGTCAATATCTATCGCATACGGCGCAAAAGGCATTGCGCAATTTGAACTTGATTTTGTTTATATATCGGCTACATATCGATAGAGTAAATACATTTGCCGTAATTGCACCAATACGGCGACGTCACATACGCGTCGAGCAGTTCGGACGGGACATAGATCTTTACGTCCGAACCCACGTCGAACAGAAAATGACTGTTCATTATATACGGCGGCTCTTTAGCGTAGATGTACAGCTCTTTTAAGTTTGTACAACCGCCGAAAGCGTTGTCGCCTATATACAGACACCCCTCGCCCACGGTGACGCTCTCGAGCCGCGACATGCCGCGGAATGCGCCGTCGCCTATGCGCGTAACGCTCGAAGGACAGACTATCTCGCGCACATTGTTCCTTACCGTCGCGCTGAGTTCGGACGCAAAACCGTTGGGAATATTATATGTGTTTTCGGGTAAAGCATATCTGCCCGAACTGCCCGAAAGATTTAACAGCCTGCCGTTATCGGAAACGGTAACGCCCTCGCTCGTTATGAGCGACTTTTCCGTCACTGTTATGGGATATATGAACTCGCGTCCCGCAAATTCGATTTTAACGGTGCGATTACCGGGCGTACCCGTGTCGAATTCGACTGCCATGCCTTTATTTATCGGCATACCCCACAAAATACTGCCGTCGGAGGCGACGCCCGTCATAAACAGTCCGCGTGTCGAAAACACATCGCCGACCTCGTACGTCAAGTCCACTTCATCGCCGATAGACAAGTGTTTATTTTCCATTTCAAAGTCGAAATACCACTCGCCTATATCCTTGTAGACCTTGTAAGCAAACTCGGTGTATTCGCCGGCGTAGCACAGCGTGACGCTGCGCGAAACGCATGCCGCCTCCTCTTTGCTGTAGTCTATTTCCAGCCAATTCGCATAAAACATGGTATCTTCGGAAATTTTCGTGACATAGTCTATCGGCCTTTTGCACTCCGGATCGAAATACCAACCCTCAAAGTACACGTCGGCGCTCGGCGCATGCGGCGTCGGTATTTCCGCCTCGGACAGAGGCTCGCCCTTTTTGTGCAGCCTGCGCTGTAACCGCAACTCGTCGCAATCGGGATTTGAAAAATACAGATTGACCTGACGGCTCGTAGGCTCGCCCACCCAAGGCTCATAGTCGTAAACGGGCGGCGTAACTTCCACGGTAAAGTCGCTCGTGTCGAAATCGCCGACTATCATATCGTCCGATACGGCGACGCTGTTTTCGCTTCCGTCGGTATATATAAGCGTAAGATACATTCTCGACGGATCGAAGCTCTCACCCACGACGTACGAGGTCTTTTGATATCCGTCCGCCACCGAAATCCTTGCAAGCGACTTTTCGCCGACGCCGAAAACGGGCGCGGACGAACTGTCGGTAAGCGTGCCGACGCTTCCGCACGAGCAAAGCAGCAGCGCGCTCGATACGGCGACAAACGCCGACGCTTTGCGCGATATATTCGCGTGACGCTTGCTACACCTTTGCATTTATCGCCTCTATCGGGGAGATGTTGTTGTACTTGCGTATAGGCAGCACTATCGAGAACACCGTAACGCCGACCGCAAGAGCCGCCGTTATAAGATACACGTACCATTTTATATTGAGTATGGCAAGATACGTGCCGTAGGCGCTCGCGAGTATGGAATTTACTACGGGCCCTGCTATCAGCAGTATCACGACCGAAAGAACTATCGATATAAGCGTCACCGCAAATCCCTCGAGCGCGTAAACGGTAAACGTATCCGCCTTTTTTGCGCCGAGCGCGCGCAGTATGCCTATATTCTTGCGCGTAAGCGTTATCGACGAGGCAATAAAGCTGTACAGCAGCATGAGTATGACGAGCGACATCACAACGGATATTGCGAGTATCACCGCCTTAAACGTCGATAAAAACGCAAGTACGTCGTTATAACTGCCCATATATTCCGCCTGCAAGGAAAACCCACCGTCATACACCGAGCGAATGAGCGCTTCCGTATCGTCGGCGTCGCCGTTGTTGACGGCTACAAGCATTCTCGTATAGACCACGTTTTCGAAAATGCCGTCGAGAAGATCGCCCGAAAGCAGTATTCCGTTTGACCCGAAGCCCGTGCCGCGCATAACGCCCTTTATCTTAAAATCGCGGCTGACATACACCGGCAAACCGTTATAATACAGCGTGAGCTCGCGCGTGCGGTCGGAATTTAAATAGTTTATCGTAGTGTATTCGCCCGAGCTTTGGACGCCGAAGCCGTTTTGCAATATGTTTTCCGAGATGATAATATCGCTCGCACTCTTGATTTCCGCCGCGCCGCCGTCTATATTCGACGTGGAAATATAAAAGTCGTCCGCGTCGTAATACTCCTGCTTCCCCGTCGCGAAGGCGACGTTTTGACGCGCGCCGTAATAGCCGTTTGCGGCTGTGCTCGTGTAACTGATATGCACCGAAAAACCGTCGTCAAACTGCGCGATGCGGTTTATATAGTCGTCTACGAACCCGCGCTTGACGAACAGCTTGTCAAGGAACACTCGGCTGTCCGTTTCGTACTTTGCCGCATCCGCGTCGCCGTAAGAAGTCGGGCTTGCGAATATTCCGCCGACCGTAAAGTTCTCGTTGTTGAGCATTACGTTGCGCCCGACCGCGTCCGTTATGCCGTCGGCGGCGACAGCGCCGTTTTCGAGCAGCTTTTCGGCGGCATACTGCGAAATTATCACCGTGTTGTAGTTTTTCGGGATATCGCTGCCGGCGATCACCGTGTACCCGAAGTCCTTTATGCTGTCAACTTCGTAAACGCCGTCGAAACCGGTGAACCCGTTATAAATTTTATATGTAACCGCCATTCCGAGCGAGCGCTGTTCGTAAAACGTGATATCTGAATTTCCGGAGTAAAAATCCGCCGCTTGCGCGTCGCTTATCTTGCCGAGCTCTCCTCCGCTGTCACGCACTATCGCGACCGTTTTTTCGTTGCCTTTGTTTACCGTTTGCGCGACCGCCTGCGGCAGGTCGTAAAAGTTAAAACTCATCGCCACGGCGAACAGCACGAACGTAAACACGGAAAGTATGACCGTCAATATCATTTTGAGTTTTTTGACGCTCAAATTGGACAGCCCGAGCTTTATTTTGCCGCGCACGGGCAAACGGCTGTCTATGAGGTCTATATGCGCGCTTTCGGTCTGCTTTTCGACGTACGGCTTAAAGCCTGCCGTAGCGCTGTCGCTCCGCACGCTCTCGCCGGCTTGCGGAATAAGCGCTTGAACTTTGAGCGGATCTCTTTCCACAAATACGAACGACTTGCCGCTGTCGTACAGCGTTTCGTTGAGCTGTCGAACTTCGTCGTCGCCTATCTTTTTTCCGTTTTCGAGCTTTATGAGATTGGGAAGAACAAACGGCGAGTTTTCCTTATCTTCCGTGCGCGCCGTCGCCTCGCCGCGCTCGACATCGCGATAGACATTTCCGTCGCGCATTTCGATAATGCGGTCGCCGTAAGCCACTGCCTTTTCCATATCGTGCGTAACGACGACGACGAGCTTTTCTTCGGCGAGAGTGCGGAATATATCCATAACCTCTTCGCCGGTGCGGCTGTCGAGCGCGCCCGTCGGTTCGTCGGCAAGTATTATTTGCGGTTTCTTTACGAGCGCGCGCGCTATCGCCACGCGCTGTTTTTGTCCGCCCGAAAGGTTGAGCACGCGAGAATGAGCCTTGTCCGACATTCCGACAGCCGCGAGCGCGTTTTCCACATTGCCGTCATCGACTTTGCTTTGCAGATCGAGCGCGAGCTTGACGTTGTCAAACACGTTCATCGACGTGACGAGGTTAAAGTCTTGGAACACAAAGCCTATGACTGTGTTTCTGTAAGCGTCCACCTGCTTGCCCGTCATCTCCGACACATTGACGTCGCCTACGATTATATTGCCGCTGTCCGGCTTATCCAAACCGCCTATGATATTGAGTAGCGTGGATTTGCCGCTGCCGCTCCGCCCGACTATAAACACGAGCCCTTTATCGCCGAACGACAGCGACACATCCTTCAGCGCACGGAAAGTAACGCCCGTATCCGTGCCGTAAGTCTTTTTAATATTTTCGAGTTTCAGTAACATGTTGGCACCTCCTTAAGGGCATTTGGTCGATCGACACGTCGAGATTGCGAAGAAAATTTACGTGATACGAAGGATATTCGTTGTGGTCGTAGTGGAGCTACGTCCGCAACGAATAGACGAACGTAGCGCGGAAATTTACAGCAAGATCGGCGCACGAGATCGAGCAAATGCCCTAAATCATCTTGAGCGCGTCTACGGGCTTTTTGCGCACAATATTGAGTATGGGTATAAACAGGCTGACCGCGACGAACAGCAGGCACACGACAAATATAAGCGGCACATGCCAAAACTTAAAGCTTATCAGCCCGAACGTTATGTTAAACGACGCCAGCATTATCCCCGATATAAGCTCGTTCAACAGCGCCGCCGCGAGCGCGGAAAGTACGGACGCGACTACCGTCGTTATAACGGCTATAAACAGACCCTCTATCAAAAACATTTTGGATATGTCGGTCCCGCGCGCGCCTATTATTCGGTACACCGCTATTTCCTTGGTGCGGAACTTTATCGACTGCGAAACATAGTTGAACATAAACAGCAGCGCAAACACCGCAAAAGCTATCGTAATGTACAGGCTGATTTTCGACAGCATGCTCACCGCGTCATCGATCGCCACGACCGACTGCGCAGGCGCCGCCGCCGTCGTCACGAGATATCCTTTATCCGACAGTCTGTTTATTCTGCGCGTCAGTCCGCTCTCGGACGAGCCGCTATCGAAGTACACCGAATTTACTGCGGTATTGCTCGAATACAGCGTCTTTACGTCGTCCTCGCTAAGCAGCAGTCTGTCGCCTGCCTCGTCGGGATCGTTGAACTTGGGGTCGAGAACTCCCACCACTTTTACGCCGTCCATGCGCTTGAAAATTCCGCCCGAACCGTCGTAGAACGTGACTGTCACCGTGGAATTGATAAGACGAGTGAAGCTCGCGTCACGCAATATAGCCTGACTGTCGCCCTCGTAGTAGGCGTCGAGTTTGCCCAATATCTTAGCCGTATCGAAAGCCGACAGCACGATCTGATCTCGGCCCAATGCTTCGAGCGACGTTACGTTGTCTTTGTTCCACAAAAACGCGCTCGCGCCCGACGTAGTTACGAGCGAATCGACCGAGTCTTCGGAGTACATGAGCTGCGACAGCGCGCGAGCGCCGGCGGACGTAATGCCATCGAACGACACCGAAAACGACATCGTACTCTCGCCGTTGCCGCTCATCGACGCGAAAGCGGACGGGAACTCGCCGTGCGCAAACACTTTGGAGTATATAAAATTGCTGTTCTGAACGAACTCGGCTTTATCGTGCTCGGCGGAGCTGTCGAGGCTGCTCGCCGAGGTAATGCCCGAATAGTTTTCGTGATCGGTGTCGAACACGCCGACTATTTTATACGTCGCGCCCGTCTGATAGATTTTTACTCGACAGCCGATAAGCTCGGCGACGCTATCCACCTCGCAAATGCCGTACTCGCCGCCGTTTTTGTTCCCCACAAAACCGCTCCGTATCAGCTCAAACGCCGCGAGATCGGAAATTATTATTTCGTCGGTGTTGACGCATTTGTCGGCGCCCGTAACGCCGAGCCCGATATCGCGCGGCGAGCCGGCGATGATCCCCGTAAAATAATCGAAGCCGTACGTGCCGTCGCTACCGTCAGCATTGCGGTCGATAGAAGTCTGCTTATGCGCAAAAACAGGGCTCAGCTTGTTTGAGTAGTGCTTTAGGACGGGCTTGCCCACCGCCTCTGACACCGCCGAAACGTCGCTGTCAGCGAGTGCGACGAGGCTTTTTCCGTCGTCCGTTTCTATCAGCTTGGAAACGGAAACCTGTCCGCCGTTGCCGCCGTCGAACACGGTGCTCGACACGAGTTGCGCCGACGACAGCGTGGACAATATAAATGAAATTATCATAAACACAAACGCAATAGATGTAAACGCTATCAAAAAGATAAACTTGCGCTTTGTTCGCTTTATGTTGGACACCGCCATGGAAAACGCGTCCTTAAATTTAAGCCTTCCCTCTTTCAGCTTAAACTGTACGTCGTTCGTTTCTTCCGCACTTTCCGTCGGCGCAAAATCGGAGCTGTTCTCTCCATCGCGGTCGTCTGTCGCTTTCAATATTTCGGGGTACGCCGCAGAAAGCCTGTCGCGGTCTTGATAAATGCCGACGTAATTCACACCCTTTTTGAGCTTGCCGTTTACGTCGTCCGCCGTGACGGAAGCGCCGCAATCGACCTGAAGCACGTTGGCGCTAAGAGCCGTCACTTTGCCGCTCTTTTCGGTGCGCGTCTTGTCCGACACGATCTCGCCGTCCACGATCTCTACAATGCGGTCGCCGTAGGAATACGCGAGCTCGCGATCGTGAGTTACGACGACAACAAGCTTATCGCGCGCTATCTTTTTGAGCGTATCGAATATGTATTCGCCTGTAGCGAAGTCGAGCGCGCCCGTCGGCTCGTCGGCGAGAATGATCTCGGGATTTTTTATGAGCGCACGCGCTATCGCCACGCGCTGACGCTGTCCGCCGGAAAGCTCCGTCGGCTTGCGATAGCCCATATTGGCTAAGCCCACGGCGGCAAGCGCGTCGTCTATCCTGCTGAGCTCCGGACTGTCCGTTTGAAGCCGCAGCGATATCGCTATGTTTTCGGCGAGCGTGATCTCGTCTATGAGGTTAAATTCCTGAAAGACCATGCCGACATAGGTGTTGCGATAAAAATCATAGTCCTTCGGCGCGAACTCCGCTGTCGATCTTCCGTCGATTATTATTTCGCCCGAGCTCGCCCTATCGAGCCCGCCCATAATGTTGAGAAGCGTGGACTTGCCGCTGCCCGATTTTCCGAGAATTATCACGAGCCCTTCGGTCGGGAAATCGATAGAAACGCCTTTTAGCGCAGTAAATGCGTTTTTACCCTTGCCGTAGGTCTTTGTAACGTTATTTAGGCGTAGCATCGTTACAGTCTCCCCGCCCATTCCGCCATTTGACGTTTGATCTCGTCGTCACGCGCTTTTTCCGCCGCCGACGTCCTTTCGGCTATGTACGCGGCGTCGCCGCACTTGGACTTTTCGATAAACACAAGTACGCCCGTGCCGCCGTTGTTGCCGTTTTCGTTGTAATAGAACTCCTTGGCGTAGAGTGCGGCGTACTCGTCGATGTACTCGTCTGGCACGATAAACCGCACGTTTATTGTTTGCAGTATGCTTATATCGAGCCGATTTTTCGGCGCACCGTCTATCTCGAACGCCGTTACGGCGGCTATGCCCAAGCCGTCGAACCTTAGCCGCGAATCGGACGAATCGCACTCGACAAATATTTTTGTGCCGTCGTTCCTTATAGGCACTATCGCGCCGTCGATTTTTTTCGGCACGTAGTTCAGCCGGTAATACGCGTCGTCCTCGTTGCTGTATACGCAGCCTGCGTATGTCGTGTAATCGCGACCGCCGCGTCCGCCGACAACACATTCGAGATTTTCCATAAGGTCGAGCGCATCCGAAACGGGCTTGTTCAATGTGTTCGACAGCACGACCTTTTTAATGCCCGACAGATCGACCGCGTTTGCGCCGCTCGTATTGAGCTCTGAAATGAAAAAGCGACCTATCTTGCCGCCGTCGGCTCTGATATCGGGAATGACCAACGTGTCGCCGATACTCGAGATCGCTTCGGGCTTAATGCCGGTAATGCGCTCGTAGTCGCCCTCTTTGGAGCCGTAATAAAACGCGTCGGACGAAGTGTGCCTGTAGAACTTGGCGTAAAGCGTGACGTCGGCCACGATCGGCTGCGTTTCGTCGTAGAACTCACTCAGCGCGCTGTCCGTACACCACTCGCCAAGGGTGTAGCCGTCCGTTAAAATGTTCGGCAGAACGGCGACGGCGTTTTCCTCGACCTCTATCGGCTCCGGCGCCGTGCCCATATTCGACACAAACGACACGGTGTACAGCTTCGCCCAATGCGCAAAGTATGTAATATCCCCGTCTATGACCGTTTCGGCAGTCGCGGCGTCGGCGCCGTCGCGCTCGAACCAACCCTTGAAAATATATCCGCCGCAAACGGGATCGGTGGGCGGCGTAAACTTTTCCCCGACCCTGACCGTAAGTCCGCTCGGCGCTTCGGAGGGATAGACGCCGTCGGCAGGCAAGTTCAGGTCAAAGCTTACAGCCGCAACTCCGTCCTCCGACCAATGCGCATATATCACCGTATCTTTCGTCACAGGCTTGAAAAAATCAAACAGCTCGCCGCCCGTCGGAGCAGTCCACCACCCGTCGAATATGCAGCCGTCCTTTGTCGGCGCTTGCGGAACATCGACGATATCTCCGCTATCGACGGTTATCGTGCCGTAACTCGCCTCTCCGCCGTTGAGCTCGACCGTGACCGAAACCTTTTCGGAGCACGCAAAAAGCATGAGCGCCGAAACCGTCGCAGCGGCTGTCAAAACAAAATAGCGCAAATGTTTTCTCATCGATCACTCCGATATTGAATTACTGCATTATCAGCATACACTATAAAGATTTGACAGTCAATACCTGCACCCTACGGCGCAAAATGAACCGCTCAACGCAAACTTGACCCCATATGCGAGCTTATTTATCCTCTCTTAACCCCTTCCACACAAGCTGACGCGTTCCGCCGTCCCGCGTTTCGCGCATACACAAAGTAATCGGCGATCTTAAGCAACGAGTTTATTCGAGGAGCGAATTTGCTTGCCTGCACAATCACAGATTGAGTTTTATTAATTACGTATTCTAATGAAGTGAGTGAGTAAGCAATGGGTCGCGCAGCATTTGGCTACCGACGTGGACAAATTAGGCAATATACACCGCCGCTTGCGACGGTACACCCGTAGGGTGCTCAAGGGCTTGCCCTTGAGTATAATACCTAATTTATTGAAAAATGCACGAAAAATCCCCGTTTTCTACTGAAAACGGGGATCGTTCTGTTTACTTATAACTCAACACGACTTCGGATAATGGCTTTCGTGGAGTTCTTGCATTGCTTTCTCGCAAAGGGTATCCGAGTGAGATTATAGCCATTAAGTCGTAGCGTTGACTGTCGATTTGTAGCAACTCCTTGACTTCGGCTTGCTTGTCTAATATCTCGCCTATCCAGCACGAACCGATACCGAGCGAAGTTGCAGTGAGCAACATATTCTCTATGCACGCACCTATCGACTGACAGTCCTTTGTATAGTCGAAAGCACTGTTTTTATCTAAGAATACGCATATAAGGCAGTCGGCGTTACGCACGAATTTACTGCGCTCCATTAAGTCGGCTATGTTATGTAGCAATTCTTTATCTTGTTGCACTACTACAAACCGCCACGGCTGTATATTCTTTGCGCTCGGCGCGAGAATAGCGGATTGGAGAATTGTATCGAGCTTTTCCTGCTCGATAGGCTGTTTTTTATATAGTCGAAAGGATGTTCGAGATTGAAGCATCTCAATCATATCAATATTCATATTCACCTCATCGGATATTTTAGATAACGGCCACCGCAATACGGTAGCCGTTAAACTTTGTTATTTCAACTTCAGCTGTCCCATTTTTTCTTCGGTTAGTCCGATTATGGGCTGCTGTATATACTGCTTTACTACGTCATAATTTTTTTGCGTGAGTTGCAATTGTATGAGATTCTTAATTTTAGTTATTTTCCAATACGATAATCCTTGTATAGATTTTGTTTGTGAGAATGTCAAAAAAGGCATACCGCTTTCAAAATAGCTTATCTCGTATATCTCGTCCCATTTCATAGAGAGCTTAAAAAATACGCCGAATGCTACCCTGGAAATTCCTTTCTCACTTATCGTGATCACTGAAAAGCAACGTCGCGCTCCTAATACAATAAGCAACAAGGCTCCTCCACTACACAATAAAGACGCTATGATTAACAAACCTGTTCCAAGTCTATTATAAGGATATAGCGCGAAGAACAAATTACAGCCAATCAATAACAAAATTGTCATAACTACAACACCAAGCAGTAGAGGAGACATTACTGTTTTCCGCAACTTATTCAAAATGACTTACACTCCTTTATAAAACTTTTTCCACAAAGCATTGGGAAGCCTAATAGTTTATTATTTAGTTCTCCTAAACTGTATACATACTATCAAAATCGCACCCGTGCTGTCAAGTAGTGCTATAATATTTCCCTATCACACATTCAACATTCGTCAAATTGCTTGCAATATAACAGCAAAAACGGTATTATACATTATATGGCTACGAGTGTTGATTATATCGAATTTATATGCGAACAGATCCACGGCGACTACGCCGTGCGATATAAAAAAATGTTCGGTGAATATATGGTTTATTTAAACGATAAGCCCGTTTTGCTTGTTTGCGACAACACGGTATATGTGAAGAAGATCGCCGAACTTGCGGAACTTATGCAAGACGCCGAGTGCGGCTTGCCTTACGCCGGCGCGAAAGAACATTATATTTTGGACATGGAGAACGCGGAGCTTACAGGCAAAGTTTTAGATGTTTTATATAAAGCAACGCCTTTACCGAAAAAGAAAAAGTAAACTACCGCACTAAAACCTGTTTTGCAAAGTCTTTAAAAACAGCTCGCTCGCCTTTGAAAACACCTGATATTTCTTCCAGGCGATAAACAGGTCGGCTTTCATTATCGGCTCAAGCCTACGGAACGTCAGCTCCGTTCCGCTCGTGTTTATAAGATTTTCTATAGACAGCGCGCAGCCCAGACCGGCTTTTACCATAAGCGCGGCGTTGTAGACAAGATTATGCGTGGACAGGATATCGAGCTTTGAAAGGTCCGTGCCGAGCCAGCCCGAAAGCTCGTTTGAATGGAGCGCCTGCCGCGAACAAAGTATCGGAACGGTTTTCATATCTTCCGGCTTTACCGTTTCGTTCTGCGCGAGCGGACAGTCGTTGCGCATCAAAAGTCCCCATATGTCCGACACCGGCAGTCGGATATTATCGTACTTTTCAAGGCTGGTCCTGCCGACAAACAGCCCGAAATCGACAAGACCTTTGTCGAGCCTTTCCGACACGTCCTCGTCGTTGCCGCTGTACAGGTGGAAACGTATATCGGGATACTTTTCGGTCATTTCTTTTATCACGTCGATGACGAATGTCATACCCTCCGTTTCGCCGCAGCCTATAAACACATCGCCCGTGACCGTATCTTCGGACGCAACGAACGCCGACTGCGTTTTATCCGCCAATTCCACTATTTCCTGCGCTCTGCGGAACAAAAACATTCCGTCGTCCGTGAGCGTGGTTTTTCGCTTGCCGCGAACAAAAAGCCGCTTGCCGAGCTCTGCTTCCAAGTCGGCGAGCTGTTTGGACAGCGTCGGCTGCGTGACGTGCAGACGTTCCGACGCCGCAGTTATGTTCTGCTCTCTCGCCACTTCTATAAAATAACGCAATACTCTAAGTTCCATAAGCGCATTATATCACGGTTTATCATTCCTGTCAACTATGATAAACAATAGAAAATAAGTATTTGCTATTATCACTCAAAACAGTTAAAATATATCAAGAGGCACAAGATGGAACGCAACGTATTACTGCAAAACCTGACAGACGCCGGCTGCGGCGAGAGTTTGGCAGACGAGATCACTGCGCTACTCGACAGGAACAAAACGAGCGAAGCGCTGTCGGCGCTTGCAAAGCACCGCAAAGCCGTTTTGGACAACTGCCACGCGGAGCAAAAGAAGATAGACTGCTTGGACTATCTCGTCTATCGGCTCAAAAAAGAAAATTCTTAAAAGGACGGATATATCATGGAAAACTTAAAGCTTTCGACCGAATGGGACAAGACTTTCCCGAAAAGCGACAAGGTCGATCACAAAAAGGTCACCTTTCACAACCGCTACGGCATTACCCTCGCCGCCGACATGTACGCGCCGAAAAACATTCGCGGCAAGCTCGCCGCCATTGCCGTTTGCGGTCCATTCGGCGCGGTCAAGGAGCAAGCCGCAGGGCTTTACGCGCAGACGATGGCGGAGCGCGGCTTTATAACTATAGCGTTCGACCCGTCGTTTACGGGCGAAAGCGGCGGACTTCCCAGATACATGGCTTCGCCCGACATCAACACCGAGGACTTTCAAGCCGCGGTGGACTTCCTTTCCGTGCAGGATAACGTTGACGCGAATAAGATCGGCATAATCGGCATTTGCGGTTGGGGTGGCTTAGCTATAAACGCGGCGGCGCTCGACACGCGCATCAAAGCGACGGTCGCGTCCACCATGTACGACATGACGCGCGTAAACGCCAACGGATATTTCGACGCCGAAAATTCCGAAGAAGCGAGATACGAAAAGAAAAAGGCGCTCAACTCTCAGCGCATTGCCGATTACAAAAACGGCAGTTACGCGCTCGGCGGCGGCGTGGTCGATCCGCTCCCCGACGACGCGCCTTTCTTCGTGAAGGACTTCTACGACTATTACAAGACCAAACGCGGCTATCACAAGCGCTCGCTCAACTCCAACGGCGGTTGGAACGCGATAGGCTGCATGTCGTTTATGAACCAGCCTATACTTAAATACAGCAACGAGATACGCGGCGCCGTTCTCGTTATGCACGGCGAAAAGGCGCACTCCTGCTATTTCAGCCGCGACGCGTATGCCGCCATGATAAACGGCAGTCGCTATGCGGGCAACAAAGAATTGCTCATTATCCCCGACGCGGTCCACACCGACCTGTACGACGGCGGCGGCAAGAATGCTATACCGTTCGACAAGCTCGCGGAATTTTTTGCCGCCAACCTCGCATAGCCATGATGAAAAAACTGCTTGTTATATTAGCGACGTTTTTGATGCTTATGCTCGGTCCGTCGGCATGCTCGAATAAGCCGACCGGCGGAACGAACGGCACGAACACCCCGAGCAGTACGACGGTCGCGGCAAGCGACGAAGTGCTGGTCGCCTACTTTTCCTGCACGAACACCACGGAAGGAATAGCCGATAGTATCGTCGAAATAACTGGCGGCACGCGCTATCGCATACAGCCGAAGGTCCCGTACACCGAGGACGATCTGAGATACTACACCGACGGCAGAGCCGACCGAGAACAAGCCGATCCCACCGCGCGGCCGGAGATCGACGGGAGCGTCGAGGACATGAACACATACAAAATAGTGTTCCTCGGCTACCCTATTTGGCACGGTCAAGCGCCGAAGATAATTTACACGTTCTTGGAAAGCTACGATTTTTCGGGCAAGACAATAGTGCCGTTCTGCACCTCGCACAGCAGCGGCATCGGCTCGAGCGACACGAATCTGCACTCGCTCGCGCCGAACGCCGAATGGAAAGACGGCAAACGGTTCGCTGCCGGCGCGATGGAAGAAAGCGTGAACGACTGGATCGACAGCCTCGATATAAAAATAGGACAGGTTTCTCAAAGTATGAAATTTTATTTTACGATAGGCTCTACGCACCTCGCCGCCGAGTTCGAGGACAATGCGGCGACGGCAGCATTGAAGGAACGGCTGAAAACCTCGCCCGTCACGATAGAGATGAGCGAGTACGGCGGCTTTGAAAAGGTCGGCGACTTGGGCTTTTCTCTCCCCACCGACAACAAGCAAATTACGACGCAGCCCTGCGATTTCGTCCTGTATCAGGGCGACAAGCTCGTCATATTTTACGGTTCGAACAGCTGGAGCTATACTCGGCTCGGCAAAATTACGGGCGTCACCGCCGACGAACTGCACAGCATACTCGGCAGCGGCAGCACGACCGTAACGCTGTCGCTGTCGAGCGTCGCGAATTTCGATCTGAAAAGCGGCGTGAACGGCAAAGCGCCCACTGTCATTCTCAGCAGCGGCTACGAAATGCCGGTGCTCGGGATAGGCACCTATTCCCTGCACGGCGAAACCTGCGTCAATTCCGTTCTTTCGGCGCTCGAAAGCGGCGTCCGCCTTATCGACACCGCTTACATGTACGGGAACGAAGAACAGGTCGGGCAAGCCGTTCGGCAGTCCGGAATACCGCGCGAGGAAATTTTCGTCATTACTAAGATCTATCCCGGCGAGCAGTTTTTAAACCCCGAAAAAGCAATACAAGACGCGCTCGACAATCTCGATATCGGGTACATCGATATGATGCTCCTGCACCACCCCGGCACAAACGACGTGCAGGCGTACAAGGCGATCGAAAAATTCGTCGCACAGGGCAAGATACGCTCTATCGGGCTGTCGAACTGGTACGTCGAAGAAATCGACGACTTTATATCGAAAGTGGATATCAAACCGGCGCTCGTGCAAAACGAGATCCACCCCTACTATCAGGAAAAGACCGTCGTGCCGTACATGCACGATCTCGGCATCGTCATGCAAGCCTGGTACCCGTTCGGCGGCAGAGGCTACACCGGCGCGCTGCTTTCCGACCAAACGATAGTCGGCATAGCAAACGCGCATAACGTATCGGCGGCGCAAGTCATTCTGCGCTGGCACTTACAGCGCGGCGTAGTGGCGATACCCGGGTCGAGCAATCCCGCGCATATCCTCGAAAACATATCTGTGTTTGACTTCGAGCTCACAGCAAGCGAAATGAACGCCATAGCGGCGCTCGACAGGAACGAAAAACACGACTGGTATTAATTACAACAAATTACTAGCAGAGCCGTTGCAGTCAAAAACAACGGCTCTATTTTGTTTATTAATATAAGCTTTCGCTTTTAGTCAGTGTTTGCGCTTGACGTGGCGCCTGCTTTTTCCGCGATGTCGCGCACGTACGCTTCGGCGTTCAGTCCTATAACTATTATCGCGATCGTTATAAACGACAGCCCGACGAAAATGCCTGCCAATGCGTTTATAGCCACGACGATAAGCGTAAGCGCTATCGATATTACAAAAATCAAAAAATTCGTCAGCACGTACAGTCCGATATTTTTCAGGTTTACGACCTCTCGCAAACCGATTTTTTTAAAGCCGTACAGCAAATACGCCTGCGCAAGTTCCGAAATGCCCACAAGCAGTAACGCGATCACGACGGAAATGTATATGCTGTTCTGCCACACCGCAAAGGCAAAAATGCAGGCTACGACGAGCGCGGTCGAAAACAACGCGTTCAGTGCGTACGCGAGCACGAATTTCCACAGCGAGCGCCGCGCGACATTTCGGCGTATAAGAACTTTTATAAGCGCGAAGCCGGCGAGAAAACCAAGCGCCCAAAACACGAAAAACACGACTATGCCGGCTATCATCTGCGCCGCAAACGCGCTCGCAAGCTCGAATATCCTGTCCTGAAACGCGTCGAGGTCCGTCCCCAGCAGGTTCTTGAGCGACACTTCCAATATGTCGTTGATCCTGTCCGCGTCGAACAGCGCTTTCAACGCTTGGTCGGGCGCGCTCCAATCGAGCGTTTTTATCGACGCCCATATCTCGGAACTCATTACGCCGAAGTCCAAATTGACGTCGTTCGTAATGCTCTTTATCCCGTCAACGAGCTCCGTCACAGCGGAAACGGCGCCCGACCACAGCACCGAAAAACCGATTATCATGCCCAAAAACATCGTACCGAGCGGCGTAAAGATGTATTTTAGGCTTACGAAATAATTTTTTAATCCCTGTTTTATCATGTCAGTTTTCTTGTCTTTTGTTGATAAAGCAGCCCACCGCGACAAACGCCGCCGCATACACGGCCGTCAGCACGACGCAGACCGCAAGTCGCGAGCTTGCCGTAGACAGCGACGACAGGTCGTTCAAAAAGCCGTCCAGCCAATAACTGCTCATCTTGAAGCCGTCGATCTTCAAAACGGCGTCTACAAGGCTCAACGCCGTGCCGATGAGCGACGGACCGAGAATGGCGAGCGCTATCGAAACACCCACACGTTTAACGGCTATTCCGACGGCAAAAACAAACGCGGCATAAGCTATACAGTAGAGCAACTGCCCTGCGATAAGCGCGGCATAATTCCCGCTCTCGGCAGTTCCGTCGAACATGGCGCCGCCGACCGCGTATGTAAACAACAACGTTGCCGCAAACATTACGAGCACCGCAACGACGCTCGCTACGAGCTTAGCAAAGTACACTGTGTTGCGCGAAAATCCGCGCGCATAAACGTTCTTTATTGTCTGCTGATCGTAGTCGGCGCAAACAAACAACGCAACGAAAATACCGCTCACCATGGTGAAGTTGGACGAACTCACTGCAGTAAGGAGCGACGACATTGCCGTCGGCATGGCTATTTCCAACTGCTCGTTTTGCGCGAGGGCCTTTGATATCATAAGCCCTATAAGCGACATCGCAAGCATGACCGCACCGCACACATAAAAGCTCTTTTGCCTAAAAAGCTTGCGAAATTCGAATTTCAGCAGATTTATCATCTTCCCAACCTCTCTATGAAGTATTCTTCGAATCCACTCTCGGAAAGCCCGATCTCGCCCACCCAAAAGCCGCTTTCCACCAACAGTTTATTTATCCTTGCGGTCTGATCGAAATGATCGGACAGATATACGCCGTCGGCGCGTAGCTCCGCGTTCATATCGGAAAACCTGCTTTTTAAAAACGCGCACGCTCTGTCGTTATCGTCCGTGACGATCCTAACGCTTTTGCGACAACGCCTGCTCAAATCGCGCGCCGTCACTTCCTCGGCAAGACTGCCGTCGGTTATAATGCCGTAAGTAGTGACTACCTTTGCAAGCTCGTCGAGAAGGTGCGAAGAAATGACGAACGTTACGCCCTCGCGATTTAATCCCGTTATGATATCGCGTATCTCTTTTATACCCGCCGGATCGAGCCCGTTTATAGGCTCGTCCAAAATGAGGATCTCGGGGTGCGCGAGCAACGCTATCGCTATGCCCAAACGCTGACGCATGCCGAGAGAAAACTCGCCTGCCTTTTTTGCTCCGACGCCGCCGAGCCCGACGCGCTCCAACAGCGGTTTTATATCGTTCTTGTCCGCGCCGTACAGCACCGAAAAACGATACATGTTTTCCTGCGCCGTGCAGTTTTTATACAGTCCCGGGGACTCTATAAGCGAGCCGATCTTCTTCCTGCCTTCATTCAAGCTTTGATTGCCGAACAGCAAAATTTTGCCTTTCGTCGGTGCGGTAAGTCCCAATACCAACTTCATGAGCGTGGTCTTGCCTGCGCCGTTCTTGCCTATCAAGCCATATATGTCGCCGCGCTTGACGTGGACCGACACATCGTTCAAGGCAAGTTTGGTCTTATACTGCTTTACCAGCCCTTGCGTTTCGATGACGTATTCCATACTGCTCCCGATAAGATCCCTCATTCGCTTGACATGTGCGGCGTTTTGGGATAGTATTATCTAAAGTATACATAGATACTTTCGTATCGATTATATATTTCAGGCTCAAGACTTGTCAACGGTTTGCCGAAGCGTCTGCCGAAATTTAGACTTTTTTGCCGCGCAGGCGCAAAGAGATACCAAATCGAACAAAAGTATCACGGGAGTAATTCATATGCCTAACAGCGTCAAGGTCACGGAGTTCTTAAAAGAATGTATAGCAGACGCCATACTGAAACTTTTGGAAACAAAGCCCATAGACAAGATAACGGCGAATGAGATAAGCGAGCTTTCGGGCGTCGGCAGAGCGACGTATTTTCGATATTTCAAGAGCAAGACCGAACCCCTCGTATTCAAGCTGAACAAGATGTGGGAGCGTTGGGCGAACGAGCACGGCGTTAAAGTGCGCGATAAATTCGATATCGAAAACGGAAAAACGTACTTCGAGTATCATTTGAGCATAAAGGATATCACTTCCCTGTTATATCGCTGCGGGCTGCAGCGCGTATGCTTGGAGTCGATATACAAAACCATGTCGGCGCACGGCAACGCTTCGCCTCCGAACTGTTATGCCGACAGTTTTTATGCCCTCGGACTGTACGGCATATTGGATACCTGGATAAAGCGCGGCTATGCGGAAACGCCCGACGAGATGCTCGAATATATACGCAAATTCGCATCACGGAACGACCGATAGCGGCAGCGCCGCTCACGAGGAAAACGTAATTGTGCCGCTTACGCCGAGAATTACGTATTGAGGATTTGAGAAAGCATAATCTATAAAAAATATCGAACCGGGTGACGGTCATATACGACTATATATATGAAGACGTTTTCAACAATACAGAGGAGGTCGCGGCATGGATGATTTTGAGCGTCTGCTTAATGCCAATTTGATGCCGCTACGGCGTTTTATCAACTTCAAAATCAACGATAGATACGACGCCGAAGATGTGTTTCAAGACGTTTGTCTTACGGCAACGGTCAAATTTGATACTCTTAAAAACACCGATGTGTTTAAAGCCTGGCTGATAGGCATTGCGAAACACAAATGCAACGACTATTACAGGAAAAAATCGAGAGATCTATTCGTTCCTTTGGAGTCGTTATCCGAATACGCGTTGAGTACAAGCAGGTTCGGGTTTTGCGAACAAAGCATTGTACGCCACGCATTGGACCGGCTCGACTGCAAAGACAAGTATATCCTGCAGCTGTATTACTATGACGATCTATCGACGGCGAAGATCGCGGAAATGCTGTCCGTACCCGTCGGCACGGTAAAAAGTCGGTTGTATTACGCAAAAGAAAAATTCAAGCGCAACTTCCCCTATAATAACACACAAAAAGGAGTAAAAACAATGAAAAAATTACCTCGATCGCTGCCCGAATATAAGATAACCAAATCCGATAGCGCACCTTTCCCCGTCAAGTGGGAGGAGCTTCAAGGTTGGTTCGTAATTCCGCGTTTGGGCGAAAAACTTACTTGGGGAGCATATGATAGTCCGTCGCACGAATTGACCGAATATACCGATATGGAAGTCGTCGGAAAAGCGGAAATTCACGGCATTGACGGCATAGAAATACGCGCAGAGCAAAACTATTTCGAAAACGGCAAAACGACAAAAACGGAACGCCGTTTCGTAGCACAGCTGACAGATACGCACAGCAGATATCTTGCGGAAAGTCACATCGAGGACGGCGTACGCAAGCTGTTCACCTTTCTCGACGGCGACGAATTCACGAACAACTGGGGATTCGGCGAGGATAACTGCGGAAATGAAACTTCGGTTTACGCAAAAGGCTCGATAGCGCGTGACGGCAACGCCGTATTCGTTACGTCCGATAAGGAGATGATAGACGTCGTCGGAAGATACACCGTCACTATATGCGGAAAATCATATGACACTGTGTGCGTAATGGATATCCAATGCTATAACGAAGGCGTGGCGTCGGAACAATATATAGATAAAAACGGGCGCACCGTGCTTTGGCGAAGGTTCAACAAAAACGACTACGCAAGCGACCGGCATAAAAAACCGTGGACGGAATTACTGCCCGACAACGAACGGCTTACCGTAAACGGCGAAACATACGTACATTGGTACGACTGTATAACGACTTATATCGTTTGAAGCGAAAAAACACGCCGAAGTTCATCGACTTTCGGCGTGCTTTTTCGTGAATTTACTTATGTTTGACGCGAGGTCTATTCCAACTCAAATGCGCCGGTATAGAGCCTGTAATACTGACCTTTCTGTTCGATAAGCTTTTCGTGGCTGCCGCGCTCGATTATCCTGCCGTGGTCGAGCACGATTATCACGTCCGAGTTCTTGACGGTGGACAGTCTGTGCGCGATCACGAACACCGTTCTGCCCTGCATGAGCGCGTCCATGCCGCGCGACACTATGGCTTCCGTGCGCGTATCGATGGAGGACGTGGCTTCGTCGAGTATCATTACCGGCGGATCGGCGACGGCGGCGCGAGCTATCGAAACGAGCTGGCGCTGACCCTGCGACAGATTGGAGCCGTTACCCGTCAGCATGGTGTTGTAGCCTTCCGGCAGGCGTGTGATAAAGTCGTCCGCGCCGACGAGCTTTGCGGCGGCTACACATTCCTCGTCCGTCGCGTCGAGCTTGCCGTAGCGAATGTTGTCCATCACCGTGCCGGTGAACAGGTTGGTGTCCTGCAAGACTATTCCGAGCGAGCGGCGCAGGTCCGCCTTTTTGATCTTATTTATATTTATTCCGTCGTAGCGTATCTTGCCGTCGGCTATATCGTAGAACCGATTTATAAGGTTTGTTATGGTCGTCTTGCCTGCGCCCGTAGCGCCGACGAACGCGACCTTTTGCCCGGGCTTGGCGTAAATGGACACATCGTGCAGTACGGGCTTGCCTTCCTCGTACTCGAAGTCCACTTCAGTCATTACAACGTCGCCTTCGAGCTTGGTGTACGTTACGGAGCCGTCGTGGTGCGGATGCTTCCACGCCCAAACGTGCGTGCGCTCCTCGCACTCCACGAGCTCGCCGTCCACTTCTTTCGCGTTCACGAGCGTAACGTAGCCGTCGTCCACCTCCGGCTTTTCGTCGATGAGCGCGAACAGCCGCCCTGCGCCGGCGACGCCCATGATGACCGAGTTGAGCTGATTGGAAACCTGATTGATATTGTTGCAGAACTGCCGCGTCATTTGCAAAAACGCTATGACGAGCTCGATGCCGAAAACGGCGAGCGACGCGTCGAAAAGCACGCCGAACGATACGTTTGATACGCCGTTGACTATGAATACGCCGCCGAGAAGCGCCACCGTAACGTACAGCACGTGCCCGATATTGCCGAGTATGGGCATGAGCATGTTGGCATAGCGGTTGGCTCTGTTGGACTGATCGCACAAAAAGTCGTTCACTTTGTCGAAATCGGCTTTCGCCTCTTCCTCGTGGCAGAACACCTTTACGACCTTCTGCCCGTTCATCATTTCCTCGACAAAACCTTCGGCTTTACCGACGGCGCGCTGCTGCGCTACAAAATACTTGCCCGCACCGCCGCCTATGGTCTTGGTGACGAACGTTATCAATACTATTCCGACAATGACTACGCACAGTAGCCAAAGGCTGTACCACACCATTATGGCAAACAGGGTTATCACCATTACCGACGAGGTCAACAGGTTGGGAAGCGACTGAGCTATCATCTGTCGGAGCGCGTCGATATCGTTGGTGTAATAGCTCATTATATCGCCGTGGCTGTTGGTGTCGAAATACTTGACGGGAAGATCCTGCATGCCGTTGAACATGCGGTCGCGCATTTTGCACAAAAATCCCTGCGTGATAATAGCCATGAGCTGTTTGTCTATCGCGCCGGACAGCAGCGAAAGCACGTACAGCCCGATAAGCGTGAGCATGTACGCGACTATTTTACTTCCGTATTCCGCCCAGCCGCTCGAAACCTCGAGCGCTTCGCCGACCACTTTGAACACCCGTTCCATAAATATCGACGGGAGCGAGCTGACGACGGCATTGAACACTATGCACAGCAGCGTCAATGTCATCATTTTCGGATAACAACGGAACAGCTCTTTGAGCGTGCGACCGAGCACGCCTTTTTTCATCTTTCTTTTCGGGGTATTATTCTTGCTCATCGTCCGCATGCCCCCTATTCTGTGTCGTGTATACTTCCGTGTAGATAGGATCGACGCCGAGCAGCTCTTTGTGTGTGCCGACAGCCGTGATCTTTCCGCCGTCCATTATGACGATGCGATCGGCGTCCTCGACGGACGAAGTGCGTTGCGCTATGATTATCTTGGTCGTTTCGGGGATATACTCCTTGAACGCCTTGCGTATGAGCGCGTCGGTGTGCGTATCCACCGCGCTCGTCGAGTCGTCGAGTATGAGTATTTTCGGCTTTTTCAAAAGCGCGCGCGCTATACACAGGCGCTGCTTCTGTCCGCCGGACACGTTGGCGCCGCCCTGCTCTATATGCGTGTCGTAGCCGTTCGGGAAGCTTCGGATAAACTCGTCCGCCTGCGCGAGCTTGCACGCTTCTACGAGCTCCTCGTCCGTCGCATTGGGATCTCCCCAGCGCAGGTTCTCTTTTATACTGCCCGAAAACAGCTCGTTCTTTTGAAGAACGACGGACACCTGATTGCGAAGCGCCGTAAGGTCGTAATCTTTTACGTCGCGTCCGCCCACTTTTACTGTGCCTTCCGTCACGTCGTACAGGCGCGACACGAGATTGACGAGCGACGTTTTGCTCGAGCCCGTTCCGCCTATTATGCCTATCGTTTCGCCGGAGCGAATGTGCAGGTCTATGCCCTCGAGCACGTTGCGCTCGGCGGTCGCGGAATACTTAAAGCTTACGCCGTCGAAATCTATCGAACCGTCGGCGACTTCCGTGATCGCGTTTTCGGGACTTTTGATAGTGCTCTCCTCTCTGAGTATCTCGCAAATACGACCGGCGCTTTCGACCGACATGGTTATCATGACGAAGACCATGGAAAGCATCATGAGCGACGAGAGTATCTGCATGCCGTACACGATAAGCTGCGACACGCCGGCGACGTTTATTTTCGCACCGCCCGTTTTGAGTATCATGTACGAACCGACAAACAGCGTGGTGCTCAGCACGGTGTAAAAGAAAAACTGCATGACGGGGTTGTTCCAGGCGATTATGCGTTCCGCCGTTGTAAAGTCGGTCTTGAGCTCGCCCGATGCGCGCGAGAACTTTTCCTTTTCGTAATCTTCGCGCACGAACGACTTTACTACGCGCACGCCGCGCACGTTTTCCTGTACCGACTCGTTGAGGTTGTCGTACTTTTTAAACACGCGATGGAACAGCGGCATGACCTTTTTTGCGATCAAAAACAGTATGAGAGCAAGCGGAGGTATGACGGCGACGAATATCCAGCCGAGGCTTCCGCCCATTATAAAAGTCATTACGAGCGAAAATATCATCATCAACGGGCAACGCACCGCTATGCGTATTATCATCATGTACGACATCTGCACGTTGGTCACATCCGTCGTCATGCGCGTGACGAGCGACGGCGTGGAAAACTTGTCTATATTCTCGAAAGAAAACTCCTGCACCTTGTAGTACAGGTCCTTGCGCAAATTCTTGGCAAAGCCCGTAGACGCTTTGGCGCAAAAAAGTCCTGAAAGCGCGCCGCAAATAAGCGACGCTATGGACATTCCTATAAGGACGCCGCCGTACGCGAGTATTTTGGAAATTTCTATCGACTGCGCGTCATCGACGTCTATCACTCCGATAAGAAGCGTTATGACATACGGCAAAAGACACTCGAGAACGACCTCGAGCGACACGAAAATTGGCGTCAGTATCGATGAAAGCTTATATTCTCTTATGCTTTTCGAAAGTTCTTTTATCATTATATCGACCGCTTTTCTTTAAAGATAATACTATAATGTTATCACTTTAATTTAACGATGTCAAACGAATTACGGGTGTTATTGTCTACAAAAAACGGCGTATACGCAGGCATTTACGTATACGCCGTTTCACAATATCGTTTCGCAGTATTTAGAGCAGTATGCAGATAATTCCGCCGCGACCCTCGTTGATTATGCGCGACAGGGTCTTTCGCATTTTCTTTTGCGTTTCCGCGGGCATTGCCGACAGCTTGCTGTTTAGGTTTTCGTTGACCAAACTGTCGAGCGACTTGCCGAACATATTGGTCTGCCATATCCCCTTGGGGTTTTGCTCGAACTCGCTAAGCAGATAGTTGACAAGGTCCTCGCTCTGCTGCTCCGTGCCCACGACGGGACACACTTCGGTGTCGATATCCACGCGCATGATGTGAAGGCTGGGAGCCGACGCCTTGAGCTTTACGCCGAAGCGCGAGCCCTGCTTGAATATCTGCGGCTCCTGCAACGTCATTTCGTCGAGCGTCGGCGCAACCACACCGTAGCCCGTTTCGGCGACGTCGTTCAGCGCGGCGGACAGCTTGTCGAAGGAGCGCTTCGCTTTGGCGAGCTCGCCGAGCGACGCCATCAAGTCGAACTCGTCTTTGATATCCACGCCGCACTCTTCCTTGAGCGCACGATAGAACAGCCCTTCGCGTTCTTTTACGGCGTAAACCGCTCTGCCTTTATTGAGCTCCAGGCTCTTGAGCGTGACGCACGGCTCGAAAAACTCGCTCTCGCCTATTTCCGCGTCGTCTATGCAATCGCACATCTTTGTGCGCTCGGCGGCAACCGTCGCGCACTTTTCCAAAAGATCGACCACTATGGGATTGGACTTATCGAGCGCACGTATCCAATTAGCCGTTTCGATGTACACGTCGCGGAGCGGAAACTCGTACAGCACCGTTTCAAACAACTTGACGATATCCGCTTTTCCGAGCCCTGCGACGTTGAGCGGGATCACCGCATTTTCGTACTTTTCGGACAGCGATTTGGCGAGCTTTTTCGTTTCCGCCGACGACGGCACGGACGAATTCAAAACTATGACGAACGGCTTGCCGAGCGCCTTGAGTTCGCTCACCGTGCGCTCCTCCGCCTCGACGTACGCGTCGCGCGGAAGCTCGGTCTTTATTGAGCCGTCGCACGTCATCACCACGCCGATAGTCGAGTGGTCCGCTATCACCTTGCGCGTGCCTATTTCCGCCGCGCGCTCGAACGGCATGGGCTCGTCGCTCCAAGGCGTCTTGACCATGCGCGCCTCGTCGCCGTCCCTGTGACCGGTCGCGCCGTCTATCATATAGCCAACGCAGTCTACAAGCCGCACGGATATCTCGGCGGTTTCGTTTAGACTGACCGTAACCGCCTCGCTCGGAACGAACTTGGGTTGCGTAGTCATGACGGCTTTGCCTGCCGCGCTCTGCGGCAGTTCGTCGCGCATGCGCTCGAGTTCGTAGCCGCTCGCCGACGGAATTACAAACGTGTTCATAAAGTTTGTTATGAACGTCGATTTGCCCGAACGAACCGGACCGACTACTCCGATATAAATATCACCGCCCGTCCTCTCGGCGATATCGTTGTAAATGTCGTATTCTTCCATAATACCTCCCGTCCGATGCTCTCGGTCCTCTGCTAAACGATTATATGCCGCAGTCTGTCCGATTATGCCGACAATCGAATACGCTTTAATCTATGCGAAAACAAACAAAAAAAGAACGGCATATCCGTCCTTTTTGCATGTATGTTTATACATTCGTTTTTAAGTCTTATCTTGCTTTTGCGCGCTTTGCTATTATATCGAGCAGAGCGTCGGATAACGGCGAAGAAAGCGCGGCAAGCCCTGCGTCGCGTGCCGCGAGCGCGCTTTTAAGCTCGAGCGCGGCTTGCGCTATATCCCTGCCCGAAAACCCTTCCGACGCGTCAGCCGCCGCCTGTAAGTCGAGCGCGGCAAAGTCGGCGGCGTCGAGCATTTTGAGCTTAGCGCCGAACATTCTCATGCGCTCCTCGCCCGTCGGCAGAGGAATGTTTATCACGTTGCGAAACCTGCTCAATATCGCAGGGTCGAGCGTGTTTTTTATATTGGTCGCCGCTATCAGAACTATGTCGTCCGAACCGGAGGAAAAGCCGTCCATCTGCTTGATGAGCGCAGGCACCGCTTCGGCGGCGGTCTTGTTTTCGCCGCCGCGCTTTTGCGCCAGATAGTCTATCTCGTCCAAAAACAGCACTACGGGCGTGCCGTTCCGCCGCGACAGAACGCGCGCGGACTCGAACATCCTGTCGATATTCTTTCCCGTCTTGCCTATATACGAATCCACGAGCGAATTTGCGTCAACGTCCGCAAACGGCACGTCGAGCTCGCTCGCCGCCGCCTTTGCGAAAGTGGTCTTGCCCGTGCCCGGCGGACCTTCGAGCAGTATGAAGCCGCCGGCTTTGATGCCGTATTTGGAATACGCCTGCGGATTGTTGAGCGGATCTATCAGCAGCCTGTGTATTGCCGCCTTCGCCTCGTCGAGCCCTATTATATCGTCGAAAGCGACCTTTTCGTTGGGTTTTGAAAAGTGCATAAAACTCGGAGCTTCGGTCTGCGCTTGCTCGGGCTCGGACTTGGCGTCCGCGCCGAGCGACGCTTGCGCCGTCAGGTTTTCCGCTATATATTTGAGCTTTTGCGCGCGTTCTTTGCGCGTTACATCGAGCGGCGGATCGCTGTTATCCGCAATGCTTTCCATAAGTTCGGCGGCGCGCATAAAATATCGCTTTGCGGCGGCGACGTCGCCGCTTGCGTTTGCCGCAGCGGCTTTATCGTACGCCTCTTTGAACATGTCGAGCTCCAAAACGTTGTCGCGCATCGCTACACTTCTCCGTCCACCCGACCGTTCTTTATCTTGCGCTCCAAAGCCGCTATCTCGTCGTCTATGGACGCACCGCCGCCCATCTGCGCGTCTATGAGCCTGTCTATCTCGTCGTCGGCTATACCGCCGCTTTCGGCAAAGCCCGAAAAACCGCTCTGCGTAGCGTCCAAAAACGCATCCGACTCGGCTTGCTTCATCTGCGTGGATATCATCGCCTTGTTCATTTGGTTCGCGACCTTTTCGAACTTGAGCCCGTTTGCGGTGTCAGTTATCGAGCCGGAAAGCATTTTCATGCCGTCGGCAAACGATTTGGTCATTTCCGAAACGTCCTTTATCTGCGCGCTTATCTGCAAGTTGAGCAACATTTGCTCCACCACCGTTTTTTGCGCAGTGACTATTCTTATCGCGTTGCGCGCGAGGTTGTACTGCGAAGTTATACCCTCGGACTTTGCCGTCGCCGCCGCCGCGATGTATTTTTTTCTGCTCGCTTCGAGATCGCTCAGTTGCTTTTTAACCGACGCGACGGCGGAATTTACGAGCATTTGCTCCTTTATGCGCTTCTTCTCTTTGCTCATAGTACATTCACCTTCAGCGCGGCGGTCGCGCGTTTTATATCGGTATCGGAAATACGCGGCGCGAGTATTTTGCGTCCGCGGAAGATAAACTCGCCCACTCCCGTCAGCTTTTCCGCGCCTGCAGTTCCGTACAGCAACACGCTGTCCGCTTCCGTGGCGGTCCTGAACGCTATCACGGCGTCGGCATTGGCTTTTATGCCGCCCGTCACCGTCTTTGCCGTAAGATCGCGCGTGCAGACGACCGTGAATATGCCCGCGCTCGCCGCACTGCGGCACAGCGCCGCATACTCGCGCTCGAAAGCCGGCATGAGCATGTCGTACTCGTCGAACACGACCGCTATGTACGGCATACGCTCCTCGGCAGACTTGTTGTACTGTTCTATATTACGCACGCCGCGCCCGTTAAAGGCGGCGTAGCGCCTTTCTATCTCGTCGGATAGCGCGGAAAGCGCAGCCGAAACGTTTTCGGCGCCGCTTATAGCGTCCGCCGCCGCGTGCGCCGTTCCGTTGTATGCGGACAGCTCGCCGTCGCCCGAATCTATGAGCAACAGCCGAAGCTCCTTTGACGAATGTGCCGACAAAAGCGAACAGATAATATGGTGCAACAGCCGACTCTTGCCGCTGCCGAGCATGCCGCCTATGAGTATATTCGGCGTTTCCGAAAAATCTATTTCCGCGCTGTTGCCGTCGCCGTCCGTTCCTATCTCGACCGCTGCGGCTTTCCGCGTCGCGAAAAACCGCGCCGACGGCGGAGGTTCGACCGCGCCGAAGCGGAACACCCCGTCGGGCGACGGGAAAGGCGTTGCGACAGCCTGTTGCGGCGCGCTCTGCGGCTCGGGCGACGGCGCGGCACTTGCCGCGTCATCTACGCCTACGCTCGCCTGCATGCGCGCTTGCGGCGTTTCGGAAACGTCTGCGACACGAGGCGAAGCGACGCCGATAGCGTCTATCTCTGCGTCCAAAAACAGCTCTTTTTCGGACAGCTTGCCGTCCACCAGCTTGTCTATCTGCTCGTCGGTCAGTGAGCCCGTTACGGACGATATCGCCGCGAACGCCGCGTCCGAATTTTGCAGGAACACGTCCAAGCCGGCTTGAGCTTCTTCCATGCCGGACAGCGCTTTTTCTATCTCCTTTTGCAGTTTGACAAAATCCGACTGCTTGTTGACCTTGCTTATGCGCTTGGCGATGACGGACATGCCCGTCAAAAAGTCGGCGTTAGTTTCGTCCATCTTTTGGAGCTCCGCCGTTATCTCGATATTTAGCAGCATTTCTTTGGCGCGCTTGATCTGCGACAGCGTGGCGTTGAGCCCGCTCTTGGCAAGGCTATACGATGCGGATTCGCCGCGCGCTTTGGCGTCCGTCGCCTTTTTGAGATACTCGGCTTTCATGCGCTCGAGCTTTGCGACAGTCTGCTCTATCTTGGCTATTGTGCGCCGCACTTTTACGTTGCGCTCGGCGCGAGCTTTGATGTTTGCCATTACTCCTCCGTTTTTATCGCTATTCGACGACCGTAGGCAAATCGAACACGGTCGCGCGGTCCGTTGCGACCTTGACCTTTTTCGATTTTTTAAGCACCACTCTGCCCTCGTTGCCCGAAAACAGTTTTACGAGGTTCTTTCTGTGCGCGAACAGGCTGAGCGCGTACATCAAAAACAGTATCACGGCGCAGTACACGCCGAGCGGCTGACTTGCCGCGCGCAATCCCTCTACAGTGAGCGGTGCGCTTATCATTATAAACGACGTAAGCGAGCCTATTTTGAATACGAACAAAAACACCACGCCGAGCGCGAAAAAGCCGAGCGTGTACAGCGGTTGCATCGTCAGGCACACGCCTATTATGGTCGCCGCGCCCTTTCCGCCCTTGAACTTCATCGCCGCAGGATAGATGTGCCCGAGCGTCGTGCAAAAGCCTGCTACGTACATTCCCATACGGTCCGCGCCGAGGCGCAAAAATTCGCCCGTGCCCATAAACAGCCAACCCAAAAGACAGGGTATCACGCCCTTCAAAACGTCCAGAACAAGCGTAAGCGCGCCCATGGGTTTTCCGAATGTGCGTATCATATTCATCGTGCCCGGATTGCCGCTGCCGCACTTGCGAATATCCTTGCCCTTAAGCTTGCTTATGGCGATCGCGGTATTGATGTTGCCTATAAAGTATGCGCCGAGCGCAACAAGCACACCCGTAATTATTTCCATATGTAAAGGGATAGTCATTCTTCTCCCCTCCCGACAAACTTTAAGCGTATTGGCGTGCCCGAAAAATCGAACGCTCTGCGCAGCGAATTTTCGAGATAGCGCTCGTACGAAAAATGTATCAAGCTCGCGTCGTTGACTTTAAACACAAACAGCGGCGGACACACGTCCGGCTGCGTCGCATAAAATATCTTTGCGCGTCTGCCCTTGCGCGCGGTCGGCTCAGTCGCGGCGACCGCCTGCCCGACAAGCTCGTTCAAAAGTCCTGTGGATATCCGCCGCGAAGCGTTGCTCCACGAAGCGCTCGCCATTTCGAGCAGTTTTTCGACGCGCTTGCCCGTTGCGGCAGACACCGCAATGCTCGTAAAATAGCTCATAAACGCCAGCTTTTCTTTGAGCTCTACCGTCTTTTGCTCGAGCGTATACGCGTCCTTTTCCACCGCGTCCCATTTATTGAGAACTATTACCGACGGCTTGCCCGCTTCGTGCACAAGACCGGCGATCTTTTCGTCCTGCTCCGTAAGCTCGCAAGTGGCGTCAACGACCACCAAAACGACGTCGGCGCGCTTTATCGCGGCGATGGACCGAACGACCGAATACCTCTCCACGGAAGCCTTTTCGATATCGCGTTTACGGCGTATCCCTGCCGTATCTATGAGCACGTAATCGACGCCGCCCACCGTTATAGGCGTATCCACCGCGTCGCGCGTCGTTCCGGCTATGTCGGAAACAATGCTGCGCTCATAGCCCGACAGCCTGTTTACGAGCGACGACTTGCCGACGTTGGGCTTGCCGACTACGGCTATGGAAAGCGGCTTTTCCGACTGCGCGCTCTCGCTCGCGGAAAAGTGTCCGCACACGGCGTCCAGCAGATCGCCGACGCCGCTGCCGTGCGCCGCCGAAACGGGCTGCGGCTCGCCCAATCCCAAAGAGTAAAACTCGTAAATATTGTCGCGCGCCGACGTATCCGCCTTGTTGACCGCGAGCACGATAGGCTTGCTGCTTTTTCGCAGTACATCGGCTATTTCGCGGTCGCCAGAAAGCACGCCCTGCTTGACGTCCACGACAAATATGACGACGTCGCAAAGCTCCACCGCGTCGAGCGCCTGACGCTTGACCGATACGGATATATCGTCCGAAGCGTCGTCTATTCCGCCCGTGTCGATGAGCGTGAACTCCTTGCCGCACCACTCGCAATCGGCATACAGCCTGTCCCGTGTGACGCCCGGCATATCGTCCACTATGGCGACGCGCCTGCCGCTTATTCTGTTTATCAATGTGGACTTGCCCACATTAGGGCGTCCGACAATGGCAACAGTAGGTTTCATACGCATTATCGCGGTCGCAGTATAAATTTGCACATAACGCGCATACGACCGCATGATAATTATATCACAATATATCCGATTTGTAAACAGATTTTGATTAATTGCGAATATAGCGGGCGCCGCGCCCTGCCGCCGTCATTCGTCGAAGTATTTTTTATACTCGTCGGGATCGAATTCCTCCGCAGTTTCGGCAAGCCCAACGTTTACCGCGGCGGCGCGCTTATTCATCGTGCGCTTTATCGCCGACACCGCTTCGAAAAGCACCACCGCAAACACCGCGGAAAGGATCACCGCGTCGAACATGGCGGCAGAGCCGAACTGCACGGGTGTTCCGTATATCGCGGCGCTTACCATAGACGATATCGCCTCGCCTATCGGCAGTCCGAAAAACACTGCCGCAAGCGCCGCGAGCTTGGTCTTTGCGACCAAAAAGCCTATTGCGCCGCACAGGAAGCCCACTATAAGGACTGTTACCGTTTCGTTTGTTATTGGCTCTATGAGCAGCCATACGGCTATGAACATTGCGGCGACCGCCGTCGCCGTCACCGCCGCGCGCCATATCTCGCGCGAACGCGCGCACAGCGTTATGAATATCGCCGCAAACACGAGCGGCGCAATAAATCCCGCTACGTTAAACGACACTGCGCCTATCGAAAACGACGGGATAAACGCGCTGCCTATTAGCGCGCCGACGAGCACGAACGCCAGCCAATACGTTATTCCGAAGCTTTTGAACACCTGCTCGGCTACTCCGAAAAACAGCAGCACGGCAACCAAGCCGCATAATACAAGACCGATTATCATGCCCTGTATTATTGCCGTAGGCGGCGCGCGGCATACCGAAAAGATAATTTTACACATAAAATATGCGGCGCATATGCGCCGCATATGGGGTCACCACCCGTAAGTCTAAACCTGTCCAGTCCAGCCTCTCAACCTATTGGCGCCTTCCTCGCTCATATAGTCGATAAAGTCGAAATCGCGCCACTTTTTGTTGTCGAGATTGTACACCTTTACGCTCGATATATAAATATTCGGCGTGGGCGGATACCAAATATACCCCGACGACGCGCGCGTATTCTGCTCGGCAAGCTCGCTTATCGCAACGATGTTTTCCACCGTTTTGTCGTTAAGCGCGTGCCCGACCATGGTGGACTTGAGCGTCTGTCTGGACATCGTGCCGTCCGTCGCAATGCTCGTCACCTGATTGTTCGCCTGCTCCCGATACGAAAATTGGAACTCCGTGCTCGTGTCGGAATACAGATACGTCAAAACGCCTTTCTGCTCTAATAACGCCGTTTTTTCGCCGTTGCTGTCGGCATAGAGATTGTAGCCGAACTTGTTTACGTTTTTTTCAAACCTGCTATTGGGGAGCGCGGAGAACTTATCGCAGTATGTCGCATTGTGCGCGTGATGAAAAGTCATATTGTAATCGGGCGACATGCTCGCGGAAGAATACGGCTGCTGCTCGTAGCCGCCGAAACGCAGCCATCCCTCCTGCGCGTCGAAAAACACGGTGTTGTCGAAATATCCGTTTTTGGCGAGGAAGATAAAGTTGGTCGCCGCAATGTCGTATTCGTCCTCCTCTATCACGTACTCGAGCACCATGCCGTTGGAAAGCTTAAAGCGCGCGATCACGTCGTCGTAGCCGCTGTACGGGTTTACGAGATACGACACGACCGGCACTATCAGCGCGACGAGAACGAGCAATACCGCAACGCACAGGCTTGCGCCCACGATGATAGCGGACCTTCGCGAGCGTTTTTGCGACGTCAGCATCGCAAGCTCCGCCGACTCGCGCGATGTCGCCTCCGACGGCGATACGTTAGAGCTCTTGTGCTCTTGCGCGCGGCGCTTTTCCTTGCGCTCTTTTGCTGTGAGGGAATAATTACGTTTCTGCTTCAAGTTGCCCTACTGTTTTCTTAAATTTTTAAGCCGCTCCTCGTAGTCGCGCCTTACGCGCTCCGCACGGCTCATCGCAGCGTCGGAATTTTGAGCGGACGCGCCGGCAGCGGCTCTGTCGGCATTTGACGGGCGCGCGCCTGCCGCCCTTTCGCGCAATGCATCGGCGCTGTCGCCGCGCGACGCGCGCTCGGCGGCACGGGCACGTATGCGGTCCGCCATGGAAATATTCGGCGCAGGCTCTTCCGCAGCGGCGTCTGTTGCGATAGGCTCTACGGTAAACGCGTCGGCGGTTACGGGATCGACCGTAAACGGGTCGGCGGCAAAATCGTCCGAGACTGTTCCGCCTGCCGCTCCGCCGTCCGCGGACGCATCGTCGGACGTTCCGAAATCGTCCATAAACTGCGCAAGCAAGTCGTCTTCGTTCAGTTCGCCCGTGACGAAATCGTTGGGAGCCTGATTGCCGGTCACGGATATATAGTCGCGACCGGACGCGGTATTTTGCGTCGAACGGGTGTACATATCGTTAAAACGACTGCTGATATCGTCGGTTTGTTCGAGCTCCGCCGTCGTGAGCGTGCGCTCCTTTATGCCCGTATCGCCGAGCTCGGTCACTTCCGGTTCTATAGCCGGCTGTACTTCCTGCGGCTGCGACTGTGCCGCGTTCTTCTGCGACGTGGCGACGGGTTTTAGCGGTATTTCCGGAACATCCGCGCCGCCTGCGCCGAAGTCGCGCATTGCCATATCCATTTCCATAACGTCGGAACCGTCGAGCGTATCTATGGGCGCCATCCCTTCCTGCACGAGGTCTTCCGCGCGCATGGGTTTTTGCCGGTCCGCCGCTTCCGCTTCTACGGGTCTTGCGGCGCCGTTTCCCTGAACAGCGTCGGTCGGCGCGAATACGGGCGGAGATACGGGCTGAATGGCGATATTGTATACCGCCTTGTCGCCTTGCAGATTACGCTTATAGTATACCGATTTGACGAGATTTAAGTACGGCGCTATAAAAATAAACCCGAGCCCGAGCGTCAGCACTCCGAGCACTTTCCAGCCCAAGAGCGACATGCTGAGCGAAAAGTACGCGCCCGTCTTTCCGCTCATGACCTTGTTCGACGCCGAAAGCGCCGTCGAAGCTTTCATATTGGGGTTCGCTATCAACAGGTGGTTTGCCATAGACGTGCGTATAATGTATATCACGCCCGGCGCGATAAGGCACAGCAACAGCAGGAACGACAGAAGAGTGCGTTTTACGCTCATAAGCAGCACTTTTACTATTCCGCTCCTCGCAAGCGTATCGCCGAGCCGCCGCACATTATACGGCTTGCACTTGTACGAAGCGATGTAAAAATCGACCATCGCGTAATTGATAGTCCCGAATCCGATAACGGCGATCAGTCCGAGCAAAACGCCGTAACACACCATTACGATACCGGCAATGGTATTGACCGTCTTTAAACACATGCATGCCAAAACCACGAGCGCGACAAGTGTGACGAATATCACAAACTCGACCGTGTAAAGTATTATCGCTTGGTGCATATTGAGGGCGAGCTTCTGCCGCGCCTCCGATTTTATGTCTTTATTGCTCATCACATTATATTTTACAGTATTCGACCAATTTTGTCAATACATTTTATATATACGGCGCACATACATAGAATCACTTTTTTCGCAAAAACCCGAGGTCGAATCGGCTTTGCGTTTCGAAGCACTTGCCGTTGAGATATTCGAGCCCGTTGCCGAGATCGGAAAATTCGAGTTCTATGGCGGCCAACATCTGCGTATCGGGCGCGCCGTCGATGCGTTCCGCGTCTTTACGAATGTACTTGTGCTCGCCCACTATCGGATAACCCGCAAAGCACAGATGCGCGCGTATTTGGTGCGTTCTGCCGGTGTGCGGAAATACGCGAAGGACAGCCACATCGCCTATCCGCTCCTTTACGAAGTATTCCGTTATCATTCTTCTGTATTTATCCTTGGGATACGCGACAACGCGCGCGATGTTGCACCTGTGGTCGAGCTTTGTATAAGCCACAAGCACTTCGTTGTCTTTTTCGGGCGACGGATAAACTACCGTTTCGTAGATCTTGCGGACGTTCCGCTGTTTGAACGCGGACGAAAGCTCGCCGAGCGCGCGTTCCGTCTTTGCGAAAACGATAAGACCCGTCGTGTTGGTATCCAGCCGGTGAACAGCAAAAAGCGGAGCGCCGTACAGCTCGGGCAATGCGTCGTATGCGACGCGCTTGGGCTTGTCGAACACGACTATTTCATCGTCCTCGTACACCGTTTTCAACTCGGTCTTTACGTACACGTCGTCCGGCACGAAAACGGTAACGACGTCGCCGCGCGTGAGCGCCGCATTGGAGCGCCTTTTTACACCGTTCACGCGCACTTCGCCGCTCTTTATAAGCAAATCCGCTTTTGCTCGCGTAAGACCTGCAACGGCGTTCGACAAGAACACTACCGCGCTCTCGTCCTTTTCGATATGGAATTCCATCTTTTTTCCCATGTTTTTCCCCTTACGATCAAGTTTTTCCGCATGCCGCCGAGCGTTTTCTTTTGTGCCCTACTGCGACAAATACAGCCGCTAAGGCGCACACCGCCGCGGCGACGCACGGCAGTACCGTAAAAAACAATCTTTTGTCCGCGCCGTACATGAGCGCGAACCGATAAAACAAAAACGATATCGCATACGCGACGACGGTGTGCACCGCTACTGAAAGCAGTGCGCTTTTTACGCCGTTCTCTTGGGCGATAGCGCCGAGCGTAGCAACGCACGGCACGTACAGGCTTGTGAATATCAAAAACGACACGGCGGCGGCGACCGAACCGAAAACCGCGTCGAAGCCGCCGAGCGCGGCTATTACCGACACCACCGTTTCTTTCGCCGCTATCCCCGAAATAAGGGCGGACACCGCGCGCCAAGAGCCGAAGCCCAGCGGAACGAATATCGGCGCAAGTAAATTCGACAGTGTGCACAGTATGCTCGTTTCTCCGCCGCCCGTAAATCCGTACGAAAGCGAAAAGTTTGCAAGCACCCACACTATAACGCTTACGCACAGCACGATCGAACCGACCCTGCCGATAAACGCCGCGACATTACGATACACAAGACTCCAAATGCGCTTGGGCGACGGCACGCGATACGGCGGCATTTCCATCAGCAGTTTTTCCTCTTCCGCCGCAGGGCGAACAATTTGCATGACTTTGAGCGTCGCAAGCGCCGCCGCTATGCCCAAAACATACAGCGCGGCTACGACTATTCCCGAAAGTCCGAAATATCCCGTCACCGCCGTAAAGACCGCAAGGCGCGCGCTGCACGGGCAGAACGGCGTCACGAACGCCGTGCGGCGGCGCGCCGCAGGGTCGGATATACCGCGCGTCGAAAGCACCGCCGTCGCCGAACAGCCCAAGCCGAGTATGAGCGAAAACGCCGCTCTGCCGCTCAGTCCGAACTTTTTGAAAAAGCCGTCCGACGCGTACGCGACCCTGCTCATATATCCGCTGTCCTGCAATACGGCCGTCAGCAAAAACAGCAGCAGCACCTGCGGCAAAAACGCGAGCACAGCGCCCACGCCGGATATTACGCCGTCGGCGAGCAAAGAACTAAACCATTCGGGGATATCCGCCGTCCGCACGGGCGCTGCCGCCACCGCGGCGAGCGCTGAAAGCCTGTCCGACAGCGGTCTTCCGACCTCGAACGTTATGACGAACACCGCCGCCATGACGATAAGAAACAGCGGAAGCGCCGCTCTACCCAAAACCACTCGGTCTATCCTTTCCGTGCGCTTATGCTCCGCCTTTTTTTCTATCACGCCGTCGAGAATACCGTCCACAAAGGCGTAGCGTAGCCGTGCCGGCAAGTCCCTATCCGCCGAGCCGGCGTAGCAGCCCGAACAGCCGACGCACGCCGCGGCGGACTTTACGCCTATTCTTTCGGCGACATGCGCGTCGCCCTCCATTATTTTGAGTGCGGCAAAAGTAGGCGCGAGTCCGACATTTGCCGACTCCGCGCATATACCGAGCGACAAAGCCGAAACGCGCGCGTCCGCGGCGTACGGCACTTTCGCCGCAGGCTTTTCGGCGGCTTCCCGCGCCGCGGAAACGACTGCCGACCTCGGATTTTCGTATCTGTCCGACGCGCCCAGCACGGGTATGCCGAGCCGCGAAGAAAGCAAGTCGAGATCGATCTTGCCTTTCGCCTCGTCCATCATGTTTACGACGAGCGCCGTCTTTTTGCCTGCTTCCATTATCTGCGTGAGAAGATACAGATTGCGGCGCAGATTGTTGACCTCCGCGACGCAAACTATTACGTCATGATCGCCGTACAGCACTTCGTCGCGCGTTACGGCTTCCTCGTTAGTCCTTGCGGTCAGCGAATACGCGCCGGGCAGATCCGAAAGCTCCGCGCCCTCGGCGCGCATGCGCTTGGTGCGCACGTCCACCGTTACGCCGTGCCAATTTCCCACGGGCGCGTCCGATCGCGTCATGCGATTATACAGCGTCGTCTTGCCGACGTTTGGATTTCCGCAAAGCGCTATCTTCATAGCCTTGCGACCGTTTCTATACATCTTGCGGCGGACTCGCAAACGACCGCCGAAAAATCGCCGAAATCCGCAAGCAGCGCGTTTTCCCTGCGCGATCTCACTGTGAACCGCGCGTCCAAAAGTCCCATATCCACAAGCCGCCTGTGCGTTTGCTCGTCGCCGCCTATGGACCTGATAAAGCCGCTATTTACGTTGCGATCGAAAAGTGTCATTACCGCCTACTTAAATGCATTGATAAATTCTATAAACGACGTGACGTCGCGGAAATCGCGATACACCGACGCAAAACGCACATACGCGATCTGATCCAATTCCTTAAGCCGCTCCATAACCATTTCGCCTATCTTCTGCGAAGTTATCTCCTGCTCGAGCGAATTGTAGATCTGCTTTTCCACCGACGTCACCAAAGCGTCGATATCGCGTATTGCGACGGGTCGCTTTTCACACGCCTTGATAACGCCGTTCTTGACCTTTATCGGGTCGAACGGCTGACGCGTTCCGTCGTGCTTTACGACCAACACGGGCGTTGACTCGATGACCTCGTATGTAGTAAACCGTTTTCCGCATTGGAGGCACTCGCGACGGCGACGTATGCTGTTGCCCTCGTCGGTGGAGCGCGAGTCTACCACCTTGCTTTCCGCGTTACCGCAATAGATACATTTCATAATACGCTTGTCCTTGGAAAATTATGAATCGATCGCTTATGCTACCCGCGTCGATCCACTTTTGTATTATATCATATAGCGCGCAAAAAATCAAAGATTTTTTAGGGTGCGTTTAAATGCCGATTTTGCTAAATCGTATTGTTTTAAAACGACAACGCGCCCGACGAAAAACATTTTGGGAGCTGCTATTCCGCCGAAGTTTCCCAGCGCCCCGCGCAGTCGAAAAGCATGCACTTTTCACACTTACCGTCGCAGTCCGCGTTCTTTTTACCCTTTTTGGGCGGCTCGGGCAGTCGCTCCGGCTTGGACGTCGCGGAACAAGTGGGCATGCCGGAACCGAGGTCGCATATCTCGACGAGTATGACGTCCTCGCCGATCTTCTGCACGCACTGCCAGGGCACGAAAAGGTCCTGCGACTTTTGAAAAACGCCGCGCTTGCCGTACGGGAGTATTATGCCCTTGATCCTTCCGCTCTCCACGGAAAATATCATATCCACGATATGACCCATGCGCTTGCCGTCGCTGCCGTTTATTACCTCGCGACGTCTGAGCTCGCAAAACGATAATTCGGTATCCATAATCGGTATATATGCGCTTTACGCCGTTTTTGCGCATAAAAACTTGCGCGGCGGAAAAAATCTTGTGCGTTTTCGACAAAATATGCGGCTCTTACTCCCGCGCGACACAAATATCGAGAATAAAGCCGCCGCACAATCGCCAAACTTATTATGCGGCAATGCGCCGAAATTCCGCTGTCACAGGCGTAACAAAAGAGGTCCGTATGAAAACAAGAGTGGATATTTGCGGCTTGGACACATCATCCCTGCCGAAGCTGAAACACGAACAGATGATGGAGCTCATCAAAAAAGCGCAGAACGGCGACGAAGCCGCGCGCGAACAGTTTATCATGGCGAACCTGCGCCTTGTGCTGTCCGTGACGCAACGCTTTGCCGCAAAAAAACAGAGCGTTGACGACATCTTTCAAGTGGGCTGTATCGGACTTATCAAGGCGATGGAAAACTTCAACGTGTCGTACAATCTGCGCTTTTCCACTTACGCCGTGCCCATGATAATCGGCGAGATACGCAGGTTTTTGCGCGACTGCTCGCCTCTCCGCGTTTCGCGGTCGGTGCGCGACACGGCGTATCACGCGCTTCAGGCGCGCCAGAAAATAGAATACGAAACGGGCGACGTCGCGTCCGTGGAGGATATCGCCGCCGCGCTGAATGTGCCCGTTTCCGATGTGGTGTACGCGCTCGACGGCATTTCCGACCCCATATCGCTGTACGAGCCGGTGTATCACGACGGCGACGACGCGGTGCTCGTTATGGACCAGCTTTCCGACAGCTCGGACGACAACAGGCTGAGCCGTATCGATATAGACGACGCGGTGGAGCGGCTCGGCGAGCGCGAACGCAGAATATTGATGATGCGATTTTACGAGGGCAAGACGCAGATGGAAGTGTCGCGCGAAATAGGCATTTCGCAAGCGCAGGTCAGCCGTCTCGAAAAGACGGCTATCGCGGCTATCCATAAAAAAGTTGCCGACTGAGATGTCAGCAACTGAGCGCCTTTGTTATATCTTTTTTTAAGCGATATATTATCTTCTTTTCCAGCCGCGAAATGTACGACTGCGATATCCCGAGCAGGTCCGCGACTTCCTTTTGCGTTTTTTCGCTCGCGCCGCCCAAGCCGAATCGCATTTGCATTATCACGCGTTCGCGCTTACTTAGCCTTTCGAGCGCCTCGTTGAGCAATCGGCACTCCGCCTCGTTTTCGAGCTCTTTGCCCACCGTATCGGGGTCTGTGCCGAGTATATCCGCCATAACGAGCTCGTTGCCCTCGTAGTCCACATTGAGCGGCTCGTCCAAGGAAACCTCCACGCGCATGCGCACCACGCGACGCAAGTGCATTAGTATTTCGTTCTCGATACAGCGCGAGGCGTAAGTCGCGAGCTTGATATTCTTTTCGGGATCGAACGAATTGACCGCTTTTATCAAGCCGACCGTGCCTATGGATATCAGATCTTCCACGTCCACGCCCGTATTGTCGAACTTGCGCGCGATATAGACGACAAGCCTGAGATTGTGCTCTATCAAAAGCGTCCTGACCGACGGATCGGACTTAAGCCGCGAAAGCGCGTCCGCCTCCTCCTGCGGCTCAAGCGGATGCGGCAATCCCTCGCCCGACGTTATGTACTCGAGGCTGTTTTCACAGCCGTCGAGCGATCTTACGATACGGCTTATCTTTTTAAGCAGATCCAAAAGCTTCATAGTCCCTCCGTCATCGCCGCCGGATTGAGCAGCAGTTCGTGCGCCGCGGAAAACGCGCTCGTTTTTCCGCCGCTCACCAATCCCAGCACTGCTTCTATAGTATGTCCGCGCCTGTCCGAATAGACCGTGACGCCCGTCGGTTTGATTATATACGCCGATGTTTTCCCTGCCGCGGTGCTGACGTCGAGCTTTCGGAACTCGTGCAAATGCTTCAAAAATTCGCGCGACGCGCTTTCATTAAGCTTTGCCGCAAACCGTTCCGCATCGGTTATGATAACGGGCAAGCCCGACCTGTCGTCGAAAACGCAGTTGCCCGTATCCAAAAACGCCGAAAAGCGCAAGGTCGTCCCAAACACATCCACACACACCGCATACTCGTACGGCGCGCGTGCACGCGGCGCGCGCAATCTGCCCACTATGTACCGCGCGCACAGAAAAACCGCCGCACCCGTGCCGAGCGTTATAAACAGCGGACACTTTAGACAGAACGCGGTCGCCGCCGACGCGCTCGAATACAGCGCCAGCCCGAGCGCATAGTTTGCGCCGCCGAAAGCGAACGTGCAACCGAAAAACATCAGGCTCGACGCTATAGGTCTTTCGGTCTTTAAAAACACTATCACGCACAGTACTATCCCCAGCGACAGCTTTACGGCGAGCTGTGCCGCTGCGTTCAGACGCATGTACGGATAAAACACCGCGACCACAGTGCCGACCGTCGCCGCGGCAAGCAGTCTCCACACATTGGCGCGCTTGTGACACATCATTGCGGCGCATGCGCCGGCAAGATATGTCAACAGAAAATTATCGGCAATGACAAACTCGATGTACATTCACCCGACCTCAATGGAATCATTTTTATGGGCAAATTGCGGGCAACCAAATGCTGCGCGACACTTTGCCTGCGTTCTCACTTCTATATAGCGAGCGACTACCATAGTGTCAGCCTGTGGCTGTCGTTCGACGCACCACAGTGGGTGCGACTCGCTCCGTTTCGCACG
>JAMPDA010000013.1 GCA_023665905.1 Roseburia sp.
GTCATGCCCTTTTCAATCCGTTCGTTTGTGCGTTCTTTGCCGACGATATTTACAGAAAAGTTTAACAGGAGAATCTAATATGGAAAACAAAGGTATCTTGGAACAAATCAAGGTAAAAGGCTTACGGCGCTTTAAGGCAGTAAGCGTTATATATAACGAAACATACAGATGCTACATAGAAGACGACGGCAATATATTCGTATATGCGCACAACAAAAAACGTAGCGGTTGGCGTTTCGACGAAGACAGGTTTTTAATGCGGTACACGCCGATTATGCCCACCGACGAAAACTTACAATGGAAAAACCGACTGAACCGCGCCGTTAAGCTCTGTCGTGAAAGCGGGCTTTGGACGGATATAGCCGTCGTATGGGATAATCTATACAAATACGTTACGCTCGACGAAAAGAAAAAGATACACGATATGAGCTGGGATAACCGTGACACCGCTATAACCTACTGTAAAGAGCGCTACCCTTTTATGATCAAAACCGATAACAGAGGGCGCGATTATCTTGACACGGATTATATATGGGAACTGTCGCGGTGTGAACTTAAATCCATGTATTTCGGGTATAACAATGCGGAAGAAAAAGAAAAAATCCGCACAGCCATATCCGAACACAGAGAATATACCATACCGAGAATACGGACAAACTACGACGTGAGCTTCAGTTATAATCCCGACAGTAACAAAGCCTTTTACAGCGAAGAATATAAGAACTGCGGCAACGGGCATTACTATCTTGCGCTTAACCACAGCACGGCTGTATTCTGCGAGGACGATTAAACAATGGCTTCGGATAATAATTACGGCTATAAGGTGTGTTACAGACGTAAAGGTAAATCGCGGTTGAAAGTGTATCTCGTCACTAACACCTACGACGGCGCTATGTGGAATGTGCGGTGGTATGAAAACAACGCACCGCCCGACAGAAAGACTCATGAGCCAATTAAGAATGTAATTTGGCTTATACTCCCCATTAAATCATATCTCGAATACAAATGGCTATGGCGCGGTTGTCCGTTCTGAACAGGAACGGGCAATTTTCTATTTATGCAGTAAAACCAACAATCTTAAAAACAAGGAGTTCTCTATGAAAATCTCAAACGACAGACTTTACAAGCTATGTAACAAATACCAATGGTTTACAAACGGCAGCGTTAAACAGTACGAATTGATGTTCGAGCTTAATAAACGCGGCGCAGAGCTTGAAACTTTGGCAACTATTATTTGGATATGTTCGTCCGGTTACGACGAACAATTCATTCTTAAAATCTTAAAACAGGAGTGTGATTTATAATGGCTAATATTAGCTTAACGGCAAAAGGACGCGACCAAGAACTTATACTCGCCTACTTACAAAATAACGCGTCGGATATTCTCGCCGAAAAAATAAACAGCGGTACGCCGTATGAGAAAGACGGCAAACAGCTTATAAACCGTAAAGACTTAAACGGCTTTATGACTTACGCCTGCGACGAGGCAAAGAAACTCGCCGAGAAAGGCTCGCGTTCGGCTTGTGTCGAAGATTCCGTCGTATACGGCTGGGCTATTCATTACTTTGAAGAAGACAGTATTGAGGGCAAGCTGTATAACCAAGACGGCACGGAATATAAGCCGCCCGCGCCGGTTAAAACGACAAAGCCTACCCCTACACCGCCGCCCAAGCCGAAGCCTAAATCTCAGTTCTCTTTCTTCGATATGCTGAACGACAAGAAAGATGAACAGCCGACTGTCGAATCCGTTGTAATGGCAGAACAAATAACAACGGACGAACCGGAAGTTACAGCGGATACGGAGATAGAAAACACGGTAGAATTACAAGCCGACGACTATGAAGTGGTTGACAACGCGGCTTCGCAGGATGCCGAACAAGCGCCGACAGTCAAGCCTACAAAATCCGTCGTACAAGAACAGCATAAACCCAAAAACGAACTGTACGAGAAATATATAACCTACGTCAACCGCCACCCCGACAGCATAATAGCAATGCGCGTCGGGGATTTTTATGAGGTGTTCGGCAAACGCGCCGTAGCTCTTGCGGAAGAAGTCGGTTTGACGATTACGGGTAAAGATTTAGGCTTAGAACAGCGTATTCCGATGATCGGTTTCCCTTACCACGCCGCAGAAGTTTACTTCAAGAAAATACGGCAAAAGCATTCCGTCGTTGTCGTAGAAAATGACGGTGAGCGCAAGCTGGATATGTTCGGTATAGAAGATGTACTCGACGGCGACGACGAACTGACCGAGTCCGAAATGCGTTTATTCGACGGAGATATACAAGAGCCGAAAGACATACCCTCGCCGGAGAGCGAGCAACACAAGGCTGCCTGCGAGCCTTCCGACTGTTCCGACGATAACCCTTACGACCAAGCGGCTTTGGCTAAGGTAGTTAAGCTGCTCGGCAATAACTTTATTTTGGAGTAAAAGATATGTTAGATTTCAGATATATAAAGCCTATTCCGCAATACATAGCAAAACAAATCAAGCGGCTGGATAACGACTATACATACCAAGACGGTAACGTAAGATTTTACGCTTACCTGACTAAAATCAAGGGCGAGCTTGTAAAGATAACCGTCGCGTGTAAGAATTATAAGCAACAGTGGTTTTGCAAGCAGGTAGCCGTTCACGGCGTTTTCTCGGATAAATGTCTTGTGCGAGATATGGAATACACGCTTATGGGCTATTCCGTAGGCTGGTACGATTTAGGGCTGACCGAACGAACAAAGAACTTTGAAGACGGTAGGTGGCATCCCGCCGAAGATAAATATTACGACCCTATTGCATTCGTTGTAAACAAGAAGTACGCTTTGAAGTTCGACAAGTTCAAATACAGTGCGGTAGATAAATACCCATACGCCGCCGTTCTGAAATACTTACGGATCTACGAGCAATACCCTCAAGCGGAATACTTCGTGAAGCTCGGGCTCAGCCATCTTGCAACGAACAAAATGTTGTTGCGCAAAGCAGGCAAAGACAAGAAATTCCGCAAATGGCTTATACGGAACGCGAAGTTGCTTCGGAACGATTACGGGACTCTTCCCTACTTCTCGGCTCAAACCATCTGGGCTGCGTACAAGAAAGACGCGCCTATTCTCGAAATGCAGGACCTTGAACGAAAAACAAAAGAATTGCAACGCAATTATTACTACATCAACACCATAAGCAAAATCATACCGAAAAACGAAATAAGCAAATTCTTGGACTACATAGAAAAGCAAAATATAAATATAAGCTCGTATGCCGACTATGTAAAAGCCTGCGTCGAGCTCGGGTTGGATATGAGCTTGCCGAAAAACCGCTATCCCCACGACTTCAAGCGCTGGCACGATATTCGCACCGACGAGTACGCAACGTTAAAGGCTTTACGGGACGCAGAAGAACGAAAAGAGCTGTATGCTAAATTCTCTGTCGTTGCGGAGAAATACCTGCCTTTACAGCGAGATATGGAAGACGCGTTTATAGTCGTTATAGCTAAATCCCCTGCTGAGCTTATACACGAAGGAGATGTTCTTCACCACTGCGTCGGACGTATGAATTACGACCGGCGAGTTGCTCGAGAAGAAAGCCTTATCTTTTTTGTGCGCAACAAAGACAATCCCGACGTTCCGTTCGTGACGCTCGAATACTCGCTTAGAAGCAAGAGAGTGTTACAGTGCTACGGTAAAGATGACAATGTGCCCGACGATACGGTTTTACAATTCGTCAACAAAAAATGGCTACCCTACGCCAACAGAAAACTTAAACAAATAGCCGCATAGGAGGATTTTACATTATGGCTAATAATCATTACAGAGTAACAGCATACCACCCCACCGAAGACGTTACGGTGCTCATAGACAGCTTCGGCGTTTACGACAAGCTATGGCAATTAAGTTCTATGCTCGTCATGAAAGGCTTTAAGATTTTAGAAGTGTCCGACAGCACGAAATTCGTCGAAGTCAACATTCCCAATATAGAGCCGAACAATAAGCAGCTTTACTTGCGCGCTTGTATGGTCGGCAGACCCGACGAGTTTATACAGGACATTGACGGACGGCGTGTAAAGGTCGTGCAAGTCGAAAATCGTATGTATATACCCGACAAGACCGCGAGCGTATAGGAGTAGCGTTATGACTTTTAAGTTTTTCAAAGACGTTAAGACTGTCGAAGAACTGAAACGGCAGTACAAAGCTCTTGCGTTCAAGCACCACCCCGACAGAGGCGGTAAGGTCGAAGATATGCAGTACATAAACGCCGAGTATGACGAGTTGTACGCGAGAGTCAAGAACATACACGAAACGGCGGACGGTAAGACTTATGAAAAAGCGAATTCCGACGAATCCGCAGACATTCCCGACAGGTTCCGAGATATTATAAACGCCATCATTACTTTCGCCTGCGTTATTGAGCTGTGCGGATCGTGGCTGTGGGTATTCAACGCCTACAAGTACCGCAAGCAATTAAAAGACTTAGGCTTCTTTTACTGTTCCAACAAAAAGGCGTGGGCGTGGACGGATATGCCTATAAAGAACAGACATCACCTTACGCTTGACGAGATACGGCGTATGCACGGCTCGGAAATAATCAAGGGCGAAACGGATAACGACGACAGTTTGAAGTTAGCCAAAGGCACGGTGTAGAATGGATCGTTTCGTTTTCGATTTCGTGCTCGACCACCCTACCGAAACCACAGTTCGGCTTTTAACACAAGAAACGGAATGTATTACCCCCACGACGCTTGAACGGCATACCGACAATCTTTGTCCGTATGCCGTTCCTTCCGTCAAGGAAATTGTTAAGCTCATAGATCGCGCTTGCGTTATGCACGACAAAGACCGCTTTATTTCGGATTTGCTTTGCTGTATGGCTATCTCTATTTCAAACCTTGTAGACAAAATGCAATATGACAAGCGAGAAGAAGAATATAAGCAAACCATCTCGCACTACAACAAGCAAGAACAGCAAGCGTTGTCCGAGATATGCGGTAAGATATTTATGCTGTTATCTTCGGTAGTCTACGACGACGGAGTATTTGCCGATTATCTCGGAGAACTGTTTATGGGTTGTAATATGGGCAATTCACATAACGGGCAGTTCTTTACACCCTACCACGTTTCAAAGCTGTGCGCGAAGTTAAGTATAGGGACGCCGAAGAAAGGTAGCGGTGAGATATTGACGGTCAACGACCCGTGCTGCGGAAGCGGCGGAATGATGATAGCTGCTTTGGATGTGCTTAAAAACGACTTCGATATAAACTACACTATGGACTGTTTTGTAGACTGTTCGGACATTGACATTAGGTGTGTACACATGGCTTACTTACAGCTATCTCTTGCAGGAGTGCCTGCTATTGTAAAACACCAAGACAGTTTAACACAAACGCTGTACAGCGTATGGAGAACGCCTGCGTTTATGTTTCAGTATTCGAGATTTAGGAAGTATGAGAGATTGAATTAGCCTTAATTATCTTTCTGCATTTATATCATCTAACAACGATATGTAATCCAAATTACGATTTATTACATAAAACGATACCCTGTCGCAATATAAGTTAGGAATATCATTTTCGCATATCATATCGACTGTATTTTTAATCATAGACGCAATCTCATTATTGCACATACCATCTGGACAATCATAAACTCCGTTTACATGATTAACTTGCATATAGTGTTTTGTGGTGGTAAATAGCGGCATTTTATACGGCTTACTTGAATTTGATTTTTCACATACACCTAATCTATATTCAAAACAACCGTTACGAAAATCTACATATAAATATCCGATAATGTAATTGTCAGGATCGGATTGTTTGATATGCCTACTGTTGAAAAAATCAATAGAGCTATCCTCCTCATTTCCATACGCTACTAATTCAGCAACTCGTTTCGACCTTGCAAGCAAATACTTTTCCCCTATCTGTTTCGGAGAATAATTATATATCGGCAACTTAAATAAATTAAACATATCATTTGCACTCCGTGATAAAATACTTACAACAGTTATTTTATCAAGTTTTCAACGAAAGGTCAAGCAAGACAATTTAATCAATATATTCACTTTTCAAGGTGCATAAAACGGGCTGTTAGTTATACTTTTAGCCCGCTTTGAGTTTAGGGCGTGCGTTTATCTTGATACAAGTGCGGCGCTGGCGCGCCGCAGATAAACGCACGCCCATGAAAAGCCCTTAACCGACCGAAAAGTCGCGACGCGCAAGCAGTGACGGTCGCCGCTAAACCGCTTGGCGATCCGTCACGGTCTTGCGTGCGCGTGTTCGCGGACTTTTTTCGGCGCGTCAATTACTTTTCCGCATTTGTGCTATCACGCTCTTACTTACTCTGCCAATATACACCCCTTCGTCGTGACACTTGAAGTTATCCGCAAGTATCAGCTTCTTTTCTTCTTCACCGTATGGGCATATCACGTCATCGTCCGTTATGTCCGAAATAAAGTATTGGTAAAGCCCTTTACTGTAAACTATCCGCTCGCCTGTCTTTTCTATGTATTTCATTAAATACGCAACTGCGTTGCCGAGCTTGTTATCGTACTCGTCTATTACTTTGAAATCGTTTCGTCCGAACCGTTCGTTAAAGTATTCGGACTGTAATGTGTCCTGCATTTTATGAGATATTGTACTGTAATCGCGTTTGTGTTTTAATATGCCGGGGATAGTTCCGTTTGGTATTTCAAACAGACCGTGAAAATGCAGTCGTTGTTTTTCGGGACTTCTCTCCCATACGCCCATATACTTCCAGCCTTTTCTCGACGCAAAATTAGCAAACGTCTTTTTTAACGCTTTCTTAAAAGATTGTTCGGTATGTAATTCATTTGAGTATGTAAACGTACAAAAGAAATTGAAATCGGCGAGATTAGCTTTTCGTACCATGCGCTTGCGTCGGCATATTAAATTGCGCTTTTTCTTTTCGAGCTTGTCTTTGATGTATTCCTCTAATTTTTTGTCTTTGGGAAAGAACACGCGCATATCCGCAAGTATTTGTTCTTCTCTTGCCTTTGACTTTAAGTGTAGGTATTTCTTATACAGCTCGTCAAACAGTTCGCCCTTTGTTTTTGAATTAGTAGTTATCTTTGGTTTATCCGGCGCTTGTTCTTTCGGCTGCTCTGCTAACACCTCAAGCGGAAGTTTACCGTCTTTTCTTTGCACGGGCATAAGCCCCGAAAATTTGTCATCTTCGGAGCTTTGCTTTATAGGCGTTAAGTCGGCTATATTCATACGGCGTTTATACTTTCTCGGTTGCGGCTCGGTATGCGGTATGGCTATATAATGACTGCCGTCGTAATATACCTTGCTTTCCAAATACGGCATTAGCATCACCTCCCATACAGCGAGTTTATGAAATAGCTGTTTTGGCTCTTTAATTCTTCGACGCTCGCCTTTTCCGTTTGGTATTCCAAGTAATCATCCAGCCCGACGTTTGTCCTACTCGCCAAATCATTGAAATAATCGCTGAAACAGTCGGTCGAAAACCTTTTACCGTAAATCTTTGCGTTCATTAGGTAATACTTCTTTTTGTCCGCTTTACCGTCCATTGTGCCGCGCTCGGTTTCGACGTTCAGCACACAATATCCGTATCTGTTGTAATTCCTTACGTTCCTGTTCCACACCCACGCGACGAGCTTTTTGTACAAGTAAATGAACAGCGTATTATCTCCGCGTCTGTATCTGAAATCCGTATATGTAGCTATGAACTTATTGAACAGCCATTCGGACAGCATATCTTGTAATGTATAGAACGGCAATGTAATACCTATTTCGCTTGAATCGACGATTTGGATAATATCGCAGAGATCTCTCGCATCCGCACCCCAGCTTTCCGGTCGTTGCTCGTCCGTGAATACCTTTATGAACGGAAAGTTATCTACCGTTGCGCTATGCCTACACATCTTGAGCCAGCTATTAAACAAATCGTTCTTTTGGTTGGTTTCGTCGGTACTGCGCTTTACTTCTCTTAATTCAAGGTTATTACCCCGTTCCTTGCCTATCTCGGAAATGGTGACTACACCGAACTCAAAGCTGCCGGCGCGTATATTGTTTTCTATTACTTTCTTGCCGAGCCTTAATATGTCGAAATCTAAAATGTGCGAGTGTCGGCTGTTCTTAATATCTCGTTGCACAAAGAAGTCCATAAGCCATAACGGAAGATTGCCTAGGTCGCTCTTTACATTGCTTGTGCGTATGGAATAGTTAGATACGATTAGACTGCTTGAAATAACATAGATAAAATAGCTTAAAGCGTAAGTTTCCAATACGTCAAACAGCTCACTTATGTACAGACCGTTATCATAGCCGTTGCCGTACTTACAAATATTGTAACCGTATAACTGCCACTGCACATTGCCGTGATTGTTAAAGCGTTGTCGTTTTAACTGCACCCACTTCTTGACCGTTGCGAGATTGTACACCACGCCGTAAGCCATACAGTGCAGTAGTTCCTGTTCAAAGCATATCCACGGGAAATACGGAAATTTAAGGTCGGACTTTTGAAGTATCTCTAACGCTCGTTGTCTAAACATTACTTCTTGACTTAACGTCATGTCGGTTATCATGGTCGTTTTCTTCTTTCCCATACTTCCGCAGGTGATCGACACAATAGGCAGTGCGTTTATAAACCCGCAGTTCCGAGCTTCGTAGTGCCTAAGTCTTGCAAGGGCTATTTTCCGTCGCCAGCGGTTGAACAGCCATAGGATTAGAATTATTATCCCCCATACGTTAAAGACTGTTAGGAATGTAGTCAAATCCATAAACAGCTTGCGTATTTGAGAGAATATTGTACTCACGTCAATGCTTATTGCAAAGTAGAAATAGAACGCAAAGAACTCGATTAGGATAGTGACTAAATTTAAGTGTAAAGCTATTACAGCAAGCCAAATTCTTATTATCCATCTGTGCCTACGCAAGAAACGGAAGTAACCGCTTATAGCGTTGTATGTCGGTTGGTAGATTACCCTACTTGCGAGCTTAAACGCTTTTAACGGTATAGTATCTTTATTATGGTGCGTATTGCATCTGCCGTACATAAAGCGGATCAAGAGTATGAGTAGTAATATGCACGGCAGAATTATGAGCAACGCCATAGTTATGAAGTGCGCAGTAGACAGTCCCCAATTACGGAAGTTGTCCGCCGAGAAGAACACGTCGAAGTACGCCCTAGCGCTTATGCCGGCTTCGGTGGGCGTTGACGGTATTTCGGGGTTGTCCGGTATTATGCCGGAATAGTTTGTAACCGTAGGGTTTATGTCGGATTGTATACCGAACAGTTGCGTAAAGTAAAACGCTATCGACGTACCGAAATCCTTAAAGCTCTCGAACAATCGCAAATACGAATTAGTAAACACGAATATTCCGAGAAGTATAAGGACGAGAGAAACAACAACCGTTACGCTTATGTAAATTATTCGTCTACGCATTGAGCTGTCCTCCCGTGTAGATACAGTAGCTTACAAGTAGAGCGACGGCAATCAACACCGTCACCGCTATTATTCTTTTGAGTAGTTTCATGCGATTCTCCTTGAAATGTTGTTTTATATGTTTTACCCTTGCCTTTTAGCGTTGGGTATGATATAATTGTCGTATGAACGAATTAACGCCCATACAAAAGAAATTATTTGACGATATTAAGCATATCGACGACAACGGGCATGAATATTGGTTTGCCCGTGAACTTCAAACGCTTTTACAGTATGCCAAGTGGGAAAACTTCCACAAGGTCATTAAAACCGCGCAAATCGCTTGCAAAATAAGTCAGCAAAGTGTTGAGGATTGTTTTCCTGAGGTCAGGAAGTCAATAATTTCCGGCAAAGGACGACGCACCGAAATCATTGATTATAAACTAAATCGCTACGCTTGCTACCTAATCGTAATGAACGGCGATCCGCGCAAGGAAGTCATAGCGCTCGGTCAAACGTACTTCGCGGTCAAGACACGCGAACAGGAAATGGCGGAACTGTACGACCGCCTTACCGAAGACGAAAAACGTTTATTTATCCGCGGCAGCATAAAGCAAAAGAATATGCTGCTTGCGGAAGCGGCCCACCGCGCAGGTATAATTACTCAACGCGAATACGCTATTTTTCAAGACGCAGGCTATATGGGCCTTTACGGCGGCATGACTGCGCGTGACATAGCCGAGCACAAAGGGCTTGAGGACGGCGAAGAAATTCTCGACTATATGGGCGGAGAAGAGCTTGCGGCTAACCTATTTCGCATAACTCAAACCGAAGCCAAAATGCGTCGAGAACATACAGATACACCGGAAAAAGCCAACGCCGCTCACTACAAAATAGGAACTATCGTCCGCAAAGCCATTGAAGAGGCAGGCGGCACAATGCCCGAAGAACTACCCACGCCCGAAAAAAGCATTAAACAGCTAGAAGCAGAACAGCGCAAACAAATCAAGCCGCCAAAAGATGACTGATTATTACGCCGACAAAACAATGCGTGTCGGCGTAATTTTTTTACATATCAAATCGGATAATCGTCATCTTCAAATGACGTATATAAGTCCTCGTCAAAGCCGTATTCTTCATAGTACAACTCGGCAAGTTCGGCGTCGCTCATACCGTCGAGATCGGCAAGCGTCAGCTTCTTTTTATTCTTTTGTTTCTCTTTCTTGCGCTGCTTACGTTCAGGACACCACGGAAATTCATCGTATTTAACATAATCGGCATAATTACGCTCGGCTTGCTTCCACATTTTCTTATCGTGCTTTTGCTCTTGCTTGCGCTTACGTTCCTGTTCCTTTTCTTCGCGCCGACGCTCTTTCTCGCGTTCTCTTAATTCGCGCTTATGATCCCTTTCGCGTTGTTTTTCTTCGGCTTTACGTTCGCGCTCGCGCTCTTTACGGGCTATCTTGTCGTTATGCTTACGTTCTTTCTCGGCTTCGCGTTCCAGCTTTTTACGTTCCTTTTCGTCCTTGCGTCGTTGTTTACGCCGTTCTCTACTTGGCTTTGTCGCCGAGTTAATTCCGGAGAATATGGCGGCTATGAGCTTGAATGGCAGGAAGATTATTTTAATGAGTATAGTAAGTATTCCGGGCGCAAACTTGAGTAAGAGAATGAGTACGAGTATGCCGAGAAGTATTGCAAGAAGTATTTTCCACCACGAAAGACCTTTATTATCATCGGTCGTATATACGGGATGATCTGCGTCGGCGGCTATATCCATAGGTGACATTATGACGGGGATTTTGGTTATTACGTTGTCTTTCGTAAACGTGAGGTCTATAATATCGAAATCGAGCTGTACCCACATTTGTGCTATGTAAGCGTTGGTGTCTATTTCCTCGTAGTTGCCGAACTTACCCCTTGCTATAGCCCAATCTTCTATGAACTTGAGCTCTCGCGCTTCTTGACCGTCGTATATACTTTGGTAATATCTGAACAGATACACCGTTTCGTTTTTGGAGTTCGATTCAATAACGTAATCTCTCAATTCGTCGTAGTCGCTCGCATCCACATAGAACTTGTCCTCGAATATATCTTTATTGTAGGTATCGAAATCCCGTGCCGTTATCTTTTGTATAGCCGACACGTTATACGAACTGCTGCCCGTTACTGTCGGCTTGCTCGGTCCGAACAGCCAGCTCCACCAATATGTAGTAGTCGTTACGTCGGACAGCTTGAACGTGTCGTTCGCCGTAATATTGACTTCGGTGAAGCTATCGTCAACGTGATCGAATAGGTCTTTACTGAAACGGTTATTTACAAGACCGCTACCTGCACCGTATTTTTCGGTGTACGTTTCGAACCAGCCCTTTGCGCCCGTCTTTTCGTCGCCGACTAATTTCTCTGACGGAAGAACGTAATTATCCGCGTTACCGTTATCCGCATAGAACAGATAGCGTAGATCGTAGATTATTCGGTCGTAACACTGCGTACACTTGCCGCTGTCATTTGAAGTCCAAACATTATACGCAAGCGTGCCGTAATGCCCGTGTCCGTAATAGGTCATATCCGAGTCGGTGACTAACGCGTAATTGAGCGTCTTATTTTCGGGGTAGCTCTCCGAGCTTCCTGCGTCCTGATGCTTCGCTATATACGGCTCTATTGCGTTATATACGGTCTTGTTGCCCGTAACGATCATAGGCGCGGTTTGGGCGTTCAACCAAGTGGCGTGTACGCCCGTCATCTCGCCGTACTCGTTGACTATTGCGTTCGGTACGGAAAAGTAAACGCTGTGCAGTGTATCTCTGCTATGCAAATCGTCGTGCGTTCCGTCCGGTCGCCAGAACGTAGAACGGACGTCGAGAGATAGGTATTTGTCGAAACCGTCAACGGTGCAAGACAATGTATCGCTTTCGGCTAATTCACTACCGTACCCGACGGCAAAGCCTTTGTATGTGTATGTCTGCGCGCAGCCGTGCTCGGTTACTTTATTCTTTACGGATAGTTCAATACCGCTTACTTTGTAAACCCTTTCGTCGGGACTGACTGCCTTTAATATCTCGTTACGTTCGGCTGTACTTAATACTATCTTGAACTTATAAAACCGTCCTTCTATTCCGGCGTCGGTGGAATAATTAAGAAATTGCAACTTGTATTTACTGTAACCCATTTTATTGCCGTAGGTAAGCTGTATTTTGTTCCTATCCGTGTTCGTGTCTATTGCTACGTCCTGCGGATTGTACACATAGACGTAAAGCCCGTAATCCGACTGCTTGTCCGCATAATAAGAGTAACAGAACTCGACGAAAGTTATTATCTGCGGTTTAGCTGTTTCGCTGTGCGGAAAGTCGGCTATGTCGAAAGGCTTGCCTGCTATTGTGCTGTCTTTGAGATTGCTCATTACGTTTGTCTGCTCATATGTAGACTGTACGTCGTCGCTTTCGGCATAGGCGGTTGAAATGTTAATATTCCAACCGCCTATTACCGTTGCCAAAACGACGCAAACAACGAGGAGTATGTATATTAAATTATTGTACTGTCGTTTTTCCATAGCCACCGCCTAAAACACAATGGAAGTCTTATCGAAGACGACGCTCGTCACTTTTGCGCCGGGGATACCGAAAAGGATATTGTACGTAACGCTTCCGCTATACGACGAGATAACGAGCTTGAACGGATACGGATTGTTTTGCATTGCGGACTTGTCTATCTCGACTGTTTTGCCGGGATACTGCGTCGCAATTACCGACTGAATGTTCATATTTTCCGTAACGGTGAACTCGAAGTATGTCGGCTGTTTTGTCAGATTGAAAGCCGTAGATAGGTCGCTTATTTTGGAGTACTTATATACTTTTTCGTCAACGGTGTACTCGAAGTCTTTGTCGGTATTCGGGACTATCTTTACCGTGTAATCTTTCGGCTCGGCGTCGTCGGTATCGAAAGTGTATTTTACGTCGTATCTGTACGTGCCGTTTTCGTAAGTCATTTTGTTCTCGCCCGTAAGTATTTGCTCGCCGTCGTACTCTATATAGAACGTCTTGAAATCCTCGTTAAAGCCGTTGGTGTATTTGTAGATCACGACTACTGCGCCGGCTATTAAACCGAGCAACACGACCATTATTATAAAGCTGAAAAATCCTTTCATTGTCACCCCCCTATACCGTAAATAGTTCGGGCGAGGCGTAGACGAGATATTCTTTCTCGAAACTTATCTCACGCCCAAAGCACTCTACCGAGAAATAGAAGTACGGTATGTCCGTATTGTCCTTTATCACCGAAATTCCGCTTCGCCATTCGTTCGCGTCGTTTGATTCATATACATAGTAGAACACGCGAATAATATCTTCCGGATCTTCGGTCAAGCAGTTATAATCTGTAGCGAATATATAATCGCCGGGTTCTATGCTCGTAGGGTAGCCAAGCTCTATATTATGAAAACTGTTGACAAAGTGTTTGCCCGTGACGGTTTTGAGCTTATTATACATATCTTCCGTACCTTTAAGGAAAAACCGTATGTCGAACTCGTCCATCTCGCCGATGGTATAGTCGGTATATTCGATCGTCAAGCGCGGCATATCTATATAATGCGTGTCCGACGGCATAACGATCTTACTGTCCGTTTCGTCGAACCTTAACGTGCCGATCTTTCGCTTGCTTGCGTCCAGTCGATCCCATTCCACATAGGTATCCAATATCTGCTTGACGAAATCTACCGTACACTCCGACTTTGCTTTTTCGTTATTGCGGCTCGTCGCGGTTATCTTTATTTGCTCGCCGAACGGTTTGAGGCATCTGACCGTTGCGTTCACACTGCCTTCCGACGTCGGTGTAACGGAAACATAGTCGCTTGCGGTCTTGCCCGTTGCCCACGTCGAGCTTGCATTGACAAACTCGACCGACCAATTAAGATACTGATCGCCTGCGACTTCGGGGTAGACCGTCGCGGTTAAATTGACTGTGCTGTCGCTTTCGTTCGCAGACAGCGACGCCGCGCTCCTAAACGCCATCGTTTGCGGCATACCCGTCCGGTCTTGCGTTATGTTTTCCTTTTCGTCGGGACAGTACACAAACACAAGGATAGCCGTTACGGTAGCGATTATTATTAGGGCTATTAAGATTATTAGCCATCTTACAAACCGCTTTTCTTCGGTGTTATCTTCCATTGCTTACCCCCTTAAAACGTGACAGCGCCGTTTATCTCGACGCCCTGTATTTCTTTTGCAAGGTCGAACGCGAAGTATATTGTGTTGTCGCCGCTTACCGTGCCGTCGATTGCAACGACTTCTATGTACGCTACATTACCGTCGAACTCATACTCGCCGCTAATGAACTTATTGACGAACTCGTTAGGTAGGTCCATAAGGTTTATTTCGGTATTGAACTCGTCGAGCGTAAGCGTAGCTTCCTTTACGGCTAATTGATCGGCAGTGAGTATGGAATTATCTACGGCAAATGCTTTTACGAACTCGCTTGTATAGCCGACTTTAAGCGTGTAAGTTGTGGGCACGCTTCCGACAGTGCCGAGAGATTGAGAGATATTAAGACCGTTAAGCGCAATTACAGTGTCGGTAACGATATAACTGTTGCCGAACACATACGCCGAGCTATCTTCACTGTCATTATGCGGAACTATCTTTATTTGGTGCGACTGCTCGTTGGACTTGTCCGAAACGAAAGTTATATCGTACTTACCGGCTTTGTCTATTATGAGATTGCCGTAGCCGTCGCTGTCTTTATTGACGTGCGCGTAATCTGCCGTTGCACTCCACAATTCCCAGCCGTCGAAGTATTTACTCTTGTCGCCTTTAACGACTTTTATTTCGTCGTCAGCGTTGAGCATTACCGTCGCTTTGAATTGCGACCAGCCGTTATCTGTGTCGGAAACTTGTATAAGCTCGTTATTTACATTTACGTCCCATTCGGCAAAAGAGCCCGTAACGTAATATGCCGTAGCGGATACTTCACCGTTAGGCTGTTGCTCGGAAAGATAGGACAGCGATTCGAAAGTGTTACGCTTCATATAATCCACCGTTGTATTAGCTGACTTGCTGTTGTTCTTACTGTCCGTTACGGTTATGCCGAGATCTATCTGTTCGCCGAACGGCTGCAAGCATTCGAGTGTTGCGTTCAATCCGTTTGACGAGATAGTTAGATATTCCGCTATGTCTTTATCTTTCGCCCAATCACTTTGTGCGTTGTTCCAAGAAACATTCCATTCCGCGCTCTTTACATTCACGCCGTCGGGCGTTACCGTCGCGTTTACATTGACGGTAGCGTTTTCGGAAGTTCGTGCCGAGCGAAGAAAAGTCATTCTTTGCGGCATTACCTGTCCGTCGGTAATAGCTCTGCCGTTCTCGTCGATTGCCGTAGCCATTACTTGCTCGGTAGTCATATACACCGTCCAGACACCCGATTTGTAGTTCTTGAGATAGACGTCGTACTTACCCGTGACGAGAACAAGAACTTTATACAGCGCTTTGTCTTTGTCTGTTAAGTCTATACCCGTACTTGCAGGATCGGTGTACACGGAAAGCATTTGACCGTCGGCTTTGAAACCTATCTGATCGGCTTTATGCAGCATTACGTTTGTAGCGTAGTACTCATACACGAGGTTGTCGTCGGGTAGGCTTTCGGCGTTCTTTTGCATTGCCGTATAGCTGCCGTCGTTTAAGATTATCTTTGCGCCCGTTTCGGTGGATTCGGGCTTGTTGTTCGTGAGGTTTACGAGCGCTACTATGCAACCGGCAAGACCGCCGATAAGTAGCACGAACGCCACGATTATGATTATTGTCTTGGTTTTACTCATTTCGAGATTTCTCCTTTTGAAAATTTATTTTTTGTTAATAGCCATATACGGCTCATAGTAATTCGCTATGAGCCGTATAGCCTATTGTGTTGTTTAGTTGCCGCTTTGTTTGAGCAGCATATCCAGCAAGTCCTTATCCGACTTACGCGACGGCTTTATCTGACACTCATACGTCATTCCCGTTGCTTCGTCTTTGGATACGACCGCATACGAATTGCCTTTCGTGACCTTCTTCGTCTTTTCGTCGCGGATCTCGTAAGGCTTTAATACAAGCTCGGCTTTCATTGCACCGTCGAATACTATGTCGAGTACCGTATACCCGCCATTGTCGGGCGGTATTATGCCGATCCGTATATCCTTACCTCTTACCGTTCCTTTGACGAAATACGAAAAATACGTCTTGTCGTCCTTTGTGTATGCTTCGCGTTCCACGAAGATCGTTTTGTCGTTTGCCATTGTTTAATTTTTACTCCTATGTTTTTTAGATTTTTCGGATTCGCGGCATTGCCGCTACGTTTTAGCCCTTACCGCGCTGACGGGAAATCTTTACGGCTTCTTCCTTGCTCTTGCCTTCCTCAAGCGCTTTCTTGTACTTGTACATTCCGGCGTGATCGGACTGACATTGCAGATACCCCGAACGAATACCCGACTCGTAATCGGTAAGACCTTTGCCCTCTTTTGGACCGTGTTGATGCACCTTTGCCTTGCGCTCGTCGGCGTAGCTTTTTGCACGCTTGCTCGGCTTGCTCCACCGACGTTCGCCGCCGTACTTGTTTTCCTTAGACTGCTCGGCGGGCTGTTCCTTTTCTTTTGCCATACATTCTCCTATTGAGATTTTTTTGTTTTGTCCGTCCTTGACGAACTATTAAATTGTGATTGTTGCGACGCTAAGTATCTATGGAACACCACGTTCCCGTCGGCTGTCGTTCGCGGCAGACGTCATACCCGAACTGTGTTTTCAGCCGCATTTATTGTCGTATTACCTATTGTCGCTTTTGTGAGCCTCCGCTCAGGTTTCCCACCCTAATATCCGCCCATAGGACTGTCAAATTAAGTGACGCGAGCAAGATTGCGTCGGAAATTTTCGTGATGCGAAAATTGTATGGTGTGTTCGTAGCAGCGCTACGGGCGCAACATAGAATTGCACGCAGCGCGGAAATTTACAGCAAGATTGCCGCACGAACTTATTTGACAGTCCTCAAACCAAGCTTTGGCTATTCTACATACTTGCGCGAGTACATTGTGCTTTTCATTCGCTTGCCGTCTATATTGAAACGCCTTGCGAATATTGCTTCGTACTGCCTGTCACGCGCCGGCGTTCGTGCAAAGAATGTGTCCTGACTGAAAATGTCGTTATCCATTTCCGCGTCGTGATTTACGCCAATTATCTGACGAACTATATAGTCGCGTGTGCGGTAGACGTTATCCGCATTTACCATAAAATCCGGTTGACTGTTCATTGGCTTTCTACCTCCTTGAAGATTTTGTCGCACCGTTAAGTACGCTTTTAGATTACAGCTTTTACAGCTTCCGTACATCGAAGTTTGACTCGGGTCGATCCGAATGTAATCCGAATTCCATTCGGGTCGATCCGAATTTCACTCGGAAAAATAGTTTGCAAAATACGCATACAGCTTTTTGTTAAGATTGCAAACGCTGTCTGCGCACCTGTCTATATCCAGCGCATATTCCAGCTGCGAACTGCCGTTAACATATAACGAAACATACAATTTATACAGCGCCGCAGGCGCAGCGACTATTGCGGCGTTATACTTACGCACCTTCTCCATTACCGAGCTTTCGCCTATTGATTGCGCGGCGGTATCGAACTCCACCTGATTTGCGTAGTAGTATTTGATCTCGTCGAGGTCGGCTTTTACGGTTTTGATATTCATTGTCTTTCTCCTGTATAATGATAGGGCTTTTCCACCCTTCACTAACGAGCCGACGAGAACACGGGTTTCACAACCTTAAGTTAAAATATTTTTTAATTTTTTGAAATCTTTTAGATATCGCCTGTTGCGTTACATTTTTTAAGTGAGCAATTTCCGTCAAATTACATCCTTCGATTATGTGTTTTGTAAGCAATTCTATATCTTCTTCCGACAGTCGCTTCAATACCACAATGACTTCTTCATTTTCTATTTCAGCTATCCACGCATAACGTGACGAATAACACGGCTCTAATTCGACAGTTACGCTGTCCATATCGATTTCGTCAAGCCTAAACGTATGCTCGGCTTCGCGTCGGTGCCCGTTAAACTCGGTTAAATCGAAATCATACATAGCTTGTATTTGTTCGTCCGTCATTCCTTCCTCTATGTACAGTTCTCGTAATTTTGCCTGCTTGGTAATGAACTTGTTCCGTTCACGTCTATTGTTCCATTTCATTTGTTTTGCCTCCGATTGTTTTCGCAATCGGAGTGCATTAGCCTATAACTCGAGCGTTTATAGCCGAAATTTTGCGCAATAAAAAACCCGACTGCGTGTCGGGCATACAGTTATTTGATTTTAGGCACGATAAAATAAGCGCTTAAATTGCGCAGTTAGCCATAAAATATGGCACAATAAAATAAGCTATTTTATAAAATGCCTAACAAATTATTAATCGGCAGTAGGCGCGGCGATTAAGAATGCTTTTAATTTATCCGCCATTTTCACTCTGAATCTATATATGGACGCTTCACTCATGTTAGTAATGGACTTTATTTCGCGCAACGGCAAACTCAACCAATTAGAATACACCGCTTCTGCGGTATCTACCGTACAAGTCCCGTTAATTTTGTCGTTCACTTTGCAGACACCTATAAATTCGGTGATCCGTTGCCGCAAATTTTCGGTAAGTATGGCGTCATTTGATTTGGAAAAATACATACACAACAGATTCTCGTGAATAAACCGATCTCCTGTCAACGGTCGCATTTTCTTTAACTCTCCTCAAATGCGGTTTTAATGAATACTTCAACGCTGTTCCTATTAAGTTCCGTTGTATATTCGGACTCATACATATGGATATAGTAATCGACACCACTATATTCATACATTAAATACACATCATTGGTATTATCGTTTTCATATACTTTGTATTTGTAACTTATCCCCTTATAATCATATTCAAATATAGTGTCGTTATATAAGGCTAAGTCTTTAAAGCGGTAGTGTCTATCGATTCTCACATGACAGTCGAATTCAAAAACATATTCGTCATCTTGATATGAATTATACCACACGGCATCTAAAATATTGTAACCCAATAGAGCGCTATCGTCATCTTTCTTGTACACCCTTTGAGCGCGCATATAATCGTCCAAATACTCTAAATTAAATAGATAGATATCTCGACTATCGTCGTTTAAGATACCCTCAACTGTAATATTTTGAGCAGAAACATCGCCCTCGCTGTAATACCACTCTTCCACCGTCGATTGACGCATTAGAGGAATACAACAACACACAACCACGGCGGCGGTAGCCAATGTTGCACCTGCACCTATCCATACATTGCGCTTCACCTTGCTTATCTTTTGTTGTTTAACTTCGATATTATTCTCTGCACAAAACCGATCGAACGATTTTGTTTGCTCTGCGAACTCTCTTTCGGCTTGCTTGAATTTTTTACTCTTAAACATAGCAATCCTCCTAATGTATATCGATAATATAGGCGTCGTCTATAGTGCTGTATGTATTGACGCTTAAATAGTTATAACCGGCGTCCTCATAGCAGTTTTGCACATAGAGATATGTGTCTGTTTGACTCAAATTCCCACTTACGTCATAATAGTGATACTCTTTATATCCATACACCGGAACAGTGTGATATCCATCGTATAAGAAATTCATAATCTCATCGTATCCGTCCTTTGTTTGAATTCCTACCGTAGGTACAAGCGAAAAACTGTGTATAAAAAGCACGGCTATTTTTTCTTGGCGCAACTGCGATTTCAAGTAATCCATATTGAGATTGTAGTAGCTACCCGTAGCCTGCGGCAAAGATAGGCTGTAGCCTCTTTGGTTTACATAGCTTGTCATGCCGTTTTTAAAACCGCTGATAGTCGTACCCTGACTGTTTGTGCCCATTAAGCTGTACAGCGCGGAAAACATATCGTCCACCGCTTGCGACTGCGTGCCATATGAAAATCTGATACTGGTTTGTTTAGGTGCATAGTTTGGAATAAGATTGTCGTAAATTCTGTCGTTGTATGTAATCGCAACACCGCCGGCATTAACGGCGCAGGCGCTTGCGATCCCCGAGATATATCTCGGAAGCTTATACGGGTTTTCGTAAGACTCGATACTTCTCGTCGCATAGTAAACTTGCCTATTCACAACATATTCAAATTCTCCGCCCTGAAAGTCCGATGAATAACGGGCTTCGGCTACGGGCGGATCTTCGGCATTAGCCATGGGCTGCATAAAGGCAAAGCTCGGGGTAAGCGCGCACACTGCGGCGCAAATTGAAAGTGCTGTTTTGATCATTTGAATTTCCTCCGTTTTTCAGTCTCTGTATATATGACGGTTCACGGAGCCAAAATCGGACACTGAATTTTAAAAATTTTTTGAATTTTTTTACTTTGCCTACAACTTACCGTTTATCTTGCGCCGTATTTCTCTCAATTTTCGTCTGATACTGTCATAATGGATATCTAAATCCTTGTTTATTTCCTTTATCTTTTCGCCGAACAGGAAGTGCCTTATGGCAAGCTCGCGCTCTTCATCCGTCAAATCGCTCATCGCTCTTATCAAGTCGTACTTGTCGATAACCTGCTTAGATAGATCTTCCGTAGCGCAAACTTCCGTATCTTCAACATTTAAACTATCTCGCTTTTTCCTTAAATAATCCAATGCCGTTGTCCTTGTAATGACGTACATAAATCCACCCGGATTAAGTACATGATCGTCGGGTTTCTTACGCTTGGCATAAGCAATCAACTTCAAAAGAGCTTCAGACGCAACGTCATCGGCATCGGCTTCGTTATGCACAATAAATATTGCGGATGCCACCATATTAGAATGAAACTCATTATATAAAGGCTCTAAAGCGTACATGTCCCCGATTTGCAATTTATGTAGTAACTCATTGAATTTCTCTTTCGTCATTTTGCCTCCATACAGGAATTTTATTCTAAAATTAACAGAGCATGAATTTTTTCTATTTTATCTTTTGTCTGCCTACTAAGTAATCCAATGTCACATTCAAGTATTCGGCTATGATCTCAAGACTTGTCAAGCTCGGCTCGCCACCGCTGATCCAATAGTAATATTTTGACGGTATAACGGCTGTATCGCGAAATAACCGAAACGGCTTGACTTTGTGCTCGTTCATAACCATGAGCAACCGTTCTCCGAAGTGCGGATAACTCGATTTTGGTTCAAAATCGTCAATATCCGAAGATTTACCGCATAGATATTCGATGGAGCATTGAAAGTGATCGGCGAGTTTAATAAGCGTTTTCAATCTGACGTCTATACCTTTATTCCGCCATCTGCGCACCACCGACGGATCGACGCCCAATGCTTTACCAAAACTTACCGTATCTATTTCACGTATAGCCAATATTTTATTGAGCGAGACTCTGAATTTTTCTATAATGTCATCCATAAAGATAACATCAGTATATAAAATTAGTCCGCCTCTTTGTTGAAACGGACTAATTTTGGAGATGAGATTTTCAGCTATATTACATATTGCAAATCTATTACACTAAGATATGCAAATTAAGATAACCATTTTTAAAATTATTAAATAAGTATTGTACTCCTCCAAGGTAAGTCCCGAACTCTCCGTTTGCATGCAAACACCGCCGCAAGCGGCGGTGTTTAAACCATAAATTATCGTCATCACAAATTTGCCATTGCAAGCAAGCAGATTTACTCCTCGAATAAGAACATTTGTAATACATAACTTAACACATCATATTACCAAATTTTGGCGTAGATTATTTGTAGTACTCGCAATACAACGTGATTTGTAATAAACTATTGTTATCCATTCGAATCGTTCTCCTTTTCTCCTTGACTTAAAGCAGAAACCGCCTCTATTATAGTATGGGAAATTATGTTATCACATCGGGATGCCTAATCTAAATGTTAACCACTTCCATAACAAACGGCTTAATTAAATCACTCAAAACGGTTTTGAACTTTTACCAAAAACCGTTTTTGTATTCGGACTAAAACCCACATAATTACAAAATTTTTAATAGATTCGTTTCCAATTGTTTATGCATTGCAATTCTGGAAAAGAATTTTGATAAAATTGCTGTAAATCAATAGTTGAAAATGCTTTAATAGCATTACTTTCTACAAGTTTAACAATTTCATGAATCACCGTATTTCTTTTCAAATTTTCTACAACTATAGTGTTATTAAGATAATACACTTGATCATCATTTCTCGCTAAGTCTAGCTCAAATTTGATACGGCTTATTGTCATAACATCCAACGGATAGGTTAAGCCATCATAAGAAACTAAAACATCATCACGGCATTCTTTTATAATTGATTCTTGTTCCGTCACGTCGGAGTCATCGGAAACAAATATCATAAATTTTTTCATACATTTTCCTCCTTTACATTGGAATAAGCGTTATCTTATTAAGTAATGATTGATAAGTATTCAAATCCATAGCATATTTAGGTATAATCTCAAAGTGCGTTCCACTGGTGTTTTTCAATAGCAACCCATCTGGTAAAGCACCAATTTTATGCGGCTGTCCAAATGATCGTACAGCATCTATATTAGAATTAACGGAAATTCCTCTTTTGGGTTGCACCAAACCATCTGCGGACATTTTAACATCACACCGTCGCACTGTCATATCACTACCGCCACGATAAACACATTGATTATGCGCAAGAACCGACGCATCACCTACGTAGTAGTTATGGTTTCCTTCCACCTCGAAGTTGTAGGTCTGCACAGCATGATCGGCATACTCTATTTGTACGCTGTCTATCTTCAGCGTACTTCCATTATAGCATACCAACATATCACTGTCAACAAGATTCTTTGCTCTTACCCAGCCCTTGCCCTTCACATAGAACGGGTGTTCTGTTGTAGTCGTTATCTTTTCGCCACCTACCGTTATATACACCATATCGCGTTTGTTATTGCGGAACAACTGTACAACAGGTTTAAGTTCTTGTTTATTGGTCTTATCGTTCCACGACCATACTTTATCTCCAACTTTTACGTCTTCTATATTCTTCTTGCCATGTTCCGTAAGTATCTTCGTGCCGGCGACAAAGCAATCGGACGGCTTTATATTGGTAGCTTTACCGTTCATTAACTTGCTCGTCGAGTTTAACGATTTTATTCCGCTCGCCGCGCCCGTTATTGCTCCTGTTATAGCGCCGGACATAAACCCGTCCGCCATTCCGTTGAGCGCGCCGCTACCCATGCCGCTGAGCACACCATCCCATCCGTTTTGCTGATAACCTTGTATTCCTCCGGTCACAGCGCCTATCGCAGCGCCCGTAGCGGCGCCTATTACCGCACCTTTAACAGCGCCTACCGTTGCCGCCGCCGCTACTGCGCCCACGGCTGTTCCCGCCGTTGCAACCGCTACTACGGCAACTACAGCTATTACCGCGATACCGATAAGAAGTTTCTTCCACCAAGAAAGCTCGCCGTCGGCATCGATCGCATTTACGGGATTGTTAAAGCAATATGCAAACAGATTAAGACCGCCTATATCTTCCGCACATTCTTTTACATTGCTTATACTGTCGGCGTTTATGAACCGTCCGACTTCAGCGTCGTAGTATCGGCTGTTAAGGTAATACAGCCCGGTTTCGGTATCATAGTAATAACCGCGATATCGTATAGGGTTTACATTGCCTACGGAGTTTAAGTCGTCATCTTCCGTGCCGTCTGCGTTCAGCACTTTATGATTACCCCATGCGTCATAGACGTATCGTGCCTTGAGAGCGCCTGTCATATCGTAGATGTGCGTAACGTCGCCCGAAGGATTCTTTCTTATAAAATACGACGTGCCGTTTATGCGAATGCTCGCAAGCCCTGATTTATCGTAGAAAAAGTCTATCGCCCTGTTACCGTCGGTCTGTCTTACAAGCGTTCCGCCGTCGTTTATATACTCTACGGAAACGCCGTTTACGGTCTTTCTTACACGCTTGCCGGACGCGTCGTAATCGAACGAGATACCGTCGAACGTTCTCAAATTACCGCAATGACTATACGTCAAACTGTGGTTTCTGTACTTCGTAGCATTACCGAACGGATCGTATTCACACGTCTCGCCGTCGAAGCCCAAAAGCAGGTCTTTCCATTTCCCTATGCTATATGCATACTCGTGCGTTTCGCCTTGCGGATGGTCTCCAAGCGTATATGCGCATTCGGTTTTCGTAAGTATATTGCCGTTATTGTCGTAGCTGTATAAATATGTCTTGCCAAGCAACACATTATCTTCGCGCACAAGCCTGTCCAAATCGTCATACGCATAACGCACAGACAGCCTGCCGTTTTCGGAAACCGTAAGTATATTGCCGTTTTCGTCGTATGTGAATTTGGTATGCTCGTCTAATGCGCCGTTTACACCGTATCTTACAGACGACAGGAAATTGGTCGTATGGTCGCCGTACTTGAGATAGTATGTATAACTGCGTAACAGCGTTTTGCCCGTTTCGTCGGATACTACATTTTCGTAGTTCCGTCCGAGCTTATCATACTCGACAGCCGATCTTATGCCATTAGGCATAACTGTGCTTTTGATCTTCGGCTCAAGACTGTTGTCGTATCCGTAGCTATAACTCAAGCTTTCTCCGCCTATATTCAACGTTGCGGACACTACATTATCTTTTCCGTCGTACTCGTTTCGGCTCGTTATCTCCACGCCGCTACGCATATAGCCTTCCGCCGTCATTCTTTGTTGTTTATCGTACTCAAACGTATGAGTTTCACCGGTCAACCCGTCCGTGTACGCAATGATTCGTCCGTTTATATCGTATACGTTTTCTATAATAGTCTGCGCGGTAGCCGAAGATGCCGCATCTGAAGCTATGTTTACTCCGTTGAATATTATATTACGAGCTCTTACGGGCATTGCCTGAACCTCTGTGGTGGCGTTACGCTCATACTCGGTTTTTGTATGATTTCCGAGCTTGTCAAAATACTCCGTCAGCGTTTCGCCGTTCGCAAAGTCAGTCCTTACCGAATGACTCCCGTCCGTATTGTCGGTGTGCGTGTAATCTATATACTTTTCTCCGTTGACTTTTACACTTTTTTCGCGTCCAAACCCATCGTAACCGAATCCGTAATCGGCTGCGTCGTTGTACACACGCGTCATATAACCTTTCTTATATTCAAACTGATTACTGTTGTCTTCCCCGTTGTTGCTCTTAGAAACACTTAACAGATTATCGTTTGCAAAATCGTATGCGTATGTCGTTTTTACGCCTTTTGCATTTATGCTTTCTTTTAATAAATTCGTTCCGCTTATGTATTCCAACCCCGTAGACAGCATTTTACCGTCCACTTCGCCGCGCGGATCGACTTCTCCTATATTCTTGCCTTTGTCATCATATCTCGATTCGGATACAAATTTTGTGCCGGGCTCATCTTTATGGAACATCTCGGTTTTATCCAATTCGCCGTTAGATAAATATTTATATTCGGTAACGATACCGTTGTAGTTTACAGAACGAACAAGGCGTTTCTTCTCGTCATAAGCATATTCGGTAACGTAACGATTATCGCTTTCGTCCACACGTATTACATGCGTCGGCATGCCGTTGTAGTACTCGGGATAGAACGAGTCGATCTTGCCGTCCGTGCTATAACGCAGTTTGCCGTCCTCGTAAAACTCTTTATAATCTCCCTCGCCCTCTATAAGTTGCACATTGTCAAAAAGCACACTGTTAATATTATTGCTATAATCTAGATACAGCGTTATGCTTTCAAGAGTGCGATCTTTTAATAAACGGATAGGTAATGACGCAAACTGCCAAGCCGTGTTGTACCAATCAAATGTCGTTTCCATCGCCTCGGGAGCGTAGCCCGAATATTTTATTACCGCACGAATTCCGAATTTACGGTTACGCTTATAATCATCGAAACTGTCTATATTGTAGTTCTCGAAAATGTCGTCGCCGTAGCCCGAAGAACGGTCGGAACGTATGAATGCCGATTGCGCCTTAGCCCATGCCGCGAATATGAGATTTCTTCCCGTCGGCAAGTCTTTGGCGAGAATAATCTGTTTTGCATATCTCGCTTGCTGCGGATGCCCATCGATTTTAAGCGCGTTCCGTCCGCCTACAAAGCTCGTACCGACTACTGAACAATGGGTAGTTGCGGTATCGTTTATATCCAACCATGCTGTCGTGCCGCTTTCAAAACCGGGGTTCTGCGCATAGTTTTCTGCATCTTGCCGTACTTCTACGTCATACGCCTTGCGGCGACCTTTGTAGCTCAAGTTGACCGCTTCAGTTACATTAAGCCTATCCTCACTTTCAAATTGATCGTCACGGTAGATATTTACAGCGCGTCCTGCGTTATCAAATACATATGTGGTCGCCACTCCGTGATTGTTCTTTACGCTCGTGGACTTGAAGTTGTTGTACTGTATCGTAACGCTGTCGCCGTCAATAGGCGTTTCGGATTGCACAAAGCTATCCGTTGAAATCTCTTGAGTGTACGTATAGCATTTTACCTTCTCTACCTGCTTAAAGTAATTATACGTGTATTTGACCGCATAGCCGGACTGATCTCTTGCTTCTTCGAGTTCGTTATATTGGTTATATCTAAACTCCGTAATACGGTTATCATAGTGACCGTCAAAGGACACCGCTTGATTATCCGGATACACGATTTTCGAGAGGAACCCGTTATCATTGTATTCAAAAAGAGTCATTCGTTGACGTGTGTCGAATATCTTATTGAGCCGACCAAGATAGTATTCAAAGCGTATAACGCCCTCATCGCTTAAAGTAATAGACTTTATATTTTCGTTTTCATAAACTATGCTAGCCTTATTATCGCTGTTGTCAGATATTTCTACCAAATGACCGTAATAATCAAAGCCGAGTCGTCCGCTGTCGTCGGTTATATAGTCAATTGGATTATGTTTTTCTATTTCTATTAATTCATCTAATTGTTTTTTAACATCTTTTAGCACTACTTCATACTTTTCTATCTGATAATCTATTTTTTGTATTTCTAAATCCAACAATTCAAGCTGCTTATCTATTTCAGTCTCTTCTTTTTGTTTCTGATAAAGCTCCACATCGTTTTTCAAAAGACCAAGCTCTTTTTGCATATTTAACATATATCTTTCATTACTAATAGATTTACTTTCAAGATTATAATTTAAATTAGCTATATTTGATTGCATCCTCCCAAGCTCATAAGTCGAATAAGCTAATTGATTTTCATATCCAGAAAATACATAACCCTCTTTTCCATTGGTCATGTTATTATAAGTTGATGAATGGTTATAGCTTAAAATATTATTCTGAGCAGCTTTAGTATTATAACTATTGTTAGCTTGGGCAATTTGACTCCTCTTATTAAGTAACTCCATTGAATTTTGATAGCTTTTAGACTCGATATCCGCTTGTTTTTCATTATAATTCTTTATTGCAGCATTTAATTTCTTTTGAATATCCGATGGATTTGTTATATTAGCTTTTTCTTCTTCATAACTGCTCTTTCTTGTCTCAAGGTCTTGCAAATATGATTTAAGTTCTTCTGCTTTATCGAACAAAGCTATAATTTCTTCGTTATTGAAAATAAGTACAGAACTCTCTACTTCGCCGTTTTCATATTGATACTGCGCTCTTATATATAAATTTTCATCTCTTTGGTAGTAATTAACGCCACCGTGATATATGCGCTCTTCAACAAATTCGGACACTGTAAAAAATCTTTCTTTGGCGCTGTTTTTCTTTATGTCATAAACGAGTGTCAGCTCCTTTAATTCCAATGTCGGATCTGACTTTAAATAATATTTATTACCTCGTTTCTCTACCTCGTCCTTAGCAAAATAAATATCATGCGCCCATGTTGCTCCGCTTTTATAAAATGTGTTTTTAGTATAATAGTATCTGGTAAATGTCACATGGTCTTTATCTATTAAAATCGGCGTTTTACAGCCTTTATATATAACGTAATATTCCGTACCTATAATTCTATTTTCCGACTTTGCAATAATTGCTTTTAGATTCGGGTCGTTAAACAATAAAAGTCCGCTTTCAGTTAGAAAAGCGTGTGTAACCGAATATTTTTTCTCCTCATTATTTTCTCTGATACTTATAGACAATGTACCATCTATATTTTCGACACACTGTTCTTTCTTTACAAATTTCCTTGTTCCGTTAACTTCATAGAAATATTTTTCCTCAAACAACTGTACCTCCCCTTTACCATCAAGATATGTGACTTTAGTGGGGTCTTTCTCGTCCTTAAGCAAGTACTGCTGTATATTCATTTTCCAGCCCTTACCCATCTTGAAATCGGGCGTGAGCCGGCGTTCTTCGCTACCGTATATCTCGCAGTCGTATTCCTTGCCTTTGAGCTTACTCATATAGATATGCTTAAGATCGAACGGAAGCTTGCTTCCCGACGCGGATAAATCGGTGTGCGTAAAAGTAAGGTTGCCATTGAACAGATTTACCTCGCCTACGCCTGCACGCTTAACATCCGATGTATGATAACTCGCGCCAAGCGACAGTCTATCGGATACATAGTCTATCATGATCTTCGGGCGGTATTCTGAGTTGGCGTCCGTTTCGTTGATCAGGAGCATATAATCGTCGGTATTCGACAGTCGGTCTATCGGCTGAATATCGAATACAGTCGTGCGCGTTTGACCTTTTATTGCCGCATTAAGCTCGTTTGTAATGTTTATATCTACACGATTATTTGTGCCGTTATATGTAAAGTGGTCAACCACTCTGCCGTCCTTTAACACATTAAACCCGAGCGAATCGGCTCTGCGCCAATCCTGCGCCTTTGTAAGCTCTACCGTCGCATTTAACACGCGCGTGTCATTACTGAATACTTTGGATACTATGTTCGGCGTTTGGATTTCAACTTTCATATCGTACAGTGTGCCGTAACACCGTCCGAGCGCGTTAAGATTGTCGCCGGACGGGATCAGCGTGCCGTCGGAGTAAGTCCGCATAGTGATATCCGATGTTTCTCTTGATATTATCTGCGGATCGATTACTACGGGGAATGCGCGCTCCGATGAATTTATCCACGCTTTATCTGCGACTACTTCAAGCTCGAACACGCCTTCCGACGTTTTGTCTAACTTAAGCATTACATTATCCGATCTTTCTTCGTTCGCGTCGTACATAAACGGAGCAGGTATAACATATTTTACCGAATTATCCGACTTGGAAACTATATCGATTCCGCTACCATCCGCCGCAAGCCGCATATCGAAACCGTCGAGCCTTATGGTAAAGGCATATTCGTATTTATCTGCACGCGAACCGACAATAATGTTCTCTTTGATTTTATTTGAAGAAAGAACATACTCCAAGTCTGCGCCTACAAACGCATTTTCGTACATAATATTAGAAGCAAGTTTTTTGCATTTCTCGAGACGCTGTTCTATCACCGACTTAACCTTTTTTACTGTGTTAAACGGATTGATTTCCACAGTAGCCGAAGATGTCGTTGCAGAGCTCGATCGCGATAACAACTTTTTTAACTTTGAGACCTTTTTATCCGCATAATCGATTTTGGCGGTTACTCCCACATTTCGCAACATTCGCCCTACTGTATTCTTACTAACATTGCAAGAAATGTCAATCGTTCCGGCAGGATCTTCGAGAACCATCAACGACTGCGAGCTCAACGTCTTTGCAAACTTTAAGCCGAACCTGTTTGCTCTGATCTTATATCCGTCAAACGAACGGGTATTGTCTGATTCGAGCGTCATATCTATTTCTTTATAGGAGTGATCCTGCTCATCCAAATAATGAACAGGCCCGTCGAATATGACAGCCGAATAACTACCGTTGCTATTTCGATAATGCTTGGCATTTACAGTCCTAAGCTCTACTATGTCGTCCATTTCGTCTTTTGTAATTTGAATATCGTTTGTCGTATTGTTTTCCATGATGATTTTCTCCTGAATAGAATTTTTATTTATTGAGCAAGCTCTGCTCTGTTTTACTTGGGTTGCCGACTGTTCGTCGGGAGTTATATCGTCATTTACAGTTGTTGCAATTTCGGCTTGAGCGTTAATATTAGGCGGAATCATACCGTCAATCTCTTGCCAATTATCTTCCGCATTTTGCGGACTTTCGTTGTTACTCGGGTGTTCGGATTCTCCGCCGCTATCCGCCATTTCGTCGTTAGGCGGCGAAACGATTATTTTCGATCCCGACGCTTCCAAGCTGTCGTTATTCTCGCCGGTCGAGCCGTCGTCACATTCTTTTTTTTTAGACTTTTTCTCGACTTGCTTTTTGGCGTAATCCTCGATTTTATCGAAAGCGGACTGTACTATTTTCCGTACCGAGCTTCTATGTATAAAGACTTTTAACGAAGTCGGGACTAAGCTGTATACTTGATCGACGGCGATCTCTAATTTTTCTTCGCCCGTCTTATCGTCTTGCTCTGCGTTCGTTATAGCGCCGGCGGCGGCTTTATGTAATTTGCCGCGAACATAAACGTAATGGCTTATAAATATGACTATGAGCGTCAGCCCTGCGAGAACGAGGCTTATTATTGCTTCTATGCCTAATGATTCCATATTACTTACCACCCACAATATTATCCAAACGACCGTTGACATTTTCAATTCTCTCTTCCAAGCGCGCCAGCCTTTTCTCTTGCTCGGTTTGCTGCTTATGCGATTGCTTAATATCTATGATCATTTCGTCCAAGCAATCCAATACCCATTCGGTATCTTTGTCTATCTCGAAAGCATTATCTCATTTGGCGTGTTTTGACTTTGTAAGCGAAGCCATGGCAAACAGAGCCAACGACACCGCGCCGGAGATTCCAAGCGATAATGCTGCTTTATCCATCTTCATTTGCCGTCCTCCTATGTGGATTTTTGTAGATTTTTTGTTTACATATAAAGCGTAACACCCGGAAAATGCAAAAGTCAATAGTATCCCATTTCAACTTTTGATTTGTCAATTCAAATTCTGACGTGACAATTCACTTTTTGATTTGTCATTTCAAATTCTGACGTGACAATTCATTTTTTGATTTGAGCATTCATAGATATTTGTCTTTCGACAAGGGTATGTAGCCGAAAAAGTCTTTGCCGTCAAGGGCGAAAAATATTACGGAAAACATTTAGCCGTAATACAGCAACGTAATATTTTGTCGCTTGTTCCTTGACGGATAAACCATATTAGAAAAATGCTTTATTAACCACAAAGCCGTTTTCGGCTTTTCTTCTTGTTGTCGAAAGACAAATAAAACAAACAAGGAGAAAAAACCGAATGAAAATCGGATTGAGTTCGGATCGGACTCGGATCGACCCGAGTGCGATTCCCCCTACACTCGGATTGGATTTAGATACATCGTAACGAGAAATAGTATATCGTATTACCGAAGTTATTGCGAATTAGGCAAGCTACTCGCCTATCCGTAAGAACTTTAATAATACAAGGAGGTTTACGTTATGTTGCGAAGCATTCAAAAAGCATGGGATATAGTCAAGCAAGACGACCCCGAAACCGCTATTACCGTGCACACCATAAGAACGTGGTGCAAGGAAGGCAAGATTAAAAGCCTTTATGCCGGTAACAAGGTCCTCGTGGATATGGACAGTCTGCTCGAATATATCTCCCCTAACAAAAATTAAGGAGTTAATTCATTATGGCGTACTTTAAGATCACGCAAAACAAAAAAGGCAAACAACAAGCCAAAATACAAGTAAGCGGCAAAGATATCGCTACCGGAAAGAATAAGCTATACACAAAACGAGTATACAACGACGATGGTTTGTCCGAAGCCAAGTTCCGAAAGTTCGTTGAGAAATGCGCTATAGAGTTCGAGGAAGACGTTGCAAGAGCGTATAGAGAAGGCACGGCGGCTGTATTGGCACGCGTTCTCACCTTCCCAGAACTTATGAACGAATGGATGGCGCACGTTAAGTCGGACTTTTCCATTAGCTATTACGGCAGAGCGGACACAGCAAGAAAGAAGTTCTTTGAATACTTGAAAGAACACAAGCTATACGATAAACCTGTAACGGAAATTACCGTGCGCGATGTTCAAATGTTTTTCAATCAGTATTTGCAAAAGACTTACACTCGCGGCGATAAAGTCAAGTTGAGAAAACCGTTGCCGGACTGTATAGCGCACTTTGACGTACACAGAAAATGCGGCGTTTCGTCCAATTCGCTCTATAAAGTTAAAAACGGTAAAAGCGTTAAAAAGTCCATTGCGGAAAAGATATGCGCGACTTACGGATTGAGCCTGCCCGAATACTTTGACGAGGAAGCGCAGCCGAGACAGCGATATGCTTACGAAACCGTTAACGGTTATAGAAAAATATTAAGTACGGTATTCGAGGAAGCTGTTCGATATGACTGGATACACAAGAATCCCGTCAGGTATACCAAAATCAGCAATATCTTTGACACGGGCGAGCCTGTCACTGAAAAAGAAATATTTTCTCTCGCGGAAGCAAAGGAGTTTATTAAGCATCTTGACGAGCTGCCAAAGGAAAAGATAAATATAAAAATAACCTTGAAGTTCATGCTGCTTACGGGCGTCAGAAATGCCGAGATGTGCGGACTTAGGTGGAGCGATATAGACTTCGACAGCAAGACGGTAAGCATACGGCGGAATAGGCTGTACAGTAGCGAGAAAGGCGTTTACGAAAAATCACCCAAGACCAAAAGCTCGAAACGAGATATACCGTTACCTGACGTTTTGATTGACGATCTTAAAGAGTATATGGAATGGTTTGAAGAGGCAGATGAAAATTTCCGGTCAAAACTCAACGAATATTATTTAGCCGTAAATGATAGACGCGAACCGATACACCCATTTACGAATAAAGGCTGGTTGACGGATATTGAAAAGAAATACAATATGAAGCACGTAACACGGCACGGGCTGCGACATACTTACTGCTCGCTTTTATTATCTCAATATGTTCCGATACAGACCGTCAGTAAGTATATGGGTCACAGCAATTCCACGATTACTTTACGGGTTTACAGCCACTTTGTTCCAGACACTCAAACCAAAGCCGTTACGGTCTTAAACAACTTAACGGACGAATAGAAAAACCGACCGATAGAGCCATATTTAAGCCTTATTCGGTCGGCTTTTACTTGAAAAATCTTTGATTTCGGCTAATTATTACCCATAATTTCCGTAATTTTCAATAACTTTTATACCAATATTTATACCACAACGATTTTCACCCCTTGAAACACCCTGTTTTTTGCCCGTTTTTATACATTTTTATGGGTATTTGTTTAATACTTCACTGTCGAAATGACAAATAGGTGGTTTGGCTGTACTCGCGTAGGTCGAAATGACACAAATTATAAATACTTACGTCGCAACGGACGAAATGACAAGGAGATGGTTTAGCTTATCCGCGTAGGTCAAAATGACATCGAGAAAAAACTTCTTAACTACAAAAATAGCCGTTATCGCAGTAACGGCTATTTATATTCTGCTTTTATTTTCCGTGCTTTAGAGCAGTGCGGCAAAGCGTCAATCTTCGTCAGTGTCGGGCGGCGCGACTTTTATCTTGAGCACTTCCGAACTATCCACATACTTAAACGTGCCGACGAACTTTTCGTCTATCTTTTCGCACAGCTGCGAAAACGTCTGCTCGCTCATAAACGGCCGCATCTTGCTTTTGAGCGCTTCGGTATCCGTGCAGTCGTAGGTGTACGCGGCGACGGAATTGGCGCCGGCATACTTGACGGATATGCGCAGTTTCTCGTACGGAACGTCGCTCTTTACGGGCTTGCATTTGATGACCGTATCGCCCTCGTACGTCGCGAACGCGTTGCTAACGGATTCACCCAGCTTGGCTCCCCAGCGCTTTACGCTGTCTATGCCCTTATTTGTAGCTTCGGCGACTTTTTCCGAAAACTCGCGGAACTTTTTGTAGAACGGCCCGTTGTCCTCGCCGTCGTCAGTATAATCGAAACCACTGTAGTATTTGCCGTCGCGGTCGTCCGACTTTTTTTCGGCGGCTCGATCGCCGTCCGATACATCCTTTTTAAACTCGTTTTCGAGATTCGACAGTTCGTCTTCGAGGTCTTGCATGTCTTTGTCAAGACTGTCCATAACGCCGTCAACTTCGCTGTCCGCTTCCTCATAATCAATGCCTATGGGCTTTACGGAAAATCCTGCGGACTTTGCGGCGGCTATTACTGCATCGACGTCAAACCTGCCCTTTACGGTTATGCGCGATCTCTTTACGTCGGCTGCGACGCGTTTTACGCCTTCCACGTTCGACACAGCGGTGGCGAGTACGGACGAGTCATACGGGTTTTCCACGCCGCGCGTAAGAAACACCACTTTCTTGACTTCGGTTTTTCCGCTCTTTTTAGCGCCCGGCTCGGGCTTGACCTCGCCGTCCGAGCCGTCCGCCTCGAGCGCCGACAGCAGCTTATCCCTCTGCTGTTCGGTTATCCTGCCGTCGCGATACAGCGACATCACTATTTCGTATTCCCTGTTATTTTCGCCCATGATCATTTCTCCTTTCTGTTTATGAGCAGCAGCGCGTCTTCCACATCGATCTCGCCCTTTTGAAGCTCCTCGAGTACAGACAGCTTGTACGATTTGCCGTCGGCGAGCCCGAGCTGTTTTTTCACCTCGGCAAGCCGCGTTTTTACCGTCGGATACGAGATGTCGAACCGCTTTTCCATCTCTTTTATCGACCCTTCACATTCTATAAACGCAAGCGCGAACTCCGCCTGCCTGTCGTCCAGTTTGTCGAACACCGAATAGCCGAACCTATTGTTGATAGTCGTGCCGCAACCGTCGCACTTGACAACGGCGACATGAGTCGGTTTTCCGCATATCGGGCACTTTGTAGGCACTTTAAGCATATTTCCTCCTTTCGGGCTTATTCCCGAAACATTTTGCAATTGCAAGGCAAGTATACACCTTAAAAATAAGATTGTCAATAGATTTTATTAACTTTTTTAATATTTTTTATAAAATTTATGAATTTTATTAATTTTTTATTTTAAATTGTTTAGAAAAACAAAAAGAACGGGACAAAAATACCGTCCCGTCCGTTTTTTTAGTCGAATATCCACTTAAAAGTCCGCTATTCTTCCGACGGCGCGCACCTATCGAGCACTATCACGCGCGTCGTGTCGGTTTCGTCGAAGTCCACTCTGTCGAGCTCCAGCTCGGCGACGTTTTCCTCTACGTACTCGTCGTCGAAAAGGCGGACGAACGGATCGACCTTGTCTATATCGATCTCGCAATGCTTGATTTTGTAGTGCATGGGTATTACGATATCTGGCATAAGCCTATCGACGTACTCCTTTGCCATTTCCGCGTCGATGGTGTAGTTTCCGCCGACCGGTATCAAAAGCACGTTGACGGGCAGGAGCCGCTCGATGAGTTCGGGCGAGCACGGCTCGCCGATGTCGCCCATGTGGCAGATATTGACGCCGTCCATGCCGAACTTGAATATGACGTTCTTTCCGCGCTTTGCTCCCTCGCTTTCGTCGTGGAAAGTCGGGATACCCGTAATATGTATCCCCTCGTACTCGAACTTGCCGGCTGTGTCGAAAACCTTTTTGAACGCCTTTACGCCGCCGATATAGTTGTGATCCTTGTGCCCGTGCGAAACGGTTATGACGTCTGCAGACGGCGCGTCGGCGTAGCCGTAGCCGACAAGAGTGGGGTCGAACGGGTCCGTCAGCACCGATATGCCCGTGCTTTCGGTCAAAAGAAACGACGAATGTCCCAACCATTTGATCTTCACTTTACCAAATACCTCGTATTATTTTTAATGCAAAAACCGCGCCGTCACCCTGACGTTGCGCGAGAGCTCACCTACGCTCTCCGAAGACAGCGTATACTTTAAACCTACCGTTATCCCGTCGTCCGAAAAAGCGACGTCGCGTTCCGCGTCGGACACGGAAACATCGACATCGCCGAAAGGCGTAACGAGCCGAGAACGGGAAACATCATTCCCGAAAACAATGTCATAAGACAAAAAGCCGCGCGTCGTAAGCTTGGTGCTTGCGGCGGTGTGCTCTATTGCGTAATTGTCAGTCCCGATATCGAACTCCATTACAAACCCGTCGTCGCGCTCGCTGTAAAACCCGTCGCAGACGACCGGCTCGAGCTCCGACATGACGGATAACCGTATCGGGACCTTACTTCGGTGATTGTCCGAATTTTCCATGATTTTATTTTATACCAAAATTTTAGATATGTCAACAGTTCAAAGCTATTTGTTTTAGAGCGCTACTTGCGTTGCACCATAGCCTTGATGTCGTTGACGGCGGTGCGTATTTTTCCGTCGGTAGCGACGAGCGCGGATATCTTGTCGCGCGCGTGCATGACGGTGGTGTGCTCCCTGCCGCCGAAAAGGTCGCCGATAGCGGTCAGAGGCATCGTTATCATGTCGTTTATCAGATATATGGCTATCTGGCGCGGCATGACGACCTCTTTGTTCTTCTTTTTGCCGACGACCTCCGCTTTGGACGCGTTGAAGTATCGACACGTGCAGTCGATTATTTCGTCGGCGGTTATCTCGTCGCACTCCTGTATACGATAGTCGTTAAGCGCCTCGCGGCATATCGCTATATCCACCTTGCGCTCGTAGAGCTTGGATAGGAATATGACCTTTGTGAGCACGCCTTCCATTTCCCTGATATTGCTCGAAACGCGCTCGGCTATGTACGTCAATGCGTTGTCCTGTATATTTACTTTTTGCTTTTGCGACTTGGCTTGCAAAATGGCTATGCGTGTTTCGAGGTCGGGCGGCTGCATATCCACCACGAGGCTGGACGCAAAGCGCGAACGCACTCTGCTGTCGAGATCGGGTATATCTTGCGGCGGACGGTCGGAGGCGAACACCATCTGCTTGCCGGCGCTCTTGAGCGCCTCGAACGTGTGGAATATCTCCTCTTGCGTGGACGGCTTTTTGCTGATGAACTGCACGTCGTCTATCATGAGCACATCCACATTGCGATATTTATCGCGGAACGACTGGTTGTTTACCTTTGCCGTGCGTATCGATTCTATAAACTCGTTGACAAACGTTTCCGACGAAACGTACAGCACCTTTAAGTGCGACATAGACATGCGTATGTCGTTGCCTATCGCCTGCATGATGTGCGTCTTGCCGAGGCCCACTCCGCCGTATATAAACAGCGGATTGTACACCTGCCCGGGCGCGCCGCATACCGCCTGCGCGGCGGCGTGTGCCAAACGGTTGCAATCGCCCACGACGAAATTCTCGAAATTGTATTCGGGATTTATCGCGTTTTTGGACGGATGCTGTTCGCTTTCCTTTATCTCCACGGGCACTACCGCAGACGCGGTGTAATCGCTTATCTCGTCTTCCGAAATAATATCTATTTCGTTCGGCGCTTCGTCTATCTCGCGCAACGTCCTTTTAAGAAGCGGCAAATATTTGGATATGACCACCGACTTGGCGTCGGGAGTGGCGGCGCACAGCACAAGCGCGTCGCAGTCAACATCTACAGGGCGCAGTTTCTTAAGCCAAACGTCAAAGCTGAGCGAATTGACCTCCACTTCCAATACGGACAGCATTTCCTGCCAAACCGACTCGATTTTTTTCATTTTGCCTTCCTCATGCCCTTGATTATATCACAAACCGCCCGAGAAATCAAGTATTTGCACATATGCGCATAACAACGCTTACCGCTATTCCGACTTTTCCGCATCTTTCATCTGCACGGCGACCCTGTATATCTCGCTCTTTGCGACGTGCCTGTCGGCGGCTACTTTCTTTATCGCGTCGCGGACGTCCATGCCGAGATCGGTGTAGCTTTTGATATGCTCCTCCACCGACAGCTCCGACATATCGCTTTTTTTCGCGCCCTCGACGACGATGGCGAACTCGCCCTTTTCCGTTATGTCGAGCTCGTCGCCCAGCCTGCCACGCGTCACCGTTTCGTAGAGCTTGGTCATTTCCCGACACACCGCGCACCGCCTGTCGCCCAAAACGCCATGCAGGAACTCGAGGTCCTTTTTTATATCGTGGACGGCGCTGTAAAACACGAGCGTGGACGGCAGCGATACATACGGCTCGACAAAACGTTTCCTATCCGTATTCTTTTCGGGCAGAAAGCCGAGCACGGTAAACGCGCGGCTGTCCATTCCCGAAAGGACGAGCGCGTCCACCGCGGCGCACGCGCCGCTGACCACGGTGTATTCCACGCCGTTCTCTATGGCGGCGTCGATGAGTATATGCCCGGGGTCGGACACGGTGGGCATGCCGGCGTCGGAAACGAGCGCTATGTCCTTGCCCGACTTCAAAAGCTCTATCAGCCCGTCCGCCGTCTTGCGTTCGTTGAACTTGTGATGCGATACGGTCTTTGTCGTTATGCCGTATTTATTGAGCAGCACCGCCGTATGCCGCGTGTCCTCGGCGGCTATGAGATCGACGGATTTGAGCACTTCCACCGCTCTATACGTCATTTCGTCCAAATTACCTATGGGCGTAGCCACAATGTACAGCATTAAAATTCCCCTATATCAACCGACAGTCCGTCTTTAGCGCACTTGACGGCGCGAAGCAAAAACGTCTTGCGATTGGAATTGATCTTGATATCTTTGGGCGTAAGCCCGACGGAGCGGCACACGCTCAACACTTCGTCTAACCTCGAGCACGTGTGAACGAGAAAAAACGCGCCGCGCAGCTTGAGAAGCCTGTACGCCGCGGAAGCGATATCGCCGAATGTGACTGTGATCTCGCTGTTGGCTGTCGGCGCGACGGCGCTCGGCTTGGAGTTCGCCTTAAAGAACGGCGGATTGCACACTACCGCGTCGAACGCCGACGCCTTAAAGATATCGGGCGGCAATCGGCGCACGTCCGCATTGTAAAACGTCGCGCGCGAAAGCCCGTTGAGCGCGCACGATCGCACGCTCATATCGCAGAGCGTTTCGTCTATTTCGGCGCCGACTATTTCCGCGCCCGTATCTATCGCGAGCTGTATGCCTATTATTCCGCAGCCCGAGCAGAGATCCGCCACCCTGTTTTCGCCGCGCACGTACCCGGCGGCAAAATGCGAAAGCGCAATAGCGTCCGACCCGAACCTATAGCCGTCTTTGCGCTGAATTATCACGCGCCCGTCGCCGAGCGGCTCCGCTATTTCGCCCGATCCGATATTGACGGCGGCGTTTGAAAATCCGTTCCCTTCCACCGTTCACCGCCTCGGAACGACCGCCGCGCAAAACGTCGTCGCTTGCGTGCGCTTTGCCTGCTCGGACACTTCCACACCCACTGCGACGAGTACAGTACTGCCCTTACACACGAGCGGAATACGGTCGCGCAGACGCTTTGGGATCTTTTTGTCAATAAAGAACTGTTTGAGCTTTTTTGTTTTGCCGCCGCACGGCGTAATGACGTCGCCGTCGCGCCTGAACCGCACCGTCGCGCCGCGGAGCGCGTCGCCGTCAACCGCGCAGCCGCGTATGGCTTTGGGATCGTCGGCGTTTTCGGTCACGTCGAACGCCAAACCGTCTATAAAGTTCGCGCCGAAAACGAGCGGCTTTTCGCCCATATACGGCAGGCGCGGCAGATACAGCGCGACGCAGCCGTATTCCCTCGCCGCAACAATGCCGCCGCTGAGCTCGACTTCCGCGCCCGTGCGCGAACCGCACAGCGCCACGACCCTATCCGTCTGCGCGCGCGAGATATCCGTCAGCGTAAAAAATTTGAGCGCGGCGCGCACGTATCTGTGCGCGAGCGGCGACGCAAACGCCGCGTCGGCTACCGTCACGACGCCGCCGTCAATAGAAATGTATTCCTGCTTCAGCGCGCCGTCCATAAACTCGCACACGTCCGCGCACTCGCGCGAAAGCTCGTTTATCGCCCGCACCGCGCCGCGATATCGCCGCTCTATCAGCGGAATGACGTTGAGCCGCAAATAGTTGCGGTCGGCGTCGTCTATGCCGTTCGTTTCGTCGGTCACGTACTTTATATCGTTGCGCGCCGCGTAACCCTCAATTTCCTCGGGATACACGTCCAAGAACGGACGGATGAGCGGCAAGCCGCCACGCCTATCGCCGGCTTCCGACGATACGGCCCGAGGCGCGCTCATCGCGCGCAAGCCGTCTATTCCCGAACCGCGGAACATGTGCATGAGCACGCTCTCGGCATTATCGAGCGCGTGGTGCGCGGTGAGGATAACGTCCGCCGCGCGCGATTTTATAAGATCGAAAAACACACCGTAGCGCAGATCGCGCGCTGCCTGCTCGACCGAAAGCCCTTTTGCCGCGCACTCGCGCTTAACGTCCACGCGGAATGCTCTGAACTCGAGCGACCTTTGCGCGCAGTATTCGCGGACAAAACTTTCGTCGCTATCCGCCTGCTCGCGCAGCCCGTGATTGACATGCACGACTACTATATCGCCGCGCGGAAACCCGCAGCCCACAACGGCGCTGATAAGGCACATGGAATCTCTGCCGCCGGACACGCCGACGGCGAGTTTTTTTCCGCGATACGGAGATAACGCCACCGCTGTTTTTTCTTCCAAAATATCCATACTTTCGTCACTGCGGCTTTATTGACACCGCCGCAAATCGGCATATGCACAAAGCCGCATATAAATTCTATCATGCAAAGACAAAAGTGTCAAGCGGCGCAGACGACCGAAGGACTGTTGCGACGCTTATCGAAAGAAACAAAAGCGGCACACTCGCAATTACGCGAAACATGTGCCGCCCTCTATTGTATATTTAACTTTTTACAGCGCCTCTGCGTCGTCCGTTTCCGATTTGACTTCGTACGAATCGGAAAGTCCGGCACGCTCTACGGGGTAGATGTTGCGGTACGCTTTTACGCCCGTTCCGGCAGGTATGAGCTTGCCGATAATGACGTTTTCCTTTAAGCCGATAAGCGGATCGACCTTGCTCTTTATCGCGGCTTCGGTGAGCACGCGCGTGGTTTCCTGGAAGGACGCCGCCGACAGGAAGCTGTCCGTTGCGAGCGCCGCTTTCGTTATGCCGAGGAGCGTATGCTTTGCAATGCCCGGGCGTCCGTAGTTTTCCATCGCCTTGGTATTGGCTTCGTCGAACGTCGCAAGGTCTATGAGTTCGCCCGGAAGCAGATCGGTGTCGCCGCTGTTTTCGACGCGCACCTTTTTGAGCATCTGCCGAACAATGACCTCGATGTGCTTGTCGTTTATATCGACGCCCTGCGAGCGGTAAACGGACTGCACTTCTTTTACGATGTATTCCTGAACGTCGTTTCTGCCCTTGGTGCGCAGAATATCGCTCGGGTTCAACGGGCCCTCGGTTATGGGATCGCCCGTTTTGATCATCGCGCCGTTGGATATATACGGCTTAAAGTGCGCGCCGTGCGGAATGGAATACGTGTCCTCGTTGCCGTCGTCGCGCTTGACTATTACGTCGCGCTTGCCGTCTTTTTCGACTATGCGCACCTTGCCGTCGTGTTCGGAAAGCACCGCCACGCCCTTAGGATTGCGCGCTTCGAAAAGCTCCTCGACGCGCGGAAGACCGGTCGTAATATCGTCCGCCGAAGCGACGCCGCCCATGTGGAAGGTACGGAGCGTGAGCTGCGTGCCCGGCTCGCCTATACTCTGCGCCGCGATAATGCCGACAGCCTCGCCTATTCTGACGGGCGTGGTCGCCGCCATATCTCTGCCGTAGCACTTGGAGCACACGCCGTGCTTGCTCCTGCAAGTGAGCACCGTTCTGATCTTGACGTGAGTGATCCCGCACTCGACGATGCGTTTTGCCGCTTGCTCCGAAATGAGCTCGTTGACATCGACGAGGACTTCTTTGGAGTTTTTGGGATTGACGACGCGCTCCGCGCTGTAACGTCCGACCAAGCGATCTTCGAGTTTTTCTATCACCTGATTGCCGTCCATTATGGCGTACGTGTCTATGCCCTTGGGCTGTCCGTCGGGACAGCAATCGTCCTCGCGGACTATGACGTCCTGCGCCACGTCCACGAGCCTACGCGTAAGATAACCGGAGTCCGCCGTCTTGAGCGCGGTGTCCGCCAAACCTTTACGGCCGCCGTGGGTGGAAATGAAGTATTCCAAAACCGTCATGCCCTCGCGGAACGAGGAGCGGATAGGCACGTCGAGCGTTTTGCCCTGAGGGTTACGCATAAGTCCGCGCATACCCGAAAGCTGGCTTATCTGCTTCATGTTACCGCGCGCGCCGGACGTTGCCATCATGTTGATGGGGTTGTATGCGTCGAGCGTTTTTTGGAGCGATTCCGTTACCTTGTCGTTAGCCTTGTTCCAAATATCGACGACGGAGTTGTAGCGCTCGTCCTCGGTGACAAAGCCGCGGTCGTACAGCTTTTCGATCTTTACGACTTCCGCCTCGGCGTCGTCGAGTATCTTGTACTTGTCCTGCGGTATGTGCATGTCGAAAACCGACGTGGTTATCGAGCCGATAGTGGCGTACTTGTAACCCATGTCCTTGATAGCGTCGAGGACTTCCACCGTGACGGACGCGCCCTTGGCTTTGAACGTGGTGTTGACTATGCTCTTTATCTTTTCCTTGTTGACGCAGAAGTTTATCTCCGGCTCGAACTGCTTTTCATACGTGTCGCGCACCACAAAACCGAGGTCCTGCGGTATGGACTCGTTGAAGATAAGCCTTCCGACGGTGGTCGTGACTATATGACGGTAATTCTTTCCGTCGGGCGACACGGCGTTTTTGGGGATCGCCACGCCGCTGTTTTTGATAGCGTCTACGGGACGCTCGACGCGCACTTTTATCTTGCTCTGCAATTCGATGCGCTTGTTGAAGTACGCCATCTTCGCCTCGTCGGCGTCGCAGAACACCATGCCCTCGCCTTTTGCGCCCGGCTTATCCATGGTGAGGTAGTAGCTTCCCATGACCATATCGAGCGTCGGCGAGCACACGGGCGCGCCGTCCGAAAGCTTTAAGATGTTGTTGGGCGCGAGCATCAGTACGCGCGCTTCCACCTGCGCTTCCACAGACAGCGGCACGTGTATAGGCATTTGGTCGCCGTCGAAGTCGGCGTTGAACGCGCCGCAAGCGAGCGGATGCAGCTTTATGGCTCTGCCGTCTACGAGCACGGGCTCGAACGCCTGAATACCCAAACGGTGGAGCGTAGGCGCGCGGTTCAAAAGCACGGGGTGGTCCTTGATGACCTTTTCGAGCACGTTCCACACGTCCGCGCCGGCGCGCTCGGCTATGCGCTTTGCGGTCTTGGCGTTGTGCGTCTTGCCCTGAGCGACGAGTTCCTTTATGACGAACGGCTTGAACAGCTCGAGCGCCATTTCTTTGGGAACGCCGCACTGATAGAACTTGAGTTCGGGACCTACGACTATGACCGAACGTCCGGAATAGTCCACGCGTTTACCCAAGAGGTTTTGACGGAAGCGTCCCTGCTTGCCGCGCAAAAGTCCGGAAAGGCTCTTGAGTTCGCGGTTGGACGCGCCCGAAATGGCTTTGCCGCGCCTGCCGTTGTCGATGAGCGAGTCTACGGCTTCCTGGAGCATGCGCTTCTCGTTGCGTATGATTATGTCGGGAGCGCCGAGCTCCATAAGGCGGCGCAGACGGTTGTTGCGGTTTATAACTCGGCGATAAAGATCGTTGAGGTCGCTCGTAGCAAACCTGCCGCCGTCGAGCTGGACCATCGGTCTGAGTTCGGGCGGAAGTACGGGCAGTACGTCCAACACCATCCAGGCGGGATCGGTGCCCGATTTCATGAACGCGTCGAGTATATCCAAGCGCTTGATGGCGCGCAGTTTCTTTTGACCGGTCGAGTTCTCGACGACCTTGCGCATCGCCTCGTACTCTTCCTTTACGTTGATATCTCTCAAAAGCTGGCGCACGGCCTCCGCGCCCATTCCCACTTTAAACGCTTTGGGCCCGTACTGCTCCTGATATTGGCGCAGTTTGTCGTCCGTTATTATCTCCTTGTACTGGAGATCGGTTATGCCGGGATCGAGCACTATATAATTGACGAAATATACGACCTGCTCGAGCTGCTTTAATTGCAGGTCGAGTATAAGACCTATACGGCTGGGTACGCCGCGGAAATACCAAATGTGCGTTACGGGCGCGGCGAGCTCGATATGCCCCATGCGCTCACGGCGGACTTTGGACGTCGTAACTTCCACGCCGCACTTGTCGCATATGACGCCCTTGTAGCGTATGCGCTTATACTTGCCGCAATAGCACTCCCAGTCCTTAGTCGGTCCGAAAATGCGCTCGGAGAACAAGCCGTCTTTTTCGGGCTTTTGCGTGCGATAGTTGATAGTTTCCGGCTTTGTAACTTCGCCGTACGACCATTCGCGTATCTTGTCGGGACTTGCAAGCTGTATCTGCATCGAATCAAAATTGTTCAGTTCAAACATCGCTTATCTCCTTTAATCTTCCTTGTCGGCATCGGCTGCGTCGAGATCGTCAAAATCGTCGTCGCCGCCGTCAAACGGGTCGTCGGTGATATCCATTTCGTCGTCGAACAGGCTGCCCACGTCCTCCGATTCTTCCTCGGGCTCGTCCTCGTCGTCGCCCAAACCGCCGAGTATGTCGGAGCTGTCGATATCGTCCTCGCCCTCGCCGGCGAACAGACTGCCGTCGTAGTGCTTTTGCGTCGGCTCGGCGTCGTACATGACGGGCTCGTCGTCCATGAGCTCCTTAATGCCGATCTCGACTTTATCCTCGGTTAAGACCTTGACGTCGAGTGCGAGCGCCTGCAATTCCTTGATAAGGACCTTAAACGATTCGGGAACGCCCGGCTCGGAAACATCCATGCCGCGGATAATGCTGTCGTACGTCTTTGAGCGGCCGGTTATGTCGTCGGACTTGACCGTCATTATCTCCTGCAACACGTTTGCCGCGCCGTAAGCATAGAGCGCCCAAACCTCCATTTCGCCGAAACGCTGTCCGCCGTTCTGCGCTTTTCCGCCGAGCGGCTGCTGCGTGACGAGCGAGTACGGTCCGGTGGAACGCGCGTGCATTTTGTCGTCCACAAGGTGAATAAGCTTGAGCATATACATGTAACCGACCGTCGCGCGGTTTTCAAACGCTTCGCCCGTGCGGCCGTCGTACATCTGTATCTTTCCGTCCACAGCGCCGTCGGGCGAGATGTACCCGTTGTCGGACAGCAATTTCTGTATATCCGACTCTATTGCGCCGTCGAACACGGGCGTCGCAACCTTCCAGCCGAGCGCCTTTGCGACAAGTCCCAAGTGAACTTCGAGCACCTGGCCGATATTCATACGGCTGGGAACGCCGAGCGGATTAAGAACGATCTGCAACGGAGTTCCGTCCGCCATAAACGGCATGTCCTCTTCGGGCAGAACTCTCGAGATAACGCCCTTGTTGCCGTGGCGGCCTGCCATCTTGTCGCCGACGGATATCTTGCGCTTTTGCGCTATATACACGCGGACGAGCTTGTTTACGCCCGGCTTCATTTCGTCGCGATTGGCGCGCGTGAACACCTTGACGTCCACGACTATACCGCCCTCGCCGTGCGGAACTTTGAGCGACGTGTCGCGCACCTCGCGCGCTTTGTCGCCGAATATGGCGCGCAGCAAGCGCTCCTCGGGGGTGAGGTCGGTCTCGCCCTTGGGCGTGACTTTTCCGACGAGGATATCGCCCGAATCGACCTCTGCGCCGATGCGTATTATGCCGTCCTCGTCGAGGTTTTTGAGCGCTTCGGGACTTACGTTGGGGATATCGCGCGTGATCTCCTCGGGACCGAGCTTGGTGTCGCGCGCTTCCGTTTCGTGCTTGTTAATGTGAATGGACGTAAATACGTCGTCCTTAGCCAAACGCTCGCTTATGAGTATAGCGTCCTCGTAGTTGTAGCCTTCCCAGCTCATAAAGCCGACGAGCACGTTTTTACCGAGCGCGAGCTCCGCCTGCGAAGTGGAGTGCCCGTCCGCAAGGACCTGACCGATATTTATTCTGTCGCCCTTGCTGACTATCGGGCGCTGATTTATGCAGGTGCCCTGGTTGGAGCCGACGAACTTTTTGAGAATGTACATCTGACGCTCGCCGCTGTCCTCGTTGACTATTATGCGGTCGGCGTCTACATAATCGACCGTGCCTGCGGCGCGCGCAATGACCATGACGCCCGAGTCGTAAGCGATCTTGTGCTCTATGCCCGTGCCGACGATAGGCGCTTCCGTCTTGAGCAGCGGAACAGCCTGACGTTGCATGTTGGACGCCATCAGCGCGCGGTGCGAGTCGTCGTTTTCGAGGAACGGTATAAGCGCCGCCGCGACCGAAACCATTTGGCGCGGCGAAACGTCCACGTAATCTATCCTGTCGCTCGACACCTCGCCTATGAGGTCGCGATAGCGCATCATTACGCGGTCTTTTACGAAACGGTTGTTCTCGTCGAGCGGTTCGCTCGCCTGGGCTATCATGTATCTGTCTTCCTCGTCGGCAGGCAGATAGTCCACTATGTTGGTCACGCAGTGGTTGACCTTGTCCACCCTGCGGTACGGCGCTTCGATGTAGCCGTACTCATTGATACGCGCGTAGCTCGTAAGCGACGATATGAGTCCTATATTCTGACCTTCGGGCGTTTCTATAGGGCACATGCGCGAGTAGTGAGTGTAGTGAACGTCGCGCACCTCGAAGGTGACGTGCTCGCGGTTCAAGCCGCCGGGACCGAGCGCGGAAAGCTTGCGCTTATGCGTAAGTTCCGCTATGGGGTTGGTTTCGTCCATGAACTGCGAGAGCTGCGACGAGCCGAAGAATTCTTTTATCGCGCTCGATACGGGACGAACATTTATGAGCGTAGACGCGGAAAGCTCCGCATCCGTCTGGATCTGCATGCGCTCGCGAACTACGCGCTCCAGCCTCGACATTCCTATGCGGAACTGGTTTTGCAACAACTCGCCCACACTGCGCGCTCTGCGGTTTCCGAGGTGGTCGATGTTGTCGCACGACCCGAAGCCGCGGTGCAAGCCCATGATATAGTTGACTGTGGAAATTACGTCTTCCACTACGATGTGTTTTACAATGAGGTCGTCTATATGCTCGGCGCAAAGCTCGGCGAGCTTGGCGCGGTCGCCGTCCGCCTCGTCCATAAGGCGGCGCAACTCCGGATAATAGACCATTTCGTTAATGCCTATCGAGCTCGGATCGCAATCGATGTAACCGGCGAGATCGACGTGGTTGTTGGATATTATCTTAAACTCCTCGCCGTCGTCGGTGAGCACGTATATCTCGTTGATACCGGCGTTCTGTATGCGCACGGCGAGCTCCTCGGTAAGTATATCGGCGGAAGTGTGCTGTTCTTTGTTTTCCGCTCTCGCATACACGACGCCGTTTTCGTCGATGATATCTCTTGCGACTCGGTAGCCGTCCACGCGATAGCGCAGCGCGAGCTTCTTGTTGTACTTGTATCGACCGACACGCGACAGATCGTACTTGCGCCTGTCGAAGAACATGCCGTAGATGTAATTTTTAATGGAGTCTATAGTGGGCGTTTCGCCGCTGCGCAGCTTGTGGTTGAGTTCCAAAAGCGCGCGCTCCTCATCGAGCGTCGGCTTGTCGTCTTTGTCGCCGTAACGCGCGCAGGTGACTTCTATCATCGGGTCGTTTTCGAATATCCGCTTGAGCGCTTCCTCGGTGCCGAAGCCGCTGTCGGTCACCGCCGAAAGACAGCTCAAGAGCACTGTGGCGAGCACCTTTTTCTGACGGTCCACACGCACCCAAAGCACGCCTGCCGAGTCCTCCTCGAACTCGAGCCATGCTCCGCGCGACGGGATATTCTGCGCGCTGTAGTGCGCCTGACCGGTCTTAAAGTCCTTTTTGTAGTCGAAGTACACGCCGGGCGAACGCACGAGCTGGCTTATGACCACGCGCTCGGCGCCGTTTATGATAAACGAGCCGTTGGGGGTCATGCGCGGAAGATCGCCCATGTAAACGTCCGAACGCGAATTTTCGCCCGTTTCGATGTTGTGCAACCGAACTTTAACGTACAGCGGCACAGCAAAGGTCGCGTCGCGGTCCTTACACTCTTTTTCGGTGTAATTGCGCTTTTGACTGTTTCCCTCGCGATATCCCAAAGAATAGTCCTCGAAGTACAGCTCGACGCGATTGGAATAGTCCGTTATAGGCGAAAAATCGCGCAAGACTTCCTTGATCCCGTTGTCGATAAAGTCGTTGTAAGACTTCTTCTGCACTTCCGTAAGATTGGGCATGTCGATCACTTCATGTATCTGAGCAAACGACACACGCTCGGTATTACCGTACTTAACCTTGGAAATTTTCCTTTCAGCCATACAAACTCCTAAAAAGGTTATTATTTAAAATAGTCCACGCCGATATACAAAGGCGTACGAGCGCAAAAATAAGCGCACAAAAGCGGAGCGGACTTATTTTCCGCACCGCGAAAAGCGAATATTAGATTTCAACCGTGATTAGCAACCGTTTCGCATCTCTTTTCGGTTATTAACGCTCGATACGCATAAAGGCATACTTACGCATTTTGTTATTATAATACATCTTGTCAAATGTGTCAAATCTTTTCGGCATGATAATTCAATATTTTTTATATTTTTTGAAGAATTTTTTTCATGCCATCGCCACTGTCGTAAGCGCCCGGCAATGGGTGAAGTAGTCAAATAAACATCTTGTCATCTCGACCAAGCATTGCGGAGCAATGCGCGTGGAGAGATCCAGGCGATCCGCCGCAGAACGGCAAAGCCAAACCACCGTTCACTTCTTCACTTTTCCTTTTTACTTCTTCACTTAATCATGCGGCGCTTGCGCGCCTGGATTTCTCCGCTACGCTCACTACGCTCGCTCCGGTCGAAATGACATCGGGAAGAAAATGCTTCCGTCGCGTAAGTCGAAATGACAAGGAGTTGATTTTGCTTATCCGCTTATAATAAAGGCGTAGCATGCTATTATCAATCCCGCGCACCCCAACCACCGTTTTGTCATCTCGACCAAGCATTGCGGAGCAATGCGCGTGGAGAGATCCAGGC
>JAMPDA010000014.1 GCA_023665905.1 Roseburia sp.
GGGGGGGGGGGGGTACTATTAACTATTTTTTCGTTTTTCATAAGACCACCTATCCAAAAAAGTGCGCCGTTGGCGTTCTCTTTTATACTATCCTTTACTTACCTATTCTTATCTATTCTATTCTATACTGGGTATACCGTTGGTATACCAAAACCGAAAGAACAAACCAAGAGCGGTAAAAAGGACACTACTATTATAAAAAATTCATACCAAAAAGTCAAATCAAATCGGAGGTAAATCAATGAAAGAAATTCAACAGCTGCGGCGAATAGCCGTACAAATCGGCGTGAGCGGTACGGCGATCCCGATAGCCGAAACAAGGCTATACAAAGGCGGCTACGGCTTTGTGGTACTGCAAGCCTACGTTCCGGTAACGCAAAACCGTTCGCCCGATACAAACCCTTTGTGTACGGTATTTCGGAGTACGGTGGACAAGTTCGGCAACCGTAAGCAATTCAACAAAGACGTATACAATATGCTGTACACGACCGACGCGGAAATCGGAAACGCGAAATACATGGTTTTCGAGCGTCCGCTTCCGAAAGCGTTTACGGACACCGTGGGCGAGCTTGAAATCGTGTTTACCTATTCCGAGATAAACACCGAGAACAAAGCCGTGTCGCGGCTTGCAAGCGGCATATACCGCACAACGATAGCCGACAGCGACGTGTCGAGCGGCGACACCGTAGACCCCGTGGGCGGCGAATTGGCGCGGCTAAACGATATAACCGTAAAAGTCGAGTTATTGGAAGATAGCGTGGACGCGCTATTGCAGCCGCCCGACTGCACCGATGCGGACAAAGTCGGAACGCCGCACGTCGAGCTTACCGAGGACGGACGCTTGAAATTCAGTGAGCTGAAAGGCGACAAGGGCGAAACGGGCGAAATCACGGTCGGCAAGGTAAAGCAAGTCGGTTACGACGAGCCGCTGAAAATCGAAAACAGCGGAACGACCACGGACGCGGTAATGGATTTCGAGATACCGCAAGGCAAACCCGCGTTTGTAACGATAGGCAAGGTGGTTACGCTTCCGCCCGGCAGCGAAGCTCGCGTGGTAAACGTGGGAACGGACAACGACCCGATACTCGACTTTTACTTGCCCGAGGGCGTCGGTTTCAAAGCGGACAAGACATACCCGAGCATCGAAGCAATGAACGAGGGCTACGCGACGGACGGTGTGCGGCTGTACGGTTTCGTTATAATCGACACCGGCGACGTAGAGGACGAGGACAACGCGAAGCTGTATATCAAAACGCCCGAGCGGTACGAGTTTTTGACCGACCTATCGGGCGCGCAAGGCATAAAGGGCGATAAAGGCGACAAGGGCGACAAAGGCGACCCCGGAAACTTGATACCCGTACCGAGCGGCTTCTTCCGTATGGAGGTGCGCGACGACGGGCATTTGTATGTCGTTTCGCCCGACTTTGAAGAAAACCCGATGCGCGTAGACCGCGACGAAGAGAGCGCGACATACGGACACTTAATCATAACAATTTAATTTTGGAGGTAATAAACAAAATGGCAAACAAAGAATTCGACTTGGGGAACGTAATCGGACCTCGCGGCGAAAAAGGCGAAAGAGGTGAACAAGGACCTCGCGGGGAAAAGGGCGAACGCGGCGAGCCGGGTTATAGCGTAGTGATCGAGCTGTACGGAGTACGCATCGACACCACGGACAGCAACCCCGAAACGGCTTGCGTATACACCGACGCGGCAACGGGCTTGATACCGGCGAGCGGTAACAACGGAGCGTTCAACGGCGGCGATTGGCTGAACAGATACCCGTTCAACAAAATAAAGCCTTGCCTTTTCAAAAACGGCGCGGTCGTCGGGTACTTAAACCCGGACAATTTCGCGCAGTTCGAGGACGGGAGCGCGGCGGACATTTCGAGCGGTGACGCGGGCGACGTTATGATCGAGATACCGAAATTCTACTACAAAATCGGGCGCATCGGAAACTACGTCGAGGTAAAGATTGCGAATACGCTAATGGAGGGTTTCACCGATTATGCGTTCAGCTACAAAGGCGAAGTCAAAGACAAGTTCTATATCGGCGCGTACTTAGGCTATAAGGACGGAAACGGTAAACTGCGCTCGCTGACCGGCAAGACGGTTACGGGCAACATGACGATCGGAGCGGCGAGAACAGCGGCGCAAGCGAACGGAGCGGGCTATGAGCAGCTCGCGTTTAATAAGCTGACCGCGCTCCAAGTTTTGTATATCGTAATGTTCAAAAACCTAAATAGCCAAGCCGCGCTCGGGCAAGGGTATACAAGCGCAAGCAATTACCGCGATACCGGCGCGACCGACGCAAAGGGTATGACCTACGGCACGAACACGGCGAACAGCGCGAACGACACCGTCAAATTCTTGGGCATCGAAGATTTTTACGGCAACCTTTGTCAATGGGTAGACGGTTTCATTTCGGGAAGCAATATCGCCAAAATAGCGGACGGAAACTTTAACGACACCGGCGCAGACTACGAAAGCCACGCTCGCATGGGTACGGTAAATTGGTCGTACATAAAAGACGTGGTGGCGGACAACAAGCTCGGCTTTACGCCTAATACGGGCGGCGGCAGTACGACCACTTATTACGCCGACTACGGCTATATAGGAAATTCCGCTTGCGTTCTGTATTTCGGCGGCTATTATGGCAGTGGCGCGGGTGCGGGCGCGTTCTATTTCGTTTGCGATTGTTCGGCGTCGGTTGCGTATTCGTATATCGGCGCGCGCTTGTGCTTTTGTGGGTAAATAACCCCGTAAAGAAACGATACTACACAAAATATTATTACGGCGATGATTAACCGCTTACGTTCCGAATTTCGGCGGCAATTATGACAATGACGCGAATGCAGACACGTTCTATTTCAATTGCAATTATTCGACGTCGAATGCGAATTCGAATATCGGCACACACTTACTTTTGCAAAACAAAATTTTTGGTAAAAATCGCCGTGCCACATGGCAAAATAACAAAATCTCAATATTCGAGTTAGTAGAGAAATCGAACGCCCGAAGAGGACACAAAAGCCTTATGAAAAGATACGGCAACCTATTTGAGAAAATAGTGGACATAAACAATATTGTGCAAGCGCATCTAAATGCGCGAAAGCATAAGACCAAAAACAAAGACGGGCGGCGCGTAGACCGCGACGTTTTGGGCTATTGCTCGAAGATACGGCAAATGCTAATCGACAAGACATACACAACGTCCGAGTATCACATATTCGAGATAGAGGACAACGGCAAGCGGCGCGAGATAGCCGAGCTTCCGTATTACCCCGACCGAATAATACAATGGGCGATATTGCAAGTGATCGAGCCTATATTTTGCAAGCACCTAATACCGACGACGTATGCGGCATTGCCGGAGCGAGGCACCCACGCCGCGCTTGCGAAACTGCGCAAATACGTTTCGGACGATACCGAGGGGACGCGCTATTGCCTAAAAATGGACGTGCGGAAATTCTTCCCGAATATCGACAAGGCGCGGCTGAAATCGTTATTGCGGCGCAAGTTCAAAGACAAGGACTTGCTGTGGCTTTTGGACGATATAGTGGACAGCTACGACAAGGGCAACCCGAAAGGAATACCGATCGGAAGCTATACAAGCCAATACTTCGGCAATTTCTACTTGTCGTATTTCGACCATTGGCTCAAAGAACAAAAGCGCGTCAAATACTACATACGCTATATGGACGATATAGTTATTTTGAGCGATAGCAAAGAATACTTACACCGACTGCGGCAAGACATAGCCGAGTATTTGTCGATAAACCTTGATTTGACGATTAAAGGAAATTGGCAAGTATTCCCGACAGCCGTGCGCGGTATAGATTTCGTCGGCTATCGATATTTCGGCAAGTATACGCTGTTGCGGACAAGCACGAAAAAGCGGTTGAAGATAGCAACAAAGCGATTGCGCCGAAAGACCAACAAAGGCAAACGACTTACGCTGTCCGACCAAAGCACGGTCGGCTCGTACAGCGGAATTTTGAAATGGTGCGACAGCACCCACCTAAAAGACAAAACAATAAACACCATAGGAGGCATTTATGGCAAAAGTAAGAGGAACGCAAGACCAAAAGCCGCTTGAATTGGAGTTCGGAAAAACTACCGTCTACGAGCGCAAGAACATTCGGCGCGTAGACGAAACGGACACCGACGAGCGGCGCGGCTTTCACGGTTGGGAGTACGACGAAGAGCAGTACGACATAACCGAGTGGTACAAGCAAGACAGCATAAAAAACAAGCTCGCAATCGCAGAGCTTGCCGAGCTAATAGCGGGAGGGACCGACAATGGTTAAAATATACGTTGACCTTATACGCGCGGGCAAAATGACGCTCGACTGCGTACCGGAAAAGTGGCGCGCAGCCGTAGCCGACGCATTGGAGGAATAGCCGATGCAGTACGAGCTTATACAAAATTCGGACGTCGGAGTCATAACCGACCCGACACCCATATTGCGAGATATAAAGGACACGTTCGCCGTGTCTTTTGTTTTGCCCGAGCCGGGCGCATATATCGCGCTATTTCGCGACGAGAGCGGCGTGGAGTACCGGGCGAGCATAAAGGACGGAGCGGCGAAAGTTCCCAAGCCGTTATTCGCAAAAGAACAGCGCATCGGCTTGACGGTATGCCGAGTAAACGACGACGCGGTTTTGCAAGCGTGGGAATGCCCGACGCTGAAAATCGGCACGTTTTTGTCGCTACGCCAAACGCAATGGCAAATCACGGCGGGAGCGGACGACAAAGAGCTGTACGCCCGCATTGCCGAGATAGAACGCGCCAATGCGAAAGCTCGCGCCGAGTACGCCGCATTGCTCGAAGCGTTTGACGCGCTACAAGCCGAATATTCGCGCCGTGTGGCAAAGAGCGAACAAGCCGCGCAAGTGTTCGACGAGCGGCTGAACGCGCTAACAAAGGCACTTGCAAGCGTTAAAACGGCAAACGAAAGCATAGCGGCAGAATACAACAAAGCAATCGAAGTGATCAACAACCTTTCGGAGCGCATGACCGCGCTCGAAAAAAACTACGACCCTACAATCATAAAATAAAAATTCGGAGGTACGAAAACTATGGACTATGTATGGGAATTGATACAGCCTTATGTCGCGGCGGTACTTGCCGCGCTCGGGAGCGGCGGAATTATAACGCTAATCGTTCGCGCAATCGTGAACAAGATACTGCGGAAGAACAACGCAATGCTCGACGCTACATATAACACCGAAATGGTCAGTCAGCGCGTAGCCGAAAAATTGGCGGGCAAGACGCTGAATATCGACGTAACCGCCGTAACGGAAAAAGCATTGAAAAAGACCACGCAACAGCTCGACAAGCGCATCGAGAGGACCGAAGAGATTAACAATTCGCACACGGCGATTTTGCTTGCTATGGCGAAAGGAATAATCAAACTGAAAGCCTTGACCGATGCGGAAAAGTCGGAGCTTGCAAGCGCGGTCGCGCAGCTCGAAAAAGGGTATACGCCGCCCGAGGCCGACGAGATAATGACCGTGCGGCTTACGCCGATCGAGTTAGAAAACGACGCGCCGGACGAAGAGCCGACCGACACCGTAAGCGACAGCGGCAAAAGCGGCTTGAATTTCGGAGGGCTTGACGCAAAATGAAAATGACGAAAAAGCGGCTCGCGTTTTTTCTTTTGCACGTCATTTTTTCGGCGGTCGTTCCGCTCGTATTCGTCATAGTACGGTATAGCACAATGGCGAATACGAAAGCGGCGGTCGGTTTCAAAATTTCGATAACGGGCGTACTGCTTTTGATATTCGTATTTTGGACGGTAAAAAAGCTGTTTATCGACCGGAAGCTGACAGACCTAAAAGCGCAAGGGAATATTATGCTCGCAAATCTAAAAACGAAACAAGACCCCGCCGAGATTGCCGCGCTCGAAAAAGAGCTGAAGAACATAAAAACGATTGAAGCGGTATTCGGATCGATAATTCCGTTGCTTTTCATAGTGGCGGCGATAATAGCGTTCAAAGCATTGGAAGCGCAGCTCGTAACGCTTTCGGCAACGCTCGGGTATATCGGTTTGAGTTACGCCGTGGGTCTTGTTTTCAACGTACTATATTCGCGTGAGATACACGCGAAGAACGGAGGCAAAGACGACAATGGCGAAGAATAACGACCAAAAGGGAAGCGTGGAAAAGCTCTACGCGATAAAGAACAAATTCAACTATCGGCAGTTTTTTATGATAGCGGTTTTGCTTTTTGCGACAGCCGCCGACATACTAATCGACTATGTACACGCAGGTTTCGATCCGTCGATTTTCAAAGATGCGTCGTATTGGATATTGCTCGGTTTAACGTGCCTTTCAGTAATTTTGGTAACGCTATCGGTGCGCGACTTCTTCCGCGAAAAGGAATTGCGCGAAAACGCCGAGGTGGTGGAAACGCAAAAGCAAATCGACAACGCCCACGCCGAGCTTATACGCTACAATTTGACAACGCGCTTCGAAGAGTACGTCAACGCAGAGAACGCCGAGCGAAAGCGCAAGGCATACCGCGCATACATACAGTACAAACTGTCGAAAGCGACAAAAGACAAGTCGCGAGCCAAGTGGCAAACGCTACTCGACAGAGCCGATGCCGATATAGAGTTTTTACCGGTAAGCGGAAACAAAATCAAACTGTCGAAAACGCGCCGCATTAAGTACAACCGCATACGCATAGCAACGATTTTCAGCCGAGCGGAAAAGACGACGGGCGACGACGAAAATATGGAAACGAACGAACAAGCGCACATAAACAACCTCGTTTTCAAAAAGCTATTTATGCTAATATCGTTCTCGGTGGCGTTCAGTACGCTGTTTTTCGTGCAAAACGATTTCGCGGTCGGCGTTTTGGTAAGCACGTTTTCAAAGCTATTCCGCACGGCAATGAGTATATCGCTCGGCGCGAGCGACGGACAAGCGTTCGTGCGCGGTACGCTTTTGTCAAAAATGAAATTGCGGCTTGATTTTATACAAAAGTTTCTCGAAAAAGAGAAACGCGAACGGATCGCCACGGCGACCGATACAGCGATAGCGGTTGAGTAATCAGCCGCTATTTTTTTGTTTTGCCTATTGACAATATCACGATAGCGTGATATAATGATAACACCGAATAAAATCGCGGAGGTACAAAACTATGGCACGGAGCGAAGCGCAAAAAGCCGCCGATCGGCGTTACAGAGAAACACACACGGACAAAACCGTTCCGTGGGGAACGCGGCTTATGCCGGATGACGCGGCGAGAATTAACAAAGCGGTCGAAGAACAGGGAAACGGACGTGCAGCGTTTTTACGTTGGGCGGTCGAGCAATGGAACGCCACGCGCAAGGGGTAAGTTATGAAAGGCGTTAAATTTTCAGCGAAAGAGAAAAAGCGAATACTCGATATGTGGCTCGTAGAGCGGAGGCATTGGCAATACGTTTGCCGAAAAGAAAAGTGTACTCGCGTCAGCCTTTGGCGGTGGAAAAAGCAATATAACGGTACGCTTGCAAGTTTAGAGAATAAGTCGAGCCGCCCGAAAACGCCGCACCCGAATAGCCAAACCGAAGAAGAAAAGCGCGAGATACAGCAAGTAATCGACGACAACCCGACAATGGGCTATACGGAGCTGTACGGCGAGCTTCGGGCAAAGTACGCATATTCGCGCCACTACATGACAATGTACAAGTACATACGCAAGCAGAATATACGCCCGGCGGAAACATACGAACAATATCAGCCGCAACCATACGACACGCCCGAGATGCTCGGGCAAAAATGGCAAATGGATGTGAAATTCGTACCGCTCGAATGCGGACGCGGAATATTCCGGTACGAGCGGTGTTTTCAGTACACAATGATAGACGAAGCGACGCGCGAGCGGTTTATTTATGCGTACAAAGAACATAGCGGCTTTTCGACCGTGGACTTTATACAAAGGGCGGTCGTATATTTCGGGTACGCACCGAAAGTAATACAAACCGACAACGGCACGGAGTTTACCAACCCGAAAGGAACGGGCGAGGGCAAAGTTCATGTTGCCGATAAGATAATGCAAAAGCTCGGTATTCGGCATCAGCTCATAAGAGCGTACACGCCGCGACACAACGGCAAAGTGGAGCGCAGCCACCGCACCGACCAAGAGCGGTTTTATAACTTTTTGACGTTCTCGACGTTTGAAGAGCTACAAGACAAAATGCGCGATTGGTTAAACCGGTACAACCGCAAGCCGCATACCGCGCTCCGAAACCGCTACGGAAAAAAGGTATTGCAAAGTCCGCTCGATAAGCGAGCCGAACTTTTGGAAATGCTAAAAGAGGGCGCGATTTCCGAAAAAGTAAGATTTCTCAAAAATTCCGATCGCGTAGCGTAAGAGCGGACGGTCGGCGGCGCGTACCCTTGCCTTGCAAGGCAAGGGTGAATTTACCACGTCCGCAAACAGCAAAATGGTTGACCGCACAACCGAAATATGGTATTATAGGCATACACCGAGAACGAAAATCGGCAACAAAGCCGCCATTCTTAAAAAATCACACTATTTTCTAAAAAAATATGAAAAAGTATGCTAAAAACGCTTGACTAATTTGCATTGTTGATTTAGAATAGGTTTGTAACATTCGTTACAGACCTATTTTTTTACGGGTTCGTAGCAAATGCTACGAGCCTATTTTTATTTTTGGAGGACAAAAGTATGAAAGTAAAGAGCATTCAGGAAGCGTGGGCGGAGGCGAACAAGATAATGCCAACCGACTATATGCTTGACGAAAAGCGAACCGAGAGAGCGGGCTATAAAATCTATTATAGCACGGCAGAGGACGTACACGCCTATATATGCGATTTGGGCGACCGCCTCGAAGTCAATACGCCGGACGGGAAAAGTACCAACATTTGGATCGACAACATAACCGAACGCGAGATGCCCGACGCAAAAAATGTTTACAAAACTATCTATACGGCGGTAACGATACGCGCTCGGAAAAAGAGCAAACCCGAAGCATTCGAGTGGAAAGACGTCGCGGTGGACTCCGATACAAGTTTTACCAAGCTGAAAGCGCGGCTGTATGAAAAATACGGAATAGACTTTGAACAACAGCACATTATCGACGCGAACGGCGAAACGGTTTATTCGTTTGCCGGTCACCAAGAAACATACAACGCATAACCCCGCCGACGAGTCTTTGAAAATTAAGACGAAACGCGCCAAGCGGCGCGTCCGGGGAAACCCAAATCACAAAAGGAGGTACCGTTATGAAAAAGAAAGGCGACAGCTCAATCAAAAAGGACAAGCGATTTACGTTGTGCGTCCCGCAAGACACTTTCAACAAGCTGAGCGAACGCGCCACGCAAGAGCAGACGAGCGTCAGTGCAATCGTGCGAAAGCTCGTAATCGACGGCTTGGCAAAAACAAAGGCGTAGCGCAACCAAATAATATGGGAGGTGAAAAATGCCGAAATACAAAGAGCTACGCGAAGCAAAGGGTTTGCAAGCCAAGCAAGTCGCGGAAACGGCGGGCGTCGACGTAACAATGTATTCTCGATTTGAGAACTATCGGGCATTACCGATACCGGTCGATTTCGAGAAGATACTCGGAGCGTTAGAGTGCTTACCGACCGACGTGTACAAACCCGACGAGGTACAGCTTTTACCGAACGCAACAAAGGTGGAAGCGACGGGCGGCGCGAGGGTATACCAAGAGCCGACCGAGTACAAAATGACGGTACGGCTCGGCAATAACTGCCGCGACGTATTAACGAAAGAGGTATTGCAAAAATGCGGTTACAAAAGTATTAACGATTGGGTGATCGCTTGCGTAAAGCGGCTCAAAAGCCAATACGAAGCAATACAGCGGAGCGAACAAAAAAAAGCTCCGAAAGCCTTACGCAACAAGGCGGACGGAGCAGTCGGAGCGAGGCAAACAGCAAAAACCCCGACCGATACAATTCTATCAAATACAAATTCATTTGTCAAATAGGAGGCAAACATTATGGCAGCAGAAAAACAAGCACCGGCACCCGAAAAGAGTGCCGCACCTAAAAAAGCGGCGGCGGACAAGCCGAAAGAGCAACCGGCGCGCAAAAAAGGCTTATTCGAGAAAATACAAACCGTCCGCGTCGGCTTGCAAGCCGAGGAAATAAAAAAGACCGGCAAAATGAACGGACGCACGGAAAAACCGTACCTCGAATTGGCGGACTTTATACATTCGCTGAATAGGCTTATGCTCGAAGAACGGTTTACCGCGATAGTAAACTTTTCGCTCGAAGAAGCCACGCTTACGGCATACGACTTCGACAGCGATCAGACGTTCACAATCAAAAGTCCGATGCGCGAAGCAAAGGTGCAAGGCTGTAACGATATGCAAAATCTCGGAGCGGTCGAAACGTACCAACGCCGTTATTTGTATATGGCAATGTTCGACATAGCCGAGAGCGACATATTGGACGGTGGCTTGAATAACAACGGAAAGAACGAAAAAGCCGCGCCGGACAAGCAGATCGAAAAACCCACACCCGAGCAATTAAAGCAAGCGCATGACCTTTCTATCGATTTGAATAGGCTCGCCGCATACCTTAAATGCGCCGTGGATGAGATAAGCAAAGCCGACCTTGCCGACGCTATAAAGGTGAAGCAAGAGGCAATGAAAAAGAAAGCCGCCGCGCAATCGCAAAATCAAACCGCACCGGAGGAAGCAAAATGAAAGTAGTATTCAACGAAGAAAAACATACATATTGGCTCGGTGATAAGCGGTTAGTGAGCGTAACAAGCCTTTTGAAAAAGCACGGACTTTCTACCGATTATTCGGGCGTAAGCGCGGACGTTTTGGAAAAAGCCGCAAAGAAAGGCACAGCCGTTCACAGCGAGATCGAAGATTATATTAAAACCGGTGCAATCGGTTTCACGTCCGAGCTTTTGGGTTTTATCGACCTTTCGGAAAGTTTGCAATTCGTAGCGAACGAAAGCGAAATCATACTGCCGAGCGGCGATATTCCCGATGCCGAAATAGATAATTATATCATAGCGGGAACGGCGGACATTATAGGCACAAGCAAGGACGGGCTGACGCTCGTCGATATAAAGACCACGCAAAAAGTAGATATGCGTTCGTGCGCATGGCAATTATCGCTGTACGAACGGCTCGCGGGCGTAAAGTTCGACAAAATGTACATATTTCATTTGCGCGACACGGCAAAGGCAATTCCGATCGAGCGCATACCCGAAGCCGAAATCGACAAACTGCTCGAATGCGAGCGTAACGGCGAGATATACCACGAGCCGGGACTTATAGCAACGGGCGATTTGATAGCTTGCGCACAGCGCGCCGAAATGGAGTTAGCGCGCATCGAAGAAGAACGCAAGACCGCCGAAGCGACCGCGAACGAATATCGGCAAAAGCTGTACGAGCTTATGGAGCAACAAGGTATTTCGAGTTGGGAAACGCTCGACAAATCTATGCTCATAACGCGAGTCGCACCGTATACCAAAACCACAATCGACAGTAAGAAGCTCAAAGCCGAAATGCCCGAGATAGCGGAAAAATACAGCAAGGTTTCGACGGTAAAAGGCAGTCTTAAAATAACCATTCGGGAGGCGTAAATGGCAAAGGAAATCGGCAAATTTAATTGTGCGCTTGAAAACTGCCTAACGGACGCGGACGGCTCGCTCGTAGTTTCGTTACGCATACCAAAGGACGAAAGCTATACCGCCAAGCAAACGGTCGCCGCGATACGCACAGGGCTTGCAAGCGGCAAAGAACGGCTTACAGCGGCATTCGCGTGGTACAAAGAGAGCCGGAGCCTTAACGCAAACGCTTACTTTCACGTTTTGGTTGACAAGATAGCCGAAAAAATGCAGCTCGGAGCGGACGAGGTAAAAGTTAAAATGGTGCTTGAATATGGCACAATGGCGACCGAGTGCGGCGAGCCGGTAATCGTAGCGTTGCCGAAGAGCGCAAACATAGCGGAGTATTGGACTTACGCGAAATGGATTGCCGATTTTACAGCCAAGAACGGCAAGCCTTACAGTCAGTACGTTTTTTACAAACACACCCACACACTCGACAAGAGCGAAATGGCGCGGCTTATAAACGGCGTAGTATACGAAGCGCAAGAGTTAGGCATCGAAACGCGCACACCCGACGAATTGGCGAGCTTAATCGAAAATTGGGAGGGTTAGCCGTGAACGAACGAACAAAGGCGTGTGCGATAAGTAAGGCGGTCAAAGACACGGTATACAAGCGCGATCGCGGACGGTGCATATTGTGCGGACAGCCCGGACTGCCCGAAGCACACTACATACCGCGAAGCAAGGGCGGACTCGGCATCGAACAAAATATCGTTACGCTTTGCCGCCCTTGCCACGACCTAATGGACAACACCACGGCGCGCGACAGCTTGCTTCGGCGCGTCAAAGAACACCTTGAACTATGGTATCCGGACTTTCCGGACGAACAACGAATTTATAAAAAATAGGAGTACGTTATGAACAAAGCAATTTTAATCGGGAATTTGACGAAAGACCCCGAACACCAGACAACGCAAAGCGGCGTTTCGGTATGCAAAATGTCTATCGCCGTAAATCGCAATTTTACCGACGCAAACGGCGAACGCAGAGCGGACTATTTCAATATCGTGGCGTGGCGCGGGCTTGCCGATAACTGCGCAAGGTTTTTGAGCAAAGGCAAGAAAATAGCTGTAGTGGGAAGCATACAAAACCGTAGCTATGAAAAAGACAATCAAACGAAATACGTCACCGAGATAATGGCGGACGAGATAGAGTTTTTGTCGCCGCAGAGCGAAAACCAAAAGCAACAGCCGGAGCCGCAGCAGAAGCGCAAAATCAGCGATATGCAACCCGTAGACAACGACGATTTACCGTTCTAACGGCGGAGGCGCTTATGAGTAAAAAAGCAATGACAACCGAAGAGATTACCGCCGAGATCGAGCGGCTGAAAAAATCGCCGTATGTAAAATTCGCAAAGGCGGCGGAAAACAAAGCCTTGCGGCAGAGAATGTACCAACTGCGCTCGCTCGAAAAGAAAGGGCGAGAATTGGCGGAGCAGCTCGGTGTGAATTTGGAGGGATGAGCTATGGCGGAAAGACGAATGTTCGCAAAAACGATAATCGCAAGTGATGCGTTCCTTGATATGCCGCTTTCGGCGCGGTGCCTCTATTTCGCGCTCGGTATGTATGCCGACGACGAGGGCTTTGTGAATAGCCCGAAAAGCCTTGCAAGGCTAATCGGAGCGTCCACGGACGATATGAATATACTGCTTGTACGGCGATTTATAATAGCGTTCCCGAGCGGTGTGTGCCTAATAAAGCATTGGCGCATAAACAACTACTTGCGCAGCGACCGCTTCCAACCCACAAAGTACACCGAAGAACGCAACCAAGTTATGATCGAAGAAAACGGAGCTTATGTGCTAATTGCCGAGCGGTATACCAATGGTATACCGAATGACGGTATACCCAGATTAGGTGAGAATAGAGAAGATAAGGTTAGTTTAGAAAAGGAAAGAATAGAAGAAATTGCGCCGCCGAGCGTCGCCGTTTCAAATTCCCGATTTGCTAAACCTACAATTGACGAAATCACCGCATATTGCTCGGAGCGCAAAAACAACGTAGACCCGCAAGCCTTTTTCGATTTTTACGAAAGCAAAGGTTGGCGCGTCGGCAACCAACCAATGAAAGATTGGAAAGCGAGCGTCCGGACTTGGGAGCGTCGCCAAAAGCCGAGCGGCGGACAACCTAACAAGCCGAGCGGCGACAAGTACAAGCGGGAGGACTGACCGATGCACAATATGCAAGACGTTTTCAAAGAAACGATCCGCGATTACGCGAACGGAATACTGCCGCTCCGCGACGACGAGTATATAGCCGAGGACGGACTGCCGCATTGTAAGAATTGCAAAACGGCGCGCGTATTCGTTTCACCCGATAAGTCGTTCATGGCGCGGTGTATATGCAAATGCGAGAGCGAAGCCGCCGAGCGCAAAAAAGAGAAAGAGCGGCGGCAGCGCGTACTCGAAGAATTTAACAACCGCCGCAACCTTTCAATGATTGGCGACCGATACCGAAACGTGCGGTTTGCGGACGCGACGATTACCGACAGCAACCGCACCGTATATCAAAAGTGCCAAGCCTATGTCGAGAACGCCAAAGCGATGCGCGAGAACAATATCGGACTATACATATACGGCGATAATTCGTCGGGCAAAACGTACTTGACCGCTTGCGTATGTAACGAGCTACTGTGGCGCGGCTATCGGTGTGTATACACCAACCTTGCCACGATACTCAACGAAATACGGCGGAGCTACGACGGACAAGGAATGGGCGAGTGCGAATTGATAGACCGCTTGCAAGCGTATGATTTCGCTTTTATAGACGACCTCGGCAAAGAGTTTATCGGGCGCGAGTTCAACGCCGCAACAGCCAAATGGTCGGAAGAAAAGCTATTCGAGATTATCAACGCGAGATACAACGCGCAAAAGCCGACTATATTCTCGTCCAATTACGAGATAGCCGAGCTTGCGAGCATACTCAACCTTGACAAAGCGATTATCGAGCGCATAAACGAAATGGCGACGCGGGTTTTGAAACTCGAGGGCGACGACTTCCGCGCATCGGCGCGATCGGACAAAAGCGAGCTTGCAAAGCGGTTAGGCGTATGAAAGCAAAGGAACGGCTCAAAAAGATATGGGCGTGGCTACGGCGCGAGGTGCTAAACAAGCGAATGGTGCTATGGGTCATAATAGCCGAGCTTATATTTTGGTCGCCGTGCATAGTCGGAATTGCCCTTGCGATAACGATAGATCCGTGGTATTGGACGATACCGACAGTATATGCGGCGTTTTGGGCGGGTCCGTTCACACCGGCAATACCCTTGCAGCTCGGGCTTGCATACGGACTGAAAAAGATAGCCGACGCGGTACGTCGGCGCAAAAATAAAAACACGGAGAGTTCAAATGCCGATAAGACCGGAAAATAAAGGGCGATACCCGAAGAATTGGAAAGACATACGCGCAAGCATTCTCGAAAGAGCGGACAACAAATGCGAGTTTTGCGGAATAGCAAATTACGCGATACGCGACAACGGAAGCCGCGTCGTGCTGACGATAGCGCATTTAGACCACACACCCGAGAATTGCGATCCGAATAACCTACGCGCGCTATGCCAAAAGTGCCACAACACATACGACGCTCGCCACCGTGCGGAAACGCGAGCTAAAACAAGAGCCGCACAAAAAATAATAAATTCGGAGGAATAACAAGTGAATACCAAAACAGCAAAAGTCGAAATCGAAATCGACGGTATACGATACAGCGGAATAGCGGAGCTTACGGAAACGGAGCGGACGCACGAAGATAGAAAGCCGACGTATAAAGCGTGGGGAGTTCGCATTGATAGAACGAACAACGACCCCGAAAGCGCGGTCGAGTACATAGGCGCGGCGGCGGGCTATAAGGCGGCGCGTGGCGATAATTCGGGCGATTGGGCGGACAACCCTATATTTGCCAAGATAAAGCCGTGTCTGTTTAAGGACGGAACAGTGGTGGCATATTTAGACCCGAACGATTACGACAAGACAATCGACGGGTACACGATCGAAACTTTGCGCGGCTTTTTCGATACTATGGTCGAGTTTGGGAAAATGTACTACCGCATACAAAAAGACGATCGCTATACATACGTCGAGATAACGGACGACGCGGCATCGCTCGCGGACGGTTTCACTGATTACGCTTTCAGCTACAAGGGCAAGGCGCGCGACAAGTTCTATATCGGAGCGTACAAAGGCAGTATTTTGGACGGTAAATTGCGCTCGGTAAGCGATGCGACAGTCGCAAACCGTATGACGGTCGGAGCGTTCCGCAAGGCGGCGCAAGCGAACGGCGAGGGCTACGAAATAACACCGTTCAATAAATTAACGCTGTTGCAAGTATTGTACGTCATACGCTACAAGAGCCTTAACAGCCGCGCCGCGCTCGGAAAAGGGCTGACCGAAGCGCGAGAGTTCAGTACGACCGGAACGACCGACAAAGGCGGTTTATACGCCGGAAGCCAAGACGGAACGAAGCAAGTCAAATGCCACGGCATCGAGGACTTGTGGGGGAATATATACGAATGGATTGACGGTTTCGTTACGACCGACGGGAAAATAAAAATAGCGGACGGTTTATTCAACGATACCGGCAAGGGTTACGAAACGGCGGCGGACTTGCCCGAAAGCATCTACGGCATAATAACCGACGTACACGGTAACAACAAGCTCGGTTTCGTGCCGAGCGCAGCCGACGAAGATATGGAAGCGGGCGAAGCGTACTATTGCAATTACGGCTCGACGTGGAATGACGATACCGCTTGCGTTCCGTTTTTCGGCGGCAGTTATGGCGATGGCGCGTTTGCGGGCGCGTTCTATTTCTGTTGCTATTTTTCGGCGTCGAGTGCGTGTTCGAGTTTCGGCGCGCGCTTGTGCTTTTGCGGTAAGGACTAAACACAATGACGAACTACCGACAAATCAAAGCGATCGAAGCGAAGAACAAGCAACGCATACAAGAGCTTTGCCCGATGATGCACGACGTAAGCGGTATATACATTTTGACGCGCCACGATAGCGGTTTCAAATACGCATACGTCGGACAAGCAAAGCATCTACTGACGCGGCTCGCACAGCATTTGAGCGGCTATGAGCAACATATAGACCGCTCGCTTAAAAAACACAAACTGTGGAGCGAGGACAATCCCTCGGGCTGGCGCATAGATTTTATGTACTGCCCGGAAGAGAAGCTCGACGAGATAGAGCGGCAAATGATAGCCGACTACGCAAATCGCGGTTTTCAGCTTCGGAATAAAACAGCGGGCGGACAAGACGGCGGCAAATTCGGAATAGCCGAAAACCGTCCGGCGAAAGGCTACCGCGACGGCTTGCAACAAGGCTATGAGAACGCAAGAAAGGAAATCAAGCATTTATTCGACAAATACCTTTCGGCGGTTATAACTGCAAATAAACTCACCAAAAACGCCGAAAAAGCGTTACAAAAATTCAACGATTTTCTAAACGGAGGAATAGCGCAATGAGAGATATACTTTTTCGCGGCAAAGACAAAGACACGGGAAAGTGGTACGAGGGGGCTTATAGGCAATACGAAGATACGACATATTGCTTCAAAGAGGACTACGACCGACACCCCGAGAACGTACACCACACGATTATTTTTTCACAAATGACCGATTGGGGTTTGCCGAATAGACACTTGCAAGCCGGAAGCATTATACCCGAAACAGTCGGGCAATATACGGGCTTGCAAGACAAGAATGGCAAAAGGGTATTCGAGGGCGATATTTGCCGAGTAACATACCTCGATAAGCAGTGCAGCCCGAACGGCGAACACTACGAAGGCGAGTACGAGCTGATAGAAAAAGTCGTGTTCAAAAACGGAGCGTTCTGCTTTGAAGCCGACTTCGAGGGAATAGCAATGTACCGACCGATCGGCTTCGAGATATACGAAAAGCAAAGAATAAAACGCTTTGAAATTCTCGGTAATATATTCGACAACCCCGAGCTGTTGGAGGACGTGAACAAATGAGCAAATGCAAATACTGTAAATGGGAAAAAGTCGCGGGTGCGTGGTTAAGCGAATGCACGAACGCAGACAGCGAATACTGCGGCGGCGAGTGTATAGAAAAAATCGGCGCAGAAAGCGAGCCGTGCGACGATAAGACGGAGTCACTAAATGAATAAGTGCAAATCTTGCAAAATAGAAAGAGCCGCATATTCGTGGGTAAATGAATTTCGGAAGCATAGACAGCGAATATTGCGACAGCAAACAAATAAAAGAAATCGCATAAAAAACAAAGCCGTGCGACATTTGAAAGGAATAGACAAAATGAAAATTAGCATAATGACAATACGCGAACAACTGCACAAAACAACGCAGAAGATCGAGGCTGAAATGGAGCGGTTAAACTTGCACCGCATGAATGCCGAGCTCGGCGGCGATCACGAAACCGCCGTGTGGGATAGAAGCGACGAAGCGAAGCTCCAAGAAATTGACGACCTATTATGGGATGCAATCAATTTTATAGACGAGAGGTGCCAAGAATAAAATGCTAAATCAAATCAGCTTTTTTGACGGTACGCAGCCGTTCCGCAACAATAAGCCGATCCGACTAATTGAGCTGTTCGCCGGGTATGGAAGCCAAGCACTCGCGCTGAAATACCTCGGCGTACCGTTCGAGCATTACCGCATAAGCGAGTGGGCGACGAAATCTATACAAGCATACAAGGACATACACGCGCACAGCGACGCGACGGACTACTCGGACGGTAAAACATACGCCGAGATTAAACGGTGGTTGTCGGGTAAAATATCGTTCGATTACAACACACCGGCAACCGAAAAGCAAATCGAGCGATTGAGCGAAACGACCGCACGAACGCTATACAATGCGATGCAAGCCACGCGCAACGTCGGGAGCATAACGCAAGCGACCGCCGACGATTTGGCGATAGAGCGCACCGACGAATTTCTGTACATAATGACGTATTCGTTTCCTTGCCAAGATTTGAGCGCGGCGGGCAACGGCGCGGGTATGGCAAAAGGAAGCGAAACGCGGAGCGGGCTATTGTGGGAAGTCGAGCGGCTATTGAGCGAATGCCGAGAACTGCCGCAAGTATTGCTTATGGAAAACGTACCGCAAGTTATAGGCGGCGGAGCGATAGCCGATTTCGTACAATGGCGTGAGTTTCTCGAAAGTTTGGGTTATAAGAACTACCACAAACTTATGAACGCCAAAGACTATGGAATACCGCAAAATCGCAACCGCTGTTTTATGGTAAGCATACGCGGCGATTACTACTTCACGTTTCCGAAACCGCGCGAATTGCAATACCGACTGAAAGATTTTCTCGACCGACACGTCGAAGAAAAATACTACCTTTCGGACGCTACGATTGCAATGTTCGAAAAACACACCGCAGCACAGCAAGCGAAAGGCAACGGCTTTAAGTTCGAGCCGACCTCCGGGGGGGGGTATGCTAAAACAATCAGCACCCGAGCCGGAGCGCGAACGGACGACAATTTTATTATCGAACAAGGGAACGAAGCTCGAGCAGACAACGACAGTCGCGGCGACGATTTGTGCGAGAGATTACAAGGGCTTCGGCAACCAAGCAATGAATGCTGTAGTGGAAACGCGGGGGGCGACTTCGGAATAACGATCGGAAAATCGGCGGCGTTCCAAAGAGGACCGCTCCCCGGAATAAGCCGAACGATTGACACGCAAGGAACAAACGGAGTGATATTATGGACGAAGCAAAATGCCAACAAATAGGAAAACTGCAAGGCGAGCGGTGGGAACGTATGCACGATTTGTGCCGCCGCGTATATTCAGCGGACGGACTGTCGCCCACGATACCGACAATGGGCGGCGGACACCAAGACCCGAAGATCGTCGAGCCGAGCGATTACCGATTTTACCGCCAAGCGATCGAAACGCTACAAGAGAACGACTGCGAAGCGGGCGACACGATAGACGCATACAATCGGCGCGTAAACAAAGACGGAGTCAGTCCGGCGCTCACGACACGACCGGACGGTTTCAAAACCGCGATATTGCCCGTAGTGGACGATGACGACCAAGACGAACAAGACGGCGAAGAAATATCGTGCGGCGTGGTCGGCGAGATATGCGGGCATAGAATACGCAAGCTGACACCGCGTGAGTGTTTTCGCCTAATGGGAGTGAAACGCGAGGACTACGAACGCGCCGCGCATCGGCAATCGGTTTCGAGCCAATACCACCTCGCGGGCGATAGCATAGTTACGGCTTGCCTTATGGCTATATTCGGAGAATTGCTGTCGATAGACTACGACACTAAAATAAACGAACTGACGGAGGAACTACTCGATGCTGACTAAACGAATACGCAAGCAAATAGAATGGCATTTTATAAACTACCAAGCGGACGCGGCACTGTACGAGGACCGAGTGCGCGAGATAACGGAGTCGGGCTTGACTGCGAATTACAGCGGCGTGGGCGGCGGTGGAAACATAAGCAACCCGACGGAGCGCAAAGGACTTCTGCTGTACGAACTAAACACCGAGCAAACGTGGGCGGCGGTCGTGCGTAATACGTTTATAGCGTTTCGGTTTGAGCCGGAATACAAAGTTATGGTCGAATTGTACATAAAAGGACGCAAGCTCAAAGACCTACTTTGCGACGGACTATGGGAAACGACCTTTTACCGTTGGCGCGAGCATTGGCTCGAATACGCCTACAAGTGGGCAAAAAAATTCAATCTTTTTTGAGTTACACACCAAAGTCGCGTGTAAATTCCCGAAATTATGTGTTATAATATTATCGTTGAAAATTTTCGAGTAAAGCCTCGCCGCAAGTAATACGGCGGGGTTTTGCATTTGAGGGCAATATGGCGATACAAATCGTATACAAGCAAATCGACGAGCTGAAACCGTACAGCCGCAACCCGAGAAACAACGACGGAGCGGTTGACTCGGTGGCGGCGAGCATAAAAGAATTCGGCTTCAAAGTTCCGATCGTGATAGACACGGACGGCGAGATCATAGCCGGACATACAAGGCTCAAAGCCGCGAAGAAGCTTGGACTTACCGAGGTGCCATGTATAATAGCGGACGATTTGACGCCCGACCAAATCAAAGCGTTTCGGCTTGCGGACAACAAAACCGCCGAGCTTGCCGAGTGGGATTTCGAGCTTTTGCAGTTAGAGCTTGACAACATAAAGCTCGATATGTCCGATTTCGGTTTTGATACTACCGAGCCGGGCGAAGCCTACGAAGATAATTACGAGCCGGAGCCACCCGAAGAGCCGAGAACAAAGCCGGGCGAAATGTACAAGCTCGGCAAGCACAAACTGCTGTGCGGCGACGCTACGAGCGCGGCAAGCTACCTACGGCTCACGGGGGGGGGGTACGCTTGATTTATTGCTGACCGATCCGCCGTACAACGTCGATTACGAGGGCAAGACAAAGGACAAGCTGAAAATCGAGAACGACAAAAAAGACGATAGCGCGTTCTTCGAGTTTTTGAGCGATGCGTTTGAGAACGCCGCCGAAGCATTAAAGCCGGGCGGCGTTTGGTATATATTCCACGCCGACAGCGAGGGCGAGAATTTCCGCAGAGCTGCGCGGGAGCATTTGGGCAAGGTAAGGCAATGCCTTGTATGGAACAAAAACACCATAGTTCTCGGTCGGCAAGACTACCAATGGAAGCACGAGCCTTGCCTGTACGGTTGGAAAGACGGAGCGGCGCATTATTTCGTAGACGATCGAACGCAAGCGACGGTATACGAAGATAAAGGCATCGACCTTAAAAAGCTGAAAAAGGACGAAGCAATAAAGCTGTTGCAAGACATATTCTCGGACAAGCAAAGCACAACGGTTATAAACGAAGATAAACCGGCGCGGAGCGCAGAACACCCGACAATGAAACCCGTCAAACTGCTTGCGCGTTTGATACGCAACAGCACACACCCGGGCGACAGCGTACTCGATCCATTCGGCGGAAGCGGCTCAACACTAATAGCTTGCGAACAGCTCGGGCGCGTATGCTACACAATGGAGTTAGACCCGAGATACTGCGACGTAATAATCGACCGGTGGGAAAAGCTGACCGGACAAAAGGCGGAAAAACTATGATCGAAAAAGTAAACCCAAGCCACCCGGACAAGATAGCCGACCGAATAGCGGGCGCGCTTGTCGATATGGCGTATATGAAAGACCGAAATCCGAAAATCGCGGTCGAGGTGCTAATCGGACACGGCAAATGCCACATAATAGCCGAAAGCTCGGTCGTACTGCGAGCGGACGACATAAACAAAGCGGTGTGGCGAATAGCGGGAACGGTGGCGGTCGATTATGTAAGACATAACCAAGATACCGCGCTTGCCGAAAATCAACGCCGTGAGCCGCGCTGTGGCGATAACGGAATATTCAAAGGAATTCCGCTAACCGACGAAGAACGCCGAGCGTCGTGGCTTGCAAGGGCATTATACGACGAATACCAAAGCGACGGTAAATACATAGTGGACGGTAACAAAATAATCGTATGTCAAAGCCGAGCTTCGGCAAGCGAGATACGCGCAAAAATAGCCAAGAACGGCAACCGCTACACGATAAACCCGCTCGGCGATTGGCTCGGCGGTTTGAACGTAGACACCGGCGCAACCAACCGAAAGCTTGGGAGCGATATGGGTCATTCGGTAACGGGCGGCGGACTGCACGGCAAAGACCTATCGAAAGCGGACGTCAGCGTGAATATATACGCATTCTTAAAAGCGCAAGACACAAACAAACCCGTGGAGCTGTCGTGCGCGATAGGCGATACACAAATAGACGGAAAGCCTTACTCCGAAATCGTAGAGATAGCAAGACGGTATATCAACGACATAGGCGGTTTTGAAAAGTTTGCGGAGTGGGGGCTTTTCTAAATGGGAGGTAGACACAGTGCCGAACGAAAAGAATTTGAAAAAGTACGGCAAGGACAAGCCGCCGTTGAGCCACGAACAAGCCGTGGAAAACGGAAAGAAAGGCAAGAAGAAAAGCGACGAAGCCAAGAGAGAAAAGCGCACGTCGCGTGAGATAGTCGAAATGCTCGACGCATTGGCGGTTTCACCGAATAACCGAGAGATTATGGAGGCGCTCGGAATACCCGAAGATTTATGGACGCGGCAAACGCTACGACTGCTCCAACTGCAAAAGAGAGCCGAGAGCGGCGATGCGCAAGCAAACAAGCTGTTGCTCGAAATAAGAGGCGAAGCGGCGGCGGCAACCGTCAACGTGGAGGTGAACAACGAAACCCGAGAAGCGTATGACCGAGCGGCGGCGGCTATCAAAGGGGCGAAGAAGAAATGAACAAGCCTTATGAGATAGAAGAACTGAAACGGCAGAAATTCGGCAGATTGACCGTAATCGAAGAAATAGAGCCGCTCGTCTATCCGAGTACAAAGCTACGCAGAGTGCGGTGTATATGCAACTGCGGTCGCACGGTTGACGTTCCTATCGGCAATTTGATAAAAGGCGACACGAAGTCGTGCGGCTGTTTGCAACGGGAATATATAACCAACAAGAACAAGTCGGCAGTCACACACGGCAAGTGGAATACAAGGCTCTACAAAGTATACAAGGCAATGAAAGAGCGATGCCATAATCCGAATTGCAAGGCATACAAACACTACGGAGCGCGCGGCATAAGAGTATGTGACGAGTGGCTCAACAGCTTTGAAGCCTTTTATGAATGGGCGGCGGCTAATGGGTACGTTGAAGAAATATTGCCGAACGGCATAAACAAATGGACGATTGACCGCATAGACACAAACGGAAACTATGAACCGAGCAACTGCCGTTGGGTAACGCAAGCCGAGCAATTAAGTAATAGGCGGGTGAATACGGCGTGAGATTTGACGACGTCATTTGGACGGACAAAATGCGAGCGATATTCTCGGACGACGCACCGGTCATTCACTTGTGCGGAGCAATGGGAACGAGTAAGACGCTCGTCGCCGGGCTTTTGTTTTTCGACCGAGTAATGAACGCTCCGGCAAACGTCAACCAATTTGCGATTATAGGCGTTTCGAGCGTACTCGCAAAGCGTAACTTCGTAGACAAGGCGGACAGCCTATACAACATACACCGCGGACTTTGCACACCGTACAGCGACGGCGACAAAGACGCGGCGGGTTCGCATTTTTGCATAAACGGCAATACCGGAAAGAAAATCGTATACATAGCCGGAGCGGACAACAAATCGAGCTATCAAAACATTCTATCGCTCGACTTGGGCGGCATACTGCTTGACGAGCTATCGGCATTACACCCGGACGTGTGGCGCGAAGCCTACGGACGAGTACAGCGGCTTGCATACCCCGGTTGGCTAATAACAACCACGAACGGCGGCAACCCGACGCAAGAGTTTTACCCCGAGCTTGTAAACCACGCAACGGTCAAGTTCCGAGATACCGTGCCGAAGATAGAGCTTGACGAAATGGTCGAGGACCGAGCGGACGAGCATTATTACCATTTCAACCTACGCGACGACTGCCCGCACAAGACCGCCGCCCAAACCGAAAGGCTTATAAACAGCTATCCGGTCGGCTCGTTCTACTACTATTCGAAGATACTCGGCTGTCGCGGTTTTGCCGAGGGCGCGCTGTACGCGCCGCTTTTGAACGACGTACCGATTATCGGTTTTGCCGACCTTAACCTTTCGGCGTTCGAAGAGGTAGTCGCAACGGTAGACGTGGGCGCAAGTATAAACGGCGACGATACAAACAAGTCGCACACGATAGTCGCGCTCGGCGGCTATACGAGGCAATACCACCGCGTCGTGGCGATAGCGTCGAAGAAGATAGCGAGCATAGAACACCGCGACATAATAGACGAAGCCGAGGAATGGCTATACCCGTATTGGCTAAAATTCTACGGCAAGTTTAGAGCGATACTCATAGACAAAGCGGACTACAAGCTCGTCAGCACATGGCAAAACCACAGCCGGTGGCGCGGCAAGGTAAGCGTTCTCGGCTGTATAAAGAGCGACAAGCACCTTTGCCCGGACTTACCGACAAGGGCGGCGGTCAAGTGTCAGCTCATGATGCAAAGCAAGCAATACCCGACAAGCCGCATCGTATGGTGCGACGAACAAATGCTCAAAGCGCACCGGCAAATTCTACAAGACAAGGACGGTGCGGAATTAGACCAATCGAACATTTGGCAAGACTACGCCGACTGTTTCTCGTACTTGATACTATGGCGCATACAGCAAATACTCGCGGACGCTACGCGACGACCGCGCAATAAAATTCAATACTATTAGGAGGCCGACAATGGCAAAACGACACACCAACAAAAAGCCACAGTTCCGACTTACGGCGGCGGCAAACAAAATGCTCAATCAATACTTTGCCGAGATACGCAAGGGTATTGAGAACGTAAGCGAGATGCACAAACACGACAGCAACCCGTCTATGACGCAAGCACAGTTCGAAGCGGCGTACATAGAGCGATTGCTCGCTACGCCGATAGCGGCGATTTCGGCAACGGTACGCGGAATGGTCGAGGGCTTGACCGCCCAAAAGGAAGCCGAAGCCGCAAAGCTAATACAAGCCAATAAATCACCCGAAAAGGGTACGGAGGAATAAAACTATGAAAACATTCAGCAAAGGCACAATCACGACAACCGTTGACGACGACGATCGCCGCATACCCGAGTATTTGGCGAGCGGTTGGAAAGAAACCCAACCGACCAAAAAGCCGAAAGACGACGCGGACAAGCGCATCGAAAACGCCGTAAAAGCCGCAGCCGAGAGCGAGAGCAAAGGCAAGGGCGACAAGGGCAAAGGCAAGAAAAAGACTGCACCCGACAAAAAAGTAAACGATGCGGTGGCGGCGGTACAAACAGCCGAGGAAGAAAGCCAAGTGATCGACGACGGACTTTTGAAAACGGAGGGCGAGAGCAATGGCTGACGTTCGGAGCGATAGCCGCATTCGCATAGTGGACAAAAGCGGCACGATAAAAACCGTCATATTCGAAGAGGACTACGAGCGGTTAGGTTACAAGGCGGCGGGCTGGACGATCGACAAGGGCGATTGGACGAAAGAGCGCGAAGTGCGACAGCCCGTGGACGCAACCAAAGAAATGGGCATTGCGCAGCTCGGCAAAGTATAAGAGAGGGCAACACCAATGGACGAAATCAAAAACCCGTACCAAATGGACTTGACGAGAGCCAACCAAACGAAGCTGTACAACCCCGGCGCGTTTTGGGCGTTCAATGTAGCGAAATACCGAGCATTGCTCTCGAACGATCCGACCGTAATCAAATATTGGTACAAGCACGAGGCGGCGCAGTTCCACCCGGACGTTTACAAGATAACCGAATTGCAACGCTCGTTTTACCACGGTGACGAGTTCGTGGAAAACGCCGAAGAGTTCTTCGGTATAATACCCATGATATGCGAGAGCATAGCAAAGCTCGTATGCGGCGGCGGGTACGATTTCGACGAAACGGTCCCTCGCAAAGTAAAGAAGCGTTTGCGGACTATACTCGACGACAACGAATTCGATACCGAGATACTCAAATCGAGCATAGTGGAAACGGTCGGGCTTGGCGACGCGGCGTGGCATATATACTTCGATCCCGAAATATCGGGTCTGCCGATAATAGAGCTTGTACCGCCCGAGCGCCTCGCAATAAAGCGCAAGGGCAACCGCATTGTAGAGTACACCGTCAAACAGCAAGTTATACTCGATAACGAGCCGCAAAAGTACGAGCTACACACCATATACACGCGCCGCAAAAAGAAAAAAGGCAACGGCGAAGCGGTGCGGTGGGAGGACGACGGAATTTTGCAAAAGCACCGAATATTCGACGGTGCGCGTTTTTGCGATAACGACACGGAGCTGAAAGCAAAGGTTTTCAATGCTTACGGCGTAAAGGAAAGCGCAGTGCTACCGCTCGTGGACTTTCCGATCGTATACTTGCCTAACTGCCTAAATAACGCAAAGGGCGCGAGCGTTTGCGAGGGAGCGCGTCCGTATGGCGTAGTATTCGGGCTTGATAGCGTTTCCGCCGCGATAGACGAGATATTGTCGAACTGCGTGGACACGGTACGCAAATCGTTTCCGTATTTGATAATCGACGAGCAAATGGTGCCCTCGGACATTTACGGCGACAAAGACAAGGGCGCATTCAGCACCCGCCGCCACTCGTTCTTTTTGCCGAAGAACGCGAAAGAAGCCGAAAAGCTGTTACAGCAAGTACAAGCGAAGCTCAACACAACCGAGTTCGTGGAAAGCCTAAAATTTCAAATCAATATCGCGCTGAACAAAACGGGCATAAACGCGGCGACGCTCGGGCTTCAGCTTTCCGGACACGTCGAAGCCGAGGGAACGCAGAACGCGAAAGAGCGCAACAGCATTCGGACACGCAACACGCTTGCGGCGGACTACGAAAAGAAGCTATCAAAGCTATTCGCCGTTTTGCTACAATACGAAGATTATATTAACGGCAGTACGTTAGCGACCGACACGGCGACCGGCAAGACCGCTATCGTGGCGAACGACTACCACGGCATAAAAGCGGCGTTCCGCAAGTACATAGTCGATACTCCCGAAGAGATAGGCGAAGTTCTCGCTCGCAAGGTACAAGCCAACATTATGAGCGTGTTCGCGGCGGTGAGAGAGCAACACCCCGATTGGGACGACGAAGCCGTTTACAAGGAAGCAAATCTCATATACGCCGAAAAAGCGGGCGGCGCGATACAAGTCGTAGACCCGAGCAAACCGCCCGAGCAAAGCGCGGTCATACAGCAACCGCCCGAAGAAGATACGAACGGCGGCGGTGTGGACGCGGGAAACGACTTGCAAGACACGAACGACACCGCAGACGAGGAACAAGCCAATGAGTAGTTTAGGTTGGCTGTATGGCATATTACAAGGGCATAAAATCGATACGGACGGAATGACGCCGAAAGAAGCGTTTGACAAATTGGACGAACTGCAAAAGGCGGGCAAGCTGACCGATAGCGAAGCAAAGACTTGTGAAGAGCGGCGCAAAAAGACACTCCCGACCAAAAAGGTTGTCAAAGTAAAAATGGATGCAGAGGTGCAAAAACAGCTTGAAGCGGCGAAAACGCCGAAAGAGCGTCAGCAAATTGCATTCCGTTACATAATGGACAACCTACGCGGACAGTACGAAGCTCCGGACGGTAGAACGGTCGCAATCGAGCGCGTCGGCGCGGATAAAATGACGTACCAAGACAACCTCGACAAATTGCGAGTATGCCCGGCTTTGGCTGATATGATAAAAGCGGGCGAATACGACCATTCCGCCGCCGCCGAAGAAAAAGCAAATAAAAAATTCGTAGAGTTCGCATATTATCGAGTTCGCGTGAGAATGGGCGACGAAACATACGCGGGAATGCTTAACGTCGGAATAAGAAAAGACGGAAGCAGTACGTTATATGACTTGCGTCCGTTTCACAAAGAAGATAAATAAAAACGATGCCCCCCGTGTCCGGGAACCCAACTCCGGCGGACACGCCTCGGTCGGGTCAAAAAGCATCGTTTGATATTAGTATTATACACCTTGGCGAAAAATATGTCAATACATTTTGAAAAAAAATCGGAGGCATTATGGAGTTTGAAATCGTAGAAGAGAATTTAACCATTGAAGAACTTATGCAAGACGACCACTACAAAGCGGAAATCGAGCGATACGTTCAGCAAAAGGTTGAAGATATAAAAAACAGTCAATCCGACTTAAAAGGAGGCAATCAAACAATGGACGAACAAGTTCAGCAACCCAACACCGAGGGGGAAATCACCCAAGAAGCGCAAGCGGTACAAGAGCCGCAAACGCCGCCCACCGCTACGGACAACCCCGACGTAGCAACCACGGACACGGACAAGGAAAAGCAAGGCGAAGAGGAAAAGGCAAAAGAGCCGACGCGTGAAATGACAGCCGAGCAGTTTGATTTATACAACGAAACGCTCCGCCGCGTGTCGAAAACCGCAAAGGCGAGTTTGCCCGACCGATACAACGCTTTCGAGGACGCCGAAGTAAAGGCTCTTGTCAAAAAGCAAGTAATGCAAGGCGAAACGCCGAGCGTGAAAGAGCTTGCGGCAAGCGTAGTACAGCGGCTGACCGCGAAAGAAGAGCCGGGCGATCCGCCGCCGAGTTCGGAAAAAGAAGCGACCGACACCGCCGCCGAGGTATTAGACCTTAAAGCGGAAAACGCGCTACTGAAAGCCGGTATTACTACCGAGCGCATCGACGCGGCGAAAAAGCTATTTATAGCCGAGGGCGCAGACTTCGGCAAGATAGCCGAGTTCGTCGCCAAATATCCCGAGTGGCAAGTACAAGAGGGCGTGGTGTTCAGCAAAGCACCGCCGCTCTCCGAAAAGACCGCACCCAACCCCGGCGGTCAGACCGTACTGAACGACTTCGAGCGCAGAGTGCAAGAGGTACGAAAAGCAAGGGGTTACAAATAAAAATTTTTCTATAAGGAGTAACAAAAACTATGGCAATCACATTAGGCGACGCATTCCAAAATTGGAATCCGAGTACCAATCTTCCCAAATCCGGCGCGACGGTAGACGGCGGCGTTATAGCTATGCTCGAGCCGAATATCTTCCGCAACAAGGTTATGCTTCCCGGCGTAACCTACGCAACCGACGTTGAGAGCCTTATGGTGGACAACAAGTTCGCCGTGGCTTTCATTCGTAAGCTCGACAAAATCAAAGTAACCATGTGCAAGGCGACGGACAACGACGCTTTCCGCGTGGTATCCACGCAGACGGACGGCGACTTTATCGAGGTAAAGTGCAACGACGTTTTGAAAGTGGCGGAAATCGTAAGCGAGCCGATCGACGCGGCGCGTGTAAGCGGACAGACCGCAGACAAGGTCGCGCTTGCTTCCGAGAGCTATGATGAGGTAAAAGAGCTTCGTTATTTGTCGTACCTTATCAACGGCGGCGGCTCGCCCGATCCGACCGACGTGGGCGCACCGGCATCGGCAAACACCACGCGCAGCGACAAGACCACTATTCTCGATAACATAATCGATGATAGGGCGACGCTCCGCAAGGCGGGCGCAGACCCCGACACGCTGATTTTGAGCGAGGACACCGATGCGGTATTCCTGAAATATCTCGGCAACCGTACATACTTTGCACCGGCAAGCGCGACCGAAGCGTCGGCGTTCGGACAAGTATTCGCGGGTACGCTTTTCAGCGGCAAGGTAAAGGTGTTCACGTCGAACGCGGTCGGGCAAGACAACAGCACGCTCGTTGGCGCGGCGGAAAAGACCAAAGAGTGGGATTGGAGCAATATCGAGTATATTCTCTACGACCACAAGACGCTGTCGATTATCAATATAGCGCGCAATATCGGGCTTATCGACTATTCGGTCGTTATGCACAATAGCTCGCTTATTTCGATATTGACGGTATGCGGCGGACGCATTCGCAACACGAAAAAGGCAATCGCCAAAAAGTACGCCACGGCGTAAGGCGAAAAGACGGAAACAACGGGAGCGGACAAGTTCTGCTCCCTTTGATTTCGTTACACACAAAACGGAGGTAATACGAAAATGGCAAACAATATCGACCGCTATTTGAGCCGCGTCAACGAGCGGCTTATGTCGTGCGCACAGCGGACGCTCGACGAAATAGGCTATATTCTCGACGACTTGGAAAGCATAGCCGACCAACACCCCGAGCGCGAGGACATACGCGCTTGCATCGACGATATAAAAGGCAAGGCGAAGAAAGCCGCTACCGAAACGTGGGCAACGGCTAACCATTGGAGCGAACACTTTGACGGTTTGGGCGACAGCGACACGGACGAGCCGAAAGACGAGCCGAAAGAAGATGCCGAGCCGAGCGAAGAAACCGACAGCGACACGGACGAAGAATAACACGGGAGGTGCGGAGCTGTGGCAAGCAGAATTATCTCTATTTCGTATGGTCACGGCTCGCCAAGCGGCAAGCTGTACGACTACGAAACCGACAAGCAGTACCGCAAAGGCGACGTAGTAGTCGTTCCCGTAGAACACTACAAAAGCCACAAGCTGTATAATACACTCGGAGTCGTGCAGCTTACAACCAACGAGGACACGCCCAAGTGGAATCAAAAAGCCGACCACTTAACCGATCCCGAAAACGATATAAAACCCAAGAATGTCAACAAAAGGGTAGAGATTGCGCAAGCACAAGGCTTTAATGCAACAAGGCAAGTCAGCATACGAACTTTGCCCGGGTATAAGACCCGACAGACCGACGAGAAATGGTCGGGCGGCACAGCAAGTCGGCTAATATCACGCGAGGAGTAAAACAATGTATCAAGACAACGACAACAGCAAGCTCGAAATTCCGTTCTACGACGCGATACCGAGCGACGCGCAATATCCGTGCGATACCGAGCGTATGCGCTACGATAAAGACGATCACCGCTACTACCTAACGGACGCGGCGATCGAATACTACGGCATAGACTGCGAGCCGAGCAAAATCAAAAAGCTGATACTTACGGCGACCGATCATATTTACAGCTACATAGCGATAATGGCGCAGACCAAATACAACCTTATGTGCTACCGCATAGCAAAGTCGTTCTTCGGGCGCGTAAAGACCGCAAAAGAGGGACGGCTCGAGTTCGAGCGTATGCTTGTAAAACAAGCGGAGTTCATAAACGACTTCGGCGATGCGAAGAACACGCCGAAAATGGTCGTGAGCCAAGAGAGTGGGCGCGTCCGCGATAACGACGTAGATATGGCGGCTGGCTATTGGCTGAAAGACGAGGTGCTTATTTGGCTACGCACGAATTACCTTACCGATCCAAACGCAATCGGCGAATGGCAAATGCGTTTGTCGGAGTATTAGGAGGGAACTATGGCACAGATAGGACAACGCTATGCGCGCTTAACCGTTATTGCTGATACCGGCAAACGGACAAAGGACGGGAAGCGTATTTATCTTTGTGGGTGCGATTGCGGAAATACAAAAGAAGTGGCGAGTAATCAATTAGGCACGAGAATAAAAAGCTGTGGTTGCCTATATAAAGAAACCCGTCAATGTAGACTGATTGACGATATACCACGCCACGACCAACCGCTTTACAATATATGGCGCGCAATGAAAAGACGCTGTTACAACAAGCGGCAACCTAATTACAAGCGATATGGCGCAAAAGGAATAAGGGTTTGCGACGAGTGGAAAAACGACTACGCCGCATTTAGAGATTGGGCGATTGCAAACGGTTATGTTCATAAGAACGTAGAACGAGCGCAAACACTATCAATCGACAGAATAGATCCGTGCGGCAACTATGAACCTACGAATTGTCGTTTTATTACGGTTTCGGAAAATTCAAAGCGGAGGTGGGCATAATGCAGAGTTTTACATATCCTATGTTTTCGCCAAACGAAAAGGCGAAGCTGTACAAGCGGCTTACAAACGATATGCCGGTCGAGATTAAGCATAACGAAAAGATAACGGTACAAGACAACCGCTACGTTTATATCGGCAAGTTTCGGTGGATAGAGGCTACACAAAAGACCGAAAACGAATACCAACCGATTGACGGGCTTATTGTACCTAACGGCTACGTTACAATCAAAACAAATTCGCTTATGAAATTTGAAAACGGCGACGTTTTAGAGCTTGACGGCGAATTGTGGACGGTAGACGGTGACACGCAAATCGATTACGTTTACACACCCAAAAAAGTGCAGACATACCAATACTTGCAAATACGAAAGGTAAAGTGATGCGGTATAACAATTTTTTTCGTATGCAAGATTTCTTTTGCAACAAACGGCTTTCGGGTATAGTACCGCAGTTCGACAAGCGAGATTTGGAGCGCGGCGAGATAAGCGATTATAAAATATATACGCGCTGTCGTGGCGTAATAAACGGCTTTCTAAACGGCGTTATAACGGCTAACGGCATCGCGGTAAGCGATAAGTCGAGCGCGACCGTTACGCGCATTGTAACCGCTTGCAAGTCGGTATTAGAGGCCATGTTCAACAATTCCGCAAGCCTATTGCAAAACATACGCGACAACCGCCGAGTATACACAACCGCCGCGAGCGTGTCGCAAATAGCAGAGTTAGACGATCCGAGCAAAAAGCTCAAATTTCTAAACGAGATACTCGACAACATAAATTACAACCCGGAATTTAACAGCCAAAACAGCGTTCGAAGCTATTCGACAAAACCGTACCAAGAGCGGCAAAAAGCGTGGGCAAGGCGCGTCGGCTACAAATTAAAGGAGGCACAATGAAGCACATAAAAATGACAGCAGACATATTGCTCGGCATAGTACAAGGCATTTTCAATTCTTCCGATTTTGAGATAGAAACGGACGAAGAGAAAACAACCGCAATGCAAAAACTGAATTTCGAGTTTTATTCGTTTAAGCGTAGAGTTAAGTCGGCTTCGGACTATTTGGAGAGTATGGAAAAATCGCTAAATCACGCGTATTGCTTGTGCGAGCTGACAAGCGCACAGCGGCTATACAGCCGAGATATAGACCATTTGACAATCGAGGGGAGGCTTACCGCTTGGCTACAAACAAAGAAAATTAAGCTGTTCGAAACCCTAATCGAAGAGTGCAATATGGCATATTGCGGCGAGGTATGCGAGATAGAAATTGGCGAGTATAAGCGCAGTATGCTTGTGGAGTTTAGCGTGGTACAGCCGCAAGGCGTACAGTCAACGTCGGAAATAGGCGAAGCGGCTATATTGAGTGTCGCGGTAAAAATGGAGCTTGCGCCGAGCATAAGCAGTTATGACGATTACAAAATCGAGCTATCGTTCGACGGCGGAGCTTCGTATTTAATCGCGCCGTATACGTCGTGGACGTATGTATACAACGCAAGCCAAGTCGCGCTCCCACTCGCCAACCAATCGGACAGCGGCTTTATAAACGTGTCGCGGAGTAACAGCATAAGCATTACGCTATACGAATTCAACGAGCCGCTTACAAGGGAATTGCGAGCAATCGCGCTGCGATGCAATACGGAAGAACAAGCAGCCGAAGAATTAAACAAAACGGTATATATGCGTATAACGCTCGGCACGGGCGAAACGGCGGAAACGTTTACATACAAAGTTTTACCCAAAACAATCACCATTAACAGCATGAATACGACATTCAACACTATGGCGGTAGTATTCGCGCCGAGGGGAGGACTATGAAAAAGCTAATTATCGAAATCAAGCAGACGAGCGGATCGAGCAAAAAAAGCGACGCGGACGCAACCGAAGAAAAAGACGAGTTCCAAGACAAGGTCAAAGACGGAGTCGGAAAATTAAGCAACCCGGTCGGCGCAATAAAAAGCTCGATAGAAGATTTTGCGGGAGCGAAAGGTTTAGCGGTCGCGGGAGCGGTAATCACCGTGGCGCAACAAGTTCTCGGGCAAGTTTCGGCAAGCGTGAATTTTGCCGTAAGCGGAGTCGGTATGACTACGGGCGACAGCTCACTGCAAGAACGCATTGCAAGAGAACAAGAAAAGGTACAAGAAACCGTTTCAATGGCGAAAAGCATAGTCGGCGGCGCAGCGGCGGGCGCGATTATGGGCGCGGCATTCGGTCCGGTCGGAGCGATAGTCGGAGCGGTCGGCGGTGCGATATTCGGCGGAGTTTCTACCGAGATCGACAAAGAGCGCAAATACGAAGAACGTCGCCGCGAATACGAATACGATGCGTGGAAGCTCGACACGGCGCGAGCGGTAAATTTGTCGCGTTCCGGCGTTACGATCGGAAACGGAAGATTGCATCAATTTTGAGGTGGTAAATTGAAATACAAGTATAAACTTGAAATAAAGGAAAACGGAGCATGGACGGACTACACGGCGTTTTGCTTACAGCCGTTTACATTGAAAGACCCACTCGACGAAACGCTTTCGACGCTGACGGTAAAAATGTACCTTGACCGAGAAGAAGCATTGCCGCCCGCGCTGTTTGCGCGGTTTTCGATATACGAATATACGAACGGAAGCTATGCGCTGAAAGACGCGCACGATTTTGTCGTAAATACGGACAACGCATACAAAGAAGTATTATCGAGTAGAACGTACAACGCGCACGAGGTAGTTTTTGTCGAGCCGCTCGCGCTTTTGCAAAAATACACCGTGGACAATATAGCGTTAACATACCAACTCGAAGATATGGTGCAATATTTAGATACGGGCGCGCTAAAAGCGAATTTGCAACTTGCATCTACGGAAGCAATACGTGGCGCGATAGCCGATATACCGAGTAACGCTTCGATTTCCGCAAATCTATATTACACATACAATTTCGATCCCTCGCCGTATACGCCGAGCGACGGAGTACAGCGTCCCGGACTAAACGAATGGTCGAAAATTATTTACTTTAAGAAACGAAGCGGATCGAGCCAATTATATCGCATAGACGCGAACGGAAACGAAGTCGGCTGCGGTTATTACGAATATCCGTATATTCCGTATTGCCCTTTGTATATGGAAGAATACAACGCCAAAACGGGAAACGTAAGGCGGAGTCAGCTCGCTTACGACGTGTACGTCGAGGTGGTGGATTTGACTACGGGCAAAGTAATAGACCCGGAGCGACTATGGCGGACGGTTGATTTATACAAAGAAGATAGCAACCAATTTATAAACGGCTCGACGATTGGACCTCAGCTTGTAACGAATATAGGCTCGTCGAGCGACGGATCGCAATACCCGAATACAACGTCAATTCGCGCATCGTATAAACCCAAGGACGAATTGGACGTTGACTATATCAACAGCGGGCGAAAGGCGTATTTTTCACGCGCTTTTAACGACGTTACATACTATTGGTTTCGCGTTTCACCCAACCGTAGATATAATATTCGCTACACGCGCAACCGCAACTTACGATTTAACGACGGTGTGGGTATAGGTAACGCAACGGCGCGATATGTAGCAAGCGGACTTCCTACGAATTGTATGTATTACACGTTGGACAGCGGCGAGGTAGTGATTGCGGCGCCGGGAGCGGACAACCCTTTGCAGTTCCCGGAGCTTCGATATAGCTTTGACGTATTGGACGTGAGTGCCGATGCCGGACAAATAGACGTGGCAGTTCCGACACCGAGCGAATACAAGTACAAATATAATTGCTACGAATATTTACTCAAAGCGTTTTACACAACGGGCAACTATAAAGAGGGCGATCCTTTGCCGTTTACTATGACCGACGCAGTGCGGCAAAAGCTACAAATGACGGTCATATATGAAAGCCAAAATTCGGGCGGTACGCTATACGATATTTGCTTGTATATAGGAAGATACATACATTCGATACCGTATTGCTATTTTGGCGAAAACGACTTGCTGTACCTTGATTTTTTGCCGCTCGGCAAAAGCGATATAACGCCGACCGCCGGGCGCGTAACGTCGGTATACAATAGCCGAAACCTTGCCGAGTATTTGTCGAGCTTTGACAGCTATGTAAACAACCTCGTAAATAACGACAGCACGGTGGAAGAAACGCTTTGCGCTAAATCGGACGACGGAAGCTCGTTAGTATATGCCGATAACGCCGTTTTGCAATTAAGCCGCCCGTGCTACGGTATTGAAGAATTTTATGTTGCGAAACGTAGCGCGCCGACCGAGTGGAAAACGCTCATAAATAATACGACCATAAACGGCGCGAGCTTTATATGCGAAAAAAGCATCTACGAAATATTAGACTTTCGGGCGCAGTACACCCCAAACAAGGGGAGCTGTATATACTACACGCTCGGCGGAAAAGCAATAGAGGGCTTGCAGTATAAGCGTCCAAACCCAATATCCGCCGGCGAAGAAAATACCGCCATACAAAACATAATCGGACGTATATGGTGGTACGATACGGTCGCGTCGAGTGTCAACATAAACGACTATATATTCAAAATCAAATATAGAACGTATGACGAAACGCGAGTGCGGCTTTTTCGACCCGACTTGCAAAAGTTTATACGCAATACAGCAAACGACCATTATCCGATGCAACGGTCATTCCGCAGCCAAACCGAAAAGGTGATAAATTCCGATTTTTACGGCAGAAACCTTACCGGCGAGCTAATACGGACGGGTAACGAAATCAAACAGCGCGATTTGATCGTTGAGCATTACGACGATTTGCCGAGAGCGGGCGACTTGCAAAGCATAGACGGAATACCGCACTACGCAAGCGAAATCACGATACCGTTCTACAATGAGTATATAAGCGCAACGGTGATTTACAGCAAAGACTTTCAGCGGCTGAGTTCTATCGTTTCGATACCGGCGGAAAATAGATTTTACGAGATAGCAACAAAAGGCATTATTCAACGTTCGGTGGCAAAAGACGAGTTCGTTATAGTAGATACCGAAACGCACCAACACACAAGCGAGCTGACAGCCGCCGGACGAAAATGCTTGCTTGACCGAATACTATCAAACAACGGCGATCCGATAAGCTATGCGGTGGCTACGTTTAAGAATAGGGAAAGCAACATAAACGAGTGGAGCATTGATATTGTAAAACCCGTTCACGTTTTCAGCCTACACTCGAGCCTTGCGCTTTCAATCGAAATGGAGGACAATTACAGCGCGGGCGCACAAGTCGTAGACAGCGCGGGCTTTAACTTTCAAAACGCCAACAATATGGCGGGAGCGTTTAACGCGCTCGGAAGCGACATAGCCGCGATATATGCAAACGCATTGCTCAATACAAAAATTGACGCATCGGCGCGAGCGTATAGGGCGATACTGCCCGTGCGGTATTGTGATAAGTTCGGGAACGCCGATTTGTACGATCTAAAACTATTCGGCAAACAAACGCCGTCCGTTTTGCAGACCGACCGACAGCCGCTTTACGTCGATAATTTCCAAACGCCGCTGTCGGTTTCGACAAATAACGAACTGCGCAAAGACAACCGCGAAGCAATCAAATTCGTGCCGCAATACAACGCAATAGCCGGAAAGGACAAAATAATTATCGGTCCGGGCTTTTGGAAAGAAAAGAAAAAAGCGGTACAATGTTTTGCATACACGGCGCAGCTCAACGCGAACGATGCAAATTTGCCGAGCGGAGGCATTGCCGTGGGTTTTTCGTATAACAGCACGACGGGCGTCATAACGATAAACGCCGTGCCGCAAAACTATGTCGCAATCGCTTTCGGCTACGAAACGGCAGACGGCGACAAAGAGCTTATATTCGGCATAAACGAAAGGACAACGCAAATAGCATTGTCCTTTGTCGGAAAGATAAGCGATTAAAACCCAAGCGCATCGGCTTTTTGCAAGTAACCCGAAACGTCCAAAAATTCGGGAGCTTCCGGAAGCGAAAGCGGCAAATAATCAACACTCACAGTTCGAGCCGATAACGCGATACGTTTTGCGTTATAAGCGATAGCCGCGTTTTTAACAGCACCCGCGCTGAATTGGCTACACAAATTGTTTGCGGCGGTTTCGGTTTCTTGGGCTATTCGTACCTTACCGTCGCCCACCGTTCCGGTAATGATTGGCGATAGCAAGACCGTTCGGCTATCGCCGCTGACGGCAACAATGTCCAAAGTTTCACCGACGTTTGACGCGGTAACTTCGGCAAGTATTTTCGCGCCGGAATTATCGAGTTCAATACTCACACAATAGCAATAGCTTGTACCGTCATACACAACCGTGGCGGCGGCAACATTTGCGTCGGTTAACACGGTAACGCCGCGAATAGAAAACACAATATTCGATCCGTCGCTTGCGCCGCCTTTGTACGCCGAGTATGCCGCATCATATTTGCGGAGCAACCCAACAAGCTCCTTTTCGGTTTCGTACCGAGTTTGCCACCGTACAAAGTTCGCGTAATCGTCCTCGTCCGTGTAAGTATTCCCACACCCGACAAGCGCAAGCGCAAAAACAACGCACAGCGCGAGGCACAAAAAACGGCAAAGACGGTTAGAGCCTACATTCTGCGGGGGGGGGGGGGTACTATTAACTATTTTTTCGTTTTTCATAAGACCACCTATCCAAAAAAGTGCGCCGTTGGCGTTCTCTTTTATACTATCCTTTACTTACCTATTCTTATCTATTCTATTCTATACTGGGTATACCGTTGGTATACCAAAACCGAAAGAACAAACCAAGAGCGGTAAAAAGGACACTACTATTATAAAAAATTCATACCAAAAAGTCAAATCAAATCGGAGGTAAATCAATGAAAGAAATTCAACAGCTGCGGCGAATAGCCGTACAAATCGGCGTGAGCGGTACGGCGATCCCGATAGCCGAAACAAGGCTATACAAAGGCGGCTACGGCTTTGTGGTACTGCAAGCCTACGTTCCGGTAACGCAAAACCGTTCGCCCGATACAAACCCTTTGTGTACGGTATTTCGGAGTACGGTGGACAAGTTCGGCAACCGTAAGCAATTCAACAAAGACGTATACAATATGCTGTACACGACCGACGCGGAAATCGGAAACGCGAAATACATGGTTTTCGAGCGTCCGCTTCCGAAAGCGTTTACGGACACCGTGGGCGAGCTTGAAATCGTGTTTACCTATTCCGAGATAAACACCGAGAACAAAGCCGTGTCGCGGCTTGCAAGCGGCATATACCGCACAACGATAGCCGACAGCGACGTGTCGAGCGGCGACACCGTAGACCCCGTGGGCGGCGAATTGGCGCGGCTAAACGATATAACCGTAAAAGTCGAGTTATTGGAAGATAGCGTGGACGCGCTATTGCAGCCGCCCGACTGCACCGATGCGGACAAAGTCGGAACGCCGCACGTCGAGCTTACCGAGGACGGACGCTTGAAATTCAGTGAGCTGAAAGGCGACAAGGGCGAAACGGGCGAAATCACGGTCGGCAAGGTAAAGCAAGTCGGTTACGACGAGCCGCTGAAAATCGAAAACAGCGGAACGACCACGGACGCGGTAATGGATTTCGAGATACCGCAAGGCAAACCCGCGTTTGTAACGATAGGCAAGGTGGTTACGCTTCCGCCCGGCAGCGAAGCTCGCGTGGTAAACGTGGGAACGGACAACGACCCGATACTCGACTTTTACTTGCCCGAGGGCGTCGGTTTCAAAGCGGACAAGACATACCCGAGCATCGAAGCAATGAACGAGGGCTACGCGACGGACGGTGTGCGGCTGTACGGTTTCGTTATAATCGACACCGGCGACGTAGAGGACGAGGACAACGCGAAGCTGTATATCAAAACGCCCGAGCGGTACGAGTTTTTGACCGACCTATCGGGCGCGCAAGGCATAAAGGGCGATAAAGGCGACAAGGGCGACAAAGGCGACCCCGGAAACTTGATACCCGTACCGAGCGGCTTCTTCCGTATGGAGGTGCGCGACGACGGGCATTTGTATGTCGTTTCGCCCGACTTTGAAGAAAACCCGATGCGCGTAGACCGCGACGAAGAGAGCGCGACATACGGACACTTAATCATAACAATTTAATTTTGGAGGTAATAAACAAAATGGCAAACAAAGAATTCGACTTGGGGAACGTAATCGGACCTCGCGGCGAAAAAGGCGAAAGAGGTGAACAAGGACCTCGCGGGGAAAAGGGCGAACGCGGCGAGCCGGGTTATAGCGTAGTGATCGAGCTGTACGGAGTACGCATCGACACCACGGACAGCAACCCCGAAACGGCTTGCGTATACACCGACGCGGCAACGGGCTTGATACCGGCGAGCGGTAACAACGGAGCGTTCAACGGCGGCGATTGGCTGAACAGATACCCGTTCAACAAAATAAAGCCTTGCCTTTTCAAAAACGGCGCGGTCGTCGGGTACTTAAACCCGGACAATTTCGCGCAGTTCGAGGACGGGAGCGCGGCGGACATTTCGAGCGGTGACGCGGGCGACGTTATGATCGAGATACCGAAATTCTACTACAAAATCGGGCGCATCGGAAACTACGTCGAGGTAAAGATTGCGAATACGCTAATGGAGGGTTTCACCGATTATGCGTTCAGCTACAAAGGCGAAGTCAAAGACAAGTTCTATATCGGCGCGTACTTAGGCTATAAGGACGGAAACGGTAAACTGCGCTCGCTGACCGGCAAGACGGTTACGGGCAACATGACGATCGGAGCGGCGAGAACAGCGGCGCAAGCGAACGGAGCGGGCTATGAGCAGCTCGCGTTTAATAAGCTGACCGCGCTCCAAGTTTTGTATATCGTAATGTTCAAAAACCTAAATAGCCAAGCCGCGCTCGGGCAAGGGTATACAAGCGCAAGCAATTACCGCGATACCGGCGCGACCGACGCAAAGGGTATGACCTACGGCACGAACACGGCGAACAGCGCGAACGACACCGTCAAATTCTTGGGCATCGAAGATTTTTACGGCAACCTTTGTCAATGGGTAGACGGTTTCATTTCGGGAAGCAATATCGCCAAAATAGCGGACGGAAACTTTAACGACACCGGCGCAGACTACGAAAGCCACGCTCGCATGGGTACGGTAAATTGGTCGTACATAAAAGACGTGGTGGCGGACAACAAGCTCGGCTTTACGCCTAATACGGGCGGCGGCAGTACGACCACTTATTACGCCGACTACGGCTATATAGGAAATTCCGCTTGCGTTCTGTATTTCGGCGGCTATTATGGCAGTGGCGCGGGTGCGGGCGCGTTCTATTTCGTTTGCGATTGTTCGGCGTCGGTTGCGTATTCGTATATCGGCGCGCGCTTGTGCTTTTGTGGGTAAATAACCCCGTAAAGAAACGATACTACACAAAATATTATTACGGCGATGATTAACCGCTTACGTTCCGAATTTCGGCGGCAATTATGACAATGACGCGAATGCAGACACGTTCTATTTCAATTGCAATTATTCGACGTCGAATGCGAATTCGAATATCGGCACACACTTACTTTTGCAAAACAAAATTTTTGGTAAAAATCGCCGTGCCACATGGCAAAATAACAAAATCTCAATATTCGAGTTAGTAGAGAAATCGAACGCCCGAAGAGGACACAAAAGCCTTATGAAAAGATACGGCAACCTATTTGAGAAAATAGTGGACATAAACAATATTGTGCAAGCGCATCTAAATGCGCGAAAGCATAAGACCAAAAACAAAGACGGGCGGCGCGTAGACCGCGACGTTTTGGGCTATTGCTCGAAGATACGGCAAATGCTAATCGACAAGACATACACAACGTCCGAGTATCACATATTCGAGATAGAGGACAACGGCAAGCGGCGCGAGATAGCCGAGCTTCCGTATTACCCCGACCGAATAATACAATGGGCGATATTGCAAGTGATCGAGCCTATATTTTGCAAGCACCTAATACCGACGACGTATGCGGCATTGCCGGAGCGAGGCACCCACGCCGCGCTTGCGAAACTGCGCAAATACGTTTCGGACGATACCGAGGGGACGCGCTATTGCCTAAAAATGGACGTGCGGAAATTCTTCCCGAATATCGACAAGGCGCGGCTGAAATCGTTATTGCGGCGCAAGTTCAAAGACAAGGACTTGCTGTGGCTTTTGGACGATATAGTGGACAGCTACGACAAGGGCAACCCGAAAGGAATACCGATCGGAAGCTATACAAGCCAATACTTCGGCAATTTCTACTTGTCGTATTTCGACCATTGGCTCAAAGAACAAAAGCGCGTCAAATACTACATACGCTATATGGACGATATAGTTATTTTGAGCGATAGCAAAGAATACTTACACCGACTGCGGCAAGACATAGCCGAGTATTTGTCGATAAACCTTGATTTGACGATTAAAGGAAATTGGCAAGTATTCCCGACAGCCGTGCGCGGTATAGATTTCGTCGGCTATCGATATTTCGGCAAGTATACGCTGTTGCGGACAAGCACGAAAAAGCGGTTGAAGATAGCAACAAAGCGATTGCGCCGAAAGACCAACAAAGGCAAACGACTTACGCTGTCCGACCAAAGCACGGTCGGCTCGTACAGCGGAATTTTGAAATGGTGCGACAGCACCCACCTAAAAGACAAAACAATAAACACCATAGGAGGCATTTATGGCAAAAGTAAGAGGAACGCAAGACCAAAAGCCGCTTGAATTGGAGTTCGGAAAAACTACCGTCTACGAGCGCAAGAACATTCGGCGCGTAGACGAAACGGACACCGACGAGCGGCGCGGCTTTCACGGTTGGGAGTACGACGAAGAGCAGTACGACATAACCGAGTGGTACAAGCAAGACAGCATAAAAAACAAGCTCGCAATCGCAGAGCTTGCCGAGCTAATAGCGGGAGGGACCGACAATGGTTAAAATATACGTTGACCTTATACGCGCGGGCAAAATGACGCTCGACTGCGTACCGGAAAAGTGGCGCGCAGCCGTAGCCGACGCATTGGAGGAATAGCCGATGCAGTACGAGCTTATACAAAATTCGGACGTCGGAGTCATAACCGACCCGACACCCATATTGCGAGATATAAAGGACACGTTCGCCGTGTCTTTTGTTTTGCCCGAGCCGGGCGCATATATCGCGCTATTTCGCGACGAGAGCGGCGTGGAGTACCGGGCGAGCATAAAGGACGGAGCGGCGAAAGTTCCCAAGCCGTTATTCGCAAAAGAACAGCGCATCGGCTTGACGGTATGCCGAGTAAACGACGACGCGGTTTTGCAAGCGTGGGAATGCCCGACGCTGAAAATCGGCACGTTTTTGTCGCTACGCCAAACGCAATGGCAAATCACGGCGGGAGCGGACGACAAAGAGCTGTACGCCCGCATTGCCGAGATAGAACGCGCCAATGCGAAAGCTCGCGCCGAGTACGCCGCATTGCTCGAAGCGTTTGACGCGCTACAAGCCGAATATTCGCGCCGTGTGGCAAAGAGCGAACAAGCCGCGCAAGTGTTCGACGAGCGGCTGAACGCGCTAACAAAGGCACTTGCAAGCGTTAAAACGGCAAACGAAAGCATAGCGGCAGAATACAACAAAGCAATCGAAGTGATCAACAACCTTTCGGAGCGCATGACCGCGCTCGAAAAAAACTACGACCCTACAATCATAAAATAAAAATTCGGAGGTACGAAAACTATGGACTATGTATGGGAATTGATACAGCCTTATGTCGCGGCGGTACTTGCCGCGCTCGGGAGCGGCGGAATTATAACGCTAATCGTTCGCGCAATCGTGAACAAGATACTGCGGAAGAACAACGCAATGCTCGACGCTACATATAACACCGAAATGGTCAGTCAGCGCGTAGCCGAAAAATTGGCGGGCAAGACGCTGAATATCGACGTAACCGCCGTAACGGAAAAAGCATTGAAAAAGACCACGCAACAGCTCGACAAGCGCATCGAGAGGACCGAAGAGATTAACAATTCGCACACGGCGATTTTGCTTGCTATGGCGAAAGGAATAATCAAACTGAAAGCCTTGACCGATGCGGAAAAGTCGGAGCTTGCAAGCGCGGTCGCGCAGCTCGAAAAAGGGTATACGCCGCCCGAGGCCGACGAGATAATGACCGTGCGGCTTACGCCGATCGAGTTAGAAAACGACGCGCCGGACGAAGAGCCGACCGACACCGTAAGCGACAGCGGCAAAAGCGGCTTGAATTTCGGAGGGCTTGACGCAAAATGAAAATGACGAAAAAGCGGCTCGCGTTTTTTCTTTTGCACGTCATTTTTTCGGCGGTCGTTCCGCTCGTATTCGTCATAGTACGGTATAGCACAATGGCGAATACGAAAGCGGCGGTCGGTTTCAAAATTTCGATAACGGGCGTACTGCTTTTGATATTCGTATTTTGGACGGTAAAAAAGCTGTTTATCGACCGGAAGCTGACAGACCTAAAAGCGCAAGGGAATATTATGCTCGCAAATCTAAAAACGAAACAAGACCCCGCCGAGATTGCCGCGCTCGAAAAAGAGCTGAAGAACATAAAAACGATTGAAGCGGTATTCGGATCGATAATTCCGTTGCTTTTCATAGTGGCGGCGATAATAGCGTTCAAAGCATTGGAAGCGCAGCTCGTAACGCTTTCGGCAACGCTCGGGTATATCGGTTTGAGTTACGCCGTGGGTCTTGTTTTCAACGTACTATATTCGCGTGAGATACACGCGAAGAACGGAGGCAAAGACGACAATGGCGAAGAATAACGACCAAAAGGGAAGCGTGGAAAAGCTCTACGCGATAAAGAACAAATTCAACTATCGGCAGTTTTTTATGATAGCGGTTTTGCTTTTTGCGACAGCCGCCGACATACTAATCGACTATGTACACGCAGGTTTCGATCCGTCGATTTTCAAAGATGCGTCGTATTGGATATTGCTCGGTTTAACGTGCCTTTCAGTAATTTTGGTAACGCTATCGGTGCGCGACTTCTTCCGCGAAAAGGAATTGCGCGAAAACGCCGAGGTGGTGGAAACGCAAAAGCAAATCGACAACGCCCACGCCGAGCTTATACGCTACAATTTGACAACGCGCTTCGAAGAGTACGTCAACGCAGAGAACGCCGAGCGAAAGCGCAAGGCATACCGCGCATACATACAGTACAAACTGTCGAAAGCGACAAAAGACAAGTCGCGAGCCAAGTGGCAAACGCTACTCGACAGAGCCGATGCCGATATAGAGTTTTTACCGGTAAGCGGAAACAAAATCAAACTGTCGAAAACGCGCCGCATTAAGTACAACCGCATACGCATAGCAACGATTTTCAGCCGAGCGGAAAAGACGACGGGCGACGACGAAAATATGGAAACGAACGAACAAGCGCACATAAACAACCTCGTTTTCAAAAAGCTATTTATGCTAATATCGTTCTCGGTGGCGTTCAGTACGCTGTTTTTCGTGCAAAACGATTTCGCGGTCGGCGTTTTGGTAAGCACGTTTTCAAAGCTATTCCGCACGGCAATGAGTATATCGCTCGGCGCGAGCGACGGACAAGCGTTCGTGCGCGGTACGCTTTTGTCAAAAATGAAATTGCGGCTTGATTTTATACAAAAGTTTCTCGAAAAAGAGAAACGCGAACGGATCGCCACGGCGACCGATACAGCGATAGCGGTTGAGTAATCAGCCGCTATTTTTTTGTTTTGCCTATTGACAATATCACGATAGCGTGATATAATGATAACACCGAATAAAATCGCGGAGGTACAAAACTATGGCACGGAGCGAAGCGCAAAAAGCCGCCGATCGGCGTTACAGAGAAACACACACGGACAAAACCGTTCCGTGGGGAACGCGGCTTATGCCGGATGACGCGGCGAGAATTAACAAAGCGGTCGAAGAACAGGGAAACGGACGTGCAGCGTTTTTACGTTGGGCGGTCGAGCAATGGAACGCCACGCGCAAGGGGTAAGTTATGAAAGGCGTTAAATTTTCAGCGAAAGAGAAAAAGCGAATACTCGATATGTGGCTCGTAGAGCGGAGGCATTGGCAATACGTTTGCCGAAAAGAAAAGTGTACTCGCGTCAGCCTTTGGCGGTGGAAAAAGCAATATAACGGTACGCTTGCAAGTTTAGAGAATAAGTCGAGCCGCCCGAAAACGCCGCACCCGAATAGCCAAACCGAAGAAGAAAAGCGCGAGATACAGCAAGTAATCGACGACAACCCGACAATGGGCTATACGGAGCTGTACGGCGAGCTTCGGGCAAAGTACGCATATTCGCGCCACTACATGACAATGTACAAGTACATACGCAAGCAGAATATACGCCCGGCGGAAACATACGAACAATATCAGCCGCAACCATACGACACGCCCGAGATGCTCGGGCAAAAATGGCAAATGGATGTGAAATTCGTACCGCTCGAATGCGGACGCGGAATATTCCGGTACGAGCGGTGTTTTCAGTACACAATGATAGACGAAGCGACGCGCGAGCGGTTTATTTATGCGTACAAAGAACATAGCGGCTTTTCGACCGTGGACTTTATACAAAGGGCGGTCGTATATTTCGGGTACGCACCGAAAGTAATACAAACCGACAACGGCACGGAGTTTACCAACCCGAAAGGAACGGGCGAGGGCAAAGTTCATGTTGCCGATAAGATAATGCAAAAGCTCGGTATTCGGCATCAGCTCATAAGAGCGTACACGCCGCGACACAACGGCAAAGTGGAGCGCAGCCACCGCACCGACCAAGAGCGGTTTTATAACTTTTTGACGTTCTCGACGTTTGAAGAGCTACAAGACAAAATGCGCGATTGGTTAAACCGGTACAACCGCAAGCCGCATACCGCGCTCCGAAACCGCTACGGAAAAAAGGTATTGCAAAGTCCGCTCGATAAGCGAGCCGAACTTTTGGAAATGCTAAAAGAGGGCGCGATTTCCGAAAAAGTAAGATTTCTCAAAAATTCCGATCGCGTAGCGTAAGAGCGGACGGTCGGCGGCGCGTACCCTTGCCTTGCAAGGCAAGGGTGAATTTACCACGTCCGCAAACAGCAAAATGGTTGACCGCACAACCGAAATATGGTATTATAGGCATACACCGAGAACGAAAATCGGCAACAAAGCCGCCATTCTTAAAAAATCACACTATTTTCTAAAAAAATATGAAAAAGTATGCTAAAAACGCTTGACTAATTTGCATTTTAATTGTGTTTTATTGCTTGACAAATATAATTCGGTGCTGTATAATATCCGTTGTAACAATCGGTGTCGTTACCGATATAGTTATTGTATAATATAAGCACTCATAGTGCAATTGTCAGCGTCTGCTACGGAAAGAGCCTGACAAGAACGCAGAGTGCAAAACAACCAAATAAGCACTCATAGCGCAATTGGATAGAGCGTCTGGCTACGGACCAGAAGGTTGGGAGTTCGAGTCTCTTTGGGTGCACCATAACAGGGGTATACGAACACCCCGACGATAAAGAAGCCGAATTTTCGGTTTCTTTTTCTTTGTCCTTGTTTCCGTTTTCGCCGTCATTCCCGTCGGGATAGTCGGGGAATATCAGGTTCAAAAGCAACTCGTTCTTTTGTCCGCTTTTAAGATTAAACAGCACTTTCATTTTATCGTCGTAAAGCAACACCCTATAAATAAAGGTGTCAATAAGGGCTTTGCGATTTTTTGTTTTTGTATAATCAAGCGTTCTGAAATGTAACAGCCACTTACGAATGTCCTCGTATGTGTAATTGATTTGCAACGCCTTTTCGCTCTCGATAGTCGCGTTTAGTTCGGCGT
>JAMPDA010000015.1 GCA_023665905.1 Roseburia sp.
TAACACACCGCAATTCCAGTCAATAGCCTTTTGCGGCATAAACCGCCGCCGTTACACGACCGCAAGCATTTACCCGACAATACCCAAAACGAGCCGTTAAGGGCAAATGACGGCTTTATACGGCATTGTGCGCGTCGGAATTGCGGCAAACAAAAAACCTAAAACTATTCCGACAAAGTGGTTCGTTTTAGGTTTCGACTGGTGGAGATAAGCGGGTTCGAACCGCTGACCTCTTGAATGCCATTCAAGCGCTCTACCAACTGAGCTATACCCCCAAGGGCTTATACAGTTTAGCATGCGGTTTGGGTTTTGTCAACTGTTTAAAGCAAGTTGCGCCGTTTTATTGACATATATTTCGGTCCGATGTATACTGTACACATGAGAAGAAGCGACAGGCAAGTGACGGAGTTTTCTCAAATCATAGACATTATTCGGCGGTGCGACGTGTGCCGGATAGCGGTCAACGACGGCGGCGCGCCGTACATTGTTCCGCTCAATTTCGGCATGTCGGTCGCGGGGGAAAAGATAACGCTGTACTTCCACAGCGCGACGGAGGGCAAAAAGCTCGATCTTTTCCGCAAAGATCCGTCGGCCTGTTTCGAGCTCGATTGCGCCCACGCGCTCGTTTCCGACGCGCAAAAGGGCTACTGCACAATGAATTACGAGAGCGTTATCGGATACGGCGTCATCAGGTTTATCGAGGACGAGGCTGAAAAGCTCGCCGCGCTCCGCGCTATAGTCAATAAGTATCATCCGGACGGATTCGAGTTCTCGATGTCCGCCGTTCCGCGCACCGCCGTGTACGCGCTCGACGTTTCGTCGCTCACCGCCAAAGCGCGGAAGAAGGTGCAGGCGTGAACGTGAAGGACGTCATCGAGGTCGAGATAATCTCGAACGGCATGGACGGGGAGGGCATTGCAAGAGTTGACGGCAAGGTGCTTTTCGTTCCTTACACGCTAAAAGGCGAGCGGGTGCGCGTCGCCGTCAAGCAGGTGAAGAAAAGCTATGCGTTCGCTACGGCTGTCAAGGTCATCGCGCCGTCGCCGCACCGAACAACGCCCGAGTGTCCGCATTTCTACAAATGCGGCGGCTGCGACATGGGTCATATCGACGGCGAGTATCGGCGCGAGATATTGACGGACGAGCTCAAAAACAACTTTAAAAAGATAGTCGGCGTCGATTGCGCGCCGACGGAATTTATCGCCGCTCCGACGGGCTGTGGCGCTACGAGAAACAAGATATCCATGCCGTTCGGCACTGTCGGCGGTAATGTAGTTCTCGGGCTTTACAGGCACAATACGCACACCGTAGAGCCGGTGGACTGCGCAATGCAAGCCGCGGACGCCAAAAAAATCGCGCGTGCCGTGTGCGATTTCGCTAACTCGAAGCGGCTGTCGGTGTACGACGAGCGTAGCGGCGACGGGCTGCTGCGGCACCTCGTTCTGCGCTCGCTCGGCGGCAGGACGTCGGCTGTTCTCGTGGTGAACGGCACGGGCAAGCTCGATTTCGAAGCCGAGCTCGCCGCGCGCCTTCCCGACACGTGCGATTTTTTTATAAGCGAGAACACGCGCCGCAACAATGTTATAATGGGCGACACCGTGCGGCTTATTAAGGGCAATGCGCGCATATCCGCCGAGGTTTCGGGCGTGCGCGTCGAGGTGTCGCCGCTGTCGTTTTTTCAGGTCAACGACTACATGCGCGACAGGCTGTACGCGGAAGCGATGTCGCAAGCGGCTTCCGACACGCTCATCGATCTATACAGCGGCATAGGCGTAACGAGCAATCTCGCCGCAAAAAAGTGCAAGTCCGTCGTCGGCGTGGAAATAGTGCCGCAGGCGGTTGCCGACGCAGACCGCACGGCGCGGCTCAACGGCAATGCGGACAGGATACGGAATATCTGCGGCGACGTTGCAAAAGCGATATCCGAGCTACGCGCGGAAGGCGCGTGCAATGACGCGGACGTGCTCGTCGATCCGCCGCGCAAGGGTTGCGGCGCGCAGGTGATGAGAGAGCTTGCGGAAGTCCTGCCGAACAGGCTTATATACATCTCGTGTAATCACGCTACGATGTGCAGAGATATAAGGCTGTTCCTGGACGCCGCGCCCGACTACAATATAGCGACGTGCAAGATGTTCGACATGTTCCCGAATACGCACCACACGGAAGTTTTGGTGTGCTTGGAAAGGCGGCGCGACAAATGACGGCGGGTGCAGACAAAGACCGGTGCGTGAATAGCGCGACGGCTAATATCTATAAGGTAGGAGATAAAATGGATTTCGGAATGCCCACGCTTATAGAGTGCGACGGACTGCGCGAAAATGCGGAGCTGTGCATGGCGCTCGGGCTTGACTTTGTCGAGCTGAATATGAACCTTCCGGAGTATCGACCGCGCATGCTCGAAAACAACGCGGAACTGCGCAAATACGCTTCGTCCGCGCCCGTTTATTTTACGGTGCACTTGGATGAAAACCTGAATGTAGCCGACTTTAACGACGCGATATCCGACGCGTATCTCGACACGGTAAAGCGCACGATACGCGTTTGCGCGGAGATCTGCGCGCCCGTGCTCAATATGCACATGAACCGCGGCGTGCACTTTACTTTGCCCGACCGCAAGGTCTATCTTTTCGAAAAGTATCGCGACGCGTATATGCGGGCGTACGAAAAGTTCGGAAGCGTGTGCGAGTCCGAGATAGGCGACGCGGATATTCGGATATGTATAGAAAACACCGACGGCTGGCGCGATTTCGAAAAGGGTGCTATCGAACATCTGCTCGAAAGCAGGGTGTTTGCGCTGACGTTCGATATAGGTCATTCGCACTCGGTCGGCGACGCCGACGAGGGCTTTATTTCGGAGCACGCCGATAAGCTAAGGCATTTCCATATTCACGACGCGCGCGGAAAGAGCAATCATCTTGCGCTCGGCACGGGCGAGATAGATCTGATGTCGCGGCTCGACCTTGCCAAAGCGCACGGGTGCAGGTGCGTGGCGGAAACAAAAACGGTAAGCGCGCTGAAAACATCGGTCGAATGGTTGCGAGCGCACGGCCGGCTGTAGAAACGCGCGTATTCGATGCGATACAGTGGTTTAACTAAGGAGGTAAAAAATTATGTTCGATGACAAAAACGAAAGAAATTGCGGTTTTACGGACGGCAACGACAGGTTCAGATACCGTGCCGGCGCGATAATCGTCGAGGACGGCTATACGTTGCTTGCGACCAACGATGCCGCCGATTATTACTATTCGATAGGCGGCGCGGTGCACCTCGGCGAAACGTCGGAGGAAGCCGTGCTTCGCGAAGTCTTTGAGGAAACGGGAGTGCATTACGAGATCGACAGGCTTGCGTTCGTATTCGAGAATTTTTATCGCGATACGAGCAAGAGCGTTTTGTCGGGCTACGACGGGCACGAGATATCGTTTTTCTATCTCATGAAGCCGCGCGGCACGCGCAGCGTCAATTCGGACAGCGTATGCGTAGACGGAAAGGAATACGTAAAGTGGCTGCCCATAGACAGGCTCGGCGAGTACAAGGTCTTCCCGCAGTTCTTTGCGCAAAAGCTCAAGGCTATGCCGACGGCGATCGAGCACATAGTCAACGACGAGCGCAGAAACAAAAATTAATACTCGACTTTCGATATAACGGAGGAAACAAACAGATGGATGTTTACGAAAAATCTTTGCAAAAGCACTACGAATGGGCGGGCAAGTACGAAATAAAACTGCGCGCGCCTATCGAGTCGCTCGAGGACTTGGCGCTGTGCTACACGCCCGGCGTGTCGCGCGCGTGCACCGTGATAGCAGGCGACAGGAGCAAGTCGTTCGAGCTTACGCGCAGACACAACACTGTGGCAGTCGTCACCGACGGGACGGCGGTGCTCGGGCTCGGCGATATAGGCCCTGAAGCCGCTATGCCCGTAATGGAAGGGAAGTGCGCGCTGTTCAAGGCGTTTGCGGATATAGACGCCGTGCCTGTGTGCCTCGATACAAAAGACCCCGACGAGATAGTCGATATCGTCGCGGCGATATCCAAAAGTTACGGCGGGATCAACCTCGAGGATATTTCCGCGCCGCGCTGTTTCGAGATAGAGCGGCGGCTGAAAGAGCGGTGCGACATACCCGTTTTCCACGACGACCAGCACGGCACGGCGATAGTCGCCGGCGCGGCGCTTCTTAACGCTCTGCGCGTCGTCGGCAAAAAGGCGGAAGATATACGCGTTGTCATAAACGGCGCGGGCAGCGCCGGCATAGCCATTGCGAAGTTCTTTATCGAGCTCGGCGTGGGCGACGTCGTTTGCGTGGATAAGTGCGGAATTTTGTGCGCCGGTACGCAGTACGACAATCCCGCGCACAGCGAGATATCTCGGCTCACCAACAAGAGCCGCATGCGCGGCGTGCTTGCCGACGCGATGCGCGGCGCGGACGTGTTTTTGGGCGTTTCCGCGCCCAAGATCGTGTCAGAAGAAATGGTGCGGAGCATGGCGAATAACGCCGTCGTGTTCCCGCTTGCCAACCCCGTGCCGGAGATAACGCGCGACGAGGCGATAGCGGCTGGCGCGGCAGTGGTCGGCACGGGCGCGTCCAACCTGCCCAATCAGATAAACAACGTTTTGATGTTCCCGGGGATATTCAGGGGTGCGCTCGATTGCAGAGCGCGGGATATCAACGGACAAATGCAGCGCGCCGCGGCGCACGCGCTGTGCTCGCTCGTTTCCGACGCGGAGATAAACGCGAATTACATACTGCCGAACCCCCTCGACAAGCGCGTCGTAGTGGCGGTCGCGGCGGCGGTGGCGCAGGCGGCAAAGTCGAGCGGCGTGGCGCGGATATGATACTTTAAGTCCGAATATATACAAAAGGAAGCAAGTGTTAATATTTGTTTCCTTTTTTGTCTGCGATTGTTATTGACTAATTTTGAAGAATATTGTATACTTAAGTCGATTTAAAAAAGTCGGAGTTTATTATGCAGTACGTATTATTCAATCCTCTCGCAAACAACAAAACGGGCGAAAAGACCGTTCGCGACTATCTTGCCGACGCGCTCGACGGCGAAGCCGAGTACGTCGATATAACCCAAAAGGACGATATCGACGGGTTCGTTCGCTCGCTTTCAGCGGACGACAGGCTCATTCTCGCGGGCGGCGACGGTACTATAAACGGTTTTATAAACGCGCTTTCGGGCGATGACGTAAATTGCGCTATCGATTATGTCCCCACGGGATCGGGCAACGATTTTGCCAAGGACATCGGAACAAGCGAAAAGTTCATACGCCTCAACAAGTATATTCGCAATCTTCCCGTCGTGACCGTAAAAGGTCAGACGCGTAGGTTTATAAACGACGTCGGCTTCGGTATAGACGGCTATTGTTGCGAGGTGGGCGACGAGTTCCGCAAAAAGTCGGACAAGCCCGTCAACTACACGTCGATAGCGATAAAGGGTCTTTTGTTCCACTTTAAGCCTGCCAATGCGGTCGTAACGGTGGACGGCGAGCGTCACGAGTTCAAAAAGGTGTGGCTCGCGCCCACTATGAAAGGCAGATATTACGGCGGCGGAATGAACGTCGCGCCCGAGCAGGACAGGCTCGCCGACGACGGCAAGCTGACCGTCGTCGTGTGGCACGGCACGGGCAAACTGACCACGCTCATGCGCTTCCCCAAGATATTCAAGGGCGAGCATGTAAAATACACCAAGATGATATCCATGTTCAAGGGCTCGAACGTGACGGTCGAGTTCGATCGCCCGACGGCTTTGCAGATAGACGGCGAAACGGTTACGGGTGTTACCGAGTACGCCGTTACCGCGGAGCGATAGAGGTGAGTTTGAAAGCTGTATTTTTCGATCTCGACGGAACATTGCTGCCCATGGACCAAGAGGTCTTTACGCGCGGGTATTTTCGCGAGCTGACAAAGTGCGTCGCGCCGCATGGCTACGACCCGAAGCAGCTCGTGGACGCCGTGTGGAAGAGCACCGCGGCAATGGTGCGCAACGACGGAAAGGCGTCCAACTACGACGTATTTTGGCGCACGTTCTCGGGCATTTACGGCAAAAAAGCGTATTCGGATATCCAATATTTCGATGCGTTTTACGAAAACGAATTTAACACGGTAAAGGAATTATGCGGTCACAACGCGCAGGCTGCGGAAACGGTGCGCTTTTTAAAGTCGCGCGGAATAACGCTCGTGCTCGCGTCCAACCCGATATTTCCGGCTGTGGCGCAAAGGGCGCGCATGCGCTGGGCAGGGATAGATCCCGAAGACTTCGCGTATATAACCTCGTACGAAAACTCGCATTACTGTAAGCCCGATCCGAAGTACTATTCGGAGATACTTTCGGTCGTCGGACTGTCGGCTTCCGACTGCGTAATGGTAGGCAACGACGCCGTGGAAGATACCGCCGCCGAGAGCGTGGGGATATCGATGTTCATGCTTACGGACTGTCTTATCAACGGCGACAACAGGGATATATCGGCGTACCGTCGCGGCGGATACGCGGAGCTTAAAGAATTTCTTACAGAGTCGCTTTAAGGAAGCGTATTTATAACTTTTTTCTTTGCGCAGACAGGTGAATAAGAAACACTTGTAATTTCCCAAACAATGTGTTATACTTATAGCGGTATGGAAAACAAATCGGTTACGGAATTAGGCAATACTCAGTTGATCCAGCCCGTCAAGACGTACAAGATGGTTGCGTTTCGCGGCAAAGTCGTTTTTCCCGGGCAGTCCGTGCATTTCGATCTCGTGCGCGATAAATCGTACATCGCGGTCAGTCAGGCGGTGGAAACGGGCGAGAGCGTATTTTTGGTTGCTCAAAAACGCGCCACGACAGTCAACCCCGCGCCGCAGGATATCTATCGCGTGGGCGTTCTCGCAACGATAAAGCAGGTGCAACGCTTGCCCGGCGACGCGATGCGCGTCATATTTATCGCAGGGCGCAGAATGCAGGTGGATTCCTACGTGTCGCTCAATCCGTATTTCGAAGTCACGCTCAGGGAGTATCCGTACGAGCAGGACGATCCGATGTATTTGGAAGCCGTAAAACGGCGCTTGGACGAACAGTTCAAGGAATATCGCAGGATAGACACGAAGATACCGGGCGACATACTGAGCTCGCTTTCCGTGGACAGCGGCGAGCGGTTTGTTTCGACCATTGTCGGTTATATCATTTCTTCCGACGCGGAAAAGCAGAGCATACTGCAAATGAAGACCTTGTCCGAGCAGTACGAGCAGATATTGATGGCGCTCGCCAAGGAAACGGAGATACGCGCGATAGAAAAGCGCATATCCGTAAAAGTTCGGCAGAACATCGACAAAAATCAAAAAGAATATTACGTGCGCGAGCAGATACACGCGCTCAAAGAAGAGCTCGGCGAGGACGCCGACGAAATAGACGAGCTGCGCAAAAAGCTCAAGGATTTAGAGCACGATATCCCCGAGAGCGCTTTGGAAAAAGTGAACAAGGAAATCTCGCGCCTCGAAAAAATGAACCCGTCGTCGCCGGAAGCCACGGTGTCGCGCTCGTACATCGAGCTGATATTGGATTTGCCTTGGAATAAATCGACGGTGGACGATATAGCGCTCGACCGCGCGCGCAAGATACTCAACGAGGACCATTTCGGCTTGGAAAAGGTCAAAGAGCGCATTTTGGAGTACCTTGCCGTCTACAAACTGACAAACAACCTCAAGTCGCCCATACTTTGCTTCGTAGGGCCTCCGGGCGTCGGAAAGACGTCTATCGTCCGTTCCATCGCGCGCGCCGCAGGCAAGGAGCTCGTGTCCATGTCGCTCGGCGGAATACGCGACGAGGCGGAAATACGCGGACACCGCAGGACGTACGTCGCGGCGCTGCCCGGGCGCATAATATCGGGCATCAAAAACGTCGGCGTGAACAATCCCGTCTTTCTGCTCGACGAGATAGATAAGATGACGGCGGATATCCACGGCGATCCGGCGAGCGCGCTTTTGGAAGTGCTCGATCCCAATCAAAACTACAACTTCAAGGACAACTATCTCGAAATACCGTTCGACCTCAGCAAGGTCATGTTCGTCACTACCGCAAATTCGCTCGACCCGCTCCCTCCGGCGCTTTTGGACAGGCTCGAGGTCATAGAGCTTTCCGGATACACTTACGAGGAAAAGCTCCAGATCGCCAAGCGCTATCTCAAGCCCAAAGAAGTGGAAGCGAACGGGCTTAAGGACGTAAAGGTCGAAATGAGCGACGCCGTTATATCCCATATAATTTCGCACTATACGCGCGAAAGCGGCGTGCGCAATCTCGAGCGCGAGATAGCGACGGTAATGCGCAAGATCGCGCTGAGAGTAGTGGAGTGCGACGAGCGTCCGACGTCGTTCAAAGTCACCAAAAAGGAAGTGGCGCAGTTCTTGGGCCCGCCCAAGTACAAGGAAACGTCGGTGTCCGATTCGGACGAGGTCGGCGTCGCGTCCGGTCTTGCCTGGACGAGCGTCGGCGGAGTTACGCTCACTATCGAAGCCGCCATGATCTCGGGCGGAAAAGGGGAGCTCAAGCTTACGGGCAGCCTCGGCGACGTCATGAAGGAGTCGTGCCTTACGGCGCTGTCGCTCGTGCGCTCGCGCGCCGAGGCGTTCGGCATAGACGGCGGCGAGTTTACCGCCAACGACGTGCATTTGCATTTCCCAGAAGGCGCCACGCCCAAGGACGGTCCGAGCGCCGGCATAACCATAGCCACGGTGCTTATGTCCGTGTTCTCGCGCAAAAAGGTCGCGCACGACGTCGCGATGACGGGCGAGGTCACGCTTCGCGGCAAGGTGCTCGCGATAGGCGGGCTTAAAGAAAAATCGCTTGCGGCGTTTCGCGCCGGCTTTAAGCGGCTCATCATTCCGCGTGAAAACGAAAAAGACCTTAGCGAAGTCCCCAACGAAGTCAAAGAAAAGCTCGATATTATTCTTGTGGACAATATCGATCAGGTGTTCTCTGCCGTTTTGAGATGAAAGTAAAGTCGGCGTGCTTTGTCAAGAGCTTTACCGATCCCGACGCGGTGCACGATTTGGAGCCGCAGATCTGCGTCGCCGGACGGTCCAACTGCGGCAAGTCCACGCTGCTCAATATGCTTATGGGCGCAAAACTCTGCAAAACGTCGCAGACGCCCGGACGCACTCGGCTGATAAACGTATTCCGCGTCGAAGCCGAGCCGATGTCTTTTTATTTTACCGATCTTCCGGGGTACGGCTTTCACAGCGCACAAAAGGCGCAGGCGGACGATTGGAGCGAGCGCACCGACAGATATTTCCGTAACGGAAAGGCGATAGCGCAGACGCTGTGCCTTATGGATATCCGCCGCGATCCGTCCGAGCACGATAAAATTTTAATAAACTACTTGCGCGATCTGGAAGTGCCGTTCACCGTAGTTACGACCAAGGCGGATAAGCTCAGCCGCGCGCAGATAGGCAATGCAAAGATAAAAATAGCGGCGGCGCTCGGTTTGGCGCGCGACAATATTATCGTCACAAGCTCTCATAACGGCAGCGGCAAGGACGCACTGCTCGACAGGATAGAGAACATATTGGCAGTTCGCTACGTCGAAGATTAGTTTACATGTAATTATATTGCACACACTCCGCTCGAAGCGAATAGATAATGTAAAAGTTTATTCGGAGGGAGTATGGCAAAAAAAGCCGGTTGCGGCGGAGATTTCGGCGGACTGTGCTGTCGCATGGTCATAGAAACAAAGCGTGTTTTCGACGGGTGTCGGTTCACCGACGAAAATATAACGCTGACTCTGACTGCCGAGCAGCCGCTCCCGAGCGACGCCGTGTTCGTTTCGGCGCGCGTCGTTTCGAGCGAGCTTGTAAATCACGTTATTTCGGACGGATCGGGCGGCTGTTGCAACGTGTACGGCGAGATCGTGACGCGCTTTGCCGTTACGTATTCGTCGGGCGACGAGCTGTTCACCGTCGCCGCTACGAATCGCGAAAACAAAACGGTGATGTTGAACCTGCCCGAAAACGGCTCGCTCGTGCCGTATTCGATAGAGGTATCGACGGTATTTAACGTCGGGAGCGGCGCGATAGTCGGCACAAACGCCGTTTCGATCACCGGTTGCATGTTGCAGATAATAAAAGTCACGGCGCCCGTTGACGTGCTGATACCTACATACGGGTACTGTAAATATCCGCCGTGCACGGGCAGCGTTTGCCCGGGCATAAGTTCGCAGGTGATTTTTCCGACGTTTTCGAGCGACGATTTTTAGAAACGCGTTTGACATGCGCCGCGCAACATGATAAACTGTACTTATGAAGATATACGCGATATCCGACTTGCATCTGTCCATAAACAACCCGAAGCCGATGAACATATTCGGCGAGGTGTGGGATAACTACCTCGGCAGTATAGAAAGCTCGCTCGAAAGCGTCGGGCGCGACGATTTGGTGTTGCTCGCAGGCGATCTCAGTTGGGCGATGACGTTGGAAGCCGCCGCGCCCGATCTTTCGTACATAGGCGGATATCCGGGCAAAAAAGTCATTATCCGCGGCAATCACGATTATTGGTGGAAGGGGATAACGGCGGTGCGGAAAGCGCTCCCCGAAAACGTTTACGCCATACAGAACGATTGCTTGAGGATAGATGACTGTCTTTTATGCGGCAGTCGCGGCTGGAGCGCCGACGATAAATCGGAAGACGGGAAGCGCCTTTATGCGCGCGAATTGTTGCGCATTGAAATGTCGCTCAAAGAGATGGAAAAGCAGCGGCGCGAGGGCGATCGCGTTATATTCATGATACACTATCCGCCGTTTACCGCAAGGTTCGAGGACAATGCGGTGACCGACCTTTTTGTCAAGTACGGCGTAAACGCCGTCGTTTACGGGCATCTGCACGGCAAGGACTGCCGCTCCAAAACGTTTTTGTGCAAAAACGGCATAAAGTATTATCTGACGTCGTGCGACATGGTGGGCAACAGAGCCGTCGAGATATCCGTGTGAATAGTCGCGACCGCGAAATTGCGCAAACAAAAACAGCCCGAGCGCAAAGCGCGCATGCGAGCTGTCCGTAACGCCGACAACACTGTCAGTTGAGCAGTCTGTAGCCGCCGAGAGCTTTAATAACTTTGTCGCCGTGCTCCTTTCCGCTCACTTCGCACGTTATATGCAATATCGTTTCGTTCAGCGAAAGCTCGGCGTTTATGCGGTCGTACTGAATGGCAATGACGTTCGCGCCGTTTTTGGCGAGTATGCGGCTGACGGCTTCGAGCGAGCCGGGCTTATCGGGGAGAACGACGGAAAGCCGTATCTGCCTGCCGCGGCTGACAAGACCCTTTTCGATTATCTTGTGGATAAAGCTGACGTCCACATTGCCGCCAGAAAGCAGGCACACCGTCTTTTTTCCGCGAAGCTCCGGGTATCTTTCGCAGAGCACGGCGGCAAGCCCTACGGCGCCTGCCGGCTCGACTATCTCTTTGGTCCTTTCTATCAGAGCAATAAGCGTGGACGCTATCTCGTCGTCGGTGACGGTCAGTATGCCGTCGGCGTACTTGTTGATATACTTCATGGTGATGTCGCCGGGACGCTTTACCGCGATGCCGTCGGCAATGGTGTATATCTTGTCGAGCGCGATAGGTTTACTCCCGAACGACTTAGCTATAGCCGGCGCGCCGGTGGCTTGAACGCCTATGACCTTGACGTCCGGACGGAGCGCTTTTACGGCGAACGCGATGCCTGCGAGCAGTCCGCCGCCGCCTGCCGGAACGAGGATCGTCTGCACGTCCGGCATGTCCTCGAGTATCTCCAAGCCGACAGTTCCCTGACCGGCGATGACGTCATCGTCGTCGAACGGGGGAATAAAGACGCCGCCCTCGGCTTTGCAGACGCGTATCGCTTCCGCCTGAGCGTCGTCGAAAACGTCGCCGTAAAGCACCACCTTTGCGCCGTAGCCTTCCGTGGCGGATATCTTGGCTATCGGCGTCGAAAGCGGCATGTATATCACCGCTTGAACGCCGCGACGGGCGGCGGCGAATGCGACGCCCTGAGCGTGATTGCCGGCGGAGCAGCTAAACACCTTCGTGCCCGATTCGAGGTCGAGCTTGCTTATCTTGTTCAGCGCGCCGCGCACCTTGAATGAACCCGTTTTCTGCAGGTTTTCGCACTTGAGATACACTTCGCCTCCGTTCATACGGGAGAACGTGGCGGAATGTTCGAGCAGTGTGCGGTGAACGGTTCCCGCGAGCCTGTCGCGTGCGTCTTCTATATCTTTGAACATCATAATACCGTAATTATAATACGCCCGCCGCCCAAAGTCAATCGAAAGCGACGTTTTGCCGTAATAATACCTATGTGCCATGACCCCGCGCGCCGCGCCGAAAAATTCCTTTTTTCCGCATAATACCGCGTATACCGATAGTTTTCGATAGCGACAGGTGTCGAATATAAACGTTTTTCGGGCAAAATAATTTAAAAAATTTGCAACAATTTGGTCAAAAAGGGTTGCTTGTGGTCAAAATATGTGTTATAATCCTATTTGTATCCGGCAAGTGGGCGGTAAGCCCATGCCGAAAGGACAAACGGGAAAGTGTTTTACGGCGAGTATCATCACCAATTAGACGATAAAGGGCGTTTCAGAATACCGCCCGATTTTCGCAAGCAGTTGGGCGAGAACCCCATGATGATGCTCAGCTTCGAAAAGTGTCTTATTTTGTACACGCAAAACGACTTTACGGAGCGCGTCGAAAAGCGGTTTGAAAACGCCGATATCCTCAACACCAAGATGAGCGATTTAAAGCGCGTCATTTTCCCGATGGCACAGCCCGTTGTCGAGGACAAGCAGGGCAGGGTGCTGCTCAATCGCAAGTTTATAGAAACGTGCGGCATGAGCAAAAACATAGTGTCCATAGGCACTATGGACCGCGTCGAAATTTGGGACGAGGATATGTACAAAAAGCATATGGAGTCCATCGATTTCGACAAGATACTCGCGTCGTTCACCGAATGACGTATCACGTATCCGTAATGAGAGATCGCGCCGTGGACGCGCTCGGCGTGCGGAGCGGAAAAGCGTATCTCGACGCGACGCTCGGCGGCGGCGGACATTCGACGGCTATCCTCGAGCGCGGCGGCAGGGTCTACGCCATAGACCGCGACTCGGACGCGATAGAATATTGCAAAGCTCATATACAGGGCGACATAACGTACATTAAAGGTAAATACGAAGATGCGACGCAACTTCTCGGCGACCTCGGGGTAGTCGAGATATCGGGAGCGGTAATGGATCTCGGCGTATCGTCGCATCAGCTCGACGACGCCGAACGCGGATTCTCGTATATGCACGACGGCGCGCTCGATATGCGCATGGACAGGTCGCAGGAGTTTTCCGCCTACGACGTAGTGAACGGGTATTCCGCCGCGGAACTTGCGGATATACTGCGGCGCTACGGCGAGGAGAGCTACGCCAAGCGCATTGCCGACGCGGTGGTGCGCGAGCGTGCCAAAGCCGCGATCGCGACCACTAAACAGCTTGCCGATCTGATATCCGCTTCGGTGCCGTATCGCAAGAACGGACATCCGGCAAAAAAGACGTTTCAGGCTGTCCGCATAGAGGTCAACGGCGAGCTGAAAGGACTGTACGACGCCGTAAGCGGCATCTTCGGAATGATAGAACGCGGCGGCAGGCTTGCCGTAATAAGCTTCCACTCGTTGGAGGACAGGATAGTCAAGGCGGCGTTCAGGGAGTTTTCCACGGACTGTATATGTCCGAAACAGTTTCCGGTGTGCGTATGCGATCATCGCGCAACGGGAAAAACCCTGTTAAGGGAAAAGCCTACGGAAGACGAAATAAACAACAATCCGCGCAGTGCGAGTGCAACGTTGCGCGTAATCGAAAAACTTTAAGGAAGGTGCAGTATGATCACCACCAAACGACAGATCAATAGGGACCGCGACCGCTTCGGCGGCTACGGTACGGCGAGCGACAGGTCGCCGCTTATAGACGATGATTTGAACATCGTGCAAAATGTCGAAGCGTCTTCCGATATCGGCTACGACGACGGTATCGCGTCTGAAAATATTTTCCTGCAATCGAACCGCGTTGAAGCCGAGCCGTATGCCGAAAACATGACGGAAAACGCCCGTCCCGACGTTCGACCGGCGCAGGAGGAAAAGCCGCTGTATTCGACGCTCGACACCTTTATGGGCGTAAAGCCTCGGGCGCAGTTCGATCTGCCGCTTCAAAAGGACAGAAAACCGCTCGAGCACGAGGATATCATGCCGTCCATAAAGACGCGCGCGTACAAGCAGCCGCAGCCGGTGCAACACGCGGAGGCCGAGGCGACGCAAAAGCGCAGTGCGCACAGATCGCTTTCGCCACGCACCAAGGTCTTGCTTTTGGTGTACGTCGCGGTGGCGTTGGTGCTTGCTGTCGCAGTCATCGCAACGGGCGTATCTATATCGGGTGCGCAGGCGAGCGTCGGCAGGCTTTCGGCGCACATAACCGAGCAGCAGGCGACGGTCGCGGAGCAGGCGACGGAGATCGCGGCGCTCACCGACGAAACGCACATACTCGAAAGAGCCACTGCGAGCGGCATGGTGCAATCTTCTCAGCCCGTATATAAAGTAAATGCGGTGGAAAAAGTAGATGTGCAAAAGGCTACGCCGCACACCAACGGCTTCGACGAGTTTTGCGATTGGATGTCGGGAGTGGTAATGTAAAAAACAAGGTCCGCAAATAAATGCGGACTTTTTTTATGCGTATTTTCGAGCGAAAAATAATATCGACCGTTTCGGCATATAAATATTCGGGCGTATTATCGCCATAAAAGCGAGGTGTTTATATGAAAGCCGGTGCGGCGCTCATGCGGAAAAGAATACTTGCGGCGTTTATCGCGCTCATCGTCGTGTTTGCGGCATTGCTCGGACGGTTGTTCTATCTTCAAGTCGTCAGCGGCGACGAGCTCAGGAAAAAAGCCGCCGAACAGTGGTATCGCGATCTGCCGCTTAAAGCGACGCGCGGAAAGATACTCGATTGCAACGGCGTAGTGCTTGCCGACAGCAAGGACGTTTTTACGTTGTACGCGCGCCCGAACGCTGTCGTCGATAAAGCCGCGGTCGCGCAAGAACTTTCGTCGGAGCTGTCGCTCGGCTACGAAATGCTGCTCGAAAAGCTGTCCTCGTCCGTCGGCGAAGTGACGATAAAGCGCAAGATCGACGCGGACACCGCGTACTCGCTGCGAAAGAAGAACATCGCAGGGCTTTACTACACTTTGGACACACAGCGCAACTATCCGTTCGGCAGTGCGCTTTCGCAGATAATAGGTTTTACCGATATAGATAACGCCGGTCAATCGGGACTCGAAAGCTATTACGACAAGTATCTGACGGGCGTAGACGGCTTTGCGTACACGTCCACGGACATAGCCGGCAGGGAGATCGATTCGAGCGTCACCGAGTACGTCCCCGGCATACCGGGCTGCAATATAACGCTGTCGGTGGACAGCAACATACAAGGCTTTGCCGAGAGCGCCGTCGCCGCCGCGACTGCGGAATTTTCGTCGAAGTCGGCGTCCATGATAGTTATGGACGTCAATACGGGCGGAATACTCGCAATGGCGAAAAGTCCGTCGTTCGACCTTAACTCGCCGCCGCGCAACGACCTCGATCTGTTGAACGAGCTGTCGCGCAACACGATGATAGCGGATATGTACGAGCCCGGCTCTACCTTTAAGATATTCACCACCGCGGCGGCGCTGGAAGCCGGCGTAGTCGGCGATTCGGACACGTTTTACTGCGCCGGCTCGCGCACCGTGGACGGACAGCGCATACGCTGCTGGCGCTCCATAGGTCACGGCAGTCAGCACCTCGCCGAGGGTGTAAAAAATTCGTGCAACTGCGTGTTTATGGACCTTGCGCTCCGCATGGGCACGGAAAGATTTTACGACGCGCTCGAAAATTTCGGGCTCGGTCAAAAGACGGGCGTCGATTTTTCGGGCGAGAGCAGCGGCATACTTATGGACGAAAGCGCCGTAAAGCCCGTCGATCTTGCGCGTATCGGCTTCGGGCAGGCGGTCGCCGTCACGCCGTTACAGCTGATAACGGGCGTGTGTTCGGTGATAAACGGCGGAACGCTTCTTACACCGTACCTCGTTCAGTCCGTCGATTCGTACGACGGCGTAAATCTCGCGACGCGCACTCCCAATGCGGTACGCCGCACGGTCAGCGAAGCGACGTCTGCCAAAATGCGCGAATATCTCGTGGGCGTGGTAGCAAACGGCGGTGGGAGCAAAGCCGGAGTAAACGGGTATCTTATAGGCGGCAAAACGGGCACGGCACAAAAGTATGCCGGCGGAACGATAGCGCAGGGCAAGTATGTTTCGTCTTTTATCGGGTTTGCGCCTGCCGACGACCCGAAGTACGCTGTGCTCATGATAGTGGACGAGCCGCAGGGCTACATGTATTACGGCAGTCTGGTCGCCGCGCCGTATGCCGGCGACGTGTTTAAAAAGATATTCGACTATGCCGCGCTCGAGCCCACGGAACTGCCGTCCGTCGAGTATACGTTCATGCCCGACGTGGTGGGAGAACAGGCGGCGGACGCCGTCGCCGCGCTCGAAAGCATGGGCTTGCACGTGGAACTCGTCGGCGACGGCGGCAAGGTGACGGCGCAGACCCCCGTGCCCGGCGCGCGCGTCGCAGTAAACGACGCGGTGCTCGTGCGCTGCGAGTCGGCATGAATCGCGCGCGAAATAGCGCGTAAGTGCGGCGCGGTAATCGAAAAACGTAATAATCTGTAACATTATGCGTTTGTTTGCAAAAGCGCGCGGTCGCGCGATTTACGGGTTACAATAAGCATATACTATAGGCATATACCGGTCGCACGCGTGCCTATGGCCGCGTGCGCGGCGGCAGTAGACCGTAAGCATAGCACGGGCGGATATTGCGATATAAAAAACGGGAGTGTGATCATGCGGCTAAATGAACTCGGTTTGGGATGTCCTGAGGATATCGAAATAAGCGGTCTTGCGTGCGACAGTTCCAAAGTGACGCGCGGATGCGTGTTCTTTTGTCTTGTCGGGCGCGAAAACGACGGGCACACGTTTGCCGCGGACGCGGTTTCGCGCGGAGCGGCGGCGCTCGTTGTGGAGCGTCGGCTCGCGCTCGACGTGCTGCAGATAGAGGTGGAGGACGCGCGCGCCGCGCTCAGTACGGCGGCTTCGGCATTTTACGGGCACCCGTCCAAAAAGTTGAAGATGATAGGCGTGACGGGCACCAACGGCAAGACTACTACGACTTATATCGTAAAGAGCATAATCGAGGCGGCGGGACACTCCTGCGGACTGATAGGGACGAACGCCGTCGAGTACGGGCAAAACAAGCTCGACGCGGCGCTGACGACCCCCGACCCGATAGATCTTCAGCGCATGCTGGCGGACATGGCGGAAGCAGGCGTGGAGTACGTCGTAATGGAGGTGTCGGCGCATGCGCTCGCGCTCCGAAAGGTGGACGGGATAATGTACGACGTCGCGGCGTTCACCAATTTTTCGCGCGATCATCTCGACTTTTTCGGCGATATGGAAGCGTACGCCGCGGCGAAAAAGAGCTTTTTTACGACCGCACACGCGCGCCGCGCGGTAATAAACACCGACGACACGCTCGGACGCGCCTTGCTTGCCGAAACCGACCTGCCCACAGTGACATACGGCGTGGAAAACCCGTCGGACGTGTTCGGCATAGACCTTGAAATGAGTGCGTACGGCTTGAGCTACATGATAAACATGTTCGACAACGTGGGCAATATCAAGTTCAACCTGACGGGAAGATTTAATATGTACAACACGCTGTGCGCGGCGGCGATAGCGTCGGCGCTCGACCTGCCGTTTTCGGCGGTGGTCGGCGGCATACGCAACGTAAAGAAGATCGACGGACGGTTCAACATAATCAACACGGCAAAGTGCAGTGTAATAATAGACTTTGCGCATACGGACGACGGGATAGCCAATATTTTGAGGGCGATACGCGAGTTCGCGCCGGCGCGCATAATAACGGTGTTCGGCTGCGGCGGAAACCGCGACAGAACAAAACGCGCGGTGATGGGCAAGATAGTTTCCACGCTCAGCGATTTCTGTTTTGTCACGAGCGACAATCCGCGCTTCGAGCCGCCCGTCGATATAATATTGCAGATCGAAAGCGGCATAAAGGAGATCGGCAAGACCAACTACACGCCGATCGTGGACAGGAAAGAAGCTATCCGCGCCGCTCTCGAAATGGCGGATAAGGACGATATAGTCCTCATAGCCGGCAAGGGCGCGGAGCGATACAACGACGTTATGGGCAGAAAACAGCCGTACAACGACGAGCAGTACGTACTCGAGATAGCGGGGGAATTCGGGTTTTGATAGCCGTTCTCTGCGGATATCTTGCGGCGTTTGCGACGGCGATGCTGCTACTGCCGCTGAATATCCGCCTCGTAAAAAAGCTTAAAGCCGGACAACCCATACTGTCGTATGTGGACAACCATAAGGCAAAAGCCGGCACGCCGACCATGGGCGGAGTGTCGATAGTGCTCGCGCTTTTTTCCGCGCTTTTCTTTACGAAAAGCGGCGACAAGACATCGTACATCATACTGACTGTGACGGTCGGCTACGCGCTCATCGGCTTTATCGACGATTTCATAAAAGTGCGATACAAGCACAACAAAGGTCTTTCGGCTGTGCAAAAGATAGTGTTTCAGGTGCTGATAGCGGTTATCGTGTCGGTGTACGCGTATTACGAGCCGAGCGTAGGGTCGAGCGTATACGCGCCGTTCGTGCCGAGGTCGCTGGAGCTCGGAAGGCTCGCGCCCGTATATTTTATATTCATATTTTTGGCTTTTACCAATTCCGTCAACCTGACGGACGGGCTGGACGGGCTTGCGACGTCGGTCACGGCGACTAACGCGCTGTTTATCTGCGTTATACTCGGCATAGCGCTTTCCGCAGGCGTGCTGTCGGGCGACGGAATAATGAACAGCGTGATCCTGTGCGCGGCGCTGTGCGGAAGCCTGTGCGCGTTTTTGTGTTACAACACGCACCCTGCGCGCATATTCATGGGCGACACCGGCTCTATGGCGCTCGGCGGATTTTTGGCGTGCATAGCTGTGCTGTGCAAGATGTCGCTCAGCATGCTGCTCGTCGGCATAATGTACGTCGCGACGAGCATATCCGTTATAATACAGGTCGTCGCGTTCAAAACGACGGGTAAGCGCGTTTTTTTGATGTCGCCGCTCCACCACCACTTCGAGCGCAAGGGCATATTCGAGGGAAAGATAGCGGTCGTATACACGCTCGTCACGTTCGTTTGCGGCATCGTTACGGTGCTGTTGATGCTCGCGCTGTACTAAGCGCTGTGGCTAACAGTCGAAGCGACGGCGGTTTTCGCAAAACCGATATCGCACGATATTCTAACGCGCCGTTTGCCGTCATATAATACCGTATGGGTATTTTCGACGGGAAGCGGTTTTTTGTTTACGGCAACGGAGTGTCGGGACGCTCGGCATGCCGCGCCGTAAAAAAGCACGGCGGAAAAGCCAAAGTGTACGCCGATATAGACGGAGCTTTCACGCCGCCGCCGGACGGCGATTACGCCGCCGCCGTGATAAGCCCGGGCGTCAAGCCGACGCATCCCGTCTATACATACTGCCGCGAGCGCGGGATACGCACGGTCGGCGAGGCGGAGCTCGGCTTTATGCTTACCGAAGCGCCGATAGTGGGCGTGACCGGCACTAACGGAAAGACGACGGTGACGCGCCTCATTGCGGACATGCTCGGCGGCACGGCGTGCGGCAACATAGGTTACCCGATAACGACTGCGGCGGAAAGGTCGGATAAGCCGCTCGTGTGCGAGCTGTCGAGTTTTCAGTTGTACAATGCGCATATCTCGCCGCAAGTGGCTGTAATAACCAACATCTCCGCCGATCACCTCAATTGGCACGGCTCGGCGGAAGAATACTGCGCGTGCAAGTGCAACATAGCAAACGGCATGCGCGGCGGATATCTGGTGTTGGGCGGAGATATACCCGTAGCGGCGCTCAAAACTCTCGATACCGGCGCGGAGATAGTGCGTTTTTCGACGGAGCGCATAGTGGACGGCGCGTACATACATGGCGGATATTTCTGCTTTTACGGACGCCGCGTGTGTCCCGTCGATTATCTGCGATTGCGTGGAAAGCACAACGTAAAGAACGCGCTCGCGGCTATAGCCGCCGCAAAGTGCATGGGCGCGGAAAATTCGGCGATACTGTCCGCGTTATGTTCCGCCGACGCCGCGCCGCACAGGATAGCGGATATAGGCGTGCACGGAGGCAAGCGCTGGGTGGACGACTCTAAAGGCACCAACGTTTCCGCGTGTATAGCCGCGCTCGAAGCTACGGACGGGAGCATATGCCTGATACTCGGCGGTCGTGGGAAAGATCTCGATTTTTCGGAGCTTTTCAGTAGCTCCGCGATGTCGCGCGTGTGCGACGTGGTGGCAATGGGCGAGTGTGCGGGGGAAATAGCGGCAAGCGCAAAGGCGAGCGCATTTAAAGGGAATGTCATAGAAACAGGCGGACTTGCGGACGCCGTAAAGACGGCGGCTCGCTCGAACGCCGAAGTCGTGCTGCTTTCGCCTGCGTGCGCGTCGTTCGACGAATTTGAAAATTACGCGCAGCGCGGCGAACGGTTTTGCGCGCTTGCCGCGTCGGTCGGTAGGTCAGATGAAAAATAAGCGCGCTATCGGCAAAAAGACGCCGTACGAAAAGACGGACAAGTCCGACGTGCCGCTCATTATAGTGACGGCGCTCCTCGTCGCGTTCGGCGTTCTTATGGTGTATTCCGCCGGATCGTACACCGCCGAGCGCATATACGGCACAAAATACTATTACGTGTACAAGCAGCTCGTGGGCGTAGTGCTGGGCGCGGCGGCTATGATTATCATGTCGCGCGTGGATTACAGAGTGCTCAAAAAATTGCGCTACGTCATTTTGGCGATATCCATAGCATTGCTCGCGATAGTGTTCGTTCCCGGCGTCGGCATAACCAACTACGGCGCGCGGCGGTGGATAAACCTGCCGTTTTTCACCATACAGGCGAGCGAGGTGTCCAAGTTCGGATTTATAGTGTTTGCCGCGGCGTACATAGGCACGCACGAGCATAAAGTGACTACGTTCCGCGGAATACTGCCCGTAATAGGCGTCGGCGCCGTCATATGTCTATTGATAATACTCGAGCCGAACATGTCCGTCACCATTTGCATGGCTATGCTCATGATAGTCATGCTGTTTTTGGGCGGCGCTAAATTAAAACACCTCGCAATGATAATACTGCCGCTCATAGCCGCCGCCGTGGTGCTGATACTCGCAGAGCCGTACAGGTTTGCGCGATTGATGGCGTTTATCGACCCGTGGGAAAGTCCGCTCGAGGAGGGATATCAGCTTATACAGTCGTACTACGGCTTGGGCGCAGGCGGATTTTTCGGCATAGGGCTTTTCAATTCGCGTCAGAAATATCTATTTTTGCCGTTTGCGGAGAGCGATTTTATATTCAGCGTGATAGGCGAGGAGTTCGGACTGTTCGGCTGTATGCTCGTCATGGTCGCGTATATAATAATGATACGCCGCGCGCTTATGATAGCGCTCGGCGCGCCGGACAGATTCGGATCGCTGCTGTGCTCGGGGATAGCGGCGATAATAGCGATACAGGTGATAGTAAACATCGCGGTGGTGACGGGGAGTATTCCGCCGACGGGCCTGCCGCTGCCGTTTATCAGCAGCGGAAGCTCCGGACTTATAGTGTTCATGACGGGCATAGGCGTGCTCAACAGCGTCAAGCGCAGGAGCCATAAGAGCAGCGAACTGCTTTTTGTAAGAACAAAACGAAAAAAGCCGAAAGAAAAGACGCGATAGCGCGCGTATTGCCTGCAATATATCGCAAACGGTTGCGTTTTATCGCCGAAAGCTGTATAATGGCTGTGTGAAATATCTCGGTCAGACATTTTCATATCTCAAAAAAAATTTTTGGCTGCCTGTGGCGGTAATGTCTGTTCCCGCGATCGTGGCGTGCTTTTTGTCCACGCCGTTTTGGGAAGTGTCGTTTGTTTCTGCGTTCGACTACAAGCCGTACGTGTCCGTTTCGCGCACATTCCGAATTATTTTCGGCGATTCTTGGCAGTATCTGTGGCCGGTCATAGTGATAAGCGTGTTCCAGATAATCGGCGCGGCGCTCATTATGTCCGCCGTGGACAGGCATTTTCGGACGGGCAAGCTTTCGTTGCGCGACCCCGTGCGGCTCGTAAACTATTCGATTTTTCCCATGTTCGTGGGGATAATGGTGATGAACGCGGTATCGGTAGTGCTGCGTTTTGTGCTGTTCGGCTTTGTTACGTTTACTCAGTGGCTGTTCGGCGTGATAGGTCTGCCGTCCGGCGCGGCGCTTGCGGCGATATCCGTCATAGCGCTGGCGCTTTTTGTGGTGCACTTGCTGATAATAACGCCCATGCTGTTCTGGTCGCAGATAATGGTTGTATACGGCTACAGATTTCGCGACGCCGCGGCGCAGTCGTACAAGCTGATCTCGGGCAAAGGCTGTTTTAAAGGGCTTGTCGCGCCCATGCTGCTTTGCGCAGGTATCCAACTGCTTGTGGGATTTTTGGATATGCACGCGGCGGTGGGGTACGTGTTCAACTTTTTGCTGTTCCTGTTCACAAACGTATATATAACGGTATATGCGACGCTGACTTTTTATAATTTGAGCGGGCTCGATCGCCGCGACGTAAAGCCGCACGAGATGCCGTTGCCGCAGATCGCAAAGCAAAAGCCGACGGAGCAGAAGCGCGCGGTCGCGGCGGAAGAACCGAAGGAAGTGGAAAAACAGACGAAAGATACGGCAAGCTCGGCAAAGCCGACGAAGCCTGCCGCGCAGAAGCAGTCTAAATCGGAAAAGCCCGTCGCCGAGCGGAAAAAAACCGTCGATAAGTCGGCGTCGGCAAAGCCCGTAAAATCGGCAAAGACGGAAAAGACGGAAAAGTCCGCAAAGCCCAAAAAAGTCGAGCCCGAAAAGACGAAAAAGCATGACGTAAAGCCCGTACAGCCCGATGAAGGCGGCGAGGAGGGAGCGAACGATGTCGTTTAAGAACGCTTTGAAAAACCTCATCGCGCACTTCGGAACGGTTTGGGCGCTCCTGCTGTATATGCTCCTGTTCGCGGCGCTCATAACGGGACTTAGCCTGCCGTTTGTCCTGCCGATAATACGCGTCTTTGCAAAAGAGGGTATACTCGAACAGTACGGCAGCGCGTTTTCCGCGCTGTTCGGCGACGGCGGCTGGAACGGAATGTGGGACGGACTGTTTGAAAGCTATTCGTCCACGGTCGCGCTGTTTGGGAGCAACGACACGGTCGTCACGCTCACCATGCTGTTTGTGATACTTATAGCCGTGTTCGCGTTCAGATTCTTTTTGGGCTTGCACGAGATACCGCTCGCAACGGTCATCGACGGCAAGATGTCGTGTAACGCGCGTTACGGCTTGGGTGGAAAGTTTTTCTCGACGCTCCCCGTGTCCGTAAGATATTCGCTCGCAAAAATGCTCGTCACGTCGATAATAGACGCAGCCATTTTTGCGGTGATATACGGCGTCGGCGTCGCCGTGGGCATGAGCGTAATACTGCCGTTTTTGATAATACTGTTGCTTTCCGTGCTCATGTCGTTCCGGTTTTCGCTGTTGGCGTGCTGGGCGCCGTGCGTAGTGGACGGCTACGGCGTTATAAAGGGCTTTGCCATGTCGGTCAAAATATGCTTTAAGCGCTTCGGATCGATATACTCCACATACTTTGTGTCGTTTGTGCTGCTACTCGCACTCGGCGCGTTCGTCACTGTTTTTACGCTCGGCGTGGGACTTATTATCGTTCTGCCCGTCGTCGAAACATATATAGGATATCTCGACATGACCGAATACTACAACAAAACGGGCAAACGATACTACGTGGACGAAGTAGTGTTCACGCCCGCAAAGGACAACGTGCTGTAGCGATGGGAACGCCGCCGTAAAGACAAATGTTCGGAACATAAAACAAAATCCGCGTCGCCGCAAAGCAGCGTGACGCGGATTTTCGTATTTTCGGCTTTTAGTGGCGAGCGCTTAAATTTTTCTGACTTTTAAAACATTGTCGCAAGCGGAAATAGCGCCGAGGACGCCGTCCGTCACTTCCGCGTCCGTATCGATAATGGCATAGGCGTAGTCGCCGCGCGACTTGGAAATGAAGTTTTCCATATTTATGCCGGCTTTGGACACGGCGTCGGTGATGGAATTGAGTACGTTTTTGACGTTGCGGTGGATCACGGTCACGCGGCATTTTCCGCTTTTCGGCGCGGAGCAGTTGGGGAAGTTGACGGAATTGGTGATATTGCCGTTTTCTATAAAGTCCACGAGCTCGCGCGCCGCCATGACCGCGCAGTTATCTTCCGCTTCCTCGGTGGACGCGCCGAGGTGGGGGATAACGGTGATGCCGTCCACGCCCAAAAGCTCGGGCGCGGCAAAGTCCGTGATGTACGAATTTATTTTGCCGCTCTTGACTGCGGCGACGATGTCGGCGTTTACGCACAGCTCGCCGCGCGACAGATTGATTATGTTTACGCCGTCCTTCATCTTGGATATCGACTTGGCGTTTATTACGCCGCGCGTGCCGTCGGTCAGCGGAACATGCAGTGTTATGTAGTCGGAATCGGAAAAAATGCCGTCGAGGCTGTCGATCTTGGTTATGTTGTGGTTGAGCTTCCAGGCGGAATCGATGGATATAAACGGGTCGTAGCCGAGCACGTTCATGCCGAGGCGGACGGCGTTGTTACCGACCTGCACGCCTATTGCGCCGAGCCCTACCACGCCGAGGGTCTTGCCCATTATCTCGTGGCCCGCGAACTGCTTTTTGCCTTTTTCGACCTGCTTATCTACGTCATCGCCCGTGAGCGTCTTCGTCCAGGCAATGCCGTCGGTGATCTTGCGCGAAGCCAAAAAGAGCGCGGCAAGGCACAGTTCTTTTACGGCGTTTGCGTTGGCGCCCGGCGTATTGAAAACGACGACGCCGCGCTCGGCGTAATCGCCGACGGGGATATTATTGGTGCCGGCGCCGGCGCGCGCCACCGCCAAAACACTTTCGGGCAGCGCGTAGTCGTGCATGGAAAACGACCGAAGCATGACGGCGACGGGCGCTTTTGCGGTTTCGGTCAGCTTGTAGCCGCCGCCGAGATTGGCTTCGGCGCAGGGCGCTATTGCGTTGAGCTTTAAAATTTCTTTCATGTCCTCTCCTTATGCGTTGGCTTTGCGGAACTTTTCCATAAACTCGATGAGCGCGTCGATACCCGATTCCGGCATGGCGTTGTATATTGACGCGCGCATGCCGCCGACAAGGCGGTGACCCTTTATGGACACGAGCCCGTTTTCCGCGGCTTGGGCAACAAACAGTCCGTCAAGCTCCTTGGTGGGGGAAACAAACGGCACGTTCATAAGCGAGCGGCAGCTTTTTTCCACGGGGTTGACGTAAAAATCTGAAGAATCTATGTAGTCGTACAGCTTTTTGGCTTTGCGCTCGTTTATGCGCTGCATCGCTTCCACTCCGCCGAGCTCTTTAAGATAGCGGAGCACTTCCATTATGACGTAAGTGGAAAAGCATGGCGGCGTGTTGTACAGGCTCTTGTTCTTTACCTGATTGTCGTAGCGCAGCATTACCGGACACTTGGGGTCGGCGCGCTCCGTAAGGTCGTGGCGCACAATGACTATTGTCACGCCCGCGGGCCCGACGTTTTTCTGCGCGCCTGCGTAGATGAGCGCAAAGTCCCGAACGTTCACCTTTTGGCTGAGTATCATGGACGACATGTCCGCCACGAGCGGAATGCCCGCAGTGTCCGGCGCTTTGTTATAGCGCGTGCCGAATATCGTATTGTTGTAGCAGATGTGCACGTAGTCGGCGTCTTTTCGGAACATCTCGGGTTTAAGATCGGGGATATAAGTGAAGTTCTTATCCTCGGAGGAAGCCGCGATGGCGGCGTCGAGCTGTACCGCGCCCTCTTTGTAGGCGTTTTTGGCAAAATTGCCGGTTACGACGTAATCGGCTTTGCGGTTTACCGTTCCGATGTTGAGCGGCACAGCCGAAAACTGATTGGTCGCTCCGCCCTGCACAAAAAGTATATCGTAGTCGGCGGGGATATCCATAAGCTCGCGCAAAAGCGCGTGCGTTTCGTCGTTGATCTTTTCGTACGGCTTGGAGCGGTGGCTCATCTCCATTACGGACATGCCCGATCCGTCGTAGTCGATAAGACCGGACTGAACGCGCTTTAGCACTTCGAGGGGGAGCATTCCGGGCCCTGCCGAAAAATTGTAAACTCTCATAGCATACTTCCTTATGCGAAATTTTTTTAAAGTATACCATGTTTTTCGCGATAAGGCAATCGTTTTTGCCGTCGCTTTGTCAAATCGGCTGCAAGGCGGCAAGTCGAATAAACGAAAAAACGCCGTTTTTTATCATTATAATAAGACGTAAATGTGAATAAATTGTTAATAATAACCAAAAAATTAGGCTTTTTTTGAGTGGTTTATATTGACATTGCGTCGGAAAAGTATTATAATTAACAAATGAATAATGTCGAATAGTGTATATATTCGACGTTACAGCCGATTCTTTTGGCGCTAAAAACTCAAAGAGGGTTGCAAATCGATGAGGTCGATCAAAAAAATCAACAGTATAAAAACACGTATCGTGTCGGCAGTAGTCAGTCTGGCATTGATTTTATGTGCTGTGCTGACGTTCGGATTTGTAAGCGTTGACAAAAATAAAGTATACGCCGACGGCGATACGGTCGAAAACGGCATCAGGTTCGTCCAAATAGCCGCAGGCGCGGACTTTGCCATAGGTCTTACATACGACGGCGAACTGTACGGCTGGAGCTTAAACGGCAGTAACTCGCCCAACGTGGGCAACGGCAACCTTAACAGCGGAGCGAAAACGCTGGGCGAATATTATTCGACCGTTCCCACCAAACTCGTAAACACAACAGATCGCTACGACAGCGACTATGTTTTCCGCAACGGTCCGGGCAGCGGCGATACGCCTATCAGATGGAAAGCGACCGAGTATCACGATCCGCGCAACTCCGGCGATAGGATAATCCAGATCGCCGCCACTCGTACGACAGCCGCATTCATCACCAAAGCGGGCTTTGTGTATACTTGGGGAAAGGACATTTTCGACGTCGAACTGGAGAATGAGGGTTCCATGCCCAATTACTTGCTCTTGCGCAGTACGACGGACGGAACGGGAGATTATCCTTGGTATAAACCGTATATAATAAATTACACATACGGCATTAACGACAGTAGCGATACCGAGTATAATCCCGGATTATACAATATTTTGCCCAATAACAGTTTCGGAAACGCCTCGCTCGCCGCGGGCGAGTACAACTATATATTGACGTACTCCAAATACACGACCGGCATGTACTACAGCTATGTTTGGGGATCGTTGATGTATGCGGTTCCCAACGTATCCGAAAATAGCACATATACTTTATCCAAGAACAGCGCTACCGACTTATTGTACGGGCAGACGGATACGAGGAAAGTATATCAGACTTCGTTTACCACGGGAACAACATCTCGCGTAACGGCGGTAGCCGGCGGTTATACCGTGGGAATGAACGTGGTCTTGGGCAGCTCGAGTAATTTGCCCGATTCTTCCACGTCATTGGTGTTGCGCGGCAAAAACTTTGTTTCGTCAACAGCCGCAGTGAACGGCAATACCGTGTCTGCCACACAGACGGTACAGACAAATTCGAAGCCTTACACAATAGGCAGTACGTCCGGAAACCACACCGGAACGACTGCGATAAGCTACAAATCGTATACGATAAACAATGCGATAATAGGCTCGGAGTCCGCAATCGACGTCACCGGAAATTATAACGGTATTCGTCAGCCGAGCAGTAACGGCAGCAACAATACCGCCAATGCCGACCTCTATTACGGCAGACAGTCGTCGTCCGGCAAGTTGCAATATTCCACCGACGTTACAAAAAGTTATACCGTATCCAATGCCTACGGCGGCGCTGTGAACGACTCGGCGGACAGTTATGCGCAGTCGCTCCTTTTCGACGTTTCGCTCGGAAACGACGTCGGCTACGGCATTTCAAACGGCAGACTGTACGCCTGGGGTGACAACCGCTTAGGTCAGAGCGGACTTACCGGCGGAGGCGTGTCGTCCACGCCGACGGCGGTGACGACGCTCAACGATTTGCTCGATACAGACAACAACGGCACTATAGACGACCATTTGGTTTCCGTTGCGGCAGGCAAGCAGAAATCGGCAACGCCTGCCGACGATGAAAACGCAATAGCGGAAGAGTTGCGTGCGTTCCACGTCGAGAGCGATACGTTTACTTCGGACGCCACTTCCGGCACGCTGACTTTTTCCGACAGCGTGCAGAACGAAAAAGAGTACATAACGGGCGCGTTGACACAAAGCGGCAGGCTCTACGTGTGGAGCTACAACACCACTACCAATACGCCGACCGGCGTTACCGAGATCAAGTTCGGCAGCTCGCTCAAATCCGATCCGAACAATTACACGCCCAACGACTACAACAGGTTCGCCGCTATATACTCCGGTTACGGCAACAACCTGTTCGCCATCACTAAGCTCGGAAAAGTAGTGCGCATAACCTACAGCGGCGGCAGCTTTGTTCAGACCGTTTATGACGAATTCAAGACCGACGCCGCGGATACCGCAGCCAACTGGACGGTCGATACTCCCGTAAACGGCAATGTCAACAACAATATAGTATTTCGTTCCGTAAAAGAGAACGACGAGAACGAGCCCGACCTCGGCAGCTTTACGCTTTACGTGGACGGCGGCTATGCTTCCGCTCCGTCGGTGCAGCTCAATGGCAGAAATACTACTACGGGCGCAGGCAAGCTCAACTATTACGGCGCCGCGCGCAATTCGCTTGTTTTGACCAACAAGACGGGCGATGTGTATCGCATACTCGACTATAATTTCGACAGTCAGGTCCAATGCCTCGACGGCACTTCTACGCCCGGTCGCGAAGCGCTGAAGCCGCAGTTCTACTTCAACGGTTCGACTACGCCGATGACCGAGTCGCAGCAGAAAAACATGTTCACTTACAAAGTGGTCTACAGCATGAGCAACGGCGTGGGAATAGAGATCACGCCTATACGTTCGTCCAAGGGCGGTACGATCACTGCGGAGTTTTATGTCGCGCGCTACGACTGCGCCGAAAACTTTAAAATAACCGCCGACGCTTCTCCGACGCAAGGATCGGCTATCGATTCCCGTTCGGGCGTCGTTGACGGCAAAGAGCTTTTGTACGATTGCAAAAAGTGCACCGTTAAGTTCGAGATAGAAAATACGGAAGCGTATCTGAGCTTTAAGGGCTTCCGCGACGTAACGGAAGACGGAACGGGAAACGCGAGCCTTCCGCTCCTCGATCCCAATAACTCGCACAACAACAAATATTCCGTCGCCGTTCAAGACGTTTCCGGCGGCGTCACGGCGCTTGCCGGTTACTTACTGCGCAACAACAGCGACGTCGCTAATTTCGTAAACGACATCGTTGCGCAAATGAAGGCGCAGGACGTCGGTTTCCCGTCGAGCGACCACATTAAGTTGGGCAACCTCAATTATTATCTCGGCGCAACGGAAGCCGCGCGCGTCTACGGAAACGAGTATCTGTACCTGTTTACCGACCGCGACGGCGATCTCGTGCAGATAACGCCCAACGCCAGAATAACGATGATACCCACGCGCAGCGCTCCGACGACTGCGGTGGAAGGCACTTATAAGAGGATAGAGATAACCGTTCCCATTTCATCGTATACACTCAAGACCGGTGTCGCCGCCAATATTAATACCGATTTCGATAATGTTTACGGACTTTACGACATCGAGATAGACGGCAGCAACCTCAAGTTCAAGTATGACATTGCGTTCTTCGAGGCGAAGGGCGCGACGGGACTTGTCGGCTATTCCGGCACCACTCCCGACTCGTACAGCACGGTCAACGACGCGTCCAACGCGTTCCTCAGCGCCACGGTAAATGCCGTCGAGTATTCCAGATACAACGCGTCTTATGTGCCCGATACGACCGCTACCGACTCCGCGTCGAGAAAGGCGCTCAACAAGCAGTCCGCGGTCGCGGTGTTCTCTCAGCCGACGGTGCGCATACTCGATCACGAGGAAATTTACGGCAGCGCCACTCCCAACGACGGTTACACGGGTGCGGAAGCCATTTACGGCAATACTTATACAGTAACGAGAGCGCTCGGCGTAGGCGAAACACTTACGTTACGCCTCGAAGAGTTCGTCAAATCCGCCGGAGCGTACATACACTTCTCGTACAATAATCTGGCGACCTCGGCGTCTTATACGGCGTTTAACACTCAGTTCGAAAATGACGCGGTCGTGCTCAACGCCTCCGGTTCGGAAATAACCGTATCGCCCGTGGAGTGCCACGACATAGACTTTACCGTCCATGTACAGCGCTTCTACGGCGGAAGCACGCTTACGGCTTTTGCAGGCGGCAACGAAAGGGTGAGCCTGTCCTTCCACATCAACGTCAACGACGACGGCATCAAAAACTTCAAGGTCAACGAGGGCGCGACCACAAAGTATCACATATCGCGCACGAGCAAGATAGACCTCATGGGCGGCGGAGAGGCGATAAACAACAAGCTCATAGATCTCGACGCCAAGTATAAAGACAAGGTAGTCATATCCGACCTTCGCAGTGCGGATACGTCCATTCTTACCGTTTCGCCGTCCGGCACGGATATCAGCGGCACGGAGTTCAACGTATCGCCGGTGTCGTCCGGCACGACTTTCGTTCAGTTCGTCGCATCCATTTACGACAGAACGGCGGTCATTACGCTCACTTTCGATGTTTCCGGTCTTACCGAGCTCGGCGGCGAGATACAGCTCATAGATACCACGTATGTAGCCGTAGACCTTATCGTCAACCAGCTCAGGCAAGCCAATTCCTTCAACAGCGAGATAGAGCGGTACACTGTCTTGGCTAAGGACGTAGACGCGGAAACGGGCATAAGCAAAGCCATTTACTTTACCGACGCGTCGGGCGTGGAACTCACTGCCGCCGCCGGATATCCCAACGGCTATCCCAAGTTCATCAAATCGGTCAGCTTTGTCGATACCGACACGTCGCATCCGCGCATAAGGATAGTTCCCGACAACGATCAAGTCGAAACGTCGGGCGTGTACAATATGCGCGTGCGCTTTGTGCGCGACGACTTTACGTCGTACGAGCAGGCGGAAGCGTCGAGCGTCGCCATCATACAGACCAATCAAAAGATCAGTAGTACGCGCATGATCGTTCCCGATATAGACGATCCGGAGGACGAAAACGAAGCGCACAAGGGCGGAAATGTGTTTACCGTTTGGCTCGACGTGGATAACATAACCGACGGGCACCGCAGCGACAGCGGTAACATCAACAGCAACTGGATAGCGTACGGCTCCAATACGGACACCGTTGTCCATATTCCCGTGCAGATGCTCCTTTCGGAACTCGGCAACGGCACGCCGGAGGACTTCAGGATATTCCTCGTAAGCTCTACCTCCGACGCGGTCAAATACTTCAACTACTCGTACGATACCGACGCTACCAACGTAGTTATAACGCCGTTGTACAACACGCCCGATCCCATTACGGTCAACGTGTCCGTTTCCAAAAATACCGCCGGAAGCGACATGCGGCTCATGCTTGCATTCCGCGTAAATATCGACGGCATTTCCACAACGCTCACAAAGAAAGAGTATACCGTTGCCTGGATAGTTGCGTTCTTCTCATCGCTCGGCGTGCTCATGATAATATTCCTCATTCGCATGATAGTGTATTGGCGCAAGCGTGCCAAGCAGCGCGCCATCATCAAGCGCAATCAGGAGCTCATCAAAATGCGCGACCGCATACACAACAAAACGGCTTCCGCCACGCGCGAGCAGATCGTCAAGACCAAGCTCAAAATGGAAGATCCCAAGTATGCGAAGATGTTTAACGACATGCGCAAGGAGAAGGAGAGTGAAACAGGCGTGACTTTGGAAAACAGCCCGCTCGCTTCCATCTCGACTTCCAAGTCCAAAGCAAGCAAAAAGAAGAAGAAAGGCGGCAAAAAATCACTTGCGGAGCTTAAAGCCGAGCTGGAAGCCAAAAAGGCGGCTTTCGCTCAGGCTCAGAACGGCGAAGTGGTCAATCCGTTCGTGGGCGAGGTCCCTATAGAAAATCAAGACTTCGGCAACCAAAACTTCGGCGATCAAGGTTTCGGCGGTCAAGATTTTGCTACGCCTGTGGACGAGTTTGCGCCGCAAGACCTTGACGGTAACGCGATCATTTTCGACGCGCCCGACCCGAGCGACGGGATGCAAGGTTAAGGGGGTGCCGAAATGCTAAAACTGCTTAAACGTAATTCCTTTATATCAGTAATTGTTGCGATAGTTGCCTTAGTGGCGTCCGCATTGGCGTTTTCGATGTTCTTCTCCGCGCGTTCCTACGCGGAAGGCAACGACGCGTTGCGTCCCGGAGGCGGCTACGATATCCGGCTCGAATTGGACGCCAACGGCAGAGATGCGGAAGATGTGGAAGCGCTCCGCGATATTTCCGGCGCCGATACGGGTACGGGCACTGTCGCAGCCAACAACGCATCGCACATAAAAAAGCGCATGATCGCTTCGAGCGTCGTGGTGGAAAGATACAACGCCGCTCACAGGACCCAGCAAGATTTTACAGAGCTCAATTCGGGCGACGGCTACACATTCGTCGCAGGATCGATAAAGAACGACAGTTCGGCTTACGACGTTACGTTCGATGTTGACAGAAGCTTTCTGTACGTTACCGCAAATTCATACACCGCCGGCGGATACTTTTCCGTTCAGTTGTCCGCGTCGTCGCATCCCGAGCCCGTAAGCGTGTACTTCAGCGTGCAGGTGCACGACACCTTTGCACAGCTCGCGCATCAAAACAACGGCGGCTGGAGCGATCTGTCCGACAGCGACAAATCGTTGTACGTCGGCAACAAGCTCAACGACCAAGCGCTCGAAGCCACCGCGTCGTTTGCGGACGGCAAGCACGCTTCCGTTCTGTCTATCTACAACAACTCGAAAGTGACGATCGATCTGTCGGAGCTTTTGCTCGGCCGCGCGCTGTACGGCGAGTCCAAAACGCCCGGAGCGGCCGCCGGTCAATATGCTACGTCCATAAAGATGGGCGGTTTGGGCAATAAGCTGTGGAGCATATCGTCCGTCACCAACTTCAAGATCGATTCGATCGAATATGTGGATAAGACTGCGCAGGCGATATTGACCAATCCTACGGCGAGCAAGCGCGTAACGCCTACCGCCACGATGAACGTCGCCCTTACCGCTTCCGATATCAACCTGTATACCGGCGCGGAGTACAGCGATATAGCCGATCCGTCGGAGCGGCTCGAAAAGTTCTGGAGCAGCACGCATGAGATGAAGGTAACGCTTTCGCTCGTCAATGCTACGGGCATTACGAGCAACGATCCCACCTCGTACGTCGTTAAGATCCCTGTCGTGTTCTATCCCGCCAATCCGCAGGTCAAGGACGTCGGTTCAAGCGTGCTCAGCCTCAACGTAAAATCCGAATACGGCTATGATATAAGCGAAAATAAGTACTACGATCTGACCGGAAAGTATACTTATACGGGCACCGACGACAGCGGCAACCCCGTGGAAAAGCCCATTCAGCCTACCGCGGCGGACGGCTACAGCTCCGTCATTCTTCGCCCGTCCGATATAATCGAGTATTCGTACCCGACGACGGCGTACGGCGGCATAATGCGCTTTATAATAGGCGAGTGCGATTCGTCCACGAGCGATTATAAAATAGAAAAGCTCGAAAGTGACACCAACGCCGAGCGGCCAGAGGCGCTCAAGATAACGGCGCTGTCCAACGGCAGCTACAATATCAAGTTTGTCGTCGAGTATCGCGCGGGCGTCAATTCCCGTCAAAAGAAAGAAGTCACCGTGACCGTCACCGGTTACGGGCACTATGCGATAACGCTGCCGTCGCTCAACGGCAAAAAAGCCGTGTCGTATAACATTTTGAGCGCGAGCGAGTTTGCGGCGCTCAGAAACGACGGATATCAAATGACGAGCGCGGAGTCGCTCAATCCCGATCAGCTCGCCGTTACGCTTTCTGACAACATGCTGACGCTCGACCCGAACGTCGGCAATATCCCCAGCGGTCAGACGAAAGCGCAGGTCAAGCTTACGTTTACCAACTACAACAGCCAGTCTGTTGTCATCACCACCAACGAATTCAATATCGACGTCAAGGCAGGCAGCTTCTGGTCGCGTTTCGAGGACTGGCAGGGCTGGCTCATCATTGCGGCGTGCGTTCTCGGCGGCATCATACTGATCCTGTTCATTGTGTGGGTATTCATTCATTCGATATCCAAGCACAAGCAAGCCGAGCTCGCGACGCAGGCTCCCGTGTCGTCGTACATCGTCAAGCTCAATTCGTCGATCGCGGCGACGCAGGCTCAGCAACGCATGGCTGCTACGCAGGCTTTGTCGCAGGCGAGCACGCAAATGCTGCTCAGCGCAGGACCCACGGGCACCGGTGCGCCCGTTCCCGACATGCTCCAGCTTGCGTCCGGTATTCCGTCGCAACCCGCGCCTATGGAGAGCATGCCGCCGCAGACCGATTCCGCACCCAAAGAGGAGCAGGAAGAGGATATCAACGCGCTCATCGCCAAGTACATTACCGATGAGGAGCTTTTGGAGCGCATATTCACCGAAAAGTACGAGCCGAAGGGCATGGTACGCCGCACGTTCTTCAAGTCCAAGGACTTGCAGGCGCGCGAGCTGGAAAAGGAAAAGAAGCGCATAACCGAACGCTACAAGACGCCTATGCCTATGGACGAGGCGATCATGAGCGAAAACGACATCAACAAAAAGGCGGAACGCCTTTCCACCCCGTCTACGCCGTCCATGCCGTCCCAGCCGGGTGAGGAAAGACCGGGATATCTGTTTGTTCTCGGCTTCGATCCGGACGATCCGCTGTACGTGCCGTCGGATAGCAAGGACGAGTTCAGCGAAGAAAAGATCGATATCGACGCTTCGCCCGAGGAAGCCGCGCTCAAGAGCGTCGAGCTGCAAAACGACATCATCATGAAAGAGCTCGAGGAGCTGAAGGCGCGCCTCGACAAAGTTCAGTCGGAGATGAGCCGTATCACAGATTACGATACCGATCTCAGAGCGCGCATAGCGCAAGCCGAAGCGGATGACGCGCAGTATCAAAAGGATATCGAGGATCTCGAGTTCAAGCTGGCGTCGGCTAAGAATAAGGATAAAGACAAGATCACGCGCGACATCAAAATCAAAGAGGAGCAGAAAGAGCGCAATCTCGACCTGCTCGAAAGATTGCGCGAGGAGCTCGAGGGCTCGGGCAAGAGCAAGGATACGCTGTCCGAGATCTTGGAAAAGCTCGCCGCCATGTACGGCGCAAAGCAAAGCGATCAGCAGGGCATTGCCGCAAATCTCGACAAGGCTCAAGCCGATTACGCGGCGTATCAGGATCGTTTGGCAAAAGTCAAAGCGCGTCAGGAACTCGACGAAAAAGTGGAAGGCTTGTCGCCGTTGCTCGTCGCCGTCAATACGGCGGACTTCGAGCTTCGCGAGCTGGAAGCGCAGAACGCGAAGTTTGCGAAAGACCGCGAGGATCTCAAGTCGGAAGTCGCCGCCGCCAAGTCGCAAATACTCGGCGCTACGGACTTCGACGTCATCAACGACCTCAATATCCGCATTGCGGACGCGAACGTCGGGCTTTCCGACCTCGAAAAAGTCATTACGAAAACGACGAAGCGCAAGTCCGAGCTCAATATCGAGTTCAATACGCAACGCCGCAAAGCCAACGAGTTCGTCGAGAAGAACGAAATACCTCTCGAAGAAGTCATTGCCGCGGAGGATATCGTTATAGGCAACATCGAGCTCGACAGGCTCAAAGCCGAGCGCGAACAGTTCCGCGACGAGGCGGAGCAGAACGTCGCAAAAGCTCAGGCGGTGTACGACGATCTTTCGGCGTCCTCGCACGACGTGACGATGATCGCCATGGAAGTCGCGGCGGGCATCAAAGATCTGGAAGACGAGCTTGAGGAAGCGAAAGCCGCGCTCGACGCAGTCAATGCGCAAATGGAAACCGCAAGCGACGACGAAAAGCTGTTGCTTATGGTCGAGCAGGGCGATAAGTCCGACAAGATCGACGAGCTTAACGAAAAGATTAAGCAAGCCAATGTTGACGGAACAAAGCGCAAGATGGAAGCTCAGTCGGAGTACGACGCGCAGCTCGAGGAAGCGCGCAAAGCCCTCGACGAAGCCAACGAGGAATTCAGAGCGGCGTGCGCCAAGTACGACGAGCTCGCCAACAACACCAATCCTGTCGATCTCATAGTATCCGGCAGCGGTATCATAAGCCAGGATCAAAAGAAGTTCGAAGCCGAAAACCTCAAAAAGCAGCTCGACAAGTCCAAGAACGAGATCGAGCAGGCTCGGCTCGCGGCGCAGATGGCGCAGATGGAAGCGGAGCAGGCGCGTATCGACGCCGAGCACGCCACCGACGAGGCCAAGGCGGAAGCCGAGCGCAAGCTCCAAGAGGCGCTTGCTGCAGCGGAAGCCGCGCGGCTCGAAGCGGAAGAGAAAGCGCGTTCCGAGATAGAGGCTGCCGAGCGTGCCAAGGCGGAAGCCGAGGAATCCGCAGAGCGTGCCAAGCAGGAAGCGGAAGAGGCGGCAGAGCGTGCAAGGCTCGAAGCCGAAGAAGCTGCAGAGCGCGCCAAGGCGGAAGCCGAGGAAGCGTTTGCGAGCGAAGCGGAAGAAGCGCGTCGCAAAGCTTTGGAGGAGAGCGAAGAAGCGCGCAGACAGGCTCAGGAAGAGATCGAAGAAATGCGCCGCAAGAGCGAGGAGGAGGCCGAAGCCAAGCGTTTGGCGGAGGAGACCCGTCGCAAGGAAGAGGAAGAGCGCCAAAAAGCCGACGACGAGCGTCGTGCGCTTATCGCGAAGAAGATACAGATACGCAAAGAGCAGATAATTGCCGTCCGCAACAAGATGAAGGACATCAAGGACGAGGACGAAGCAAAAGCTATGCGCGAGCAACTGTATACTTCGCAGCTTTCGTTCGACGAGGACGAGCGCGGCTCGACCGAGCTTATGGATTTCTACAACAAGACGATGGACGATATCCAAAGCGCCGGCGAAATAGCCAAGCTCAAGGCGGAAAACGCCAAAAAACCTCAGCGCGTCATCAAAAAGGTCACGGAGCGCGTCAACAGGATCCCGCGCAAAAAAGCGAAGCCGGGTACGCGCACCGGTGCAAGACCGAGCGCGTCGAGGAGCGGAGCACGTCCCGCCGGCAGCGCAAGATCGGGTGCAAGACCGAGCGCTTCGAGGAACGGCGTTCGCGCCGGCAGTGCTAGGCCCGCCGCAAGACCGGGCGCACGTCCTACGACGTCCGCAAGGCCGAGACCTTCGGGCACGCGTCCGCCGTCGGGCAACAGACCGAAGTAATGTAATCGCGCATTTTGCCGCATACTACTTTGTGTGTACTGTTTGCGACGGACGAATGTATGCGTACGACGGTAAACAAATCGATTCTTTGCCGCACTGCGGCTCGAATACTTCGGTTAACGCCGAAACCGCAATATCAACTATAATAATGTGAGGAACATTTATGGAAGAACAGGACAAGACGACCTTTGCATTGGACGACGGTCAGGACGAAATCGTCGAAGAGGAATTTGTCGATCGTGACGAGGAGTACGACGAGGACGACGACGAAGAATACGACGACGAGGAGTACGATGACGAAGGCGACGAAGAATACGACGACGAGGAGTACGACGACGGGTATAACGACGATTATTACGACGACCGTCTGAATAAAGTCCTCGACGAGCTTGCCGAGCTTAAGCGCGGCCTTGCTACGTCTACCGCTTTGCAGCAGCCCATGCCGCCTCAGTACGTGTATCAGCCGTCCGCGCCGCCTGCCGGCAGCGAGGTTGTCATGTACAACGAGATATCCCGTTTGCGTGACGAGCTTGCCAAAAACCAGAGCAGTCTCGAAATGCAGAAAGAGTTGACTCGCATTAAAGAGGATATGGCGCGTGATCAGAAGTTCACGGAATCGCAGTACAATGCGGAACTTAAACGGCTTCAGGACAAGATAGACGATTTACTAAAAAACGCATCAAACCCTCAAGGTGAGTTGCCGCCCGCCAATAACGAGCCGGCACGCCTTGAGGGTGGAAAATCATCGTTGGATTTCGATAAGCTTATCTCGCTAAACGAGGCGATACTGCGCATTTCCAAGGAAGGCGACGCCCGTATAGTAAACGAGATCGGTCAAATAAAGAAACAGCTCGAGGAGTTCCCTTCGGCTGACGAGCTGTCGCGCGCCGTTTCGGCTGTAAAAAAGGCGGCCGGCAATACCGACTCGCTCGGTACCGACGCGTTGAACAAGCTGTCAGGCGATATCGAGGCTCTGCGCGCGGTAATAGGTCAGAGCGGTGTAACGTCGTCCGGTCCCGTTACGATAGTCAAGAACGGCGCGAGCGATTCCACCGTAAACGAGTTGCTTCGTCAGCTTTACGACATCAAAAATTCGCTCGGCAATCCGTCGTCCGCGTCGGTCAAGCGCACGCAGACGATCTTGGACCTTATAGGCGACTATAAAAAGGCGAGCTTCGACGTTCATTCGCAGAACACGCCCTTCAAGGACAAGCTCGTATCCGTATTTGATTTTTCCAAAAAGCTTTCCGAATGTGAGGAGAGCGACGCCGCCGACCTTATTGATTCGGCTAACGAGCTTATAGGCGAGCTTGCGTCTACGCCGCTTACTCGCTCTGCGTTTGCGGATCTCGCCGCGTTCTGCCAAGAGCGCGATATAGGCTCGGTCACTACGGCTATGCGCGACAGCGCGGAGCGGTATTTCGGCGTTTGCGAAAAAGCGGTCAATGCCGATATAGGCGAGATAGCCGACTATCTGCCCGATCTCGTGGCGGAAAAGAACGTTCTCCAGAACAACCGTTGCGAGGGCGAGAACGAGGAAGATGTCGCGCAGCTCAAAGAAGCCTTGAACGCTGATCCCAAGGACGAGGGCGCTATCAAGGCGAGCGTAGCAAAGCTTGCCGCGCTCACCGTCGCGTCGGTCATCGACCTTCCGTACGTCGAAGCGCCCAAGTCGTACAAGCCTTCCAAATCGATCGGCGACGACAGCGTGTTTTCCAAGCTCGCGGAACTTAAGACCGCTTTGCTCGACGCCAACAGCGCCGCGACCGCCGCGGATCAAGAGGAAGCCGCAGGCGAAAGCGCGTTGCTTCAGGAAGTGCTTTTAAGCATCGACGATCTTTCGGCAAAGCTTCAAGCCTCTACCGACACGAACAGCTTGTCGGAAGCGCTCGAGGAGCTTCGCAACAACTATTTGAACATATCCACGCAGCTTGTGGATATCTCCGAAAAGATAGCTCAGCCGCAGCAGCAGGACGATACGACCGCCGCGGCAGGCGTATCGGACGAGGAAAAACAAGCGGCGCTCGACGATCTGCGTTACATACGCGGAAAACTCGAGGAGCATGACGCATTTATAGCTCAGATCGAAGAACTGCGCAACGATGTTTTGAACATCGGCAGTAGCATCGATATGACGGCGCAGTTCGACGCGCTTATCGGCGAAATGACTGCGCAGCTCGATAAGCTGTACGAGGACTTTTCCAAAGTACTCATCGATTCCGAAACAAATATCATCAACCGCATCAACGAGCTGCCGTCCGCAGCCGACGCGGTGGAGCAAGCCAAGACCGACATTTTGGCGGAAACGCAGGCTATAAAAGACACGCTGTTTACAGTCAGCGACTATGTCACTTCTTCCGCGCTCGGCGAGGCGATAGAGCAGTTGCGCGCCGACCTTAACGCGTTCACGGAGCAGAATGCCGCTAATGTCGATGCCGCGTCGCTCGACCGTCAACGGCTTTTGGACGACGTCGCGTTTCTGCGCGAGCAAGCCGAGCTTGCAATAGCCGATGCCGAACAGGACGCAGAGGCGGATACCTATGCTGCCGAAGCGGACGCCGAAGCGGAACAGGATAGCCAAAAGCTTTTCGAATATCTCGACGATATTTCGGCGCGTGTTGCCGCGCTCACAGCCGTTCCCGAGGACGTAACGGCGATAAAAGAGAACGTCAATACCGTTCTCGACGCGTTCGCGCCCATAACGGAGCAGCTCAACGCAATAATCGACAGGCTTGATGCGGCAAGCGCTCAAAGCTTTACCGCGGACGAAACCGCGGCGGGAGCGGACGTCCAAGCCGCCGCCGTTTCCGACGAGGAACTGACGGAGATAAAGGACGGGCTCAACACACTGCTCGACACGCTTCCGCTGTTCCCGCAGGCAGACGACTTGATCACCGCGCGCGACAACACGTATGCGATACTCGATTCGCTGGCAATGATGCCGCAGTCCGAGGACCTCGTAGTCACTCGCGACAACGTTATTGCAACGCTCGACGCAGTCAACGCGCTCACGGAAATAATCAATTCGGCGCTCGACGACGGTCAGCTCGGCGGAAATACCGCCGACTCCGCAGTCGCCGAGGACGTGGCCGCTATTCGCGAAGATATTTCCGCGCTGGTAGCTGCGCTTCCCGAAGCGCTCGCAGAGGACGTTGCGGTGCTTCGCGACAATACGAATACCGTACTCGACAGCCTTGCGACGATTGCTCAGTCGCAAGAGGACGTCAAGTTTATACGTCAAAAACTCGAGGAGCCGCAGGACGACGACTTATCCAACATAATGCAGGATATAGGTCTTGTGCTCGATAAGCTCGAGGCGTACGAGCAACAGTCCGCAAACGACAAACAGGAGATAATCGACGCCGTTTCGGGTATACGCGAAGAAATACACATCAGCGAGCTCGACGAAACTATTTCCGCGGCAGGCATAGACGACGAAACGCGTGAAACGCTCGTCACCGAGATCGCGGATATCCGCGAACGTCTTGCCAACATCGAGGGCGTTACCAACTCCATAAACGAAGTAAACGGCGCGGCGCTCGACGGAATAACGGCTCAGCTCGCCGACCTTCAAGCGGCGCTCGAAAATGCCGGCGCCGTAGACACGCAGGAAGACGGCGCGGATGACGCCGTACTGAGAACGCTCGACGAGATCAACGAAAAGCTCGCCGCACTTACGGAAACGGGTGCGTCCGGCAATTCTGCGGCATCGGTCGAAAATCTTCAGAACGTCGTAGACGAGCTGTCGGTCATGCTCGAAAAGATGGATGCCGACCGCGATTACGACACTGTAGAAGAAATCTTGTCGTTGCGCGAGGACGTAAAAGCCGCGCGCATAGTCGATCAGAACGATGTTTCGGGCGAGCTCGAATCGATCAAAAACGAACTCGCCGCCATTTCTTCGGGCAATATACTCGACGAGATCAGGGCGCTTCGCGACGATATAGCCGGTTTCACGCCGAGCGGCGACGGCACGTCTGCGCCTACGGACGGCGAACTCAATCTCGTGCTCAACGAGATAGTGTCCTTGCGCGACGAGGTGTTTGCGCTTAAGGACGAAGTGCTCAATGCGACCGCCGTTCCCGAAACGGAAAGCGAAGATATCGTTGCCGAGGACGCGAGTAACGACGATATCAATACGATACTCGACGAGATAACCGCGCTTCGTGCCGATCAGAGCATTCTCACGGGCAATATCGACGAACTCCGCGACATGATAAGCCGCAGGACTACGCTCGCGGCGGAGAGCGACGGTGAAACCGATCCCGCTGCCGCGGCTTCCAACGAGCTCAACGTAGTTCTCGACGAGATAATCAATCTCAAAAACGATATCGACAAGATCGAGGAAACGATCGGCGGAGATAAGCTCGATACCATCAATGCACAGGTGGACGAGATCCGCGCGCTCATAGACGAAATGCGCGCCGGCGAAGCCGAACCCGAAGCCGAACAGGCGGAAGGGGTCGAAGCTACCGCCGACCTCGGCGCAATAGCCGAACAGATCGAAAACATCAACGCTACGCTCAACGACATACGACTCAATCAGGAAGCCGGCGGCGCTCCCGTGTCCGACGAGGGCTTAGGAGCAACGCTTACGGAGCGCTTCGACGCTTTACACGGCGAGATCGAGGACATCAAGTCCACGATAGCCGAGATAGCGGCTCCCCAGGACTTTTCTCAAGAGATAGCGGAACTTCGTGCGGAGCTTGACGCGGTGCGCGCCGAAAACGAGCAGCTTAAACAGCAAAGCTCCGACGCGGTCGCGGAGCAGCTCGCGGAACTTCGCGACGCCATACGCGATATGGCGCTCGCATCCGCGCCCGTTCAGACCGCCGACGGCGATACTTCGTATGCCGCGCTCATTGACGAGATACGCGAGCTCAGAGCACAGGTCGCGCAGTCGCAAGCGCCTGCGGCGTCCGCGCTCGATGAGGATACCGTAGCCGCGTTGCGCGACATTTTGGCGGAGCGTAGCGACATCGGCGGCGGCGAGCTTGCGGAAATACGCGACGAGATAGCGCAGTTGAGATCTCTTACCACGATAGCCGCGGAGAGCGGCGGCGCTGCCGAAGTTGCGGCGATAAGGGACGAGATCGCAGAGCTCAAGGAGCTTATCGCTTCTCCCGACAGCCTGTACGGCGTGGCAGAGGACGTGACGGCTATAAAAGCGGATGTGCAGTCGCTCAAGGATGAGCCCGATCTCGGCATTATGAACGAGATTTTGGCTTTGCGCGACGAGTTCCAATCCCTCCGCGAGCAGATAGAAGACGTAAAGCGCATTGCGGAACAGACGGACAAGGATTCCGACGATTCGATACTCGGGGAAGTGCAGTCGTTGCGCGATCAGCTTTTCGCCATAAGCATGGCAAACGTGAACGATTCCGCTTCCGGCGAATCCAATTACGAGAGCTACAACAACCTCATTTTGGACGAGATAGCCGGTTTGCGCGAGCAGGTCGAAGCCGCCGGATCGTCCGAGGATATCTCCGGCATAAACGACGAGTTGGCGCAGCTCAAGGCCACGCTCGAAAAGCGCGAAGAGCTGTACGACATACTTGCGGAGCGCGTGGATAGGCTCAACAACGACGCGACAAACAACAAGATACTCGACGAGCTTGCCACAATGCGCACCGAGATAGCCAATCAGCGTGACGCCGACCTCACGACGCTCAACTTCATGTCCGAAATGGCGCACCTTTTGGAACGTCAAAATCAGTATCTTACCCAGAACGCCGGATCGAAGATAAGCGACGAGATCGAAAGCCTCAAAGCGGAGATCGCTTCGTCCGACGCGGTTGCGGAAGAGGTCGCCAAACTTCGCGAAGTCATGACGCAGTCGGGCAATGCTTCCGACAACGAATCCATACTCAACGAGCTTGCGGAGCTCCGCGAGGAATTGAGCAGGGAAAAACCCAGCCGTCAGAATGAGATAATACTCGACGAGATATCCAGGCTCAGGGACGAAGTGACCGCGCTTGCGGAGCGCGAACCTCGCCGCGACCTCGGCGATGCGGAGCTTTCGGACTCGATAACCGACCTCAAAGAGCACCTCAATGAGATAGCCGGCATTGTTGAGCCGGAAAAGAAGCCGCAGCAGCGCAAGACAGGCACGCGCTCTACCGCAAAATCGGGCACGGGCGCAAAGTCCGGCACGACAAAATCGGGCACGGGCGCTAAGCGCGGCAGAAAGCCCGGGCGCAAGCGCAATGCCGACAGCGCGGCTACGACCACCGCAACGGTGACCGAACCCGTCGCTCCGCCGCAGGACTTAGAGGACAAGATCGGCGCCGAAGTGAGCCGCCTCGAAGCTGTGGATAACGGCGAAATGGGTCTGGACCCCAATGCTCCTACAACGAGCGACGCTATGGAAGTTGCGGATAAGCTCGCAAAGCAAGTCGCAAACAAGCTTATAATGGAGCAGCTTGTGGAACAGCTCAGTGACGGCGGCGTAAGCGACGAGCGCGTCGAAGAGATACTCAAAGACATTCTGCCGCAGGAGTTTAAGACGATTGCGGAAACCGAGGAGTCCGATAAAGTACGTCGGCTCGCAAACCAGCTCGTTCTCAACAAGCTCCGTTCGCGACTCAGCGGCAAAAACGGCGACGGCGAGAACTGATAAATAATCAAACAACATAAAGAACCTCGATAGATCGGGGTTCTTTTTTGTCATGTGTGAAAGTATTATGCCGTACTTACTGAAATTCAATCGACAGACTGTAAATATTACAAGACCGACGTATTGTATACAAAAGGCATATTGCGTTAATTCGGTTTATACAGTCGCCAAAAATCGAGCTGTTCAAAGTTTGGCTGTCCGTCGTTGTATTTTAACCGTGTAGTGCAATGCACGAAAAATATATATATGCGCAAGATATCGAATGTGACATACATATCGTAAATATCGTGCGCACGGGGTGGCGACCTCAGTTGAACACGCCCTAAGTGGCTCTTTTGTACTTTGTCGGCGTTAAGCTCGCTCGACGTAGCGCCGAGGCTACGACATCGCTCGCT
>JAMPDA010000016.1 GCA_023665905.1 Roseburia sp.
GTAGTGGACCTACTATGAACGAGCTTAACGTAGCAAGAGCCCAAAACAGCCCACTGTCGGGTGTGTTCGGTTGAGGTCGGGTGAATGTAAGTTCTTTAGCATACAACTCACGCATATTGCGGAGCGAAGCCGTATTACTTCAGCTCGACGGTCGCGCCGACGTCTTTGAACTTGTTGGAGATCTCCTCCGCTTCCGCCTTGGAGACGTTTTCCTTGATGGTGGAAGGCGCATTGTCCACAAGCGCTTTCGCTTCGCCGAGGCCGAGCGAGGTGAGCTCGCGAACGACTTTGATAACGGGGATCTTGTTGGGACCGACTTCCTTGAGCACTACCGTGAACTCGGTCTGCTCTTCCGCCGCCGGAGCGGCCGCGCCGGCTGCCGGAGCGGCAACGGCCATAGCCGCTGCGGAAACACCGAACTTCTCCTCGATCTTCTTAACAAGGTCGTTGAGTTCCATAACCGTCATATGCTCGATCTCGTCGAGAATCTTGTCCAAATCTGCCATGATATTTTTCTCCTTTTTTGGGATTTTACCCTATATTAATTTTGCAGCGTTGCTGCGGTGGTTTGCCGACGGCGTCGGCGGTGAATACAAGACGGTTTTATGCGCCTTGCTTTTTTGCGACTTCGCTGAGCGCTATAGCCAGCGAACGCATAGGGCTTGTGAGCAGTCCGAGGAACTGCGCCAAAAGCACGGGTTTTTCGGGTATGTTCGCGAGCGCTTTTATGCCGTTCTCGTCGAACTTTTTGCCTTCCACTACGCCGCACTTGATCTTTATGGGCGTTTTGCCGCTGTACTCGTTAAGTATGCGGCAGGGCGCGATGGGGTCGTCGCCGCCGAAAGCAGCCGCGGTCGGGCCTTCGAAGTATTCGTCGAAGCCGGTGTTGCCGGTCTGCTCGAAAGCGCGCGACAGGGCGCTGTTCTTTACGACGCGATACTTGACGCCCGCTTCGCGCATCGCCTTACGCATGGCGGTGTCCTGCTCGACGTTTATGCCGCGATAGTCCACGAGCACAGCCGACGACGAATTTTTGATCGTTTCGACGACTTCCGCAACATATGCTTTACGGTTTTCGAGATTGTTCTTTGACATGTCTACCTCCTTGAATATTTCATAAACAAAGCGACGCTCTTGCCGAGCGTCGCAAACAATAACGCAAAAATGCGTTTACCGTGCTTCCGCCTCGACAAGTCGGCGTTTCCGCCGTTTAAGTTTCCGCTTGTGTCTTAGGACGATATATTTTGTTTGGGAACGGCGTTCCGTTCCGAGAGCGAGGCGTCAGCCTCTTACGTTGACCTTGACGCCGGGACCCATTGCGGGGGTTACGAACACGCTTTTGATGTACGTGCCCTTGGCGGCGGCAGGCTTTGCGCGCACTATCGCGTCAATGAGCGTTTCGAAGTTCTCTTTGAGCTTTTCCGCTCCGAAACTCTTTTTGCCGACGATGCAGTGCACTATAGCCGTCTTGTCCACGCGGTACTCCACCTTACCGGCTTTGGTATCGGCAATGGCTTTGGCTATATCCTGCGTTATCGTGCCGGACTTCGGATTGGGCATCAATCCGCGCGGTCCGAGTATGCGCGCCACTCTACCGAGCTGACCCATCATGTCGGGCGAAGTGATCACCACATCGAAGTCGAGATAGTTCTCGTTCTGTATTTTGGCGATTATCTCTTCCGCGCCGACGATGTCCGCGCCGGCTTTTTGCGCGATGTCCGCCTTGTCGCCCTTGGCGATAACGAGCACGCGCACGCTTTTACCCGTGCCGTGAGGCAAGACCACCGTGCCGCGCACCTGCTGATCGGCTTGACGGGGGTCTACGCCGAGCTTGATGTGCGCTTCTATTGTTTCGTCGAACTTAGCGGTGGCTATCTCGTCTATCTTGCCGAACGCTTCGGCTACGTCGTAGACCTTGCCGCGCTCGAGCTTTTCGACGGCGGCTGTATATCTTTTTCCGTGTTTCATATCAGTCCTCCACCGTTACGCCCATAGAGCGCGCCGTTCCCATGACCATGGACATCGCCGTTTCGAGCGAGCCCGCGTTGAGATCGACCATTTTTGTCTTTGCTATCTCCTCGACCTGCGCCTTGGTTATTTTGGCTACCTTGTCGCGGTTGGGCTTTGCGGACGCCGATTCGATGCCCGCCGCCTTTTTGATGAGGACAGCCGCCGGAGGGCTTTTGAGCACGAACGTGAACGAACGGTCGGAATAAATGCTCATTACGACGGGAATGATAAGTCCCACTTCGTCCTTGGTGCGCTCGTTGAATTCCTTGACGAATCCGGCGATGTTGATGCCGTGCGGACCGAGACTCGAACCAACGGGCGGTCCGGGGGTGGCTTTGCCGGCAGGAAGCTGCAATTTGACTACAGCTTGAAGTTTCTTTGCCATTTTGTTTCTCCTTGTAAAATTTATTTACAATCGCGGTACAGTCGAGATATACGTCTCTCCCGAATTGATTGTCGATGTTATTGCTCGAGGTATGTTATAAGTCGATCTTCTCGAGCTGGTAAGTATCGAGCTCGGCAGGCGTGAGCCGTCCGAACATGTTGATATCCACCGAGCACTTGCCAGTAGTGGCGTTTATGCTCTTTATCTCGCCCGTCATGTCGGTGAGCGGGCCGTTGACGACGCGAATGGTGTCGCCGACCGCAAGATCGGTCTTTACAGTCACCTTTTCGAGCTGCATGCGGCGTATTTCCTCGTCGGTCAGCGGCGTGGGTTTGCCCTGAGGCCCGACAAAGCCCGTAACTCCGCGCGTGCCCGTTATAAGGTGCCACATGTCGCGAGTGTATACCATTTTGACGAGCACGTACGACGGGAACATCCGTCTGTGAACTATCTTGCGCTTGCCGTTCTTTTCCTCTACGATATCCTCCATGGGGATACGTATGTCGATAAGGCGATCTTCTATATTGTTCTTTTGGAACGACGTTTCGAGGTTGACTTTTACGAGGTTTTCATAACCGGAATAGGTATGAAGTATAAACCACTGCGCTTCGGGCAGATCCGTGTTTGTCATAACAACCCTCCTCCGCGTGCCGAAAGCGCGGCAAACGCCGTAACGCCCTCGGTCGAAAGACCGCTTATCAAATAGTCGTAAAGAAGACCGAACAGTGAATCGAACGCTATCATGACGAGCAGAAAACACACCGTTACAAACAGCACGACGCCCGTCTGCTTAAGCACCTTGGAAAAGGACGGCCAAGTGACTTTTTTGAGTTCGGAAAAAAAGTCCTTGAACCAGCGGCGCACTTTGCCGGGCTCTTTGTTCTTCTTCTCCTTTTTTTCTTTGACCTTTTCGTCCGCCATTATTTGGTTTCCTTGTGAACGGTACGTTTTTTGCAGAAACGGCAGTACTTTTTAAGCTCGATCCTGTCGGGATCGTTCTTTTTGTTCTTCGTGGTGTCGTAATTACGCTGTTTACACTCGGTACATTCGAGCGTGATCCGCACGTTTTTAGGTTCCATATCAACCTCCGAAAGCAAGCTAAATAAAACACCGCCTAAACGGTGCTTCATTATGTTATCACACTTAATTATAGCTTGTCAAGCGTTTTTCCGACTTAACTATTATAATTTTGCAATTTTTTGCGCGCGGGAGCGGAAAGCGTCCGACTTTCGGCGCGCTTACGGCAAGACTTATGCGTCGTCTGTATCGTCGTCCGTCGTTTCGCCGTTTATCTGCTCCTCCGTCGGAATGTCTGCGGAAGTGCGAAGCCCGACGAACTGCGGCTCCATGCCCTCGGCGCCGTCTACTTTGTAGAAAAACGCATAGGCGTCCGCCCACTCGTCCACTTGTGCGAAGTAGGTAAAGTAGCCTGCCGCGTAGTCGCAGCTTATGCCGGCGGACGTCGTACCTGTGGCAAGCTGTTTCGCCTCGCCGTAATTATCCATATTTTTATACAGCGGAACGCGGTAGTAATCTGAATCGGAACCCGCGAAATAGAGATAGTTGTTTTGAATGAACTTGGGCGTGCCCGTGCTGTTACAAAGCACACGCATAGTTCCGTTCTTTTCGTACAGCTCGATCTCGCTGTCGGTCACGCCTATCATGTATACTTCGTTGGACAGTATGTCGGGACGGAATACGTACGTCGATGTTATGTCGCTCGACACCGTCTTTGAAAACTGACCGGATATGTGCGTCGTCTTACTGCCGGCGGGGAGCGCTTCCTGCTCCGCGGCGTAGTCCGTCGAATACAGCATGAGCTGGTCGTGGAGATTGGTGTACGCCATTACGGTGTCGCCCACCGTGTTGGTCGTGCGGTAGAAGAACATGCCGTCGCGCACGCCCTCTATCGTTTCCGTCTTGTTCGCCATAGACACCACAAAGGTTTCCGCGCCGTCGGGACGCATTGCCTCGATGACCGTGCCCGTACGCTGAACGTCGTCGTCCGTCCGCTCGCGCACGTAGTAGATGAAGTCCTCTACTGTATTGTTGCTTATGCCCTCGTAATAGGTGTCGCGAACGGGAAAGTACACGCTCGTCGCATTCACCTCGAACCGCACGGGGTCGTCGGCTTTTGCCTTGCGCGTGTTTATGCGGACGGAAACGATGTCCGTGTCCTCGCGCACGACGAGGTACACCGCGCCGCCGTATTTATAGAACGCGTACTCGGACGCGGAGGTATCCACACCCTCGCCCGTAGTGTACAGCTTGCTCGGCTCTCCGCCCGACAGCGGCATCATAAAGAAGTCGGTGCGCGTCGTCTGCACCGTACCCGTCGAACTCTTTAAGTTGTTGGGCGATGCGAAGTACACGTAGTTGTCGTAAATGAATATTCCGCCGCGCTCGTAGCTTGCCGTTCCCACCGTTTTGGGCGCTATCTTGGTTACATCTACTATATTGATGGGCTCGCCGTAGTAGTCCTCGCCTGCGGTGTATTTAAATTCCAAGCCGTTACTGTCCGGCGCGGTCCTAAAGCGCACGAGCGACTGCGCGTCGGTGTATTTTTCGCCGTTGAACTCGGCGCGATAGAGCGCGCCTTTGACTACGTCGTTCCACACGTTTGCGCTGCCGTTGGAGTCGTCGTAACCGCGCGTGCCGTTGATAAAGTACAGATAATTGCCGTAGGCGACGGCGGAGCCGCCCTGGCTCGTGACCGCGTACGACGTATCCTGCGCGTCAAACGATATTTTGCCGTAGTGATCGCCCGAGCATGCCGAAAGCGCCGTCGGTGTGACGGCGAGCACGGCTGCGACTGCGATCGAAGTGGCGATGGTTTTTCTTTTCATATTTTCTCCGAATAAGATTATAACCGAATGTTGAATAAATATCCGCCGCTCATTTGCGGCTACAACAAGCGCGTCAGTCCTTCACCTTAAAGGATATCTTGGACGACAACAGCCCGTCGCCGGTAATTTTGACTACCGCTTTACCGAGCTCCTCGGGCTTTATGACAGCCAGCGCGCGACCGCCGTAAGCCGGACACGTGTCGAACGAATTTTTGCGCAGCATCGGGTCGGCGTTTATAAAGTTGATAAGCTTTGCGCCCGTGACCGTCGCGGTGAGCGAGCGCATGGCGTACGGCACGATTTCGCCGTCGCGGTCGCACACGTCCACATACACAAAGCCGACGTCGCCGCGCGCGAGCGACAAGTTTTTGTCGTAAGCGGAAAGGCGTATCGATTTGGGCGAGCCTGCGGACTTGAGCCGCGAGCGCGCACATTCCACGCCCTTGAAATATCCGACGGCTTCGAGCGTGCCGGGATAGTATTCCGTCTTGAACGTCGCCATGTGCTTGTTTATCTTGCCTGCGAGCTTTCTGCCCACAATGCGGCCGTTTAGGTACAGCGCGACTACGTCGCCCGACGTGTACACGCGCACGGTCACGGTCTGACCGAGATGACGCGGCCAGTTCCACATATGAACGGGTTCTTCGGTATCGGGATCGAGCACCGTGATGTAAGCCACGTTGCGCGCGCCGAGGAGTATGCGCTTATACACGCTCTGCGGCTTCTCGTCGCAGATAGCGTCGAAATCGCCGAGCGTGCACACCTGCTCGTTGAGCTTGCCGCCGCCGGGATAGTCTATTCCGCACTCGTTGAAGTCGCCTATTACTCTGTTGTTCTTTTCCGTTTCTTCGAGGCTTTCGAACGCGCGGTCCGCGCTCGTGCGCGCGCCGACTATAAGCCTGTCGCGCTTGAGCTTTTCCGTAGAATACAGCGGATAGAGATAGTTGAAGCCGCAAACGTCCACAGCGTCGAAAACACCGGACGTGAGCGTGTCGAACAGTCCCCTTTCGCGCCCTATGTTTACGGCTTCCGCATCGGACGCGGGGAGCTTACTCACTCCCACTTCCTCGAGCTCCTTTGCCGTGGGCACGAACTCGCGTGCCGATACAGTCAAAGGCCGCGTGCCGTCGAGCGAGCGCACGATATCCGCAATGCGACGGATCGCCGCGTGCCCGTCGTGGCGGTCATAGCACTCGGGTACGTCGTCGGCTATGCCGTACATGACTACGGACGGGTGGTTCCTGAGAGCGAGCACTGCGGAACGCGCCGTCGCCTCGCCGCCGTCGAAGAATATATGTCCGTCGAGCGGCGCTTTGCCCTCGTACATTTGCGCGAAAATATCGACAAAGGCGTACATGCCGGTGTCGTCGCAGGCGTCGAGCGCCGCGTCCGTAGGGCACTCCACATAGTGAACGGCGTTATAGCCCGCGCTGCGCAAAGCTTCCAAGCGCCGACGCTCGTTGGCGTAGTTTGCAACTCCGCCGAGCGCCGCGTCCGCATGGGAAAGGTACGCGCCCAAAAGCTGCGTGTGCTTGTTGTTGATATACAGTCCGCGGACGCTGTTGAGCGCGCGCGAAACAATGCCGAACCGCACGGACGCGCACTTTTCCGTTCCGTCCGCGGCGATCACTTTGGCAGTCATGGAATACATATACGGGTCGGAGGGCGTCCACTCGTATGCTTTGTTTATGCGCACGCGGACGCTGTACGTCTTGGTCTGCCCTGCGCGCATAAATATCTTGCGCTGTTTTTTGCCGGCGCGCTTGCCGCGAGCGTTTGTCGCCGTGCAATCGAGCACGAACTTCGACGCACTGCCGCCGTTTGTAAGCGCCAGCTCCACGTCGGCATAGGTCTTGTCCCCCACGTTCTCCGTCTTTACGAACAGCGAGCCGCCGACGATATCCAGATCGTCGAACACCGAGAGTTTAACTCCGCCGCCGATGCCGAGACCGGTGTATTTGTCGCTCATGCCGGGCGCGGATATCATGTCCAGCTTGAGCGTATTTTTTGTTCCGCACAGCTTGTCCGTCAGATCGAACGACTGCGGAGCGTATCCGCGCAAAGCACCGATCTTTTCCCCGTTGAGATACACATCGCCTATTCCGCAGGCGCCGCCGATCTCGAGCGCCGCCTTTCCGCGTGCTACGCGCGGCAATGTTTTTACGAATACGGCGCGCCGCGCGGGGAAATATCCGTTAAGTTCTCCCATGCCGCACGAAAGATCCCTCGCCGAACCGACCAGAACATCATACGGCAGATCGCACGTAAGCTCGTCGTCATTCGTAAATAAATTCCAACTTGCATTAAGATCGATAATTTTCATATTGTCAGTATAACAATTTAACAGTCCGATTGCAAGCAAATTAAAGCGTTTTTTCGATTTAGCGATATTAAAAAATCAAAAAAACACCGTTTTTCGGAAATTTTGCGTCCAAAACCGCAAAGGCCGTCTTTTCGCTCCCGCAATACCGCTCGCCGCGGCGAAAAAGCTCCGCCGTCAGCAGCCGCCGAGTATGTCGCCCGTCGCAAGGTCCTGAAAAATCAGCCAATAGCCCTTGCCCGTCGGCACATCCCTGCGCTTGGGCAGCCACTGCGCCTTGTCGCCGAACGGCGACGCTTTTTCATACGAGCCGGACACCGCATAGCACAGAAAAACGTCGCCGTTCCTGCCGACCGACACGCTTCCGCCGTCCATTTTCACCTTTATCCACCGAAGGTCGGGCAATATCGCGGCAAGCTCGCCGTCCTCGGGCGCGGACGCGAACAGCTTTTCCACGTCCTTGCCGACGCGCTCGAAAAATTCCGTTTCTCGGAGCCGCTTTATTTCGGTCTTGGCAGCGGGCGGCGCCACGCTCTCGCTTTTTACCCTGACGCTTCGCCGCGCGCGCGACTTCAGCCACTCGGCTGTCCTCGCCCAGGGCGCCGCGCTCCCTTTGTACTCCTCGCACGCGCATGCGGCGGCGTCCGCACCGGCGTTATCCGCGCGCTCCATATGCGGCGCGCCGTTTTGCGGCGAAAGGACATCGTACTTCCCTCTCAGTTCGCCGTCTGTTTCCGCATCGCTATACTCGAAAAGCGTCGGCGTATCGGCTTGCTCGGCGCGCGGCGGCGCATTATCCGACTGCCGCAGACCGTCTGTTTCGATATCACGCGCGTCGGCAGTCGCTGTGGTTTCGGTAGCGGACTGCGACATTACGTAAGGCGTGTCCGACGGAGCGGAACGCTCGACGGCGAGCGCGCGCGGCGCGTCCAAAAATCTGTCTATCTGCGGCATGCGCTCGGCAAGCGCGAACGGCGTGTAAAAATCGGATTCGGCAAGCGCTTCGTCGCCGTAGAGCCTGTCGCTCTTTTTGACAATGCCGCTTCCGTCGGTAAGCGGCAACACTTCGGGCCGTGCGGCGATAGGCGGCAGTTTGGGCAGTTCTCGCTGCGGCAACGCAGGACGCCTGTCGTGTCTTGTCAACAGATCCATCACGTTCGCTTCCCACATGCGTTTTCCGAACGTTCCGTACAGCAAAAGCCGCGTATCGAAAACCGCAAAATGCACTTCGTCCACGTCGATACCGTCCACATAGAACACGGCGGACGGGTCCTTGCTGTCGGGAAGGTCGCGCACAAACACCGCAGTCTTTGTGATGACGCCTGCCTTAAGTCCGCCGCGCGTCGGCACGTCGAAAGCGCGAAGCGCAAACTTTACGCCCAGCCCGCTTTTTTCGATTAAAACTATGCCCTTGCCGCTGCCCGTAAGTATGAGCATCTTTTTTCGGTATACCATACATCCACCCTGTATAATATTACCGTATAATCTATGCCGGCATTTGTTGTATTTATGATACTTACCGCGATTGTTGTCGCCTACCTTCAAAGCAAAAGCCGCGCTAAGCAGCGCGGCTATTTTGCGTATAATTTAACATATTAGCTTAGCGTGTTATCACATACGGATCGGGATACGTAAGCGTCAGCGACCCGAAGTCGGACAGCGACGCGTATGTGCTTTTAAGCGAGTCGAATTTGACCAAAAGCGCGTCGTACATCGACTTCATCGATGCGTTCGCGGACGTTATGAGTTCCGAATTGGTGAGCGTCTTGTTTTCGTCGATCTCGTGCTCGTAGTTGTAGAGATCGGACAGGAGCGTGTTCCACTGCGAGAATATCGATCCGTTGCCCTGCTGAATGACGCTCTTGTACGAGCTGAGCGTAGCAGGCGTAGCGTCTGCGAGCGCTTCGCCGTTTTTGATGCTTTCCGCCGCTCTGCGGTTGTAGTCCATTATCGCCGAAACGGCGGCGCCGAAGCCAGAGTCCTCGTAATCGGCGACAGCGAGCAACGAGCAGTCTTGCGAGTTGTCGGTAAGCACGCCGCCCGCATAGCTGTACGCCGCGCCGTCCGCGCCGCTGTAGTTGAGGTTGAGCAGGTCGCAGTATATTTCGAGCCTGAGCCCTACGAGCTCGCTGCCTGCCGTGTCGTCGTCTTCATTCGCAAGACCGGACGCCTTGACTATTCGCGAATACATGTCGCCGCTCGGCAGGAACAGCTTGTTCTTTACGGCGTACGAATATTCGTAGAAATACTTGCCTATCACCGAGCTTTCGTATTCCGATTCTATCTTGCCTATTCCGCCGATAAAGGTGAAGCCGCCGATGACGGTGAATATGAGAGTGACGACAAACGCCCATGCCGCGCCGCGCACCGCGCCGACGAGGAAACCGAACAGTCGGCTCAAGCCCGACTTCTTTTTGCCGATGTATATTTTAATGATAACGGTGACGATGATGAGCAGCAGCCGCGCGACGATGTAAATGCCGACGCCGCATATCCCCGAAAATACGGTAAACGCCAAGTACAGCGCGGTCCCGTTGACTTGCGTGAATGTCGCCGTATAGCCCGAAAATCCGCCGACTATTTCTTCTACCGGCTTATAGAATTTATCTAACAGAAACTCGGACGGCATAAAGGCGTCTTCGCCCGTAGCCGACAGTACCTTATACAGCCAGGTGTACAGCGAAAACCCGTCGCTGCCGGCGACGAATTTTTTTACGCCCTCTATGCCGAGCATCGCTTCCGCAACGATGTTCGAAAGAAAGAACGCCGTCAAAAACGCAATGACGAAAGCGCCGAGCGCCACCGACGACTTCTTTATGCCGCGAAGCACTCCGAATAAAGCGAAGAGCGCCACCAGCGATATTATTGCTATATCTACCCAAGACATCGTTGTTCCTCCGTCCGATTATTGCCGCATCGAGTGTTTTTAAACGTTTTTTCTTCCGCCGTCGCGCCCAAACCGATGTATAACACGGCGCGCTTACGGGAAAAATCGACGTATGAAATTTTTGCCTTTATCCCCGACGGACGCGCGCACCGAACTGCGCTCCGACGAGCCGTCGCGCGACTTCGAACTCGATTGCGCGCTGTTGAGCCTCGGGCTTGCGCCCGTCATACTTTGCATAGGCTCCGATCGCGTTACGGGCGACTGCCTCGGCCCGATAGTCGGGCAGATGCTCGTCGAACGCGACGTGCGCGCTTTCGTGTACGGAACTCTCGCCCGTCCCGTAACGGCGCTCAACTTAAAAGACGCCGTACGTCACATAAAGCAAACTCATACCGATAAAAAGGTGCTCGCCGTCGATTCCTCCGTCGGGAAGCTCGAGGACGTAGGTAAGATCCACGTCGCTTTCGGGTCCATTGCTCCCGGCAGCGCCGACGGCAAGAAGCTTCCCAAGGTCGGCGACGTATCGATAACGGCGACGGTCACAGACCCGAGCAGAACGCCGCTCGGCGCGGTGCGGCTGGGCAGCGTGTACACGCTCGCTCGCACCATCGCCGACCGCATCATGCGCAGCCTGCAATGACCATTATGCACATTATATACCGTTTTTGTAATAAAGTCATTACAGAAAGATTAAAATTTCATTAGAAGAATTGCCGTTGCACCCATTTACGGACGTTTGCACAGCGACGTGCAATCGACAAAAGCGCGCCGAAACCGACCGAACGCGTGCATTTTCGACGCATAATTTTTGATATACTGCGTGCATGAATAATAGCCGTGACAGACAACTAAAGAAAGCGGCGCCGCCGAACGACGACGCAACGGGAACGCCGAAAGTACAAGAAGTCGAAAATCAAAACAGCAACGCCGACACAACGGCGTTTTTCGACAGTCTCGAAGCCGCGCTTGCCGCCGCGGCGCCGCAGGGCAGCGCCGTTCATGCCGTTGGCTTCGACAGCGTGGACGCCATACTCGGCGCAGGCTATCGCGTCACCGACGGCGACGCCGACATAACGATAGCGCGCGGCGGCGAGCGCGAGTTCTCAAAAGCGCGCGAAACCGCTTGCGACAAGCTGATACTCTTTCCCACTCACGCGTTTGCCGCGGCGGCGACCGACGTGTATCGCAAGTCCGACGCCGCGTTCGCCGTAATGGAGCGCGGACAAAAACCGTTCGCAGCGGTGTTCGACGCGCGCGAAACGGACAGAAACCTCGCGTCGGTGTACGGCGAGATAGTGTCGCTCGACCTTTGCGCGTTCGACGCCGCGTTCGCCGCACGCATGCGCGGCGAAAAGACGGACGAGCCCGCGACTTCGGAAATATCAAGGCTCGTGAGCGAGCTGACGGCGGAGCTCAAAGCCGTCGAAAAAGACCGCGCCGCGATCTCCGCCGCGCTTACGGAAGCCGGCAAAAAAGCGGCGCGCATAATAGAGCGCCGTCCGCAGCTCTTGCACGCGTCCGGCGCGTCGCAGACCGCCGAAGCTCTGCGCATGCTGTACTCGGCGGAAGAGCGTCCGCTCGGCATGCGCGGCGAAACGGAAATGCTGCTCTGCCCGTACGTGACCGATTTCTACATAAAGAACCTGAACACTCGCGGCTTGGATTTTCCGCCCGATAACAACCGCCGGATAGACAGCGTGTGCGAGTACTTCGCGACCGATATAAGGCGCGCATGCGTGTACGCCACGGCGATATATCCGCCCATAAAAATGCGGCTGTGCGAGTATCGGCGCGACGAATTTCGCGCCGAGCTCATTAGCCGCCTCGCCGACATCAAGCGCAGACAGTACGCCGCCTGGCAGGTGTTCAAACGGCTCTATCCCGACGACGGCTACTGCTTAAAGACGCTTGTGGACAGGACCGATCTCGGCATATGCCTTGCACTCGCTCCCGACGTATTCGGCGCGGACACCATGCTTTCATTTTTAAAACAAACCGGCAGGCTGGAAAAGTACATAGTGTGACCGCGACGAACCGCAATAATCAGTAAAACCGCAAATATACTTCTCCTATTATCTTTTCGACCTACGCGAGCGCAACCAAACCACCACCTTGTCATTTCGACCGTGGTGCATAGGCATACGGATAGTGAAATGCCATTGCGTATAATATCTAATTAATTGTTTGTATATTATTCTTATTTATGAACCAGTTTTCGGGCGTTTTTGAGAAATATTTTCTAATAAGATACGACAGCAAATCCGGTAGGAATATGCATATAAATGCTACTACTATTGTATATATTGTTCCGATCCCCCAAACGGCAAGGGCTATTAGTACAGCGGCTAATGTGTTTAGAAGAATTTGCATTATGGTATTGGCGATATGTACTGCTATTCGCGTTGATATGCCGTCGGGATTTTCCGTATAGTAGGCGAGATCGAGGTGATGTGAAAGTTCTTTAGTGTACTTGTGTTTAGCGTTTTGATATTCAGAAAGAACAGTGCTTTTGCTTCCGTCAAGACCGTTATCTCGCAACCAAGCCGTGCAGCGCTTCAGTTCGATGCAGTTTGTAATGGCGTCCATATAGTCGAATGAAGAAAAGGATATTGCCATTAATACAGCTAATGTCATTGTCGTGGCAAATCCGCTGTTATAGACGTCATATCCGTTATCGATTTGAATGTGAAACATTATTACGGCAACTATAAATCCGACTGTTGTGGCTATAAACAAGCCTATAAGTATTTTTTGAATTATGTATAAAATATCGTTACGCTTATCGGCTTTTTCATTGTGTGCATACCAGGTGTAGGCACAGCCGGTTGTTTGTATTTCGTTTTGTAATTCATTTCTTTCTTCATCGCTCGATTTTGTAGAGTCAATATCATATTCTGAGTTTACATCGATATCAGCAGCTGACGGCGTGTTGTTTTCCGAACAAATTTGATTGGCGGCGGATTGCGTGACAGGTGTTTGGGTCGGTTTAACAGATTTTTCGGAACGATTGGATTCCTCAGCTTTGTTGTTATCGTCAAGGCTATCCATGCGTTTGCTATTGGTGCGGTTCTCTATGATATTGTAAACTATGTTTATAGCGATAACTGCGACAAGAGGCAACGCCCAAGAAAGAACCCATTGGAGTGTCGTATCCATTGCCGCAATTTGTAAAACCAATATTATAGGCGTTGCAAAAGCAATCCACAAACTAGCAAAAGCATATCTTATAAAGCATATAATTTGTTGACGTTTGGCAATACGATACTCGGACTCGTATTTGTAAAAAAGCGCGCCCAGCGCAAAATTTTCACACCTATCCTGTAAGCCACTGTCGCCTGTTTGCACACAGGCTATTGTTTTATAGCCGGCATATTCGAATACTTCATCGGCGTTAAAAGCCTTTGATGTCAACCAATCGCGACAATAGCGCCCATACAAATACAGAAAAAAATTGTTAATAGGCGATTTGACAAAATAGCGTCCGCCGAGCGGGACTGTAAAGCCCATTAATATAAGTATTGTGATCGCGCTGTCGTCCGTGATGTCGGCGTCGGTATTTATTTTACTGATTACGGCGGCTAATGCCGCTATCATTATTACAGCGGTAACGATACTTGTGCCCATATTGATGCGCTTCAATTTTGTTTGTAAACGTGCCGCTTTCGGCCTCTCCGCTTCAAAAATATTCATATAGTCCGGAGTTTTAGTGCCGGTTGTGTTTTGATCCTTTTGTGTTTCAGTCGTGTTTCCCATATAAAATCCTTTTACGTCGAACTTTGTATTTCTACGCATAATAATGCTAGTGAGAGTATATCATACCCAAAATGGGTATGTCAACCCATTTTGGGTATAACGGTGGTAAAATTTAAATATGACGTTTGCCGAGCGATTAAAAGCTATTAGACTTGATTGTAATATGACGCAAAAGGATGTGTATACGCGTCTTAATATGTCACCCAACGGTTATGCCAGTTATGAGCAAGGTAGGACCGAACCCAATATAGAAACGTTACGCGAGCTCTGTAAAATATTCGATGTTTCCGCTGATTACTTATTGGATATTTAACATATAATTTTATGTAACAGGCGGGCAAATTCGACGATGTATTTGTGCGGCTACGCCAAAGAACTGCGCTCGAGGTGACATGGATATGGGCATGCCGTGATTGATAAATCCGTCGTTATTATAAGCAAATAAGGCCCAACCACCGTTTTGTCATTTCGCCCTATGCGACGGGGGTCTTTTCTTCCCGATGTCATTTCGACCGGAGCGAGCGTTAGCGAGCGGAGCGGAGAAATCCAGCGGCTTTGCCGCGCATGGCGGACCAAGCCGCAAGTGAAAATGTAAAAAGAAAAAGTGGTCGGTGAAACAACTTTTCCTTTCTGCGGCGGTTCGCCTGGATCTCTCCACGCGCATTGCTCCGCAATGCTTGGTCGAGATGACAAGAAGGTGGTTTTGGTGCGCATGAATGATAATTGCATGCTTTGCTTTATTATAAGCTGATAAGTCCAACCACCACATTGTCATTTCGACCGGAGCGAGCGACAGCGAGCGGAGCGGAGAAATCCAGCGGCTTTGCCGCGCATGGCGGACCAAGCCGCAAGTGAAAATGTAAAAAGAAAAAGTGGTCGGTGAAACAACTTTTCCTTTCTGCGGCGGTTCGCCTGGATCTCTCCACGCGCATTGCTCCGCAATGCTTGGTCGAGATGACATGACGGTGGTTGTGGCGCTTCGCCCAATGCCGCGAACTCAACCCACCTTCTTGTCATTTCGACCGGAGCGAGCGACAGCGAGCGGAGCGGAGAAATCCAGCGGCTTTGCCGCGCATGGCGGCACAAGCCGCAAGTGAAGATGTAAAAAGGAATAGTGAAGAAGTGGAGGTGGTTTTGCCGCTTCACCCTGCGGTTACGCCAAAGATCTCTCCACGCGCATTGCTCCGCAATGCTTGGTCGAGATGACATAAAATAGGCTTGACAAGTTATTACTTATGTCATTTCGACCGGAGCGAACGGAGTGAGCGTAGCGGAGAAATCTAGGCGCTTTAGCGCCGCATTACCAAAAGTAAAGCCATACAACCCTGCGGCGGTTCGCCTGGATCTCTCGACTGCGCTCGAGGTGACAAAACGTTTATTTAACCGCTTCACTCTGCGGCTATGCCAAAAACATCTCGGCACACAGTAAAATAAAAAAGCCCGAAACGGCTTTTCTACTGCTTCGTTATATCACGGGCGTCCTTGAGCAGCACGCTCGAAAGTTTGGGGAACGGCACGTCGAGCTGTTTCGCCGCTTTTTTAAGCGCGACGGGGATCACGAACTTGGCGCTCGCGTCGTTGACGTCGAAATATTTGATGCGCGCGCCGCCCACCACGCCGACGTACGGCACGCCGTTTTTAAACACTATCTTGCATTTAATGCGCTTCCCGTCACTATCGAGAGCGCCGCGGAATATCTCTTTGTCACCCACCGCTTTGCGCATGTACGCGTCCATATCCGCAAAAAAGTCGAAGCGATACTCCGTAAAGCACGGCTGCTCGCGCAGGCCGCACTCCACGCCGTCCGTTTCGACGTAGTTTTCGCCGTCGTAAAACGCCGACAGCGTTTTGGAAAATATCATAAACCGATACTTGCCGTCTTTATCCGCACATGAATACTGCAGAAAGCTCTTGGGCGCGGATCGGCGCAGCAAGACATTGTAAACTATCACCGCGACGAGCAGCGCGAGCCCGACCGCGGTAAGCCACACAGTCGCAGTGCCGTTCTTTACGACCATGGATGCTATGAGCGCCGCAAGCGACCCCGCGCCGAGCGCAAAGTTTATAGCGAGCTGAGAATACTTGGTTGTGAACACGTCGTTGCGCACGCACGTAATACTCTCCGCGCGCTCGATAAGCGTGCGGCGGAATTTTTCCCGAGCACTCACTGCGTCGCCCGCCGCGTCCATTTTATCCGTCACCGGCATTTCTCCGTCGGCACGCCGCCGTCGGGATAATTGCCGGTAAAGCAAGCGTCGCAATATCTGTCGCGCAGACCGACCTTGGCAAAAGCCTTGACGGGCAGATATCCGAGCGAGTCCGCGCCTATGCTCTCGCGTATTTCGTCTATCGACATGCGCACGGCGGCGAGCTGCTCCCTATCCGGGATATCGGAGCCGTACGGGCACGAATATATGAACGGCGGAGACGCTATGCGCATATGCACGCTTTTTGCGCCGCCGTCCTTGAGCATGCGTATAAGGTTGGCGCTCGTCGTGCCGCGCACTATCGAGTCGTCGATAAGTACGACGTTTTTGTCCTCTATCGCGCCGCGAAGCGCATTGAGCTTTATCGACACCGCCTCGCGTCGCGACGCGTCCGTGCTTTTGATGAACGTCCTGCCGACGTACGAGTTTTTGACTATGCCGTCCGCGTAAGGGATACCGCTCTCGTACGAATAGCCGAGCGCAAAGTGCAAGCCGGAGCTCGGCACGCCCACCACGACGTCCGCCTTTGCCGGACACGCCTTGCAAAGCTCTCTGCCTATATCTATGCGCGTCCTGTACACGCTCTTTCCGTCTATGTACGAATCGGGCCGCGCAAAGTACACGTACTCGAACACGCACTGCGCCGGACGCACTTTATCCACATAGTCGTAGTAATGCTTTATTCCGCTCTCGTCTATCTTTATCAGCTCGCCCGGCTTGATATCGCAAACTGTTTCCGCCTTGATGACGTCGAACGCCGCCGTCTCCGACGCTATAAAATAGCAGTGACGGCGCTTGCCGAGCGAAAGCGGCTTAAAACCGTACGGGTCGCGCACGGCGATCAGCTTTTTGGGACTCATGACGAGCATGGAGAACGCGCCCTTGAGCTTTCCGACCACGTTCAACACCGCTTCCTCCGCGCTGTGGCACTGCGTGCGCGCGACGGCGATGAGGTTCATGACCATTTCGGCGTGGCTGGACGACTGGAATATCGCGCCGCGCTGTTCAAGCTCGCCGCGCAGTTCGCGGTAGTTCGTTATCGTGCCGTTCATGGCGACGGTCATCGTGCCCTTGCAGTAGCGCGACACTATAGGCTGAACGCCGTCGTTCTGTTCGCCGGTGTAACCGTAAAGCACGTGCCCGACGCCCACCCTGCCCTTTAACATCGCAAGGTTGGCGCTGTTGAACACTTCGTTCACAAGTCCGCCGGACTTGACTGCGTACAGCCGCGACAGGTCGTTGGTGACTATGCCGCAGCTTTCCTGTCCACGGTGCTGCAACGTATACAGACCGTGATAGATGTCGAGCGCGACGTCGCTGCCGTCGAAGTCGTAAGCGCCCATAACTCCGCATTCTTCGTGTAACATGTTTTACCCCGATTTTTTATCTACGTAATATGTACAAAACGTATGTACTCATATTCTATCACACACCGCGCGATTTGGCAAACGAATTAAGGACGTAGTAAATCAGATATTAGTTCAATTTACTATATACAGTTTGGCGAGCGCGCGGGTGTACGCGACGTACTTTTCGGTGTCGCTCATGCTTCCGCACGCGTAAACGCGCTCGTACTCCATGCCCTTTGCCTGCGCGACGGTGTACAGTCTGTCCTGCGGAACAAACGCAAGCTTTTTTCGCGTCGCCGTGTCCTCCGCCGAATATATGACCGCCACGCGGTCGTCGCCCGCACTCCCAAGCGCGGCGGGAAGAGCCGCGAACGGCATGCGCTCCACGACGCCGCCGCTCAGCCCGAGCGAAGTCACGGACATGCCGAGCAAGCCGTAGACGTACTCGGTGATCTCGCGCGCATTGCGATAGTTTTCGTTGAGCGAGTAATGCTTCATGTCCCTCAAAGCGTCGAGCTTTTTGAAGTCGCCTATACCCACCGTCTTTACGAGCTGCTGGTTTTCGTCGCCGTACACGTTGATGACCGCGCGCGTACATTCCGCAATCAGCCTGTACTCGTTAAAATAATAGTCCTGACCCTCGTCCACGAAAAGTATTCCGTCGTACGCGGTCTTGCCCAAAATGTAGCAGTACGCGGTCAGCAGCAGATATAGCTTGCATTTTGTAAGCTCCGCGCCCAAATCGGGAAGAAACGCGAACTTCTTTAGATCGACCGCCACGACCGGCGCGCGCGGCTTGACCGCGTCAGAGCCCGCCCAAGGGAGATCTGCTTCGTACTGTTTGAGCTGTTCGCGATACGCCCTCTGCCGTTCCGCATAGCTCTGCTTTACGGGCGCGAGCGCGGTTATCAGCTTGCGCTTTATCTCGTCGCCGTAGCATTTTTCCATAGTCGCGCGCGGCAGGCAGTCGTCGCCCACGGGCTCCGCCGCCGACAGCCGCTTGCGCTCCGACGACTTTATTCCGCGCAGCGACAGTAAGAGCTCGCGATAAAACCGCGCCATGGTCTGCCGCTTTACCGCGTTTATCATAAGATCGTCCACGACCGGCGCGATGTGCTCGATGTAGCGCTCCGTCGGCGCTATGACCGCGGCGTTGTCGAGCTCCGCCTTTTTATTGAAGCCGAGATACTCGAGCCGCTGAAGAATTATCATCGTTTTGCCGCAACCGGCGCAGCCCGTGACCACGCAGTTTTCGGCGGCAGGCCGCGTGATTATCGCGTTCTGGTTTGCCTGAATGGTGGGGATTATGTCGGTCAGGCGCTTATCGCCGCGCTTGACCTCGAGCATGTGCGCCAAAAACTTGTCGTACACCACGCCGCCGCTCTCGGCGGAATAGTCCTGAAAGACCGCCATTAGCTTGCCGTCCCTGATGTCGAACTTGCGGCGGAACACCACTTCGTATTCGTAGCCGCCGTATTCTATCCTGCCGTTTTCAAAACGGTCGTACACCTTGTTGCCGAGCGGCGAATTGTGCGAGTAGACTATTATCTTGCCTTTGTATATCACAACGTGCGCGCCGACGTATATATCCGCTTCTTCCGCGCCCAAAAAATCCGCGCCGTCCGATATCGTCCGCGCGCGCGTCATGCTGGGCACGTCGTACCGCTCGTCGCGCTTGCACGGGCGCAGACGCATGCGCGCAAAGTACGGCGTGGAAAGGCTGCTCTCGAGCAGCGCGATATCGCGCTTTCTGATGTCGTGACGGAACTTTTCGGTGCGATATTCCTCCACCTCGAGCTCGTCGTAAATATCGACGATCCGATACGCGAAACCGTCGTTTTTGAGCAGCTCGATCTGCTCGCGCATCTGCGCGAGCACAAGCCGAAGGTGCTCCGCCTCCTCGGCTATCTCTTTCGCATTGAAATTGTCACTTTCGGAAAAATCCATGCTCCCCGTACGCTTCCGCCTTTAGTTATTTGTGACCGTCAAAAAATTTAGTGCGATATGATTATCTTTAACGATGCGCGTCGTCCGTGTAAAACCAAAATGTCAGCCCGTCGGCGGCGGTCAAGCCTATTTTTTTCTGAAGCGCCAACGACGCCGCGTTTTGGCAAAACACATCGCATATCGGCGTCCTGCCGAACGACATTACGTAGTTTATCATAAACTTCTCGAGCGCCGTGCCTATCCCACGACCGCCGAACCCGTCAAAGACCTCGAGCATGCCCATACTGCCGTCGCCGTGCCTGCCGATAAATCCGGCGAGCTTGCCGTTTACTATCGCGCCGAACACGCCTTTGTCGCGCATGATATCGGCGATATGCGTTACGTCCGCATTGCCCGGGTTGGTGTACGCGGCATGCACCGTTTCCGCGAGCGTCGGCGCGAGCCGTTTTATCGTCACTGCCGGATCGCACGGCGGCGGGAGCGGATCGAAATACGCGAACGACGTGCAAGCTTCCGCCGAAAACCCGATTTTCGCCGGCGCATCGGGCGGCGCGCCGAGCAAGCACACTTCGCCGCTTATACCATACTCGGCGGCGTAATCGCTGAAAACGCGGATATCCTCAAAGACGCACTTGTAAAGCTCGCCCATCTTTACTATTGCGGCACGGTCATCCGACACGAGCGCCTGCGCGCCCTCGAACTCCACCGCGTCGTTTAATATCGCCGCTTCCACTTTATACTGCGGTCTTTGCATAAGCTTCATACCCGTATTCTATACCGCCGAATAAAAAATGTCAACAAAAGCGAGGAAACGCACCGCGACGCGAGCGTCGCGGAGTGAAAATGTAAAAAGGAAAAGTGAAGAAGTGCGGCGGTTTGACCGCTTCACTCAATGCCGCCCAGCCCAACCACCGTCATGTCATTTCGACCGGAGCGAACGGAGTGAGCGGAGCGGAGAAATCTAGGCGCGTCAGCGCCGCATTGCCAAAGGAACAGCTTTCCCTTTCTGCGGCGGATCGCCTAGACCTCTCGACTGCGCTCGAAATGACATGGGTGTGTGCGAGACATGATTGATAATAGCATGCTCCGCTTTATTATACGCAGATAAGCCCAACCACCTTCATGTCATTTCGACCGGAGCGAGCGAAAGCGAGCGGAGCGGAGAAATCTAGGCGCGTCAGCGCCGCATAGCGGCGCAAGCCGCAAGTTAAGATGTAAGAGGAAATAGTGAAGAGGTGACGATGGTTTGGGTGTGCGGTTCTGCGGCGGTTCGCCTGGATCTCTCGACTGCGCTCAAGGTGACAAGATGGTGGTTGGGCGGGACCTTTCTGCGGCGGTTCGCCTGGATCTCTCCACGCGCATTGCTCCGCAATGCTTGGTCGAGATGACATGACGGTGGTTTGGGTGTACATGAATGATAATTGCATGCTATGCTGTAATGCAAGCAGATAAGCAAAACCACCTTCTTGTCATTTCGACCGGAGCGAACGAAGTGAGCGGAGCGGAGAAATCCAGCGGCTTTGCCGCGCACTTGTATATTGTGCGGCTGAATAAAGCTTCCCTACCTTGCGGCGGTTCGCCTGGATTTCTCCACTACGCGCTAACGCGCTCCGGTCGAAATGACATCGGGTAAAAAGGCTCTGTCACTCAAGTCGAGATGACATGACGTTTGTTTGACCGCTTCGCTACGCGTGATAAAAGCCGCGGAAAACCGCGGCTTTTCTGTTTCTGCTGTCTTTATTTATAACTCATTATCTTTATCTATACTTATACGCTATTTACGTGCTGACGCGGACATAGCTTTCAAAAGCTTGCTCAACGCTTCGTTCAGCTTTTTCTGCTGCTCGGGCGTCTTGTTCTCCGGCTTTGCGCGCTCTTTTTGGAGCACCGTTGCGACCTCGCGCATAGTTTCGCGCGACGCGCCCTCGCGGCTTATCTGCTCGATACGCGCGACGACGTCGTCCACGGACGAAGACCCTGCGCTCGCTGTCTGCGCTTGAGCCTGTTGCGCGGCACGCGCCTGAGCCTGTGCCTGCGCGGCTTGCTGAGCGCGAGCATGGGCTTGCGCTTGAGCCTGTGCCTGTGCTTGAGCGGCCTGCTGAGCGCGAGCCTGCGCCATGGCCTCCTCTCTCGCCCGCCTTCTTATTTCCTCGTCGCTTTCCTGCGGTTCCACGACTACGGTGGGTTCTTCCGCAAAGCCAGTCGGCTCGGCGTAGCTCGGTTCGGCTTCCACGACGGGCTCGGCTTCGACCTCGTGATGAGGTTCTTCGTACATCGCCTGCGCGCCGACGTTCTGCTGTTCGAAGCGCTGCTGCTGAGGCTGAGGCTCGGAATACTGCTGAGCATTTTCCTGCGGCGCCGCGCCGCCGGCGTCTATTACACGCGCGAACTGACCATAAGTGCTTACCGCGCCGCCGAGCGCTATCTTACCTATTATACCGCCGATAAGCGTCAACAGACCGCCCACCAACGAAATTACGAGCGGAACTATATATACGCCCATTTCGCTGACGCTGTTGCTCGATCCGCTTGCCGCTTCGACGGCTTCTTCCAAGCTTTCCGTCGCAACTTCCGCTGCGTCCTTTGCCGCCCTTGCGAGCTCGCCCTGGAGTGCGAGCGGCGCAACAAAGAAGCCTATTGCGGTGCACACGATCGCGGCAATGAATGTGATAAGCCACACCTTGGATATGAGCGAGCGGCGATACGGCACGGATACGCACGCGTCTTCCGTTACGTACACCGACGGCTTTATGCCGGAAAGACGTGCGTTTTTATACAGCGTCCGTACCGACACGGGCATCTTCTTCATGCCTTCCACGGCGGCGTTCGGCTGTGAAACCACGCCGCGCATATTGCCCTTTATCTTGGCGAAGTCACCCGAAACGAGGCCCACTACGAGCGACACGATAAAAGCGACCGCCACTATGCCCAACAAAACAAACATCCACACGTCGGACGAAATTTTGAGGGTCTCCGTAAACAGTTTTTCAAGCGATTTGATCATGTGATCTCCTTTATTCCCTATGTTAAGTATAACTCGGCTTTTGCATTATACCACGGATTTTATCAAAAATCCATACTTTTATAAAAGTTTTTCGGCTATTTTATAAAAATTTTGTCCGCATGCGCGCACCGCATATATGTTTTAGATATCACAGCGCTGAAAACGGCTTTGCCGCGCCGCTCAGAGTCCGACCGCTATGCGCCGATCTTTTCGCTCATGTCCACAAGCTCGCCCGTGACGAAGGAGTACAGATATCGCTTTTTCACCCTGTACGGAGTGGCTTTTTCGACGGCGGCGGCGTACAGTCGGAGCTGTTCGAAATATTCGTCGCACACGAGCCGCTCCGGCGCGGTCGTCTTGTAGTCCACAATTACGGCACAGCCGTCCTTATCGACTATCAAAAGGTCGATCACACCCTGCACGAGCACGGATCCGTCCGTCCCCGTGCGCCGCCCTATCTCGTCCGCCGTCATGTCGGCAATGAAGTATCGCTCTTTTGAATAAAACAGCGCGCCGTCCGTCAAACTTTTCATAACTTCCGCCGCGCGGAGTATGTCGCGCGCATCGACGAGCGCAAAGTTTTCGCACTCGCGCTCCAGCATGTCCGTATCGGGCGCGTTAAAATCGACGAGTTCCATTGCGCGGTGATACGCCGTGCCCTTCAGCTTTGCGTCCGCGCTCGACGTTTCGCTCTTTGATCTCGCGGTCGCGCCGTCCTTTTCCGAAACCGCGCCGCGATCGTCGTCCGTCAGCACGGGCGCGGCGCATGTGTAGTCGTCGCCCGCATCCGAAGCGAGCGCCGTAACGCATGTCTTTATCGGGTCGCGGCATGTATCGTACTTAAACTCGCACCTCGCCTTGACGGCGGCGACTATGGACGGGTCAATGGGTTGCGGCGGCGCTTCCGCCGCCTTTTCGCGCTTTTTTATCTCCGCTTTTTTAGGCGCAATGCCGCGCATAAAATCTATCTGCGCGTTATACGCGTTGCCTTTTCCGTCTTTTTTCCATGCGTTTTTCTTTCCGCACACGAGCAGTTTTCTTCTTGCGCGAGTGAGCGCGACATAAAAGAGCCGCAGTTCTTCCATGCGCAGTCTGTCAGGCGCGAGCGCGTTTTCGACGAGCCAGCCGACGCTCGGCAACAGTTTGCGCGCCGATACGTCGGGATATTTGACGAACACGCCCGCCTCCGACACGATGACGCGCGAACGGACGTCTTCCATATTGAATCTGTGCGCCGTGTCGGCGACGATAACGAAATCGTATTCCAAGCCCTTCGACGAGTGCACTGTAGTCACCGTGACGGCGTCGCCGCCGCCCGACGCGTCCAATTCGATGTCTGTCGAGTCGCACAACGTCAGGAACGTGTGCACGTCGTATCGGTGTTTGGCGGCGTATTCGATGAGCGCTTCCACGGCGTGCGCGTTGCCGCCGTTTTCGTACACGTACTGAAAGTAGTCTATGCGCGACGTTATGTAGCCGAGGGTGTCCGCGCAGTCGTGGCTCTTTGCGTACAGCGCTATCTCGCCGCGAAGCGAATAGAAAGCGTCGAGCTTGCCGCGAAGCCGTCCGTCGTAGGCGGCGGCTTTTTGCCAGAACGTGTAGGATTTGCGTCCGAAGCCGTACGCAGGTTCTATTCCATTCTCTTTAGCCGCAGTCTCGCCGCGCTCCGCTATTTCGGCGAGCTCGCCGTCCGAAAAGCCGCCCATGCCCGAACGCAGTGCCGTAAACAGCGCTATGTCGTCGAAGCGGTTGTCCACGCTCCGCAATATATCTATCAGCCCGACGGCTTCCGGATAGTCGGAAACGCGCGACTTTTTGCCCACTCCGCACTTTATGCCGTATACGCCGAGCGCGTTTTGCAGTTTTGCGCAAAACTCGCCGCGCGCAGAGCGCACGAGCACCGCGACCGAGCCGAAGCTCGGCGTTTTCGGAACTCCGTCCGCGCCCGCTTTTTCCGCGCGTTCCTTTTCGCTCTCTATCCAATCGAGCACGCTGTCCGTTATAAATTTTATCTCCGCGTCGGACGCTTTGCCGCATGCGGCGCGGCGAACGGAATACACGTCGCGGCCATTTTTGCACGACTGCGCTTCCGTATCCGCGTTCGCGGTTTCTTCTTCGACCGCACAGAACTCCGCTTCGCCCGTTTCTCCGCGCCTGCTTGCGAACACGAGCCGCTCCGCTTTGTAGTCCGCGCCGCCGAACTCCTCCGTCATCAGCCCGTCGAACACGCCGTTGACGAAATCGACGACGCGCGCGGACGAGCGATAGTTGTCGTTGAGCCGAATGTGCGTGTACGACGGGTCGCGCGTTGCGTCCTTGAAATATTTGGGGTTGCAACGTCTGAAAGCGTATATCGACTGCTTGATGTCGCCCACCAAAAACATCTCCGCGCCGCCGCCCGACTTGAGCTCTTCCGCTATAGCCGCCTGAAGCGGATTGACGTCCTGATACTCGTCGATAAACACGTACTTTATTCCGTCGGCGATCTCGCGTTTGCACACGGGATCGCGGAGCACTCTGCGCGCGCCGTGCTCGAGGTCCGAGTAGTCTATCTTTCCGAGGCGGCTTTTGCGCTGTGCGTAGCCTTGGAGCGCCGACCTTGCGACGGCGCAAAGCGCGCGCGCGTACGGCGCGCTTTCCACCGACCTTGCCGCTTGCGCGACGGCTTTATCTTCTCTGTACTTTTTGCAATCGACTTTCAGCGCCTTGAACGCGTCGTTGACGGCGTCGCGCTCGTCGAGCGCCTGCCTGTGCGACGTTCGGCGCACGCTGTCGATATAGCCGTCTATATACGGCGCTATGTCGCTCGCCGCGTTTTCGATCGCGCTAAACCCTATCGCCACCGACGCTTTGCGTATGGCTTCGGCGCGGTCGATGAGCGCCGCTTTGCGCTCCGCGAATATTTTGTCGAGCTCAGGAAAGCGCTCGGCGTCGTCCTTTATGTCGCAAAGATACGCGTCGGGATCGGGAAGCGACAGCGCGAAGTTCATGATGTCGCGGACGGCGGTTACAACGCCTGCGTCGTCGCGGCGCGAGGACAGCGCGTCGTACACCGCTCCGAAATATTCGTCGCGCTTTTCCCACGCCTCGTCCACGGCGCGGCGTATCGCGGCGAGCATGATCGCCGCCGCTTCGCCCTCTTCAGCCACCGTCGCCGCAGGGTCGATCTCGGCGGCTGTAAAATACGTCTTTACGAGCTTTTGACAGAAGCTGTGCAGCGTGCCGATATTGCATACGGGCAGTGCGTCTATGGCGCGCTCCGCCGCCGCGCGCGTTGCGCCGTCGCGTTTCAGCGCGGACAGTCGCTCCGCGAGCTTTACGCGGATATCCGCCGCCGCCGCGCGGGTAAACGTTACTATGAGCATATCTTCGAGCCGAGCGCCGCCGAGGAGCTTTTGTATTATTCGCTCTATCATGACGGTCGTCTTGCCGCTTCCCGCGCCGGCGGAAACTATGATATTGCCGCTCTGAGTTACGGCGCGGCGCTGTTCGGGTGAAAAGTCTTTAAGCTCCATCGCCGCCCTCCTCTTCCGCGTCGCTCACTCCGCGCGGCTTTTTTTCACCCGTGCATATGCCGACATACGCGCAACGGTCGCACGCGCCGGCTACGGGCGAGCGCGCGATATACCCCTCCGCTATCTCGTCGGCGGCGTTATTCGCTATTGCAAGCGACGTGTCTATAAGCCCGTCGAACTCGTCCTCATCCAAAAGCTGCGAATTTTTCCGCGCAAAGACCGCTTTATTTCCGTCCGTTTTGAACTGCGCGTTAATGACGGTAGATTTTTGTCCGTTCTCGAGCTTTGCGTCGTACTCGAGCGCGATATTCTCGTCACGAATAAGACAGCCCGAGAGCCTCACGTCACCGCCGTCGTAAGCGCTGCCGAGCGGCATGTAAAACATGCCCGTGACATGCTTTCCGCCCGTGCGCGCCGCCGCCGCGTACAGCGGAAGTTGCAGGTCGCAGCCGCAAAGGCACATCTTTTTATCGAACTTCTTATTGCCCGTCTTGTAGTCTATTATGCGTATCTTGCCGTCGCACTCGTCTATCCTGTCTATAACTCCGCCGAACGACGCGCCGTCCTTGCCGAGAAATATCTTGCCGCCGAACGGATATTCCGTCGCCGTCGGGCGATAGCTTCCCGCTTCCAGCACCGCCTTGTTAGCCGCCGCATAATCGCACGCGTCGCGTATTATGCGCTCGCGCTCGGCAGGCGCGGGCTCCGTTCCGCGCTCCTCGAGTATACCGTCAACAATGCCTTCCACCGCTTTGCGCGAACAGTCGAGCGCGCCGCCGTCGATAAACCGCTTCATGAAATCGTGCATGATGAGCCCGAACTCGGGCGCGCCCGTCCTGCCGCGACGGCGCTCTTTGAGCCCTATCGTGTCGGTAAGAAATCGCCCGTACGGGCAATAGAACCAGTGCGTCAGCTCGCTGACAGACAGCTTGCCGCGCGGCGCCGACGCAATGATCGGCTCGAACCGCGGCGAAACGGCGTCGCACTCGCCTACGGCGGCGGATACGGAGCCCGGATACGACGTAAGTCCCTGCGCGGCAAGCTCGCGCGCGGCGGACGGAACGGCGGCGAACCGCGCGATATAGTTCGCGTCCGCGCTCACCTTGAGCACCGCATATTCTTCCTCGTACGTCTTTTCGCCGATATATCCGCTTTGCGCCGACGCGAGATCTCCGCCTGTAGGCAGCATGGACGATCGCCGCGCGCCGCCCGACGTCTTGTATGTACAAAAAACCTTTTCCGCGTTGTTTATAACAGCGGCGAGCTCGGCGCTGTCGCGCCTGTTTTTCTCGCGCGCAGACGGCTCTATCACATCGCCCGAGGCGCGAAGCTCCGCGTCGCTCAGCAGTCCCGAGTCCGCCGTCCTTATCGGCAGAACGCCCTCGTTAAAGTCGGTAACGAACAGCATTTTGCACCTTGTCATGCGAAAGCTCTGCGGCGCGGCGACCGTGACCCTGTCGTCCAACCGCGGCAACGACTTAACTTCCAAAGCGCGCGCCGCCGAAAAAAAGCTCGCCGCGTCCGTTTCGAAATCGCCCGAACCGTATCTGCGCAACATGCCCGTCAGCGAGTACACGGGCGACAGCATGTCGGTCCCGTCCGAGTAAAGCTCGCTCTGCACGGCGGAAAACGCCGCGCGCTCCGCCACATTCTCGCACGCGCTCGAAAAGTCGCCCTCGAAATAACCGAGCAGCTCTTTGGCACGTTTCACAGCGCGACGTGCGGCGGCGTCGGATATTTCCGCGTCGAGCGCGCCGTAATCTCGTCCGCGCTCATACAGATAGTTTTGCAACCTTTCGGCGTCCGTGGCGTCGCAGCCCGAAAACGGGTTTTTACACACCGAAACGAGCGACTCCGTATCGCCCGAGGTCTTGAGCTTGTACAGCGCGGATAAAAGCGCGACGGGCGGCGTTTCAAAGAGCGGCGTCGCCTCGTCGGTGTAGAAATCGACGTCGTACTCGCGCAGTATTCGCGCAAGCACGCGCGGATCGGGACACACCACCGAAACATCGCCGTATCTGCCGCCCTTGCACACATACTCGCGTATCCGCGCCGCAACGGCTTTGTACTGCGCGACGGCGTCCGGCGCGCGATACACCTCTATATCGCCTTTAAGTTCAGTCTGCGGCGCGGCGTCGTAAAACGCAAAGGCGCGCGCATGCTTTTTTATCGCGGCAAAAACTTCTCTGTTCAGCTTTGTGGCGTCGGCGTAACCTATCGCGAAGAACCGCGTTTTCGCTATGAATTCGCTTTCGCCGCACGCGGCAATGAGCTCTTTCAGTCTGTCGGGCGAATCGCGATACTCGGCTTTAAGCCTGTCGTATTCCGCCTTGATGAGCGCAAGATCGCCGAGCTTGCTCGCGAGCGATCCCTTGGCGGATATTTCGGATATTTCCACTCCCGACGCCGCGATCTGCAAAAGCGCGTCGTAGACGGACTTTGCAAACTCGCCGTATCGCACGGCGTTTTTGTAGTAGCAAAGCTTATCTTTGACCGCCTCGGCGGCGCGCGCGGTTATCATTACTCCGCCCTCACGCGACAGCGTTTTCGCGTTTTTGAGCACGCGCCGACACAGCCGCGACAGCGTAAGTACTTCGCAGTCGATAGCCGCGCCGTGCTTGAACAGCGCCTTTTCCACATGCAGCGTGTAGCGGTCGGGCGTAAGCACGACATAATACTCGTTCGGCGAGAACTTGCGCGAACGCAATTCGGAAGCCAGCGCGTCGAGCGCCGACGGATAACTGTCGTACAGCCGGTCCATGCGTCTATTATACAGTCGGCGCATTAAAAAAGCAAGTTATATCCGGCAAAAGGCGTGAGCAAACATTTGCAAAACACACGCGATTGTGTTAAAATACGGTCATGAGATCTACAGGAAAAAAACTGTGTTCGGTCGCGGCGCTCGCGGCGACGGCGGCGCTCGTAGGCTGCAGCAGCGGCATTACGGTCAGCTTCGACACCGAACGCCCGTGGCACGACACAGGCGCAAGCGCCGCGGTTTTCGCTTATGAAAAGCTCGGCTACGACGTGGCGATATACGACACGTCGGACGGAACGGACGACGAAAGCCGCGTCAAGATAGCAAGCGGCAGTCTTGTCTACACGCTCGAGGAACGTCCGCGCACCGACGACACGGCGGCGCACACTTATCTCGACATGGCATTTTCGGTCACGTACAACGACAGCGCGCCCGAGCTCGACCGCGGCCTTACGGACACTATAACGAGCAGTACGGTATTTCGCACAGACAGCCTTGCTACGAGCAGAATGGAAAAAACGGTCGCGCTCGCCGACCGCACGGGCACGGACAACCTGTCGTATGTGATAGAAGCGGACTACTTCGGCACGCACACGGCTAAGCGCATTTGGACAAAGGACGGCACGGTAGACACCATGTCCGTTCCGCAATCGTCGTACAACGACAACGAAATGGCGATATTCCTCGCGCGCGCGACGGCGCTGAGCGCCGGCGTATCCAATAATTTCTACATGACAAACATATTCGACTCGTTCATCAACGGGTCGTTTACCGAATACACAATGGTCGCCGCCGCCGAAAAGAGCACAGTTTCCGTCGATATCGGGGATTGGGTAAAAGACTGCGGCGTACAGCCGGCAAAGGCGGACGACGACAGCGTTATCGAGCCGCGCACCTATCCCATATCGTGCTATGATGTGAATATCCGAACGACTGCCACCAAGCACGGTCCGCCGTATCGGGTCATGTATTCGGAAAACCCCTTTAAGATCGGCGAAAAAGAACACAAAAAAATACCCGTCAAAATACAGTACAACCAATACAGCGGCGGCAAGGTTTCCGTAGTGACGGAATACACGCTCACCTCGTGCGCGTTCGATAAGCTCGCATAAAAATCGACGGGAAAAAGTACGTATGACGGAAACTTATGCGTAAAACAAAGATACTTATACTTATAAACGCATTTGCGCCGACGCTCGAAACGCGGCAGACGGCGCGGTTTTGCGAGGAGTTTCGCGCACGCGGCGCGGAGGTCGAAGTAAAGCGCAACGACTTTTTCCCGACGGCTGTGGAAGGCGGGAAAGCGACTATAAACATCGACTGCGACGCCTGCCTTTTTCTCGACAAAGATAAATACGTATCGCAGCTTATGGAAAAGCGCGGCGTAAGGCTTTTCAACAGCGCGCGCGCCATTGCCGACTGCGACGATAAAATGCAAACGCACATGATCCTTGCCGACAGCGGCATACCCATGCCGGACACCCTGCCCGGGCTTTTGTGCTACGACAAAACCGCCGCCGTTCCGCCCGAAGTATTCGACGCGGTGGAAAAAAAGCTCGGTTATCCCGTCATCGTCAAACAGTCGTACGGCTCGTGCGGCAAGGGCGTTTTCAAGGCGGACGACCGAAAAGCGCTCATCGACATCGTAGAGTCGATAAAGACGACCTCGCACCTCTATCAGCGATACGTGGCGCGTTCGCACGGCAAAGACATGCGCGTCATCGTTGTGGGCGGAAAAGTGCTCGGCGGCATACTGCGCATGTCCGACGTGGATTTCCGCTCCAATATAGGTTTAGGAGGAAAAGCCGTCAAGACCGATGTTCCGCCCGAAATACGCGACATTGCGCTCCGCGTGACGGACATTTTAGGGCTCGACTATTGCGGCATAGATTTTCTGCTCGCCGAAAACCCGCTGCTGTGCGAAGTCAATTCCAACGCGTTCTTCGACGCATTCGAAGCGGCTACGGGCATAAACGTCGCCGGCGCATACGCGGAACACATACTTAAGAGTATCGGCAAAACCGCGCGCGGATAAATTAGGTATGTCATTTCGACCTAAAGCGAGAATAGCCCAACCACCGTTTTGTCATTTCGACCGGAGCGCGTCAGCGCGTAGCGGAGAAATCCAGGCGCGTAAGCGCCGCATGATTATGGTATAGTTATAGTAAAGCCGCTTCACTTTGCGGCGGATCGCCTAGACCTCTCGACTGCGCTCGAGGTGACATAACGTTTGTTTAACTACTTCACCTTACGGCTACGCCAAAGATCTCTCCGAGCGTATTGCTCCGCAATGCTTGGTCGAGATGACATGACGTTTGTTTAGGTACGCAAATACGCGAGAGTGCGCTGCCTCGACGGCGCAGTGGATGCATTCACCGCCGATCAGTTTCCCGTGCTGTCGTAACGCCGTATCCCCACATGCCACACAGTGAGCGCGAGCGTCATTATAACGATCGCGCCGACGGCGCTCCACAGCACCGACCACCAGATGTTCGCACCCGTTATCAAGCATTCCACCGGATAATACAGGAACAGCCCGAACGGTATGACAAAAAACATAATTGAAGCGAACGCCTTGCCCATATAGCGCACCGGATATTTGGCATAATTGGACAGGTTGTACACGGTATTCAAAAATATGCCGGCGTTTTTGACCCAAAACGCGAGCGACGCGAACAACAGCTTTATTCCGGTAAAGCAGAATATCCCGAAGAACGCGCAGAATATAAGACCTATTACACCGCTCGCCGACCAAGCTATACCGGCTTGCGGTCCGAATATGCACATCACGGCGATGCCGACGACGAACTCCCCTATCCCGTCCCATTTAAACGTCTTTGCCACAAACTGAAAGAGCGGATTTAACGGGCGCGTCAGGTAAATATCCAGTTCGCCGCGGCGGATAGCCCAATATGCGAGCAACCACAGCTCGTCGGTAAATATGTGGTCGATGGACTTGGGTATCAGCACAAAGCCGAACAGGAACGCGAGCGTTTCAAACGTCCACACGCCGAGCGCCGGAACGGACCCGACTATTATATATATGGTGCAGAGCGACACCACCTCGGCTATGGCAAAGCTTATCATCATAATTATGAAGTCCGCTTTGTACGACAGGCCGCTTCTGAGGCTCATGGACACGTATTTCGGGTACAGTTTAAGTTCTTTCAGCATACCGTCAGCCTCCGAACACCACAACTTTTTTGACGGAAGTTTTATAGAGCAACACGCCTATCGCGTCCAGCGCGACTATCCAAGCGAGCGATATCGCAAACGAAATCGCTATTTCGGCAAGGTCGAGCTGTCCCAAAAACAGCCGCACCGGCATGCTTATCATCGACGGAAATGGCGTATAGCCGAGCGCCGTCTGCGCCCACGCCGGAAACAGCGACAGCGGCACCATTGCGCCCGACAAAAATCCCACGAGCACATTCGTAATGGATCGAACGCCGAACATCGCCTGGGTGTGAAAGGCAAACTGACCGAACAGAAAATCGATAGCTTCGCCTATCAACATCGACAGCAAGCACGCCGGAACGAACAGCAAAACGTTGTACCATACTATCCCCGTAAGCCCGAACCCGAACACCACCGTCAATGTGCCGACAACGGTCATCGGCACGCCGATAATAAAAAACCGCGCGATAAACGAGCCGAACGACATAAAACCGAGCTGAGCGCGATAGCTTATGGGCTTCATCAGGCGCATGCCTATCAAGCCGAACCGCACGTCGTCCACGATCTCGCTCATCGTGCTCGTATACGTCACTTCCCCCACAACGGCGGAAAGCACCACGTACATCAACATCTGCGGAAACGCATATCCGCCTATGGCGTTTTCGGGCGAGAACTTGTATATCGCCCACCACAAAAGACCCATTAGCACGGCGTTTATCACCGCGCCGAAAACCCACAAAAACACCTGACCGCGATACGCCAAGGTCGTCTGCAATGACGATTTGGAAAATATAAAATACTTTTTTACCCGTCCGACTTTCATGCGCCCTCACCGTCTTGCGCTTCGCCTTCCGCCGCGCCGTTTGCCGCTTCGTCGCTATTCGGTTCGCCGTTCGTCGCACCGCCGGCGGCCTTTATCCCGTCGATAGTAAGCCCTTGTTTTTCGTAGATCCTTTCAACGACCTGCTCTATTCCCGTTTCGGAAAGCTTTACGTCGTCCACCTTGTAGTTTTCGAGCAGAAAGCCCAAAAGCGTATCTATCTTGAGCTTTTGCGCGTCGATAGTGAACGTCGTCAAAAGACCGTTCCCTTCCGTCGCGACGTTATCCACAGGGTACTTGTCCGTCACCGCGGATACGTCTATGGGCGCACCCGTCTGTATAGTCACGTTGCGCTTGTCGCCGAACATATGCTTTATGCTGTCGAGCGCGCCGTCATAGAGTATCTTGCCGGCGTCGAGTATTATTACGCGGTCGCACAAAAGCTCGATATCGCTCATGGCGTGCGTCGTGAGTATGAGCGTGGTGTTGTACTCGGTCTTGAGCGTATTTATCGCATCGATGAGATTGCGCTTTACGAGCACGTCGAGTCCTATCGTCGGCTCGTCCAAAAACAGCGTCTTGGGGTTGTGGAGCATGGCGGCGGCGAGGTCTGCGCGCATGCGCTGACCGAGCGACAGCGTGCGCACGGGCGCGTCCATAAACGGGCGCATGTCCATAAGCTCCGTCAGCTCGCCGAGCCGCTTTTTGTAATCGGCTTCGGGAATGTCGTAAATGTATCGCAACAGCTCGTACGTTTCGGTAAGCGGCAGATCGTACCACAGCTGCGTTTTCTGCCCGAACACCACGCCTATGGTTTTGAGCACGGCGTTGCGCTCTTTGGACTTGTACGGGTGCCTGCCGTCTATAAGTATCTCGCCGTTTGTCGGCGTAAGTATGCCGCTCATCATCTTGATGGTGGTGGACTTGCCGGCGCCGTTCGCGCCGATATATCCGACCGACTCGCCGTCCTCTACCGTAAACGAAATATTGTCCACAGCCTTAACGAGAGTGTGCTTGGTGGAAAAAAGCGTCTTGAACATTCCGAGTACGCCCTTGCCGCGTATCGGTTTTTTGAAATATTTTTCTACGTTTTTCAGTTCTATCATAGCTGCCTCGACAACCCTGCGATGATTATGTTTACTCCTCGAATAAATTAGGTATTATACCAAATTTGTCCACGTCGCAAATTTGCCATTGCTAGCAAGCAAATTTGCTCCTCGAATAAAATCGAAAAATGCACGGGATAATGTATTATACCCCCCCCCCCCGTCTGTCAAGCCAAACGGAACGATTTTTCGTAATTTTGCAAAGTTTCTTTACGGGGATTCAAATTTGATATTTCAAGTTATGCACAGCCGAACGGGCACAACTACGACCGCCGACTGCTCATAATTACGGGTCGTTGCGGTGTACGAACCAACTCCCGAAGATAGTTCCGCCGATAGCGAGAATGACGACTATTATCACTCCGCCGTTCCACATCCACTCGCTGTTGAAAAGTCTGCCCAGCCAATATATAAGGCACAGCAGCGCGGCGATCCCGAGGTTTACGCCCGCCGCGATCCAGCGCGCGTCCTCCCAAAACGACGTGACGCATATCGCCGCCACGGTCGTCACGGTAAACGCCACGAACATCCACAGCGACGCCGACACACCGAACATGGGCGGAAACACGAGGAAGAACAATGCGTACTCCGCCGTTTCGAGCGCAATGGGCAAAAAGTGCCAAAACCCGAAATCGTCGAGAAAACCGAACCCGTCGGCGGACATGTATCGGAGCGCCGCAACGACAAGCGTTATCGGCACGAAAAGGGCTATTCCCCACTGCGTATAGACCGAATCGACGTTTTTGTTTGCGGCGTACACCGCCAAGACGAACAGCGCAAACGTCACGAGCTGCGTTATCATGCCGACGACATTGCCGAGCTTGTCGAACAGCCCGAGCACCTGCACGCCGACGCCCAGCACTATGAGGCTCAAAAACGACACCCTCATAGCTACGGAAAGTTCCTGCCATCCCCAGCATGCCACATACTCGTTTTCCGCGAGCAAGCTTATGTGCGGGATCAAAAGCACGACAAGCAATTCCAAAATAAGCGGCACGAAGCCCACGATCGTCGCCGCGATATTGAGATGTCCGACGCCTTTTTTCGCCTTTGCGCCCGCTTTTCCGCCTGCCGACGCACCGCCGCCTGCGGAGTCCTGCTCCGACTTTTTCTTCAGAACGGGCATGCGCCCTTTTAATTTCGCCTTGGACGTTTCGGGCGACAGCTCTATGTATTTTATCGAATTTACGATATCGGCGTACTGCTCGCAAAATTCTTTCGTGATAAAAGTATTGGCGTTTTTCAATTCCTCTTTTATCTTATCCGTCGCAGTATCGTCCATATCCCGCTCGGCCTCGTATACTACGTCGGCGTCGTTCAGGCAACGGCTCTTTACGTATTTAATAATGTCGTTTACATGTTCTATATCGCGCCTGTACCAATCCGCCTTGAACAAGTAGCCGAGCGGATTGGACGGATATTTTTCGCACATGGTATTTGCCACTGCCAGCGCTTTTTTGTCGTACTCGTAGTTTTCCGTATATACTTTAGCCGCGAGCTCTTTCCCTTCTTCATTCCGTTTTTCGAATTCTTCCTGCTTATTCCTAAAATCGACGCGCGCCGACGTGATCTTTTTCGCCGTAGCATCGTGCTTGTTCTTTGCGCTTTCCACAAATTTGCGGTGGACCGTTTCGGAAAGTTTTTCTCTGTAGCTTTCTCCGTAATAGCTTGTTTTATTAAAATCCGACGCCCTGCTGTTGTATATATCGCGCCATTTTTCCTCTTCGAAAATGAGATCGTCGTGCTTGTCCGCCAAGCGCTTCAATTCCGCGTGCTGCTTTCTCAGCTCGCTGCGCGTTTTAAACAGCTCCAAAAACGCTTCACCGTCCGTTTTATATAGAGCGACATAAGCGTTATACTTTTCGGCAAGCGCGCTCAGCCCGTCAAACTCCGACTGCACCGCCGCTTTGGCGGCCTTTGCGCCTCTGTAGTTCTTAATGACCTTTTCGGTCACATAGGCAGCGCCGCAGTTCGGGCAAATGCCGGCGTCGTCGTCGCTATCGACGTCTATTATCTCTTTGCACTTTAAACAGCGCGCTTCCACTATAGCCATATTGCCGTTCCTCCGAATATCGCAATACTATTTTATAATAAATCCGTCCGCCTGTCAAGACAAAAGCCAAACGCCGCGGCAAATAGTCTTTTTGCGCAACATCATTCCCCCGCGTCGGAACGGGCGGCGTCCGCCGTCGAAGATGTTTTCGCGCGCTTTTTCCTGCCGCCGAACACATTTAACAGGATAAACGCGCCGAGGAGAACAGCCACCGAGCATACCGCCACTATGTACATCGCCCAAGTCGGCACGGAACTGCCGAAGAAGTACACGTTTGCGTCGAGGCTGTCGAGTATTTCTTTAGCCGCCGTTTCGGGAATGCCTGCGTTCACAAACGGCGCGTAGTAGCCGGACATAAAGTGCGAGCGCAAAAGCGACGTAAAGTACGTGCCGGGCAGGCACATGACGGTGTTGGACATGCCGCTCGAAAATTGCGAAATCGGATAGTACGCGCCGCATATAAAGCCGTAGACGGTGGACACTATCGTGCTCACTGCGTTTATCGCACCGCGGCTTTTAAGAAAGTACGCCACTATAGACGACAGCGCCGTGCCGAAAAGCGACACCAAAAACACGTCGAGCACGATCGCAAAGCCGCTGCCGACGGGTATGCGCCAGCCCATGACGCCCACATACACAAAGCCGACCGCGAGCGTGATATAGCATATGGCAAGCGTCGCTATCGCCGTGGAAAAGAAATAGCCGAGGGTCAGCGCGTTGCGGTTTACGGGCGAAACGTCTAAGTCGGCGCGAACGCCCGTTATCCTGTCGTCCACCATAGTCATGTTTACTACAAACGCGACCGTTACGCCGCAGACGGCGAGTATGCTCGACACCTCGAACGCGGCTACATAGCCGTTTACGAGCGCTTTGTCGAGCGAGATGTCGCCGAGCGACACCGTAAAGGTCGATTTCAATACATTGTGCAAAAACAAAATATACAAAAGCAGTATCACGAGCGGCGCGATAAGTGCGGAAATGACTGCGCCCTTGTCCTTGAAAAAAACTTTAAGGTTGCGCGCCGTAAACGCTAAAGTCGATCTTACAAAATCTTTCATCTATGTGCTCCCAAAAAAATCACGAGTTATGCAATGCGCGTTAAGCCTACACGAGATGTCGCTTGCGACGGATATCAAACATCGCCGCCGAAGAGCTTTTTGCCCGTCGCCGCCAAAAACACGTCGTCCATCTTGCCCTTGCTTATTTCGTAATCGGTAAACAGTTCGGGGTGTTCGGTTATCAGCCGCGTGGCTTCCGCCGTGTCTTTGACCTCTATGCGATATCCGCCGGATATCTTTTGCATCGGCTTGCCGAGTACGGCAAGCGCGTTTTCGTCCGCGCCGTAGAACGATATAAAGTCGCCGGTGTACGTGTTTTTGAGCTCCACGGGCGTGCCCTTTGCCGTTATCCTGCCGCCGTCGATAATGACCACGTAGTCGGCGTCCGCCGCTTCTTCCATGTAGTGCGTCGTCAAAAACACCGTCATGTCGCCGTCTTTTCTCAGTTCGTCGATGACGCTCCACACCGTCTTGCGCGTCTGCGGATCGAGCCCTGTCGTCGGCTCGTCGAGTATGAGCAGCTTGGGTCTGTGCAAAAGCGCGCGCGCAATGTCGCACCGCCGACGCTGTCCGCCCGACAGCTTGCCAACGGGTCGGCGCTCGAGCTCCTTCAAGCCGAGCATTGCATCGAGCTCGGCGTAGCGTTTTTCAAACTCCGCGCCGAATATGCCGTACAGCGCGGCGCGGCTTTTTAGGTTTTCCTTTACGTCGAGTACCTTATCGAGCGCCGAACCCTGAAACACTACGCCGACGACGCGCTTTATCTTTTCGATCTCGCCGTCGATATCTACGCCGTCAACGACGACGGAGCCGCCGTCGCGCTCGAGCTGTCCGCAAACGACCGATATCGTGGTGGACTTGCCGGCGCCGTTCACGCCCAAAAACGCGAACAGCTCGCCTCGCCGCACGTCGAACGAAATGTCGTTCACCGCGGTCAGATCGCCGAACCGCTTTACGAGATTTTTTATCTCAATTATATTGTCTTTCATGCGTTTTTGATTTCCCAAGAGCATGTCACAGTCTGCGACACGGTTATGAGCTCCGGCTCGGGCTCCGCCGCGCCTGCGGCCGCGCGCATGAACATCACAGGGCTCGCCGTATCGCCGGCGGAAAACTCCGCCCTTGCGAGCTCGCCCAAACGTACGCCTGCGGCGCGCGCTATAGTCTGTGCGGCTCTGTGCGCCGACTGCACCGCGCGCGCTATGAGCGCTTCCGCCGCGCTTTCGTCTTTCAGCGCAAAGCTGACGCGCCACTCGCACTTGCCGTTTTCGAGCGCGGCGTACACTGCCGCGAGCTTGCCGCCGTCATACGCAAATTCCGCGGACATACTGCGCACGGCGCGATATCCGCTTATCTTGCCGTCTTGCGTGTGCACCGCAGAAACGCTTGTGCCGAGCGCGCGCAGTTGCACGCCGACCGCGCCGAGCGCCGACACGACGCTTCCCGCCGCTTCGTCGGCATTTGACGCCGCTTCCGCGTACTTCTTGCTTTCGCCGACAGCAGCCACATTGAGGCGCACCGTATCGGCGGTTATTTTTTCGCTCGCCGTTTCGGTCACGGTTATTACGTTCGATCTTGTTTCCATATTGACCTCGCAAAAATTATTGCATTTAATTCGCGCGCGTTAGCGGACGCGCAGATTTTTGGGATAAAGATTTTTAAGCGCGCTCGCGCCGTCGCCCGTCGGCGCGGAACGAACGCCGCCGAGCGCGAAGCCCTTGTATGTCGCGACAACGGTGTCGCGCGGCGCACGGATATCGAGCTGTTCGCCGCCGATGTATCTGCGCGCGTCATCCGCGCTCAGTTCGACCGCGCCCAAACGGCTGAGCTCGCTTAGATCGAGCGCATGCAACAGCGCCTGCGTCGGCGCGCCGCGATCGCCCGAAACGGGCGCGCCTATGCGCACGGCGTTGAGCCCGAACAGTTCGGGCGCGGCAATGGGCAGGACCGTTCTGCCGTCGATCTCGATAGCGTCCACGCTCATGCCGCCTATCTTGACGGTTTTGCGCTTGGAACGCAATAGCGGCTTGCGCGCGACTTCCCCGTCCGGCTTTTTCAGCACGCAGTAGAAATGTCCTTCGCCGTCGAAGTTATGCAGATATATCCTGCGCGCGCAGTTCTCACCCACGCCGCGCTCGACGCATGGCAAGAGCGGCGTTTCGACGGGCGTAAGACCGAGCGTGCGCAAATAGCCTATGTTGTCCTCGTTCTCCTCGCACGAAAAAGTGCACGTGCTGTACAGCATGTATCCGCCGCCGCAAAGCAGACGCACCGCGTCCTTCAATATTGCGCGTTGCCGCGCGGCACAGCCCGAAACGGTATCGCGGTCGTAAACTACGTTCTCGTATCGCATCATTCCGCCGCCGCTGCACGGTGCGTCCACTATGAGCGTATCGAAATAGCCGTCGAAGCCTGCCGCGCGATAATCCGCCGCAGTATTGCACGTGACGACGGCGTTACGCACGCCCAGACGCTCGATATTTTCCGCGAGCGCACGCACGCGCTTATACTCCGGATCGTTGCAAAATATGACGCCGCCGTTCATGGACGCCGCCGCCTGCGTAGCCTTTCCGCCGGGCGCGGCGCAAAGATCGAGCACGCGCTCGCCTATATACGGCGCAAACGCCGCTACCGCCGCGGAAGCCGACGGCTCCTGCATGTAATACAGGCCGGCATGATAGAGCGGATCGAGCGACGGCTTTACGTCGCAATAAAACGACGCGGAGCACAGCGGATTGGCTTTGAGCTCGCCGCGGAAGATATCCGAAAACCGCTCGGCGCTTATTTTGAGCGTATTGACGCGAAGCGCCTTAAACCGCGGCTTGCCGTCGTACGCCCGTTTGAACTCGTCGTAGCGCTCGCCCAACAGCTCGCGCATTTGCTCGAAAAAGTATTCGTTCACTTCGTTTCCGCTTCCGCCTGCGCGCGCTCGCCGGCGTACTCGACATCGTAAAGATACAGCCCGTACGGCGGCGCTATCTCTTTGGCGGCGTCGCGGCTTTTCGCTCGTAACAGCGCGTCGAAATCGACGTGCGCGCCCTTACCGCACTTTTCCGCCTGCGCGACGATTATGCGCACCATGTTGTACAAAAACCCGTCGGCGGTTATGAAGAACTTTATAAAATCCCCGTCGCGTGTAAACCGCGCGTCGAAAACGGTGCGCACCGACGTCTTTGCGCCGCTCCCCGACGCCATGAATGTGGCAAAGTCGTGTGTGCCCACGATCGGCGAAACGGCGTCCGACATTGCGCCGACGTCGATATCGTCACCGATATGCCAGGCGCGGTTTTCAAGCACCGGCTGGCGCGCGCCGCGATACATCAGATACATGTAAGTTTTCTTCTTGACGTCCTTGCGCGCGTCGAAGTCGTTCGGAACGACAGCGGCGTCCGACACTCGCACCGCGCTCGGAAGATACGCGTTGAGCCCGCCCGTTATCCGCTCTGGCGGGAGCGCTTTTACGCAGTCGAAGTGCGCGACCTGACGAAGCGCGTGCACTCCGGCGTCCGTTCTGCCCGACCCGACCATGCGCACGCGTTCGCCCAAAAGTTTAAACGCGGCGCGCTCGAGCGCGTCCTGCACGCTTTCGCCGTTCGGCTGGCTCTGCCAGCCGCAAAAGCCCGTGCCGTCGTATCCGAGTGTCAATTTATATCTCATCGCGCATCACCGTTCTTGCCGCAGGTCACAGCGACAGCAGCGAGATAAACTCCCAGCCGCAGAAATTGTATTTCAAAAACAGTACGCACACGAATATACAGCACCACAAAAGCAGTGCGACGACGTCCGACGCGCGGAAGTGCATCACATTCATGCGCGTCCTGCCCTTTGCGCCGCGATAGCACCTGCTGTCCATCGCGTCGGCAAGCTCGTCGGCGCGCCGAAAACTCGACACGAAAAGCGGTATCAAGACGGGCAGCATCGCCTTAATTTTCTTGAACGGATTGCGCGATTCAAACGCCGCGCCGCGCGCCTTCTGCGCGTTCATTATCTTGTCCGTTTCCTCGATGAGCGTGGGGATAAGGCGCAGCGCAATGCTCATTATGAGCGCGAGCTCGTGCACCGGCAAATGCAGTTTTTTGAGCGGCGAAAGCAGGCTCTCCAGCCCGTCGCACAGCTCCGTCGGCGTGGACGTGAGCGTCAACACGGTGGGCATCATTACGAGCAGCAACAGCCGCCAAGCGAGCTTTACGGACGCGTAGATACCGCTGAGATATATGCGGAATATCCCCCACTCGGCAAGCGGCGCGCTGTCCGCGTCGCGATAAAATATCATAGTCAGTACCGTCGTAATCAAAACAACGACGATTATCATTTTAAGACCTTTGAGCACCTTTAAAAACGGCACGCGCGAAAGAAATATCGTCAAAAGCACGAACACCGTCAAAAACCCGAACGAGAAAAAGCTCGAGCAGAAAAACACCATCACGAGATACAGTAAGAGTATCACGAGCTTGAACCGCGGATCGGCGCGGTGTACTATCGAGTTTGCCGGATAGTACTGTCCTATGGTTATATCACGCATAGCCGCCTGCCTTTAATATAGCGTCCACGAGTTCGTTTTCGGTGAGCACGGACGGGTCTATATCGACGCCGCGCGCCTTGAGCTTGACCGCGACTTCGGTGACGAGCGGCAGCCTTACCGCCGCCTGTTTCAGCAGTTCTTCCGAACCGAACAGCTCGCGCGGAGTGAATACTCCCACCACTCTGCCGCGGTTCAAAACGGCTATTTTGTTGCAGTATTCCGATATCTCGTCCATATTGTGCGATATCATGACGACGGTCGGGCACTGTTCTTTTGCGCGCAGAACGAGCTCCATGATGTCGCGCTTGCCCACGGGGTCGAGCCCTGCCGTCGGCTCGTCCAGCACCAATATCTGCGGCCGCATAGCCAATACGCCTGCGAGCGCCACTCGGCGCTTTTGTCCGCCCGACAGCTCGAAGGGCGAGCGTTGCGCTATCTCGGTGTAATCGAGCCCGACAAGCTCAATAGCCTCTTTTGCGCGCGCCGCCTGTTCGTCCGCCGAAAGCCCGAGGTTTTTCGGACCGAACCGCACGTCCTTTTCCACGGTGTCGTCAAAAAGCTGATGCTCCGGATACTGAAAAACCATGCCCACCTTTGCGCGCAGTTTTTTGAGATCGACCTTTTTTGCCGACAGATCGATGTCGTCCACTATAACGGCGCCGCTGTTTTTTTGTACGCGCGTGAGCGCGTTGAAATGGCTGACGAGCGTGGACTTGCCTGCGCCCGTGTTGCCTATTATCCCGAAAAAGTCGCCGTCGGCTATTTCTAAATCGACGTCGAAAAGCGCCTGCGCCCTGAACGGAGTTTTTGCGCCGTATACGTAAGAAAGCTTCTTGACGGATATCATTCGCGCTCCCCCTTTGCGGGTGCCGTCCGCTTGTTTATAGCTTCCGCCGCCGCGTCCGCGAGCTCGTCCGTCGTGACGGGCACGCCCACATCGAGCCCTGCGGCTTTGAGCCGTTGCGCCACGCGCACCGCGAGCGGCAAGTCGAGCCCTGCGTTTGTGAACACTTCGGGCGTGCGGAAAAGTTCCCGTCCGCCGTCTGCGACTATCCTGCCTTTATCGAGTATTATTATCCTGTCCGCCGCCGCGGCTTCCTCCATGAAATGCGTTATCATGACGACCGCCATGTTCTCCTCGCGATTGAGCCTCGTAACGACGTCCATGACCTCGCTCCTGCCGTCGGGATCGAGCATGCCCGTCGCCTCGTCGAGTATCATGAGCTCCGGCTTGATCGCGAGAACACCGGCTATGGCCACGCGCTGTTTCTGCCCGCCCGAAAGTCGCATAGGTCCGCTCTTGGCGTACTCGCTCATGCCGACGGCGGAAAGCGCGGCGTCTACGCGCGCTCTGATCTCCGCAGGCGGAAGCCCGAGGTTTTCCGGTCCGAAAGCGACGTCGTCCTCGACTATGGTCGTGACCATCTGGTTGTCGGGGTTTTGAAACACCACGCCTATCTTTTTGCGTATATCGAAAAGCTTGTTCTTATCCGCCGTGGAAACGCCGTCCACGGTGACATTGCCGACGTCGGGCAGCAACAAGCCGTTGCAAAGCCGCGCAAGCGTGGACTTGCCCGAACCGTTACACCCGACGAGCGCCACAAACTCGCCGCGCTCGACGGAAAAACTCACGCCGGACAGCGCCTGTATAAAATCTTCCTCTCCGCTCGGATAGGAATAATCCACATTGTCGAATTGCAAAAACGGCATAACCGTATTGTATATTACGCCGCGCCTTTTGTCAATCGTTTGCGACACCCGCGTCGCGAGTGAAGATGTAAAAAGGAAAAGTGAAAAGGTGCGGTGGTTTGACTGCACAACACTGTAGCAAAGCCCAACCAACTCCTTGTCATTTCGACCTATGCGACGGAAGTCTTTTCCACCCGATGTCATTTCGACCGGAGCGAGCGATAGCGAGCGGAGCGGAGAAATCCAGGCGCGTAAGCGCCGCATTGCCAAAGGAACAGCTTTACCATTCTGCGGCGGTTCGCCTAGACCTCTCGAATGCGCTCGAGGTGACAAGACGTTTGTTTGACCGCTTCACACTGCGGCGGATCGCCTGGATCTCTCCGCGCGCATTGCTTCGCAATGCTTGGTCGAGATGACAATTCAAGTGAAAATGTAAAAAGGAAAAGTGAAAAGGTGAAAGGTGTATAGTAAAAGTAGACAAAGAAGAGAGTT
>JAMPDA010000017.1 GCA_023665905.1 Roseburia sp.
ATTAGGGCTTCGCCCGAAACTGAAATACCACGCGCTATGCGCGTGGATATTTATTATGCGCAAAAAATCTGCGCTTCATACGTTCAAACCGTTGATTTTATCGTGCGACGGATATATAATATATTCGATTTCAAAAACATGCGGAGGATATCATGTTAAACAAGAAGATAGCCGACCTGTTGAACGAGCAGGTGAACAAGGAACTGTATTCGGGATATCTTTATCTCGACTTTGCCAACTACTACGCGGAAGAAGGTCTGGACGGTTTTGCGCATTGGTACGAAATACAGGCGCAAGAAGAACGCGACCACGCAATGATGATGCGCAGATATCTCATCGACAACGGCGTTCGCGTAACGTGCGACGCCATTGCAAAGCCCGATAAAAAACTCGGCAACCACACTGCGCCGCTCGAAGCGGGATACGAGCATGAACAGTACGTCACTTCGCTCATCAACGCCGTTTATAACGCCGCGATCGAGCAGAAGGATTATAAGACGATGCAATTCCTCGATTGGTTTATAAAAGAGCAGGGTGAAGAAGAAAAGAACGCCGAAGACCTGCTTCGCAAAATGAAGCTTTTCGGCGGGGAAGCAAAGGGTTTGTACGCGCTCAATCAGGAACTCGGCGCGCGCGTGTATACGCCGTCCACGACCGGACCAGCCATGTAAGACGATATCCGATAAAATTGCCATCGGCTCCGATATCCGCAAGTGTCATGTCGCTCTGTTGCGCCGTGAACTTCGGGTATCGGAGCTTTTTTGCTTTTTCGGGTTTAAAAATTGCGCAAAAAAGCCGCGCCCGACAAAACGATATGTCGGGCGCGAATAGGCGGGGGGGGTTGAACGGGTGTTTCGTATCGGTCTATCTTTTCGCGAGCGGAATGTATTTCGAGCGCTGCGAAACGCATTTGTAGTTCGGGCGTATAATTTTGCCCTTGTTGACGAGTTCTTCTATTCTGTGCGCGCTCCAGCCGACGATGCGCGCGGTCGCGAACGCGGGTGTGAACATTTCCGGCGGTATGCCGAGCATTGTGTACACGAGTCCGGAATAGAAATCGATGTTGGCGCTGACGCCTTTATATATGGAGCGTTTTTCCGCGATTATCTCGGGCGCGAGCTTTTCCACGCGCGCGTACAGTTCGAACTCGTCCGTCATGTTTTTTTCGGCGGCGAGCTTTTTTACGAACTCGCGCACGACGGACGCGCGAGGATCGGACACTGTGTACACGGCGTGACCCATGCCGTATATGAGGCCCTGCTTATCGAATGCGTCTTTATCGAGAAGCGCCGACAGATACTTGCGTATGGAGCCGTCCGTTCTGTCCTTGATGTGGAGCTTCATGTCCTCCATCATTTTAGTCACTTTGATGTTCGCGCCGCCGTGCCGCGGTCCTTTGAGCGAGCCGAGCGACGCCGCGATGACAGAGTATGTATCCGTTCCCGAGGAACTGAGCACGTGCGTTGCGAACGTGGAGTTGTTGCCGCCGCCGTGCTCGGCGTGCAGGACGAGCATAAGGTCGAGCACACGCGCTTCCGTTTCGGTGAACTTGCCGTTGTCGCGCATCATCATCAGTATGTTTTCCGCGGTGGACAGCTCGCGCGCCGGCTTATGTATTATAAGGCTGTTCAGGCGGTGGTAGTATTCGTGCACCTGATACGAGTAGACGCTCAGCATTGGGAACTGCGCGATAAGCTGTAAGCACTGACGCAGTACGTTGGGCAGGGAAATGTCGTCGGGATTGGTGTCGTACGAGTACAGGTACAGCACACTGCGCGCGAGCCCGTTCATCATGTCCTGCGACGGCGCTTTCATTATCACGTCGCGCACAAAGGAAACGGGCAGTACGCGGAACCCGCTCAGTATTTCGTTGAAGTCTGTAAGTTCTTTGCGGCTCGGCAACGTGCCGAAAAGCAGCAGGTACGCCACTTCCTCGAACCCGAAGCGCTTTTCCGAAGAAAAGCCGTGCACGATATCTTCTATCTCGATGCCGCGATAACGCAGCCTGCCTCGCGCGGGTATGCGCTTGCCGTCGGCGTCGTGCTTAAACGTGCCGTCGGGATTTTCCTCGAATGCGACGATATCGGATATGTCGGTAAGCCCTGCCAGCACGCCTTTGCCGTTTATGTCGCGCAAGCCGCGCTTGACGTCGTACATTTCGTAGAACGTGTCGTCTATAAGCGTGCTTTCTCCGGCGAGTACGCTCAGCTTTTTTATTTTCGGCATTACTTCCGTTGCGAACTTTTCAAACTGCGCCATAAATGCTCCTTTTAAACAGTTTATCACAATTCGGGCGATATGGCAACCTTTTTTGCGGACGCTTAAATCACTTGACAAGTCGGCGGCGGAACGGTATACTGTATGTATTCTAAACCGAAAGGGTACTGACGGTAAAGATGCGATATATCATTTAAACGCCTTACGGCGTTTTTGCCGCACCTCGCCCGTTCGGAACGGAGGTGTTTTTTTATGACCGCAACCGAAAAAAGAATAGCGCTTCTCGGCATAATAATATCGGACGGCAACGCCGTCGCCGCCGTAAACGCCGTACTGCACGACTTCGGCTCGCACATACTCGGACGCATGGGACTGCCCGTGCGCGATCGCGGCGTCAACGCTATAAGTATAGTGCTCGACGCGCCCGTAGACGCCGTAAATGCGCTTACAGGCAAGCTCGGCGCGATAAAGGACGTAAACGCAAAGGCGCTGTTTGAAAAAATAGGCTAAAGGAGATATATCATGAAAGGTAAAAAAATCGCCGCATGCGTTGCGGCTCTTGCAACTGTGACTTTCGCTCTGCCGCTCGGCGCGTGCAGAAAAAAAGGCGAGGAGAATGTGCATGTGTACATGCCCGACGGCGCGCCGGCTATCGCCCTTGCCGCCATGATGCACGATGGCTACGCCGATACCGATTTTACGGTGGTGACGGCGAGCACGATAGGCGGATACGTCGCGTCCGGCAAAGCCGATATGGCGATCATGCCCATAAACGCCGCGGCAAAGCTGTATAACGACGGCGTCGGCATAAAGATGCTGACCGTGAACACGCACGGGAACATGTATCTCGTCGGAAAGACCGAGGAGCAGGCGACGCTCGAAAGCCTTGCCGGAAAGCGCGTCGGGTCGATCGGTCAGGGTCAAGTGCCCGACCTTACGTTGCGCATGATGCTCGACGAGTGCGGCGTGGAATTTGCCGTGTCCGAGACCGCTGTGACGGGGAAGGCGGCTATACGCTATCCCGCGGACAACGAGGCGCTGCCGCAACTGTTAAAGACGGGCAAGATCGATTATGCGTTCATGCCGGAGCCTGCTGTTTCCACGGCGGTAAGCAATCTCGGCTTGCACGTCGTGATGGACGCACAGCAACAGTGGACGGAGCTTTTCGGCGGCGAATATCCGCAGGCGTGTCTTGTCGCTACTACGGAACTTGTTGAAAACGATCCTGACTATGTGGACGCGTTTATCGCACGGCTCAAAAAGACGGAAACCGAGGAGTGGGCGGAAAACAACCCCGAAGAAGCTGTGCAAGCCGTTAAGGACAACTTCGTGTCCGGCTCGCAGTCCACGCTTGCCGCGCTTTCGGCGGAGATAATCGGAAGATGCAATATTAAAGCGGTGGACGCGGCGACGGCGCGCGCGACGTGCGAAACCTATTTCGGCAAGCTCGTGTCGATGCAAACAGGGCTCGGAACGTCCGTCATATCGGCTGCGCCCGACGACGGATTTTACTATAGTAAATGAACGGTCGAATAAAAAAGATCTTTCAAAATATAGCTTTTGCGGCTGTAGCGGTCGGCATCGTCATTGCGATATGGTCGATAGCCGCCGCCGTGATTGGCACGGAATTGATAATGCCGTCCGTTCCGACCGTTTTTTCGGCGCTCGGCGATATCTTTAAAAGTCGTGCGTTTTGGGCGAGTTTGGGGTACACGCTTTTGCGCGGCGCGATAGGCTTTGCGCTGTCGGCGGCGCTCGCATTTTTGCTGTATTTTTTAAATACCGTTTTCGCGGCTTGCGCTAAAGTAACGGAGCCGATAATTTCCGCACTGCGCGCCCTGCCGACGATGGCTGTAACCTTGATACTCGCCATATGGGTGGGAGGGTACGCCGCGCCGGTGGTGATATGCGTGCTCGCCGTAACGCCTTATCTGTACGCAAACGTCAAAGCGCGCAACGCCGCCGTGCCGACGGAGCTGAAAGAGATATGTCGGCTGTGCGGCGCAGGCAGAGTGCGGACGTTCTTTGTGCTGTGGCTGCCGCATGCCGCCGCAGGACTGCCGGAAACGCTGTCCACGGGGTTTTCGTTCGGCGTAAAAGCGGTAATAGCCGCGGAAATACTCATGCAGACGGCGGACAGCCTCGGACAGCTCATGAACTTATCCAAGATATACTTTGAAACGGCTATGCTAATAGCGTTCGTGTTTGCGGCAGTCGTAGTTACGGTCGTCGCTGAGTTCGTCATCCGCGCGGCGCTCGGCGCGGCGTTAAAAAATTTTAAAGACGTATAACAGCCGTTAAAACCTTTGACAAAACACAAAAATATGCTATACTTGTTGTATGCAGGAAAAGAGTAAAAAGACTACGGTCAAAACGACTTCGCCGCGCACTTCCGTGACGGCGGAGCAGGCGGCGGCGGACGACGACGCAGTCACGGCGCAGTCTGTCAAAAAAACCAGATCGCCCAAAAAGACGACGCGCATTGTCACCAAGGACAGCGAGATAGAAAACGGCGTAAGCGTGTCGTATCCGGGCGCGATAGATCCGTCGGTCATAGACGGGTCGGTGTTCGATCAGGACGACGACGTCACCGAAGAACCTATAGTCGGCTACTATCACAAGTCGATGACTATAGACGACACCATGCTCAGCAAGGAGCAGATGTCCGCGCGGCACGGCGCTACGCGCAAGCGTCCGCGAAAGACCGTCGATCTGACGCTCGCGGAGCGCTACGACCCGAACCCCGATATCGGTCTTTCTTCCGATGTCGTCGCGGCGCGCGTCGAACAGGGTTACGACAACTACGTAAAAAAGCAGAGCGGAAAGAGCTATCTGTCCATCTTTCTCGGCAATATTTTCACATTCTTCAATATACTGACGTTTATCGTGGCGGCGGCGCTCATAGTAGTCGGCGCAAAGTTTACGCAACTGTTTTTTATGGTCATCATTTTGGCGAACATCTTTATCGGCATACTGCAAGAGATACGCTCCAAAATGAAGATAGACAAGCTGTCGCTCGTTTCGGCGCCGTCGGCGATAGTCATACGCGACGGCGAGAGGGTAGTTATACCCACGTCCGACGTAGTGCTCGACGACATCATATGCTTGGAGCTCGGCAAGCAGATCTGCGCAGACTCCATTGTCGTAAAGGGCGAATGTGAAGTAAACGAAGCAATGCTCACGGGCGAGAGCGAGCCCGTAAAGAAAAAGCCGGGCGACATGCTGTACAGCGGCTCGTTTATATGCAGCGGCTCGGTGGTTGCGCGCGTGGAAAAAGTCGGCGCGGCTAACTATGTGGAAACGCTTACTTCGTACGCCAAAAAGTACAAAAAGCCCAAGAGCGAGCTTATGAACTCCATAAAGCTCGTGATAAAGGTGCTCTCGCCGTTTATAATCGTGCTCGGCGCGCTTACGGTTTGGACGATATACCGCGATCGCGTGGGCATAGGCGCGCGATCGACCATGGCGGATTGGAACTATATTATAACGCAGGCGGCAGGTTCGGTCATAGGAATGATCCCGTCGGGCATGCTGCTGCTCACTTCGCTTGCGCTCGCCGCGTCGGTGTTGCGGCTCGCCAAAAAGCAGACGCTCGTTCAGGACCTGTACTGTATAGAAATGCTCGCGCGCGTTGACGTGCTGTGCTTGGATAAGACGGGCACAATAACGGACGGGTCGATGCAGGTCAGCAACGTGATAGAGATAAAGGGCTTCGAGAGCAACAATTCGCTTAACGATATAATAGGCTCGATCTTGACGGCTACGGGCGACAACAACCAGACGGCGCTCGCGCTCGCGGACAAGTTCGGCTACAGCAATGCGCTAAAGCCGACGGCGGTGCTGCCTTTTTCGTCGCAGCGCAAGCTGTCCGCGGTCACGTTCGAGGACGAAGGCACATTCATGCTCGGCGCGCCAGAGTTTGTCTTGAAAGATATGGGCGTTCGTATAGAGCGGCTCATCGACGAAAACGCCTCGCACGGCTTCCGTGTGCTCGTGCTCGCACATTCGCCCGCGGGAATAGTGGGCGAAAAGCTCCCTGCGGTCAGAAGACCTGTGTGCTTATTGATAATCGAGGACCATATCCGCGAGGACGCGATAGAAACGATAAAATGGTTTAAGGAAAACGACGTCGCCGTAAAGGTCATTTCGGGCGACAACCCCGTAACGGTGTCCGAGGTCGCGCGCCGCGTCGGCGTGGACAACGCCGAACTGTACGTGTCGCTGGAGGGATTTTCCGATCAAGAGGTCATCGAAGCCGCAAACAAGTACACCGTTTTCGGCAGAGTCACGCCCGACCAAAAGCGTCTGCTCGTGTGCGCCATTAAAGCCAAAAACCACACGGTCGCGATGACGGGCGACGGCGTGAACGATATACTCGCCATGCGCGAATCGGACTGCTCGGTGTCGATGGCGTCCGGCGCGGAAGCGGCGAGAAACGTCAGCCACTTGGTGCTTTTGGACAACGACTTTACGTCCATGCCCGACGTGGTCATGGAAGGCAGGCGAGTAGTCAACAACGTGCAGGCGTCATCCGCCATGTTCCTGATGAAGACGTTTATGTCCATAGTGCTTTCCATAATCTTCCTCGTCATGCAAAAGCCGTATCCGCTCGCGACAAACAACACGCTGACGCTCGAGATATGCGTCATCGGCGTGCCGTCGTTCTTCCTTGCGCTTCAGGGCAATAAGAATATTATTCGCGGAAGATTTTTGTCGAACGTCATCGCCAGAGCGGTGCCGGGCGGCGTCGCGCTCGTTCTCGGCGTAATGGCGATGTACACGCTTAATACCATAGAACCCATGGAAAGCGAAACGGTCACATGCCTTATGGTGTATGCGATAACATGCATCGGTTTGATGGTGCTCTTTAAGCAGTGCGAACCGTTTAATATCTTCCGCACGGTGCTCATGCTCGGCACGATAGCTTTGACGGCGCTGTTCATGTACATCATTCCCGATATAGGCTTGGCGCCGCTCAACCTCACGCAAGGGTGTTTTGCGGCAACGGTCGTACTCGCGAGCTACTTCGTAGTGTCCATATTGACCAAGATACTCAGTTCCATAAAACTGAAATAGCGGTTTCGGGAAAACGCATAAAATTTAAGTTTTTTTGGCGTAATCTTATTGACAACGCCGCGCGCGTCTGTTATAATCAAAAAGATGAGCAAACAGAACCGTCATATTGGATATTAGGAGCCTACCGTCTTGTGCAATGAAGCACGGCACGGTAGGCTTTTTTTTTATCAACGAATGCGGAAAGGCGCTCTCGGAAAAACATAGGAAAAAGGAAAAGGAGAAAAGTGTTATGCAAATGATCTACGGCGTAAAAGACAGACCTAAGACCGGTCGGTTGTTGCTGTTCGCACTACAGCAGCTACTCGCCATTCTCGCGGCAACGATAGCCGTGCCTACGATAGTGGGCAACGGTATGTCGCAGTCCGCGGCGCTGTTCGGCGCGGGCGTGGGCACGATAGTGTATCTGCTTTTTACCAAGTTCAAAAGCCCGGTGTTTTTGGGAAGCTCGTTCGCGTTTATCGGCTCGATGTCCGCGGCTTTTGCGGGCGGCGTGTCGATGTCGCTCGGCTATCTCGGTCTTTTGATCGGCGCGGTGTTTGCCGGACTTGTGTACGTCATAATATCCGTCGTCGTCAAGTTTGCCGGAGTTAAATGGATAGACAAAGTAATGCCCGCGGTCGTCATAGGGCCCACCGTGGCGATAATAGGACTGTCGCTCGCCGGCAATGCGATCAAGGACTTGGTGAGCAGCGGATATTACGGCTATGCTTCCAACCTCGGCAACGGCTACGTGATGGACACCACGGCGTGGCTGTGCCTCATTTGTGGACTTGTCACCTTGGGCGTAACGATCGTGTGCTCGGTGTACGGCAAAAAGATGATGAAGATGATCCCGTTCATCATCGGCATTTTGGCAGGCTATGCGGTCGCGGCTATCTTTACGGGCTTCAGCTACATAAACGGCGCGGAAGCGATGCGCATAATCAACTTCGAAACCTTTAAAACGCTCGGACAGGGCTCGGCGTGGTATCCCGATTTTGCGTTTCTTACGGCGTTCAACGCGCACGGCGGCGGCTACGGCGTGGTCGATGAAACGACAAAAGTGTTCACCGCATACTCGGCAGGTCAGATCGGCGCGTACATAGGCACGGTAGCGGTCGCGTACATACCGGTGGCGCTCGTCGTGTTCGCAGAGCACCTTGCCGACCACAAAAATATTTCGTCCATAATCGAGCACGATCTGCTCAAAGACCCCGGACTGCACCGCACGCTCCTTGGCGACGGCGTCGGCTCGATAGCGGGTGCGTTCTTCGGCGGCTGCCCTAACACCACCTACGGCGAATCGGTAGGGTGCGTCGCGATCTCGCGCAACGCGTCGGTCATCACGATCTTCGTAACGGCGTGCATGGCGATACTCAGCGCGTTCCTTGCGCCGTTCACTCTCTTCCTTGCGAGCATACCCAACTGCGTAATGGGCGGCGTGTGCATCGCGCTTTACGGCTTTATCGCGGTTTCCGGTCTTAAGATGATCCAAAAGGTCGATCTCAACGACAACCGCAACCTGTTCACCGTGTGCGTAATACTCATTGCGGGTGTCGGCGGCATGGCGCTCAGCATAGGCGGCGGCAACACGCCCGTCAAGCTTACGGAAGTCGCATGCGCGCTCATTCTCGGCATACTTGTCAACCTGCTCGTAAACGTCAGGCGCAAGGACGTCGAAGCTTCGGCGACCGCGACCGATAACGGCGGCGAGGTCGAAGCAAACGCCGCGGCGGAAGCCGAGAACGCAAAAGCCGACGAAGAAGCGGCTGCCGCGAGCGACGCGGACGCCGCGCCCGTCGAACCCGACGAAGATAAAGCGGAAAAAGTCGAAGACGCGGAGGTGAAGTAATGGACGTAAAAGAGCTCAAAAACGTCACCGTGCTCGACCATCCGCTTATAAATCACAAGATAGCGATACTGCGGTCGGTGGACACGCACACAAAGGACTTCCGCGAGCTGGTGGAAGAAATAACCACGCTGTTGACATACGAGGCGTTCAAGGACGCGCCGACGCAGGAGATAACCGTCACGACGCCGCTCGCCATATGTAAACAGCAGGTAGTCGCGGAAAACTCGATCGCCGTCGTGCCAATTCTCCGCGCAGGGCTCGGAATGGTGTCGGGCGTGCACACGCTTATCCCGACCGCAAAGGTAGGGCATATAGGCATGTATCGCGACGAGCAGACATTGCAGCCCAAGGAGTATTACTGCAAACTCCCCGACGGCATAGAGAAAAAGCGCGTAATAGTGCTCGACCCCATGCTGGCGACGGGCGGAAGCGCTTGCGCCGCTATAGAGCTACTTAAGAGCAGAGGCTGCAAGGATATCCGCCAAATGTCCATAATCGCCGCGCCCGAAGGCGTCGAGCGGCTTGCCAAAGCCCACCCCGATATTAAGATCTTCGTGGCGGTAATGGACGAGCGGCTCAACGAGAACGGCTACATCGTCCCGGGACTCGGCGACGCCGGCGACAGACTTTTCGGAACGAAGTAATATCCTGTAATGCAAAATATAAAGACGGGTAGATAATAGGTCTTCCCGTCTTTTCTTTTGCCGTTTAAGCGCGTCGGTTAGAGCGTGCACTTGTAGCTCTGCGTATCAATCGAAGAACGTCAGATCGCCCGAACATTCGCATATGCCCAATCTTTTCGCGCAACGCGCGCAGTAGCAGTTGCCGCATGTGTAGCAGTGCATTATCTCATCGACAGGGAATTCTTTTTTGCAGTTATCGCATTTGCGTGTTTTCATGAGTGTAGTATACTTCGATGATGAAAAATATATGCGCCGCAGTTCCGTATGCCGCCATGTAGGATACGCGACGACGGGCGAAATATAGCGCAATTAAAAAATATAAAGACGAGTTATTTGCGGATAATTCCTTGCTTTTCTGTCGCCTTTGTGATAGAATGAAAAGCGGTGTATAAGGTCAACGGCAAAACTGCATATCTCGGCGACGAAAATTCGTACAGCCACGCCGCCGCAAGCCGCCTCGCTGACGAGCTTGTCGGTTACGGGTCGATGCGCAAGGTATTCGACGCTGTGACGGGCGGCGAGTGCGAATACGCCGTCCTGCCCGTGGAAAACAATGTGGAGGGCGCGGTCAACGAGGTGTACGACGAGCTGTTCGACTGTCGGCTCTTTATCGCGAGGCAGATAGTGTTGCCCGTGCGCCACAGCCTTATCGCGGCGTCGGGCGCGACTTTGGACGGCATAAAGCGCGTGGTGTCGCATCCGCAGGCGATAGGTCAGTGCCGCAAGTTCCTCGGCGGACTTCCCGTCACGGTGGAAGCGGTTTCTTCAACGTCTGCGGCGCTATTGCGCGCCGACCGCGAAACGGCAGCCATAGCGCTGAAGCCGCGCGACGGGCAGACTGTTATCGCAAAGGGCATACAGGACAGCGCGCTCAACGCCACGCGGTTCGCGCTCCTTTCGGAAGAGCGCAGTACAGCAGGCGGCAAGGTGTCGGTGTGTTTCGACCTTAAAAACGAGCCCGGCGCGCTATTGAACGTCCTCGACGTGATATATCGGCGCGCGGTCAACCTTACGCGCATACTGTCCCGTCCGCATCGGTCGGGCGATGGGGAATACAGGTTTTTCGTCGATTTTGACTTCGATAGGCCGCAGAGCGAGCTGGACGCGCTCATGGCGGACGTCGCAAAGAGCTGTTCGGCGTTCGGATTTTTGGGCAGATACGATTGCACCGTCGCCGAAGACATATAGACATATGCGCATATGCGACGGCGCGTAAAAAATGTAAAATCAATCCGCAAGCTATAGCTTGCATATCGGAAGGTAAAAATGGGTCTTATATCATTCATCACCGGAAGCGACAATCGCCGCAACGTCAAAAAGCTGTCGGCAAAAGCCGAGCAGGTGCTCGCGCTCGAGGACAGGTTCGCCAAAATGACGGACGAGGAATTGCGCGGCATGACCGAGCAGTTCAAAAAGCGGTACGCGGAGAACTTCGAAACACTCGACGATCTGCTGCCCGAGGCGTTTGCGGTAGTTCGCGAAGCAGGCAAGCGCATACTCAACATGCAGCACTTCAAGGTGCAGATCATGGGCGGTATCGCTCTCCACCAGGGCAGGATAGCGGAGATGCGCACCGGCGAAGGTAAAACGCTCGTCGCTACTTTGCCGGCATATCTGAACGCCCTTACCGGTCGCGGCGTTCACGTAGTCACCGTCAACGACTATCTTGCGCGACGCGACGCCGAGTGGATGGGCAAGATACACAGATTTTTGGGACTTACCGTAGGCGTCGCCGTTTCGGGCATGAACCCCGAAGCTAAGCGCAAGGCGTACAACTGCGACATCACGTACGGCACAAACAACGAATTCGGCTTCGACTATCTGCGCGACAACATGGTCAGCCGCAAAGTGGATATGGTCCAGCGCGATCTCGCTTTTGCGATCATTGACGAGGTGGACTCCATACTCATCGACGAGGCGCGCACGCCGCTCATCATTTCGGGCCGCAGCGGAAAAAGCAGCGAGATGTACAGCCGCGCCAACCGCTTCGCGCGCCGGCTCGTCAAGGACGACGACTACGAGATCGACGAGAAAAAGCGCGCGATAAACCTCACGGAACAGGGCATAGAGCGCGCCGAAACGTATTTTGAGGTGGAAAACCTCGCCGACGTGGACAACACCGAGCTCTATCATTATATAAATAACGCGCTCAAAGCCAACTTCATAATGCACCGCGATCAGGACTATATCATAAGCGACGGCGAGGTCGTCATAGTGGACGAGTTCACTGGCAGACTTATGATAGGCAGGCGGTACAACGACGGTCTGCATCAGGCGATCGAAGCCAAGGAAAACGTGCGCATACAGTCCGAAAACAGGACGCTCGCAACTATTACTTTCCAAAACTACTTCCGTCTGTACGACAAGCTGTCGGGCATGACGGGTACGGCAAAGACGGAAGAAAACGAGTTCCGCTCCATATACAAGCTCGACGTCGTCACTATTCCCACGAACGTGCCCAGCCAGCGCGTGGACGAAAACGATCTGCTGTTTACCACCGCCGCGGGAAAAATGCGCGCCGTGGTCGAGGATATTAAGGAGTGCTATCAGCGCGGACAGCCCGTCCTCGTCGGTACGACAAACGTCGAAAAGAGCGAGGAGCTCAGCAAGATACTTCGGCGCGAAAAGATACCGCATAACGTCCTAAACGCAAAGAACCACGCCAAGGAAGCGGCGATAGTCGCGCAGGCAGGCAGGTTGCATCAGGTGACGATCGCGACCAACATGGCAGGCCGCGGAACGGATATCATACTCGGCGGCAACGCCGAGTTTATGGCGAAAGCCAAGCTCGCAAAAGACGGCTTCGAGGAGGCGGATATCGATTTGGCGGCGTCCGTTTTCCCGTCCGACAAAGAGGAAGTCATAAAGGCGCGCGAGCTGTACAATCAATATATAGAAGAATTCAAGAGCGAGGTCGCCGAGGAAAAGGAAAAGGTCGTGGCTTTCGGCGGACTGCGCATAATAGGCACGGAGCGCCACGAGTCGCGGCGTATAGATAACCAGCTCCGCGGCCGTGCCGGACGTCAGGGCGATATGGGTTCGTCCATATTCTATCTTTCGGCGGAGGACGACGTGCTTCGGCTGTGGGGAGATAGGCTAAAGCACGTCATGGAGATGTTCAAGGTGGACGAGGACACTCCGCTTTCCGCAAAGATACTTTCGCGCCAGATAGAAAACGCACAGCGCAATATCGAGGGACGCAACTTCTCCGTGCGTAAATCCGTTTTGGAATACGACAACGTAATGAACAAACAGCGCGAGATAATTTACGCCGAGCGCAGTAAGGTGCTCAAGGGCATGCCCATGCGCGAGGAGATACTCAAGATAATGCGCGACCGCTGCGACACCGTCGTGGGCGAGTACACCGATCCCAAGGTCGATTACGACGAGTGGGACAGCGAGGAGCTCAACAAGGAAGTGGAGCGCAAACTGCTCCCCGGCGTGGAGGAGTTCTTCACCGAGGACAAGCTCAAAAATTACGCGCTCGACGAGCTCAAGGATATGCTGTACACCGCCGTCACCGAAACGTATCAACGCAAGATAGACGAGGCGACGGAGCACAACGTCAACTTCGAGGATATAGAGCGGTACGTCATGCTGCGCGTAGTCGATCAGCGCTGGATGGATCATATCGACGATATGGACGCGTTGCGAAGCGGCATAGGTTTAAAGGCGTATGGTCAGCAGGACCCCGTCATCGCCTATCAGCAGGAAGGTTTCGACATGTTCGACGAAATGATAACGCACATTCACGAGGATGTCGTTTCCATGCTCATGCACGCGAATGTGGAGTATCAGCCGCAACAGCCCAAGCCGCAGGAAACCGAGCTCATCGAGTCGCGCGGCGACGGCACCGAGCGCACGGTAAAGACGCCCGACGTAAAACCCAAGTCGGAGCGCGTGGGCAGAAACGATCCGTGCCCGTGCGGTAGCGGCAAAAAGTACAAGAACTGCTGCGGTAAGGACGAGTGATCGACATAACGTTTCGTTTAATGTAAAAATATCCGCCCGCGAAAAGAGATATTAAATGGATATCGATGAGTGCAAAAACAAAATACAGCAAGCGTCGTCTATGATAGGCGACGCGTACGCCGCCGTCGCGCCCGACAAACTCAAGGCTCGGCGCGCGGAGCTTGCCGAGCGTCAAAACGACCCCGCGCTGTACAAGGACCAAAAGGCGGCGCAATCGGTCAACAGCGAAGCCAAGTACATCGACGGCGTGCTCAAAAAGTTCGATAAGCTGTTCCAAACCGTCGCAGACTTAAACGCGATGGCGGATCTTCTGTCCGTTGAGGCGGACGCGGAGCTCGCCGCGGAGCTGGAAGCGGAAACGGAAGCGCTTATCTCCGCCGCCGACGAGGCGCAGATAGCGGCGCTTCTCAAGGGCGAATACGACAAATCGGACGCGATACTCACGCTCCACGCAGGCGCCGGCGGAACGGAAGCGCAGGACTGGGTTTCCATGCTTTTTCGCATGTATAAGATGTATTGCGAAAAGACCGGTTACGACGTCGAGGTGTTGGATAGGCTGGACGGCGACGAAGCCGGCATCAAGAGCATAACGTTCATCGCGCGCGGCGTCAACGCGTACGGATATCTCAAAGCGGAAAAGGGCGTGCACAGGCTCGTGCGCATTTCGCCGTTCGACGCGAATGCGCGCCGTCACACGTCGTTTGCGAGCCTCGAGGTGATGCCGGAGATAAAGGACGACGTGTCCGTCACGATAAATCCGGACGATATACGCGTGGACACGTTCAGGAGCAGCGGCGCCGGCGGTCAGCACATAAACAAGACCGATTCCGCCATACGCATAACGCACTTCCCGACGGGTACGGTCGTCACGTGCCAGAATGAGCGCAGTCAGACGCAAAACCGCGAAATGGCTATGATAATGCTCAAGAGCAAGCTCGTCGAGCTCAAAGAGCGCGAGGCGGCGGAAAAGGCGGCGAGCATAAAGGGCGAGCTCAAAAAGATAGAGTGGGGGAGCCAAATACGCTCGTATGTCTTTCAGCCGTACACGCTCGTCAAGGACCACCGCACCGGCTACGAAAACTCGGATATACAGTCGGTGATGAACGGCGACATAGGCGATTTTATAATCGACTATCTCAAAAAGAGCGGACTGTAGGCAAGGCGCGTTATGAAACGACCGATGACTGTTTTGGGAATAGAAACGTCTTGCGACGAAACATCGGCGGCGGTGCTGCGCGGCGACGAATTGCTGTCCAACGTTATATCGTCGCAGATAGACATACATCGCAGGTTCGGCGGCGTAGTGCCGGAGATCGCGTCGCGCAATCACTTGACGGCGATCTTGCCCGTCATAGACGAGGCGCTCGGTAAAGCAGGTATCGACAAGCGCGATATCGACGCGGTCGCGGTGACGTACGGCGCTGGGCTCGTCGGCGCATTGCTCGTCGGCGTGTCGGCGGCAAAGTCGCTCGCGTACTCGCTTGGAGCGCCGCTGTACGCCGTCAATCATATAGAAGCGCATATCGCCGCAAACTATCTTTCCGCTCCCGACCTTAAGCCGCCTTTTCTCGCCGTAGTGGCGAGCGGCGGTCACACGGGCGTGGTGCGCGTGGACGGGCTGAATAAATTTACGTTGCTTTGCACAACTTCGGACGACGCGATAGGCGAGGCGTTCGATAAGGTGGCGCGCGCGCTCGGACTGCCGTACCCCGGCGGACCGGAGATAGACAGGGCGGCGAGAACGGGCGAGGCGAATATCGAGTTTACTGGCAGCCGCAAAAGAAGCGCCGACGCGCTCAGCTATTCGGGACTTAAGACCGCCGTTGTCAACTATCTGCACAATCGCAACGAGCGCGGCGAGGCGTGCGATATTCCCAACGTTTGCGCGTCCTTTCAAAAAGCGGCTGTGGATATGCTTGTTGACGCCGCGGTGTCGGCGGCGGTGCGCACCGGCATAAAGACTGTCGTCGCGGCAGGCGGAGTGTCCGCCAATTCGTATTTGCGCGCAAAGCTCGCCGCTGAGGGCGAAAAGCACGGGTTTTCCGTATTGCTGCCGCCGCTGTCGCTGTGTACGGATAACGCCGCAATGGTCGCCGTGCGCGCAAAGGGCATGATAGAAGAAGGCATGCCTGCCGCGGCGCTCGACCTAAATGCGGTAAGCTGGTTGAAAATTTCGGACGGACGGGCGTAACGCCTGTAACGGGAGGGTAAGACGATGAGTGTAAAATTAAAGAACGGGCTCAACGATTCCGACAAGATTTTCGTAACGGCGGCGCTGTGGATATCTGCGCTGACCATATTTGCCGTCGCTCTCACTCTGCCCATGCTTCCGTCCGAGGTCAGCATATTTTACAGGCTCGCCTCAGAGGAGTCGAAGCCGAACAGCAAGTACAACAACCTCGTATTGATGCTGATATCCGTCATTCCAATGGCGATAATCTTTACCGTTACGGCGTTGCGCAGTCGATACAAAATGAGACATAATTTTCCGTCCGTGTTGCTGTTTTGCATAATGCTGTCCATATGCATGGGTGGTGTTATGATCTACGGCATTATAAAGCAGTTCGAAGCGAGCGGCAACGTGGCGAGCATAAGCAACCACTCGCTCATCACGCTTTCCGTATGCTTTTTGCTGTCCATGGTGTTCGCGGTCCTGCCGTCCTTGATAAACTCCGAATCGTTCATGGCGGAAGCGGGCGAACGGTCGGTTTTTGCGACGCGCTTTTTTGCGATGGCGGACAGATATTGGCACATCGGCGCTTACGGATATCTTTTATTCGGCGTGGCATGCGCGTTTGTGTACAACGTGTACTCGTATGCCGTGCTTGCGGTAAGCGCAGTCGTATATTTTATATTCTTTATCGTTTGTTATAAAAAATTCGACAAGCGGAACGACGCGTCGCCCGATAAAGACTGACGAACGATAAGCGGCATATCGACCGTATTCCATATATTTAAAATATCAGAACAGCCTTGGTCTGCCGCCGCCGATAGGCGCGAGCGATCGTATTGCGTCGCCGCTCACGGCGCCGTCGCAATAAAGTGCGTTCAAGTTAGATTCGCATAAGTATTCGTTAAATGCGCGCAGCGTTTGCTCGTCGAGTACGCCGTTTACGGGCGCGTCGTAGAGTTTCGAGCGCAGTTTGTGCTGGATATACCACACAAAATTGTCGCGCGAGCCGATGGAAAGCTTTTCGGGAATGTTCGTCAGCAGCAGATCGCGCCAGACGGCGGCGGTGACCGCGCCCGTCGGCTTGCCGTTGTTTTCGCACAGCCGTTTTACTGCGTTTTCGGTGACTGCGCCGAAAACCCCGTCGGCGGCGAGGTCGAAGCCGTACATATCGAGCAGCGTCTGGAGCATTTTCACCTTCTTACCGCGCCGTGCGGTGCACAGCATAGGGTACGCGAAAATGTCGTCGCGCTTTATGTACGGCATGTCGAAGTGTTCGCATATGCCGCGCGCGATATACTCCGCGATATCTATCGAGCGGTCGGGATCGCAGAGCAATTTCGCTTCGTCGAAGTTCGTCAGATATCCGACGTCGATGACGGCGGTAGGGCAGTTCGCGGCGTTCTGACCGGGATCGGGAAACACGTCGCCGTGCAAGCCGTACAGCCACAGCTTTGCGCAGATGTCCTCACACAGCGTTTTCGACTTCTGCAAGAACCGACCTTGCGAAAAGCGGATATGGGATCCGCATTTGTCGTTGAACGTCTTGCGCGAACCGAACGCGCCGCACGACAGTATCACAGCCGCATCGACGCTACCGCGGTTGATTTGCATGTACAGCTCCTGAGCGTCGGCGACGCAGGCAACCGTTCGCGATACCGTGTCGAAGCCGCAACGCAAAAGCGCCGCCGACAGGTCGAGCTTTGCAATGCGCGCGATCTCCTTTCCGTCGATGCGCGCGCCTATGTACGGCATTACCGGCGACGCGTCGCAGCTCGCGTCGTCCACAACGGCTATCACTGTATTTTCCATAATTCTCCCATGCATACTAATATATGCCGCGTCGGCGGCAAAAGAACGAAAAAATGTTTGATTTGCTGTTGACATACATTCTATATCATGGTAAAATAATAGGAGTATGGAAAGGACGTTTGAGATCAGCGGAATGACGTGCGCGGCATGCGCGGCGCATGTGGAAAAAGCGGTCAAAAAGTTAGGCGTGGAAAAGGTAAACGTCAACCTGCTTTTAAACCGTATGACCGTCGATACGGAAATATCGGACGGCGAAATAATAGACGCCGTCGTGCGCGCCGGTTACGGCGCGAGCCTGTCGTCCGGCTCCGGCGCGGCGGGCGGAAAAAAACGCGCCGCGCGCGACGGGGGAGTAAAGAACGACGAAGCGAAAACGCTTTTGATACGGTTTATCGTGTCGCTCGTGTTTTTGCTGCCGCTAATGTATTTTTCAATGGGCCACATGGCAGGGTTTCCTGCCGGCGCGCTCGATCCGCACAATGATCCCGCCTCTTTTGCGCTCATACAGCTCGTGCTCACGACGCCGGTGTTGGTGATAAACTCGAGGTTTTTCGTAAGAGGCGCGAAGTCGCTTTTGCGTCGCGCGCCGAGCATGGATACGCTCGTATCGCTCGGGTCGGGCGCGGCTTACATCTACGGCTTGGTCGTGGTGTTCCTCATAAACTCGCACATGGCTGCCGGCGAAATGTCGGAAGCGACCGAGCTTGCGATGAACTTGTTTTTCGAGTCGGCGGCGACGATACTTACGCTCGTCACGCTCGGCAAGTTTTTGGAAGCAAAGTCCAAGGGCAAGACGCGATCGGAGGTGGACAAACTCATGCGCCTGCGTCCGCAGACGGCGACCGTTATACGCGACGGCGAAGAAGTCACCGTATCGGTCAATGATATAGCGGTGGGCGACGAAGTTGTTGTGCTGTCCGGCGAGTATATTCCGTGCGACGGCGCGATAAAGGACGGCGCGACTACGCTCGATAAGTCCGCTATCACGGGCGAATCGATACCCGTCGAAGCGAGCGTGGGCGATAAAGTAACTTCCGCCGTGCTCAATCTGACGGGCAGGATAGTCATAGTCGCGGAAAAGGTGGGCGCGGACACCACGCTCAGCAAGATAGTCGAGCTCATAGAAAACGCCGGCGGCTCCAAAGCGCCCATTCAAAAGATAGCCGACAGAGTTTCCGCGGTGTTCGTCCCGACGGTTTGCGCAATAGCGCTCGTTACGCTTATAGTGTGGCTGTGCCTCGGCGGCGTCGGTCGCGCGCTGACCATGGCGATATCCGTGCTCGTAATATCGTGCCCGTGCGCGCTCGGGCTGGCTACGCCCGTCGCCGTAATGGCGGGAACGGGCAGAGCCGCGGCGTACGGTGTGCTCGTGAAAAATGCGGAAGTGCTGCAAGGCTTGCAGGGCGTGGAGATCTTCGCGCTCGACAAGACGGCGACAATAACCGAGGGCAAGCCGCGCGTCACCGATGTGACGGCGTGCGGCGCGTTTTCGGGCGACACAAATGCGGTGCTCAAGGTGTGCGCCGCGCTCGAAACGGCTTCGACGCATCCGCTCGCAAAGGCGATAATGGAAGCGTACGACGGCGAGCATGCCGCCGTGCAGTCGAGCGAGTACAGGATAGGTTACGGCGTGGTCGGTGTCGTGGACGGCGTAGAGTATGCGCTCGGCGCGGCGCGGCTCATGAAAGAGTACGGCGTAGATGTGGACGAGGGCGGCGAGCAGACGGTGTATCTGTGCAAAAAAGGCGAGCTGCTCGGCTCCGTCACCGTCAACGACGAGGTCAAGCCGTCGAGCAAGCGCGCGATAGAGCTGTTAAAGTCGGTCGGCGCGCGCACCGTAATGCTGACGGGCGACAACAAGCGTCAGGCAAAGCGCATAGCCGACGCGGTCGGGATTTCGGAAGTTTACTGCGACGTACTGCCGCAGGACAAACTGCAAATTGTGGAAAAGCTCAAGGCGGAGGGCAAAACGGCAATGGTGGGCGACGGCATAAACGACGCGCCGGCGCTCAAAGCCGCCGATATCGGCATAGCGATAGGTTCGGGCACGGACGTCGCAATAGAAGCCGCCGACGTCGTGCTCGTTAAGTCCGACCTTGCCGACGTTCCGCGCGCAATGGCTGTGTCGCGCATGGCGCTACGCAACATCAAGCAAAATCTGTTCTGGGCTTTCATATATAATATACTCGGCATACCTCTTGCGGCGGGCGTGCTGTACGCAGTCGGCGTCACGCTCAACCCCATGATAGCCGCAGGCGCAATGGCTTTTTCGTCGCTGTTTGTGGTGTGCAACGCACTGCGCCTTACCGTAATGCGCTTCGACGACGACAGGCTGAAGCACAAGCTCGGCAAAAAAAGCGCTAAGCGCAAAGCGGCGTCCGACGCGTCCGACACTGTTATAACCGAAATCAATCAAGGAGATGATGATATAATGAAAGTAAAACTCAAAGTCGAAGGCATGAGCTGCATGCATTGCTCCGCGCGCGTCAAATCGGCGCTCGAGGCCGTGGACGGCGTAAAAAGCGCCGACGTCGATCTCAAAAAGGGCGTAGCGACCGTCAAGGGCGAGTTCGACGCAGAAGCGGCTGTTAAAGCTGTGAAGGACGCAGGCTATTCCGCAGAAATATTAAGTTAACGGCGGTGCACTCATCGCGTGATGCGAACTACGTGCGGCAAGTCGCCTTGGTCATGTAGGTGGGTCTACACTCCCGTCGGCGACTTGCCGCCTGTTGTTCGCCTGACGCGCGATTGCCCCGCCTTGTTTGGCGTTGAAAGCAGTACCTGTACTGAAATATCCAAGGATGGCAGATTAAAAGTCCATTAGAATTGGGTTATAATCGGTCGTTTATATTGACAAAACGCCCGTCGTAACGTAAAATGTATTCGTATACATTTGCAAGGAGTACGCCGTGGCGAAAAAAATCGTAACGCAGACTGACGGAACGGAAACGCCGGAGGAGCGCGACGCGCGCCTTAACAGCAAGCGCAAGCACAAGAAGTGTTGCACTTGCTGTTTGGTGTTCGTGATAGTTTTGGTTGTGATACTCGCGGCGGCTTTCGGCGTGGGCTGGTATTTCGGCGATAAATACACCAAAGAATACTTGGACATGTCGCTCGGCGATACGCTGGGCGTTGTTTCCGATCTGTATTGGACAAAGGATAAGCACGTAGTCAAGAACCCGTACTCCGATTCCGATTTGGACGACTTTTACGCACAGATCAAAAAGAACCTGTTGCTCAAAGAGGACGCCGATATAGACTTTGAAACGGCGCTTTCTTCGGCAATGGACAGCTTTTTATCCGCAGGCGTGGACGGCATAAACGGCGAGGGTTCGGCGCAAGCCGCACTGCGAAACGCCGCCGAGGGCGACGGCGACGGGCAGTCGGACGACGGCGATAAATCGGTCACCGACGCGCTCGTAGACATGTTTGTCGGAATAATAACGCGCGATAACATAGACGTAACGCGGCTCCACGATTATTCGGAAACGAACGACGAATACATATTCGAGCTCCAAGATAGAGGATTGGCGGCTTTTACCAACGAGATGTTAAAGGCCGTGCTGTCCAACGCGCAAAAAATCGATGCGCTCAAAGACTTTGCGGACGTCATCGACTTCAACGACGCGGTGGCGCTCAAGCAGATACGCTTCAAAGCCGAGTCGAGCGAGAACGAAGTGAGCGAGCAGGTGATGACGGCGACGGTCGCGGATATCACCGTGTGGATCGGACTGCAAAAGACCGCCGGAAGCGCCCTTAAATATTTTCTCGACGACGCCGGTGTCGGCTGGCTGGGCGGCGTCGCGGGCTTTATGGGCAACGTCATACTGCCCAAAAATCTGTATGCCACCGTTTCCGTGCCGCTTCACGGCGACGCCGAGCCGCAGGTGACGCTCAACAAAATGAACGCTTCGGAGCGCGACAGGGCGTACAAGCTCGTAAACGGCGTGCTCAATATGTCGGGCAGCAGTAAGACGTTGCAGGACTACATGACCGACTTCGCCGACAAAATGCAGCCGTATCTGGAAGCCGCGTCCGACAAAATGGACTTTTCGGCGTCGGCGCAGGGCGTTATCAATCTCGACCTTATCGACGCCATGGTTAAAATGGCGAACAAGAGTATCGCGGGCGAAGAACCGCTGACGAAATCGGACTTTATGTACATGCTGCAAGCGGTGATAGCGTCCGATGCTGACGCGCGCCTTGCGGAAATAGAATACTATCTATATAAGGATTGGTACGTAGACGGCGCCGGCGCATACAGGCATGCGCCGAGCGACACGTCGGGAATGACGCCCGTCGATTACGAAAGGGAATTCGTCAACGCCATCGAATCGGCGTACTCCGTCAATTTCGGCGACGACGCCACGCTGTCCGACGTGTTGGATATGCTCGGCATTTCGCTCGACGGATCGTCGGCTACGGCGCAGTCTAAAGACCTTATAGACCTTATCGATTCGTCGCGGCTCCGCGCTTCGCTCGATCGTCCGGAGAGCGAGCTCAAGCTCCGCGTTACGGACAGAATGCTCGGCGCGGCGCTGAGCGGCAAGCTCGATTCGGCGCTCAAGAACGGCAACAACGATTTCGGCGGGCTCAACGTCATGCTCGACGCGCTCACCTTTGTGGAAGCCGAGCCGTCTAACGGGCACACTTACGCGCTGATAGCGGCGGAAGTGGACTTCGACGAGCTCGTGGCGTCGCTCGAGGGCGACATTCTCTCCAAGCTCGCCGCGAGCATACTTCCCGAAAAGGTGCTTTTGAGCATAACCGTGGACGTCACGCTCAGTCCTGCGGCAGGGTTTGAGTATGCGCCGGCGTCGTACATGATAAACGACTGCCACAATACGGACAACGTGCTCGATACGCTTGGCAAGCTTATTCCCGGGCTCAGTTTCGACAGCATGACCGGCGAAATAGAAACGATGTTGCGCGACATGCTCAAAGAGCTCGACAAGACCCTCGATATAGAGATAGTCACTTCTAAAGTCGAGGCGGAAACCACGACAAGCGGTCAGCTCGTGCTGCCGAGCATATTCGAGTTTGTGTCCAATTCGGTGCTCCTCGACGACAACGACGAAAAGATAGTGTCGAGCAGCGAGCTCATAAACGTGCTGAAAGGCCTTAACGACACCGCCGGCTTTGACGATACGCCCAAGATCGCCGCGGACTATTCGGAGTTCATGAAGGACGTCACGGATAAATACTATCTCGCGCCCACGCAGCAGCATCCGCTCGACACATTCGACGATCTGACGACGTTCATATCCGCGGACGGCTTCGACGCGAGCAAGTTCCGCATGGAAGGCGACGATCCGCAAGGCAAGTATCTTATATACGACACGCGCGGCGTAGACGAGCTCAAGCCCGTTATGTGCGCGGCGGAGCTCGGCGCGCTCATGGCGGATAAAATACTGACGGGCGACGGCGATATTTCCAAGTTCAAGCTGATAGAGATACAAACGACGCGAAAGACCCCGACTACGCCGCCCACACTGACGGTAGTGATGTCGGTCAAGATAGACGAGCTCATGCCCGATAAGGTGCAGGCGCTTATCGACGAGGACTACATGTACGTCACCGTCACCGCGGACGTGTCCGAGCCGATAAACGGCGCGTACCCCGTGAGCGTGGACATAAACAACATGGATAGCGAAACGTTTGCCGCGGCGATGAAGATAGTCCGCAATCTCGGCGACGGTTTCGATATAGAGGAGCAGGTGTCCGAGTTCGGAAAAATACTGTACGAGCAGATGAGCTCGCTTGAGGAAAGTCTGGGCGGCGACGGCTTTATGACGTTCACCGACGACGGCATAGAGCTCGCCGGCTTCTACGAGTATTTGGTCAACAAGCTCGAGCTCAAGGACGGCGACGATCCCGCGTCGCCTGCGTCGCCCGATACCGCAAAGCGCGCGTTGCAGGGCATGTATCCGCAGTCCGATGTGCCGGAGCTCAGCAATCCGAACAACTACGCCGTGACAGGCGAACTGCCCGAATTTATCATCAACCATTCGACTGTGACGGAGTACCCGACGGGCACGCAGATGAGCGATATCAGGTTCAATGGCTTCTTCCAGTCGGCGCTCGTAAACAACGACACCGCGACGGGCGTAACGACCATGCAGACGATAGCGCTCGGCAATGCCGACACGAGCGACGAGGCGAAGTATGTGCGCGATTGGCTGAATGCCGCGTTGCCTACGGCGTTGAGGAGCGGTAAGGACTACCTTGTAGTCACGTTCGCCATGGCGATAAACAAGACCGTTGCGGACGGCGAAACCGACTCGTCCAACGGCTTTATGCCCAACACGGTCTACGCCACGATAGCGCTCGAGCATACTGATAGCGGCGAGTACGAGCTTGCAGGCTTTGCCATGAACGGCATGGATAAGTCGGCGCGCGCCGTCATCTTGCAGATAATGAACGTCAGCGACGACGCCAACGACGACGGCAAGATAAATATTTCCTCGGTCATAAACGCGAGCTTGGGCGACCTCAACGACCTGATATCGCGCGGCGGAAGCGTAGAAGTTGCTCCGCAGTTCGGCGGCGAGGGAATAGGCTCGATAATATTCGGCATAGCGACGTAAATAGTGAAGATGTAATAGGGAAAAGTGAAGAAGTGGGCGAGTGGAACAGCTTTACCTTTCTGCGGCGGTTCGCCTGGATCTCTCCGCGCGCATTGCTCTGCAATGCTTGGTCGAGATGACAATTTAAGTTAAGAAGTAAAAAGGAATAGTGAAAATGGGTAATGGTTTGACCGCTTCACCCAACGCCGCAAACTCAAACCGGCTCCTTGTCATTTCGACCGGAGCGACGAAAGCCTTTTCCACCCGATGTCATTTCGACCGAAGCGAACGAAGTGAGCGGAGCGGAGAAATCTAGCGGCGAAGCCGCGCACCGCGACGCGTGCGTCGCGAAGTGAAGATGTAATAAGGAAAAGGGAAGAAGTGACGGGGGTTTGGCGATGCAACTTTGCGGCGGATCGCCTGGATCTCTCCGCGCGCATTGCTCCGCAATGCTTGGTCGAGATGACATAAAATATACTTGACAAGTAATTACATATGTCATTTCGACCGGAGCGAACGCAGTGAGCGGAGCGGAGAAATCTAGGCGCGCAAGCGCCGCACTTGTATATTGTAAAGCTGTAGTAAAGCCGCTCAACCCTGCGGCGGTTCGCCTGGATCTCTCCACGCGCATTGCTCCGCAATGCTTGGTCGAGATGACAAGCTGTTTGTTGAGCCGCTTCACTCATTGCCGTATGCTTCAACCCCCGATTTGTCATTTCGACCGTTGCGACGGAAGCCTTTTCCACCCGATGTCATTTCGACCGGAGCGAACGCAGTGAGCGGAGCGGAGAAATCCAGGCGCGTAAGCGCCGCATGATTAAGTGAAGATGTAAAATGGAAAAGTGAAGAAGTGAACGGTGGATTGGCTTTACCTTTCTGCGGCGGATCGCCTGGACCTCTCGACTACGCTCGAGGTGACAGGCTGTTTGTTTTGCCGCTTCACCTTGCGGCAGGTGCGGCTTTTTTGTCTTTCGGAACATGTGCGAATTTACCGCATGTTTCGACATTTTACACACGAATATGCGCCGACGGTTTTGTGCAACTTGTACAAATTCGGGCAAAATATTTGTGAAAACCTATTGACAAAGGCAACGTTAAATGCTATCATAACATCAGCAATAAAAATTCATTATCGGAGGAAAATTTATGAAGAAATTGCTGTCTGTTTTGTTGGCTTCTGCCATCACGATTTCCGCAGTCGGCGGACTTGCTGCGTGCAAGAAGAGTGCTAAGGAAGACGAGCACGAAATAATCGTTTGGGCGCCGGATGCCGCAAAAGCGACGTATGAAAAACTTGCGGACGACTTTTTGAAGAGCGACCCCACCAAGTACGGCGACTACACCGTAACGGTCATCTCTAAGGACGAGGGCGACGTCGAATCTTCGCTCACCAGCGACGCGGCTATGGGCGCGGACGTGTTCTTCTTCCCGGGCGGACACGTAAACGACATGCTCAAGAAAAAGCACCTGCTCAAGGCGACCGCCGCGCAGACGACGGCTATCAAGGCGAATAACGCCGCAAACACCGTCACTCCTATTCTCGTAAACGACGAAGCGTATGCCTTCCCCGCGACGAGCGACAACGGCTACTTCCTGTGGTACAGAAAGGACGTGCTTTCCGCGACCGATGTCGAAACGCTCGACGGCATCGTATCGGTAGCGAAAAATAAGAACAAGAACATAATGTTCGAGTACGGCAACGGCTGGTACGCGCCTTCGTTCTGGTTCGGCATGGGCTGCAAACTCGATTACGATACCGATGGCAACTACACGACGACTATCGACAACGCCGACGGCAAAAAAGCCATGCAGGCGTGGTACAACTATCTCAACCCCACCGACAACAAGATGAAGAACACCCAGCAGCTCATCGTTAAGGCCAACAACGACCAGAACGGCGAGTATGCGACCAACCTCGCAAACGGCACCGCTTGCGCCGCCGTCATCGGAACTTGGATCGCCGACGACCTCAAGCTCAAGCTCGCAAAAGCGGAAGGCGTCGTCGCCAGCTCGGTCACGTCGTTGAGCAGCCTCGACGCAGACACGAAGGATGCTGTCGATGACTTGTTCGAGGAAAAGATCGGCGCCGCAAAACTGCCTACGTTCACCTGCGACGGACAGCAAGTCCAGATGGGCTCGTTCTCCGCGGGCAAATACTGCGGCGTAAACAACCTGCGCGCATACGACGCCAAAAAGGCAGTCGCGCTCGAACTCGCCGCGTACTTCACGGGCGAAACCGGTCAGAGCCTGCGCTATCAGAACACCAGCGCCATTCCGTCGAACAAAAACCTGCAGGAGAGCGACGCCGTCGCTTCCGACTTCATCGTTCAGGCGTTCCTCGCACAGAACGCTGTCGGCGGATATCTCGAGCAGAACCACAAGACCGAAATGTGGGATCTCATGGGCGGCATAGGCAACAGCATAGTCGCCGGCACGACCACTGCCGACGGACTCGATGCGGCTCTTACGTCGGTTGCCAACGCGCTCCGCGCAGACTAATTACAAGCAATAAAACAATAGGGAAGTTTGCCGAGCCGAGCGCATTCGGCTCGGCAATTTCTTTTAAATTCTATCGAAGACAGGGAGTAAATTATGGGATCTACCAACAATACCACTCCCACCTGGAAGCAATTTAACCGACCCTGGTATCTTAAGTTCCTCTATTCGATAGGCGGCTACTTTAAAAACGTAGGCTTAATGCTGTGGCGCGTCATAAAAGCCATACCGTTCAAGATTTGGGGATTTATACTCGGAATAGGCTTATGCTTCCGTGGACTGTGGTTTAGATTCAGACACGGAGACTGGCGCACAAAAGTGTCGTATCTCATTATGGGATTCGGCTGTTTTTCGCGCAGTCCCAAACAGATAGTCAAAGGCTTGTTGCTGTTTGCGATAGAGGCGCTGTTCGTGCTGTACATGGTGTTATTGGGCGGACCTAATCTCGCAAGGTTCGGCACGCTCGGCACGGTGGAGTTCGTAAGCGTCAATCAGCCGTACGACAACTCGCTCACCATACTTCTGTACAGCGTATTGGCGATCATTCTCATAATCGCGTTTGCGTATATGTATGTTCTTAACACCAAGATCGCATACAACACGCAAAAGATGGTCGAGGCGGGCAAGCCGCTCACCGGCTTTAAGCAACAGCTCAACTATGCGCTCAACGACGGCTACAATGTTACGATACTGATCCTGCCTATACTCGGCGTGTTCCTTATCACCATTCTGCCGCTTATGTGCAACATCTTGGTCGCGTTCACCAGCTTCGACGGCAAGCATTTGCCGCCGCAAAACCTTTTCGGCTGGGTGGGCATGAACAACTTTAAGTCGGTCTTTACCGGTTCTGACAGCACGCTTATTTGGCGCATACTCGGCTGGACGCTCATTTGGGCGGTGTTCGCCACATTCAGTAACTTCTTCTTCGGCATGTTCTTGGCGATGATAATCAACAAGAAGTCGATCAAGCTCAAAGTGTTCTGGCGCACCTGCTTTATAATCGTAATAGCCATTCCGGACTTTATCACCTTGCTTATGATGAGCAACTTCTTCAGCTCGAGCGACATACCGTCGACGACGGGACCGTTCAACTTGATGTTGCAGCAGTGGTTCGGCATAAAGGACGCCAACTTCGACTTTTTCGGAACGCGAAGTATGAAGGCGATGAATGCACGAATTATGATAATAGTCGTCAACCTCTGGCGCGGCATGCCGTATACCATGCTCGCGACGTACGGCATACTGATGAACATTCCGGACGAGCTGTACGAGTCGAGCAAGATAGACGGCGCGGGTCCGGTAAGACGGTTCGTGTCCATCACGTTCCCGTACATAATGTTCGTCATGGCGCCGCAGCTCATCACGACGTTTACGGGCAACCTCAACAACTTCAACGTAATATTCTTCCTTACGGGCGGCGGACCTACCCCCGTCGGAAGCACGGTCGGAAGCACGGACCTTCTCATAACGTATTTGTACAAGCTCACCATCAACGGCGACGCAAAGCGTTACGGGCAGGGCGCTGTTTTGGGAATATTCATGTTCCTCATATCCAGCTTCTTTGCGCTCATCGTGTTTAACAGCTCCAAATCCAACACGCAGGAGGATACTTTCCAATGATAGGATTAAGATCTAAGCGTATAATCAGCGATACGATAATCTACATCGTGTTGACTGTTATGGTAGTGATTTGGCTGTTCCCGCTTTTGTGGATGATACTCCGCGCGTTCGACACCAACCAGTCGCTGACGTCCACAACGGTGTTCCCCAAGGACTTCACGACGGTCAACTTCCGCAACCTGTTCCCGGGCGGCGCCGACTACGACTCCAACCCGTACGCGCGCTGGCTTTTGAACACTTTTGTCGTAGCTATAATCTCGTGCGTTATTTCGACGCTGTTCGTTTTGATGGTGTCGTACGCTCTTTCGCGACTGCGCTTCAAAGCACGTAAAAAGCTAATGAACATATCCCTCATTTTGGGCTTGTTCCCCGGCTTTTTGTCGATGGTGTTGCTGTACGAGATATTCAAGCTCGCAAATCTTACGAACAACCTCGTCGGACTTGCTCTCGTATATTCGCTGGCGTCGGGCACGGGGTACTACATCGTAAAAGGCTTTTTCGATACCGTGCCGATGGCGATAGACGAGGCGGCGCGAATAGACGGCGCAACCAAGAACCGCATATTCTGGCAGATGATACTTCCGCTCAGTAAGCCGATAATCATTTATACGATACTGACGAACTTCATCAGCCCGTGGTGCGACTTCATTATGGCTAAGCTGTTCATGAACGACCCGACCAACCAATACATGACGGTCGCCGTGGGCTTGCAGTCATGGCTCAACGACAGAACGAAAGTAGCGACATTCTTCGCTCGGTTCTGCGCAGGCGGTACGCTCATAGCGGTGCCTATCGTCATACTGTACATGATAATGCAAAAGTTCTACGTAGCCGGCATAACCGGCGGCGCGGCGAAAGGCTGATATCGGTTTTCAAGCGTAAAGGGCGGTCCGTTTCGGATCACCCTTTACGTCTTGTATTTTAAAAAACATTTACATCTACTTATAACTTTTTTACTTCACGGTGAATCACATGAAATTAAAGAAGATACTCTCCGCCGTAACGGCGTTTGCCGTGTGCTCGTCGATGACGCTCGCGGCGCTCGGCTGCAACAAGGACGATGGGGATAAACCCGACTGCATGCCGGTCAACACCGAAACGTACGACATTCCCGAGGACTATTGCCGCACGTATTACGAGGTTTTCGTGCGCAGCTTTTCGGACAGCGACGGCGACGGCATAGGCGATATACGCGGACTTATAAATAATTTGGATTATTTAAACGACGGCGATCCCTCGACAATGAGCGATCTCGGCGTCAACGCCATTTGGATGATGCCCATAAATCAAGCCGGCTCCTATCACAAGTACGACGTAATAGATTACAAGAGCATAGACAGGGAATACGGAACGCTCGACGATTTCGACGATTTAGTGACGGAGTGCAACAAGCGCGGCATTTGGCTGCAGATGGATCTTGTTTTAAACCACACGTCCAGGCAGCATCCGTGGTTCCAAGCCGCTTTGGACGGGCTCGGCAAAAAGGGCGACAAAGCGGCGGAGGACGCGGTCGATCACTACACCTTCGTAGAGGCGAGTAGCAGCACCGATCTTCCGCAAAAGGGGAGCTGGTACAAGGCGGGCAAAAAATCAGTGTCCGGCAAGGATTATTACTATCTCGGAAACTTCTCGAGCGACATGCCCGACGTAAATCTCGCCAACGAGAACGTGCAAAAGGACATAAAAGAGATCGTCGATTTTTGGCTGGAACGCGGCATAAAGTCGTTCCGCCTCGACGCCGTGCCTTGGGCTTTCGATAACGAAGTACAGGAGTGCGGCGGCAGCAATCTCGAATTTTGGACCTGGTTCAACGACTACTGCAACTCGAAGGGCGCCGAAGTCGCCGAGGCGCAGGGCTGGGACAGCGACGGCATAGCGCGCTATTGCTACAACGTGGGCGAGGTGCTCACGAGCAGCAGCGTAGTTATAAACAGCTATTACGAAACGGGCATGAGCAACTTCAGCTTTTCGCTGAGCGGCAGTAAGGACAACGGCTTTGCGGGCGTCGCCAAGGGCTATTCCAACAGCGGCGGCTGGGGAATGGCGAGCAGGCTTACCAACTTGCAGACGGAAGTCCTCGAAAAAGACCAGAACGCGATACTCAGCAATGTGCTGTCCAATCATGATATGGACAGGCTCGCTAAATACTTCGGCGACGACGTTACGGCAAAAATAGCGGCAGGGCTGTACCTGCTTGCGCCAGGCAATCCGTACATATACTACGGCGAGGAGATCGGCATGGCAGGCACGGGCAACGACCCGAGCAAGCGCATATCGTTCAACTGGGGTGACAGTAGCAAGGGCATCACGGACGGGCCGAGCGGCGTCGATTACAAGGGCGATCAGCCCTTCGGCTCTTGGCGCACCCAAAAGTCGGACAGCGACTCCATACTCACGTATTACCGCTACGCAATACGACTGCGCAACATGTTCCCCGAAATAGGCAGAGGCACGATAGCGCCGTATGCGCTCGACGGGAGCGGCAAACTTGCGACCCTGAGCGAGGTGCGAGGGGATCAACAGCGCGCGCCGCACCTTATAAATACCGCAAATATGGACATATGCGCATATACGCTCACTTGGAACGATAGGACGGTGCTCATTGTCCACAACATCGGCGAGGAGAGCGTCACGGTCGATACTTCGGGCTTTGCCGGTTATTCGGTCGTAGGTTCGCTCAAAGCGGACGGCGGCGAAGTTTCGATGTCGGGCAGCAGTTTAACTCTGCCTGCCGCGTCGGTCGCGGTGCTCAAAGCCGCATAAACATTGTACAAATATTGTAAATAATAAAAGGAGTTTATGATGAAGAAACAACTTTCCAAACAACGTGTGGGGATAGTACGGCTGCTCGCGATAGCGTTGCTCGTCGTGGCGTTCGCACTCATTTCCATGCCGCTTAACCTTCTCGGCGCGCGTGCGGAAGTCGCGAGCGAGGAGCGCGCGGCGGAGGAGAAGAACGGCGGCGTGCAGCAGAGCGCGCAAGCCGCAGTCAGCTTTACGCTCACTATCAACTATTATCGCTCGGGCAGCTACGACGGCTGGTGGCTGTGGCTGTGGGATGCAGGCAAGGACGGCGTAGACACCGCCTTTACGAGCCCTAAGAATATCGGCGGCAAGCAGTGGCGACAATACACAAAGCAAGTGACCGATTTGACGCCTGCCGACGACGGCAAGCTTATCGGGTTCATAGTCAGGGATACTAATTGGAATAAGGATCCCGACGGCGATCGATATGTCACCGTGGACGACATCAAAAACGGCAAGATCGAAATATGGCTCATAACCGACGACGCCACTATTTACACCAACAAGGAGGATGCCATTGAGGCTATGAACGAGGCATCGCGTAACAAGATCACGACGGCGTATTTCGCTACGTATAAGAGAGTGCACTTCGATACGAGCGTCGCTATCACCAATAAATCGGTGTTCAAGCTCAAAAAGGGCGACGACGTTGTAAAGACGATCGATTGCAGTCTGCCCAATAACAGTCAGTACGTCGGCGCGATGTCCGTCGATATGTCGTTCACCGAAGAAGTGGATATCACTGCATCGTACACCGTTGTGGACGAGCCGGACGAGATCGACGAAGCGATAAACTTCGCTAAGCGCGCCGTCAGCAAAACCAAGCTGTTCTCCACCGATAAGTTCGAAACAGATTACGGCTATACGGGAACGCTCGGCGCGGAGTACTCCGCCACGCAGACGGTGTTCACGGTGTGGGCGCCGACGGCAGGCGATCTTAAGCTCAACATCTACGACGCCGGCACCGGCGGCACGGCTACCGTGCACGACATGGCGCGCGGCGAAAAGGGCACCTGGACGAAAACGGTCAGCGGCGACCTTAAGAACAAGTATTACACATATTCCGTCGTGAACGGAAACAAGACGGACGAGGTTGTCGATCCGTATGCGCGCAGCGGCGGCACAAACGGCAAGCGCGGCATGATAGTCGATCTCGATTCGACCGACCCGACGGGCTGGAGCACGCAGCAAGAGCCGACGCTCGCTTCCAACACGCATGCGGTCATTTACGAGGCGCAGCTCCGCGATCTCACCATTCACGAAAGCTCGGGCGTGTCGGCGGCTAACCGCGGCAAGTTCCTCGGGCTTACCGAAACGGGCACCAAAAACGCGTCGGGCAAGGCGACCGCGCTCGACTATCTCAAGGAATTGGGCGTGACGCAGGTGCACTTCCAGCCGATGTTCGACTTTGCGTCCGTAGACGAGAACTTTACGACCGCAACGTACAATAAGGACGGCGAGTACAACTGGGGTTACGATCCGCTCAACTACAATATGCCGGAAGGCTCGTACTCGTCCGACCCGTCGGACGGCACGAAGCGCGTCAACGAGATGAAGCAGATGATAATGGCGCTCCACAACGCCGGCATACAGGTCGTTATGGACGTCGTTTACAACCATGTCAGCGACGCGGCAGGCTCTAACTTCGAGAAGCTCGTGCCCGGCTACTACTTCCGCACCGACGACGCCGGCAAGTATCTCGACGGTTCGGGCTGCGGCAACGGCACGGCGTCCGAGCGCGTGATGTTCCGCAAATTCATGATAGACTCCGTCAAGTATTGGACGCAGGAATATAAGGTGGACGGCTTCCGTTTCGACCTCATGGGCTTGCACGATATCGACACGATGAACCAACTGTACGACGCGCTTCATGCGATCAATCCCGACGTCATCGTCTACGGCGAGGGCTGGGACGCATCGTCGGAAAAGAACGGTCTGCCCGTAGACAAGCAGGCGAAGATCGCCAATGCGGCGCAAATGCCCAATATCGCGTTCTTCGACGACGTCATTCGCGACGGCTTGAAGGGCAGTGTTTTCACCGTGACCGACACCGGCTTCATTTCCGGCAAGGCGGATACCGATAAGGCGGTCTACGTCGGCGCTTATGGCGCGACCAACGACTTTGCCGCTAACCCGACGCAGAACATCAACTACGTGGCGTGCCACGACAACAGCTTGCTTTGGGATAAGCTCAACGCGTCCGTGGACGCGAGCCGTGAAACGCTCAAGGCGATCAACCGTTTGGCGGCGGTTTCCGTGCTCACCAGCCAGGGCATAGCGTTCTTCCCCGCAGGCGAGGAGATGCTGCGCAGTAAGCGCACGGAAAAGGACAATACTTACGACAACCGCGCGACTGTTTATAAGACGGATTCGTCGTACTATTACTCGGACAACTCGTACAAGTCGCCCGACTCCGTCAACGCCATCGATTGGAACCTCTTGGATACCAACGCCGATATGGTGGAGTTCTATAAAGGCTTGATCGCGATCAAAAAGACCTGGCCGCAATTCCAGATCGAAACCAAAGCCGACATCGACGCGTGCGTCACCGTCAAAGACGACAACAAGAAAGACGGCGTTGCCGTGTACGTCGTAAAAGATCCGAGCGGCGATGCGAGCGCGGTAGTCATTCTCAACAACAACAGTCTGGCGCAGCGCGTAGCTATTCCGCAGGGCGATTACGAAGTGTTCGTAGACGGCGACAAGGCGTCTACCGACAAGCTCGGATCGTTCAGCGGCAGCGAGTTCACCGTCGGCGCGCGTTCGGCGGCTGTGCTCCGCGCCAACCTCACCGCGGACGCTGTCAGCGGCTTTAAGTACGCAGTAGAGGAAGTCCCCGAAGCAAAGAGCAACCTCGGGCTTGCGCTCGGGCTCGGCATAGGCATTCCTGTAGCGATACTCATTGCCGGCGGCGTTGTGTTCGGCGTGCTCTACAGCAAGAAGAAAAAGGGCAACGGCGGCGACGATAAGGGCGGCGACAGCGGCGATAAAGCCGACGCGGAGCCCGCGACCGACACTGCCGCAGAGGAAAAGCCGGAAGCGGCGGAACAGCCTGCGGAAGCAGAAGAAGCAAAGCAGGAAGAACAGGCCGCCGACGCCGAGGAAAAAACGGAAACTGCGGAACAGCCTGCGGAAGTCGAAGAAGCAGAAGAAGCTAAGCCGGAAGAAAAAGCCGAGGAAGTCGAAGAAGCTAAATCGGAAGAAAAAGCCGAGGAAGCCGAAGAAGCTAAGCCGGAAGAAAAAGCCGATGATGTAAAAACTCCGGACGAACAGCCCAAGCCGAAAAAGCCTGCGGCGAAGAAGTCGTCGGGCAGCAAGAAGAAGTAATCAGCAAATGTCAAAAAGCCGTTCGAGCGTCGAACGGCTTTTTGCGTGCGAAAGTCGCTCATACATATGCGTATATGCGCATATGTATGAGCGAGTGAAGAAGTAAAAAGGAAAAGTGAAAATGTGCGCGGTGGTTGGTCTTTTACTTTCTGCGGTGGTTCGCCTAGATTTCTCGACTGCGCTCGAAATGACATGGGTATGGACAAAGCATGATTGATAATAGCATGCTACGCCTTTATTATAAGTGGATAAGCAAAACCAACTCCCTGTCATTTCGACCTACGCGACGGAAGCCTTTTCCACCCGATGTCATTTCGACCGGAGCGAGCGACAGCGAGCGTAGCGGAGAAATCCAGGCGCGCAAGCGCCGCATGATTGAGTGAAGATGTAAAAAGGAAAAGTGAAGAAGTGGCGGCGTGTATAGCTTTTACTCTTTGCGGCGGATCGCCTGGATCTCTCCACGCGCATTGCTACGCAATGCTTGGTCGAGATGACATAAAAAAGGCTTGACAAGTAATTACATATGTCATTTCGACCGGAGCGAACGCAGTGAGCGGAGCGGAGAAATCCAGCGGCTTTGCCGCGCACCGCGACGCGTGCGTCGCGGAGTGAAGAAGTAAAAAGGAAAAGTGAAGAAGTGGCGGCGTGTATAGCTTTTACTCTTTGCGGCGGATCGCCCGTTCCGCGACGCGCGCGAAGTGAAGAAGTAATAAGGAAAAGTGAAAAGGTGAAAGGTG
>JAMPDA010000018.1 GCA_023665905.1 Roseburia sp.
GTTTTTATGGAGCAAATTGCGAGGATAGACGTGCGAAACGGAGCGAGTCGCACCCACTGCGGTGCGTCGAACGACGCTTCGCACGTATAGACCGCAATTTGCCCATAAAAATGATTCTATTGAGGTTGGGTGAATGTACAAACAAAAATCTTAGTGGTTGCCGTGGTGGCTTTTGTATTGGCAATAATGTTAATGCCTATATTAACGATGTCGGTTCGTGCCGAAGTACATGAAACGGAGCTTAGCGAAGAAGATATAAATCGCTCAGTTACTATCAAGAACCTACTATCGATATGGATTTTGAGGATGACGAGGTTTGGGTAATATTAAAAAGCGCGTATGATTATTTGACGGAAATCAAATTTAGCGATTTGAAAATCGTAGAAGAAGTTTCGCGCATAGACTATATCCGGTATGAATTAAAAGAGTACACGTATGAAGACGGTGCGGTTCCTTTCAAAAAAGGAGATAAACACCAACAGTTTAAGATAGTTCTCGAAGAACACAGTAAAGAAAAGGTGTTGGCAGTGTGTAAATTGTTGCAAACATTAGATATTGTTTTGGTCGCCGAACCCGATTATATTTATGACATAGCTTACGATTGGCAACCGAGCGACACAGGTTATCTTATGCAATGGGGATTGAACGGTACATACGGAATAAACGCCGAGCAAGCATGGGGAATAACAAGAGGTAGTACAAACGTCAAAGTCGGCGTTATGGAAAGCAACATTGATAGCGAGCACGAGGATTTAAAGGGGAGTATAGTTCCCGGGAATCTAACACCTTCCGGTAATACAACAAATGCCGCTCACGGTACACATGTCGCCGGAATTATCGGCGCAGTACAGAATGATTACGGCGTCGCTGCGTTGATTTACTCGAAGTATTCTTACTTATCCGGAAGCGACATCAAGGCCACGATACTTAACAATGTAAATCAAGTCCCCGCCTTGAATGGCTATTGTGTGACGGGAGGAATACTTAATGCCTATCGATTCGAATTTGATATACAGCGAAGAAAAATTACTTTATCTCATAGAGCCGGATTATTATGATACGTTTATTCGAGGAGCAAATTTGCTTGCTTGCACAATCACAGATTGATTTGTATTTATTACGTATTCTATCGAAGTGAGTGGTAAGCAATGGGTCGCGCAGCATTTGGCTGCCGACGACGACAAATTTGGTGTACTTACCATACAAGCAAATTTGCGCGCTTGCGCAAGCAAATCTGCGCCGTATGGGCAACCGAAGGTTATACCCAGCCGCGTGGCTAGCGGAACACCCGTAGGGCGCTCCAGGGCAAGCCTGCGCACAATTACAAGCGAGAACGTAATCAATGCTTCGTGCAACATTTGGTTGCCGTGTGGATTCATGGCTTGCCATGGGGGTATAATACCTAATTTATTTTTAACGACAGCTATGTATTTGCTTGTTTATAAATGGAATTGTTAGGCTGTAATTAAATCAGCCGGAAAACTTACCGCCAAACAGTGTACTTTTGCGTTGGAATGTGCTATAATGTTTAGGCAAGGTCAAATATGATATGTAACTGTCCGTTACGTGGGAAATTAAGAAATACTTAAGGATCTTGTAAACACAAGGTTCTTTTTATTTAACAAAAATCATCAGGATATGAATAATGATAAACGTATCAAACGTAAAACTTCAGTTCGGCACGCGCGTTCTGTTCGAGAATGTCAACCTTAAGTTCGCGAGCGGCAACTGCTACGGCATTATCGGTGCGAACGGCGCAGGCAAATCGACTTTTCTCAAGCTCCTGTCCGGCAAGATAGAGCCGTCCAAGGGTGAGATATCGGTCGGAAAGGGCGAGCGTCTGTCCGTGCTCGAGCAGAACCAAAACGCGTACGACGATTACACCGTGCGCGAGGCTGTTATTTGCGGACACAAGGAGCTCGGCGAGCTGCGCAGAAAGCGCGAAGTTCTGTATGCCAAAACGGACTTTACCGAGGAGGACGGCAATATCGCCGCGGAGCTCGAAACGCGCTACGGCGAGCTCGGCGGTTACGAGTGCGAGATCGACGCGGAAACGCTTTTGAACAGCATAGGCATCGACCAGTCGCTCTTTGACGTTCTCATGGGCGAGCTCGAGCCTAAGGTAAAGGTCAAGGTGTTGATGGCGCAATGCCTTTTCGGTCAGCCCGACATACTGCTTTTGGACGAGCCGACAAACAACCTCGATATCAAGACGGTGCGTTGGCTTCAGGAATACATCAAGTCGCTCGAGTCCGCCACCGTTTTGGTCGTGTCGCACAACCGACACTTTCTCAATCAGGTGTGCACGCACATTTGCGATGTGGACTATGCGGCGATAAATCTGTTTGTGGGCAACTACGACTTTTGGTACGAGTCGTCGCAGCTCATATTGCGCCAGCAGCGCGAAGCCAACAAAAAGGCGGAAGCGCGCATTAAAGAGCTTCGCGAGTTTATTGCGAGGTTTTCCGCCAATGCGTCCAAGTCAAAGCAGGCGACCAGCCGCAAGCGCGAGCTCGACAAGATAGAAATTCAGGACATAAAGCCGTCGTCGCGCAAGTACCCGTATATCGATTACAAGTTCGAGCGCGACCCCGGCAACGATATCCTGCGCGTCGAAAAACTGTGCAAGGACGGCTTTTTCCAAAATGTAACGTTCTCCGTCGGTCGCGACGATAAGATAGGCTTTTTGACCGACGATTCGCGCGCCGTGGCGGAGCTTTTCGATTGCATATTCGGCGTGTCAAAGCCCGATTCGGGCAGGGTCATATGGGGAAAGAACATCAAGCCCGCGTACATGCCGCAAAACTACGACAGCTTTTTCGACGGCTGCTCGCTGTCGCTCGTCAAGTGGATAGATCAGTGGTCGGAAAACCACGAGCAGGAGTATCTGCGTTCCTGGCTGGGCAGACTGTTATTTTCGGGCGACGAGGCGTTAAAGCCCGCAAACGTCCTTTCGGGCGGAGAAAAAGCGCGGTGCATGCTTGCGCGCATGATGTTGCTTTCGCCCAACTTTTTGATGTTCGACGAGCCTACGAACCATCTCGATTTGGAGAGCATAACGTCGCTCAACAAGGGCATGATAAATTTCAAAGCGCCGATACTTTTCATCACGGCGGACGAGGAGATAATGTCGTCGGTAGCCAATCGCATAATAATCATCGAAAAGGGCGCTAAAGCTTACGACAGACCGGTCACTTACGACGAATATATTTCCACATTGTAGTTTGTTCGACCTGTGTCGCGCCTTCAAATGCTTGATTTTGTCGCGGCGCAGTGATAAAATATAATAGCTCGGTCGCTATGTGCGGCAAACAAGAGGTCGTTTTTTCTATGATAGATGTCGGTATCAACGGAATAGTGTTTCGCGTCGGCAGTGCGACGCTCGGCGAAACGGGCGGCATTTCCGTGCTCGGCAAGACGCTCGAGGAATGGGCGGGGTCGTGTATCGGCGCGCCGTACAAGACGGTTGACGGATCGCCCGTTGTAAACGTGTGCGAAAGGCTGAGGGCGGCGGTCGATAGGAGCAAGCCCATAACCGTGGCGCTGTTCTGCAATGCGCCGCTCGTTACGGCAAAAAGTATCGCCGCGGCGGTAGACAAGGCGCGTAGCGATAATTCCGACGTCATAACACTGCCGTACGGCTACGTTTTCCGCACCGAATATCTTTTCGAGATCGACACGCTGTATCTGCGCGACACGGCAAACGTCGGCGGTCAGGGCGATTTCGTCACGGACGGCGAATCGCTTTCCAGAGTTACCGACCTTTTGCGCAAGCGCATTTTGCGCTATCATGCCGCCAACGGCGTAATAATCACAGATTTTCAAAACACGTATATCGACTGTGACGTTGTTATCGCAAAGGGCGTCACCGTAGAGCCGTACAATTTCCTCAAGGGCAAGACGGTCATAAAAGAGGGCGCGCATATCCTGCCCGGCAACTATATCGAAAACTGCGTTATCGGTAGCGGCGCGCGGATAGACAGCTCGCGGTTGTACGGCAGTTCCGTCGGCAGCGGCACGCGCGTCGGACCGTTTGCGTATATCCGTCCCGATACCGTCATAGGCAGTAATTGCCGCATAGGCGACTACGTGGAGCTTAAAAGCTGCGTGATAGGCGACGGAAGCAAGGTGAGCCACCTGACGTACATCGGCGACGCGGAACTCGGCAAGGAGTGTAACGTCGGTTGCGGCGTGGTGTTCGCCAATTACGACGGCAAAAACAAGTACAGATCGGTGGTGGGCGACAGGGTGTTTATAGGCTCCAACGCGAACATCGTCGCGCCCGTCACGATAGAGGACAGGGCGTTCATCGCCGCAGGCTCAACCATAACCAAAACCGTACAGCGTCAGGCGCTTGCCATAGCGCGTGCGCGGCAGACGCAGATCCCCGATTGGACGGGCAACGTCTATGCGCCGCCGCAGCAGCAAGCGGCGAAAGCGCCCGATAACTACAATCTCGTGCAGTATTCCGACGGCATAATCGACGGCGCGGCGAGCGCTGCGAACAACGCCGACGGCGAAACAAATAAACAGTAAATTTCAACACATTTTATCGGAGGATAACAAATGATAGCTCACGGCAATAAGATCAAGTTGTTTTGCGGCAACGCCTGCAGAGAACTTTCTGGCGCGATTTCGGATAGGCTCAAAATGAAGCTTTCCGCGTGCGACGTCGGCAAGTTCAGCGACGGCGAGATATCGGTGTCCATAGGCGAATCGGTGCGCGGCTGCGACGTGTTTGTGGTGCAGTCCACTTCCGCGCCCACAAACGACAACCTCATGGAGCTTCTCGTCATGATAGACGCGCTCAAGCGCGCGTCAGCCGGCAGGATCACGGCTGTAATGCCGTATTTCGGCTATGCTAGGCAGGATAGAAAAGCGCGCGCGCGCGATCCCATTACCGCCAAGCTCGTCGCCGATCTTATTTGCAAAGCCGGCGCGGATAGGATATTGACCATGGACCTTCACGCGTCGCAGATACAGGGCTTTTTCGATATCCCCGTCGATCACCTTTTGGGCGTGCCCATTCTCGCTCGCGCCATCGCCGACGAGCCGTTTATAAAGGAAGCGGGCGACGACCTCGTTGTCGTTTCGCCGGACGTAGGGTCGGTGGGCAGAGCGCGTCAAATGGCGCAGAAGCTCAACAAGACGCTCGCCATAGTCGATAAGCGCAGACCCAAAGCCAACGTCATGGAAGTCATGAACATAATAGGCGACGTAAAGGGCAAGCGTTGCCTCATAGTGGACGACATGATAGACACCGCGGGAACTATCACGCAGGGCGCAAAAGCGCTCGTGGAAGTGGGCGGCGCTACCGACGTTTACGCCTGCTGCACGCACCCCGTTCTGTCCGGACCTGCGATAGAGCGTTTGGAAAACTCGGTCATCAAAAAACTTTTCCTGCTCGACACGATAGAACTGCCGCAGGAAAAGAAATTGGATAAATTCATTTCGGTCACAGTCGCGCCCATATTCGCCGAGGCGATCGCGGCGATATTTGCAGACCTGCCCGTCAGCAAGCTGTACGACTGATACCAAACGATATCAAATGCTCACAATGCCGCGATAATAGCGTATATGCGCTGTTATCGCGGTTTTTCGTTGCGCGCTAATTTAATTTCGATCTCGCGCATTACCGTTTCCATGGTCGTATCGAGCGCGCAGCAGATCCTGTAGAATGTTTCGAGCGTGGGTTTTCTTTCGCCGTGTTCTATCGCGCTCAAGTGCGTGCGCGCTATGCCGGCAAGTCCGCTCAACACTTCTTGCGACATATCCTTGCGCTTTCTGAACTCGGTTATTACGGAACCCACAGTTTTTCCGTCCAACATCGGTACACTCATTTTATAAACTCCTCATGTTCTCGACGACCCAATAAATTAGATATTATACCCTCCGTGGCAAGCCACGGAGCACCCTACGGGTGTTCCGCCGCAAGCGGCGGAGTATAAAACCTAATTTGTCCACGTCGCAAATTTGCCCTTGCAAGCAAGCAAATTTGCTCCTCGAATAAATATAAAATATTTTTTGCAATAAATTGTCTACATATGTTGACAATAGTCTACATATGTAGTAAAATATTGCAATGAACGTGTAAAATCACGTTTGGGAGGGTACCGTACATGGAAAAGAAAGCAGATGTAAAAAAGATAGTGTGCCTGGTTGTTTGCGTCGCACTAATCGTTATCGCGTGCATTGTCGGGGTGGATTTTAACAAGATCACTGTTAAGTCCGGTAAGGGGCGCAACGCAAAGATAACGTCGCTCGAAGATATGTCGATCATGCTGTCGGACTTTGGCGAGCCGTTATCCGATTTTTCGTATTCGAAAAATTCTGCGGCGCGAAATGCGAGCAAAACGGACGATGCTGTTTCGGCAAAATATAAGAGCGTCACGATACACGAGCAATCGTCGTGCTATACGTATGCGAAGAACGGTCGCGGTTTTTCCAAAGTCATCATTCAACGCAGTATGGATATAGGAATAACGGAGAGCGCGACGTATTATCACTCGATGTTTACGCTCTCGGCGGATTCTCGCACGGAAGCGTATTATTCGAACGACGGCATGGTTCAAGAAACGGATTACGGTAGTAATGCTGATATCGACCTCGAGATATACATATCGGAGGACAGATTTCTGTTGCGTTTCAACAGGTTTTCCATGGCGACCGACGGCAAGAACATCATGGGCATAGAAAGAGTGCTCGGGCAGTGGGGGGATTTTTCCGACGACACCGATGTCGGTCAAGCCGTCATTTCGTCGCTCGGCTCGACCAATTCCAAGAACTTCCGCATTTTCGGGCTTATGGGTAAGTATATCGCCGATAGCGACGACGATATCTTCAGCAAGCGCGGAGATGTGTACACGTTAAAGAAAGACGCTTCGGGCGGCTTTGCATCGTCGCTACTCGGTATAGCCGGAGGCAGCGGGCTCGCCGAGGATTTCGATTGCGAGTTCGAGGTGGATCTCGGGAGCGCCGCAAGTCCCGTAGTTACATTGCTTTTGGACAGCGATCAGTCGTACGACAAAACGGGTTCGATGCGAGTTTACGAAAAAGACGTTTTTGAGTTTACAAATATAAATAATACCGTTATAGACATTCCTTCGTCGCTTTCCGCGCTTTCCGCAGAAGAATTCGACGCCTACATGAGCGAACTCGAGGAGGATGACTGATATGTCCGAATACAATCCTTACAAAGAAGAATACAAACGCCCGCTGGGCGCCGATATGGTTTCGTCTGAAAAGGGAGATGCGCCCGATACGACCGCGTCGGAAAATGCAACCGAGCCGAAGAATGAGCACGCGCCCGAAAAAACCGCACCCGAAACGACCGTGCCTGTGCGCACGGTAGATAAGGTCGTTTCATTAACGTATGCGTCGGTCTTGCTCGCGTTTCATCTGCTCACGATCGTGCTGTTACTCTGCGGCTGCGTACGGTTTAACGGTAACAATATAAATATCATATATGCGTTTAAGCTTATATTCAACATATTCAGGACCACTAAGGGCACGGTTTATATGTCGCTCATAGGCGGCGCAATGGGCGCAGGCTTTTTCGTGTGCGTCGTTTTCGGCGTCATATTTGCGGTGCGTTCCGTCCGCATGTTTACGGCTCTCGTCAAAAACAGAAATAAGGCGCACGAAGATTGCAGAATAAACTACGGCATGATAAAAAAGATGTTCGACCTATCGATCAATATATTCGTCGGCACAGTCATATTTACCGCGGTCGCCGACCTTTTGAGCGTGAACGAGCTGTCCGGCATGATGATAGCGCTATTAGTGTGCGGCGGGATCGTGTTCGTCGCACAGCGTGCCGTCTACTATATCTATAAGTTCGACGAGTTTGTTCCCGTCCGGTTCATATTCGATACCTTAGGAAATGCGGTGCTGTATGTGCTTCTGGCATTGACAGTCGGATTTCTCAATAATGCCGCAGGCAAAGATCTCTTTTACGGCGCGCAAAAGATGTTCAACGGCAATGTGTTCGGCGGCAGCGTCAGTTCCGCTACGTATTCGCTGTATGTGAGCGTTTTGGAGCCGGCGCTGTTCGTGGCGATAGCGATAGTTATGCTCGTCATAACAGTGTGTAGCGTTCGCGGCACATTTGCCGTAGAGGCGGAACGGCGTTCCAAAGTAAAAGCGGCGCTCATACTGCTTGCGATCACCACGGTCATGCACCTAATATTCCGAGTATTTATCGCGAGCGGCGTTAAATCATTCGATATTTCACTGCTGAGCTCGTGGCTAAAGCGCATTAGTTTGACGTACATACCGCTTTTGCTTATTGCCGTAGCGATGCTTATAAGGTCTTTATCGTTCGGGATAGCGATCGGCAAAGGAGGAAGCAAGCCGTCTGCCGCGCCCAAAGAGCAGAATATACCGCAATAGAAACACCGGATATGAAAAAGCTCGCCGAAAAACAACGGCGAGCTTTTTTGTAATCAGCTATTTTTTTCGCCGTTATTTTCGCACAGGTGTTTTTTTCGCGTCGCTTCGCCGCCGCGAATGTGGCGGACGCTGAGATTATAGTCGAGCACTTTGCGCACTCTTTCGAACAGCGCGGGGTCGATGTCAGATAGGAGCTCCGTCACATACTTATGCACGGTCGATTTTCCCATGCAGAAGTGTTTTGCGGCGGCGCGGACCGTGCAGGCGTTTTCGGCTATGTACAAGCCGAGTTCTGTTATGCTGTCCGATATGCTGTCGTTCATACAAGCTCCCCGAAATATATTGCGGCGCGTATAAATGCGCATAGCTCAAGGCGCATGCCGCGGCTTTAGTGTTTTAATATATGACCGTATTCGACGCATTATGAAAGATTACCGCGAAAAAAGCCGAACGCGCGGCGGCATAAGATGTCGGCACTGCGTAAAAGCGTCGGTGCAAATACTTGACTAAATTTTGCGATTACTTTATAATATACGGTGAGTAAATATGCAAGGAGATTTGTTATGCCCAAAGAATATATCATGACGGCTGCCGGAAAGCGCGAGCTCGAGGAAAGGCTCGAGCATATCAAGCTTGTGGAAATGCCGCAGATCGTCGAGGAAATAGCCATTGCGCGCGCGCAGGGCGACTTGTCCGAAAACGCCGAATACGAGATCGCGCGCGAGGAGCAGGCACAGCTCCAGAACGAGATCGACGCCATCAAGGAAAAACTCGCGTACGCGAAGATAATCGACGAGCGCTCCATAAAGGACGACGTCGTATCTATCGGCTGTGCGGTCGAGGTCGTGGAAGCCGACATCGCGGAAGGGCTTGAAGCCGTAGAAAAATGCGGAATGACGCGCACCGACATAATAGAAGGGTTCCTGACGCGCATGTCCGTCTATGATATGCGTGCCAACCGCTACAATCGCGCGTTGCTCAACGAGCTCACGCCCGACGATTACGCTTCCGCCGCTTCTGAGCTTTTGGCGTGCAAGCGCTACAAAAAAGACGATCTCTTGGACAAGGGCTTTACCGAGTCCGAGCTGGGCGTAAAATCAAAGGGCAAGACCAAGATCGACAGGTCCAAGTGCGGCGGCATAAAGGTGTACACCATTGTGGGTTCGCACGAGGCGGACGCGCTCAACGGCAAGATAAGCAACGAGTCACGCGTCGGTGCGGCGCTCCTCGGCAAGGAAGAGGGCGACGTGGTCATGGTCGGCGACCTGCTCTTTAAGATCATCGATATAACCGTAGACAGAAAAGCCGTCAAGAAGTGATCGGCGTACACATGAACAAGTGAGCAATTATGGCAGATAATATAGAAACAACCGTAGGCGCGGCGGAAGAAGAAAATACCGACGCGCTGAGAGCCGTACGGCTTGCAAAGCTCGACGAGCTTTGCGCCGCAAACGCCGACCCGTTTAAGATAACGAGTTTCGGCGTGACGGCGCACGCGCGCGATATCACAGCTTCGCCCGAGGTCGGCAAGGAGGTGTCCGTCGCCGGCAGGCTGATGAGCAAGCGCGTAATGGGCAAGGCGAGCTTCGGGCACATACTCGACGTGACGGGACAGGTGCAGATATACGTCAAGTCCGACAATTTGGGCGCCGAAGTTTACGACTCGTTTAAAAAGCAGATCGACATCGGCGACATAGTGGGCGTAAGCGGCGAAGTTTTCGTCACGCACCGCGGCGAGGTTTCCGTCGCAGTAAAGCAGCTTACGCTGCTTTCAAAGTCGCTGCTGCCGCTGCCCGAAAAATGGCACGGGCTCAAGGACAACGATCTGCGTTATCGCAAACGGTATCTCGACCTCATCGTCAATACGGAAGTCAAGGACACCTTTATAAAGCGCAGTAAGATAATTTCCGCCGTGCGCAGCTATCTCGACGGCGAGGGATTTACGGAAGTGGAAACGCCCATTCTAAACACCGTCGCAGGCGGTGCGGCGGCGCGTCCGTTCATTACGCACCACAACACGCTCGATCTCGACATGTATATGCGCATTGCGCCCGAGCTGTATCTAAAGCGGCTCATTGTGGGCGGACTCGAACGCGTGTATGAGCTCGGTCGGTGCTTCCGCAACGAGGGCATGGACATAAAGCACAATCCCGAGTTTACGATGATGGAGTTGTACCAGGCGTACGGCGATTACACGGACATGATGCGCCGCACCGAGGACATTTACACCGCGGCGGCGTGCGCCGTCGGCTTGGGCGACAAAATAACGTATCAGGGCAGGGAGATAGATATTTCCACGCCTTGGCGGCGCGTCACCATGCGCGACATCGTAAAAGAAACGATCGGCGTGGACTTTATGGATCTGACCGACGAACAGGCGCGGCAGGAGCTCAAAAATCGCGGCTTGGAGTTCGAGGGCGAAAAGAACGCCGCCGAATGTATGTACGTCGCTTTCGACAAGCTGGTGGAGAGCACGCTCATACAGCCGACGTTCGTCACCGGCTATCCCGTGGAAGTGTCGCCGCTCGCAAAGCGTTCCGACGACGGCTTGACATACAGGTTCGAGTTTTTCATAAACGGCTGGGAGGGCGGAAACGCTTACTCCGAGCTCAACGATCCGCTCGATCAGGCTAACCGTTTCAACACACAGCGAAAGATGATGAAGCAGGGCAACGAGGACGCGCAGGCTGCCGACGACGACTTTGTGGAAGCGCTCGAGTACGGTATGCCGCCGACGGGCGGATTGGGCATAGGCATCGACCGCATGGTAATGCTGCTTACGGACAGCGCGTCCATTCGCGACGTGATACTGTTCCCCACGATGAAACCCAGAAAAAATTGACGGCGCGACATTTCGGTGTCCGTGTATCACGAAAAGTGGAAAAATTAGGTGACCGATTAAAGGCGTCCGCAGATGCGGATAAGCTCAGACTGCACACGCCCGGGCACAAGGGCGAGCTGTGTTCGCTCGATTTGACGGAACTATCCGACGGGTCGTTCCCGAGCGTCGCGATTGCGGAAGCGGAACGCGAAATAGCAGATGTCTACGGCGCGCGGCACGCGCGTATGCTGTGCGGCGGAAGCTCGCAGGGCGTAAAAGCCGCCGTGTACTTTGCGGGTTCGAACGGCATAGTCGATATTAATTCCCACCGCTCGGTGTTCGACGGGTTTAAGCTTGCAGGCAAGCGGTGCTCCGCCGCGGGCGTACGCGGCGCGCTTACGCCTATTACCGTAAAGGACATAGCGTCGGCGCTCGCTCCCGATATAGGCGTCGTTGTCGTCACGTCGCCGACGTATTACGGCTATGTGGCGGACGTAGACGGCATACGCGAATTTTGCAGGGCGCACGGACTGCTTTTTGCCGTAGACGGCGCGCACGGCGCACACTTCGGCGCAAGCAAACTGCTGCCCGAGCCGTTTGCCGGACGTTGCGACGTGTGCAACGTTTCCACGCACAAGACGCTTTCCGCGCTTACGCAGACGGCTGTACTGCTCGACAATCTTTCGGACTCCGACAGTGCGCGGCTGAGCGACGCCGTAGATATTATGGGCACCACCAGCCCGTCGTATCTGCTGTACGCGTCGATCGACGGCGCGGTGCGCAAAATGCGCGACAGCGCGGCGGCATACGAGCGGCTGTACGAGCCGCTATGCGAAATAAAAGCGCAATTCCCGTTTTTACAAAACGACGATTTTACGCGGCTCGTGTTGGACTGCTCGCGCGTCGGCGCGGACGCAACGGCAATAAACGCGGCGCTGTGTCGGCGCGGCGTTTACAGCGAAATGACGGACGGCAAGAACATAGTTTTTATTTTCACCGCTGCGGACACGCCCGAAACGGCGGAAAAATTCGCGTCGGCATTGCGCGGCGCGATAGAGGACGTCACATGAAAAAAGGCAAGTTCATAGTTTTGGAGGGCTGCGAGGGCGCAGGCAAAAGCAAACAGTGCGCGCTGCTCGCGTCGGCGCTAAAAAGCAGAGGGTTGGACGTCGTTTCGACGCGCGAGCCGGGCGGAGCGCCGCTCGCGGAGCAGCTCCGAAAGCTCATTCTCGACCCCGAATACCGTCCCGACGCCGTCACGGAGCTTTTGCTGTATTCGGCGGCGCGGCGCGACCACTTGAACAGCGTGGTGTTTCCTGCGCTCGCCGACGGCAAGATCGTCATTTGCGACAGGTTCATTTATTCGACGGTCGCATATCAGGGCTACGGGCGCGGGCTCGACCTCGATTTTGTGGATCGCGTAAACCGTTCGACGGTGTATCCACTCGAGATAGACCTCGCGCTGTTTATAGACGTTTCGCCCGAGGACGGGTTTTCGAGAAAGGGAGGAGCGGACGCGACCGACAGACTTGAACGGGAAAGTATCGAGTTTTTCCACCGCGTCTACGGCGGCTTCAAGGCGATGTGCGATAAGGGATTGCTTACCGCTATCGACGCGAGCGGCACGAAAGAACAGACGGCAGCCAAAATACTCGCCGCCGTCGAAAGGGCGCTATGAGCGCGCCGTTATTGAATAAATACGCGTCGCTGTACGAAAAGCTCGACATTCTTTCCGCAGTGACGGGTGAAGCGTCCGCGTATCTTTTTAGCGGCGAGGACAGCGACGGCTTGGCGACGCTCGCGCGGCTTGCGGCGGCGCGCGTGTGCGGACTGCCGTACTCGCAGGCATTCGAGGATCGCGCGGATATAACGGTTTATCCGATATCGGATAGCGTCGCGCCGCAAAAAAAGAGCGCTAAAGGCAAAAAGCCGGACGCGCAGCCCAAACGCGCGGCTGTTTCCGTGGACGATATACGAGACATCGTCGGGTCGCTCTATCTTACGCCGTTCGAGCTTAAAAAACACGTGTACATCATAGAAAACGCGGAGAGCATGAGCGAGATCTGCCAGAACAAACTGCTCAAATCGCTCGAGGAGCCGCCGGCGCACGTCTGCTTTATACTGTGTGCGTGCGGCAGACTTTTGCCGACGGTAGAATCGCGGTGCATCAAGTCGGAGCTCGCATCCTTCGACACGGAAACGGTGGCGAGGGAGCTGTCGAGATTTTACTCGGACAGAAAGGCGATAGAACTCGCCGCGCGCGCCGCAAGAGGCAATCTCGGCATGGCGGAGCGCATGATTGCCGACGTGGAGTTCGGAGCCACGTACGCCGCGGCGCTCGAAATACTCAAGCTGTCCGACGGCAGCAGAATGTTCGGTCGCGCCGCCGCCGTTTACGACAAGTTCACGCGCGAGCGTATCGGCGCGGTATTGGGACTTATGGAATATCTGCTTTGCGACATCGCGCGTCTGCTGTCGGGCGGAGAAACGGTGTTCGACCGAAGCGATGTGGAAAGTGTGGCGAACGGGTTTACGGCGTATTCGGCGGCAAAGTGCTCGGAGCACGTGCGCGAGGCTAAGCGCCGCAACGACGCAAACTGTATGCCGATCGCCGTTATGGACACAATGGTTATAAAGATAATGGAGGAGAAAGCAATATGCCGAAGGTAATAGGAGTAAGATTCCGCACTTCGCCGCGCGTGTACTTTTTCGCGCCGACGGAGGGCGAGGAGTATGCCAAAAACACGGCGGTGGTGGTGGAAACACAGCGCGGGATCGAGCTTGCCACAGTCGTTCAACCGCCGCACGACGTGCCCGACGAGCAAATAGTGGCGCCGCTCAAAGGCGTTATGCGAATAGCGACCGAAAAGGACATTGAAGCGGCAAAGGCGGACGAGAGCAAAAAACGCGAGATACTTTCCGTCGCACGCGAAAAGGTGGCGGCGCGCGGGCTCGATATGAAGATCGCCGATTGCGAGTTCACGGTCGATCACAGCAAGCTCGTGCTGTACTTTACGGCGGAACAGCGCGTCGATTTCCGCGAGCTCGTGCGCGACCTCGCGTCGGCGTTCCATACGCGCATAGACCTGCGCCAGATAGGTGCGCGCGACGAGTGCAAGCTCATAGGCTCGCTCGGCACGTGCGGCATGCCGTGCTGCTGCGGCAGATTCGAGTCGGACAGCGAGCATGTTTCCATAAAAATGGCCAAAAACCAAAACCTCGCGCTTACGCCCGGCAAGATAAACGGCATGTGCGGCAGGCTTTTGTGCTGTTTGGCGTACGAAAACAAGACCTACGAGGACGCCATTCGCCGTATGCCCAAGCACGGCACGACGGTCACGGCGCGTGACGGCAGACGCGGCACGGTCGTGTCGGTGACGCCGCTCACCGAAAAAGTGCGCGTGCGCATAGGCGACGACGACAACTTCGAGTTCTGCGAATTCGACCTCGAAGAACTCAGCTTTACGCGCGAAGCTCCGCCGCAGGATAAGAACAACGGCGGAAAGAATAACGCCGAAAAGAAGGATAAAAACGTCCGCCGCGCGGACGGACGACGTGCCGACAAAAACGGCAATGCCAATAGGAACGGCAATGTAAACAGGAACGGGAATGTCGCCGGCGACGGGAATTCTGATAAAAACGCCGGCGCGGCAGGCGAGAGAGCGGGCGACGACGCGGCACGCAAACGCCGTCATCGCGGCGGAAAGAACAACAAGCCCAAGACCGACCGCAAGCCTACGGAACGTGCCGAATAACCCTGTGGTTTTAGCCGCTGTGTATAGTTATCGCAGATAAAACACATTTATTCGAAGAGCAAATTTGCTTGCTTGCACAATCACAGATTGAATAGTTATTTATTACGTATTCTATCGAAGTGAACGTGTAAGCAATAGGTCGCGCAGCATTTGGCTGCCGACGTGGACAAATTAGGTTTTATACTCCGCCGCGTGGCTAGCGGAACACCCGTAGGGTGTCCAGGGATTGCCCTGGGGGTATAATATCTAAATTATAATTAATTTTTCTATTGACAACACCGCACATAAATGGTATAATCACGTTATAACTATTTGGAGGTAAATCATGGCACACAAAATTTCCGACGAATGCATTTCGTGCGGCGCTTGCGCGGGAGCTTGTCCCGTAAACGCGATCAGCGAGGGCGACGGCAAGTATGTGGTCGATGCGGACACTTGTATCGACTGCGGCGCGTGCGAGGGCGAGTGCCCGACGGGCGCGATCGGCGAGTAATTCAAACAAAGACCAAACAAAAAGGGCTCGGGTATGCTTCCGAGCTCTTTTGATTTGGCGTAGTCGCAGAAATGTGAAGCAACTTTACTACATCTGTACAATAACCATGCGCGGCAAAGCCGCTAGATTTCTCCGCTCCGCTCGCTGTCGCTCGCTCCGGTCGAAATGACAAGACGGTGGTTGGGCTGTTCTCGCTTTAAGTCGAAATGACAAGGTGGTGATGTCGTAATGTGAAGCGGTAAAACAAACTTCTTGTCATCTCGACCAAGCATTACGGAGCAATGCGCGTGGAGAGATCCAGGCGATCCGCCGCAGGGTGAAGCGGTAAAACAAACTTCTTGTCATCTTGACCAAGCATTGCGGAGCAATGCGCGTGGAGAGATCCAGGCGATCCGCCGCAGAATTGTAAAGCTGTTCCTTTGGCAATGCGGCGCTTGCGCGCCTGGATTTCTCCGCTCCGGTCGAAATGACAAAACGGTGGTTGGGCTGTTCTCGCTTTAAGTCGAAATAACAAGGAGTTGGTTGGGCGTTGTCGCAATATGAAGCGGTAAAACAAACGTCATGTCATCTCGACCAAGCATTGCGGAGCAATGCGCGTGGAGAGATCCAGGCGATCTGCCGCAGGATGGTAAAGCTGTACAATAATCATGCGGCGCTTGCGCGCCTGGATTTCTCCGCTACGCTCGCTAACGCTCGCTCCGGTCGAAATGACAAAACGGTGATTGAGCTTATCTCGCTTTAGGTCAAAATGACAAGGAGTCGATTGGGCGTAGCCGCAGAATGGTTAAGCTGTAACGCATTTCGGCATACTATACCCGTGAAGGAAAAGGAAAACGGACAAAGGTCGTTCGGGCGGTCGGCGGTGCTGCTCGCCGCTATAGGTATCGTCGCAAAGCTCATCGGCGCGCTGTATCGCGTGCCGCTTACTAACATTGTCGGCGCGGAAGGTATGGGTCTGTATCAGATGGTCTTTCCGCTGTATACCGTGCTGTTGGCGTTTTGCGGCGGCGGCGTCACGAGCGCCGTGTCGCGCGTGTGCGCAAAATACACGTCGCGCGGCAACGACGCGGCGGCGCTTCGCGCGCTCAAGGCAGCGTTTGTGCCGCTCCTCGGCGTGTCGCTCGCTTCGGCTGCCGCAGTGGCGCTACTGAGAAACGTCATATCCGGTATTCAGGGCAATACGGCGGCGTCGGTCGCGTATCTCGCGCTTTCGCCGTCGCTGTTTTTCGCAAGCGGAATAAGCGTGCTTCGCGGATATTTTCAGGGCAGAGCGCAAATGCTGCCGAGCGGCATCAGTCAGCTCATCGAACAGAGCGTAAAGCTCGTTCTGGGCTTGTACTTGAGCCGCGTGCTCCTTCCGTACGGCGTGCAATACGCAGTGGCAGGCGCGCTGTGCGGCGTTTCCGCAAGCGAGCTCATTGCGCTCGTCTACTTGTTTATACGCTTTCTCGTCGTCAAGCGCAAGCGCGTTCGATACGTGCGAGTGTCCGTCGCCGCCGAAACCGCTTCGGAGTTTGCCGGACAGCCGTACGTGTCCGGCAAGGAGCTGTTGAAGGAACTGTACACGTTTGCGCTACCCGTCACGCTCGGCTCGCTCGTCATACCCATAACGCAGATGATAGACTCGGCGCTCGTCGTCAATCTTTTGATGTACGGCGGAGTGGAGCGAGGCGAGGCGACCGCGCTTTTCGGACTGTTCGTAGGACCCGTCGGCACGCTGATAAACATGCCGTCGGTGGTCGTGTTGTCTATAGCGGTGGCGTTTCTGCCTGCCGTCACGTCCGCGGTCGAGCGCGGCGCGAGCGTCACTTCGATAACGCGCGACGCGGCTAAGTGGATACTTCTGTTCGTCATACCCGTCACGGCGGCTTTTATGCTGTTCCCCAAAACCATATGCTCCGCGCTGTACAGCAGGGGACTGAGCACCGCTCAGCTCGATATCGCCGCGCGGCTTTTGCGCGTACAGGCGATAAGCGTGTTTTACGTCGGGATATTGCAGTTTGCGACTACGGTGTTGCAGGGTCACAACAGAGCGCACAAGCCGGTGATAAACCTCGTCGTCGGCGCGTGCGTAAAAGTGGCGCTCACTCCCGTGCTCGTGCGCACGTTCGGCATAATCGGCGTTGCCGGCGCTACTGCGGCGTGCTATGCTGTCGCCGCGGCTCTTTCCGTGCGCTGTGCGTACAAGTGCGCGCCGGTAGGCGCGGACCTTCGCAAGGCGCTGTTCGTTCCGATTATATTTACGGCGCTCGGTTGCGGCGCTTTTATAGGCGCGTATGCCGCGATATTCGGCGCGCACCTGCCCGTGCTGTGGAAAGCGGCTATCGCGGCTGCGGTGTTTATCGCGGTGTATGCAGTGGGCGTCACAGCGTGCGGAAGCGTGAACGTTCGCGCGTTCGTGCGCGCTATCGGCGCGAAAAAGCGCGGCGGCAAGCGGTAAAAATATCCGGTTTTGCCTTGCATTAAAATAAATTAGGTATTATACCTGTGGCAAGCCACGGTACACCCTACGGGTGTTCCGACGCAAGCGGCGGTGTATTACACCAAATTTGTCCACGTCGCAAATTTGCCCTTGCAAGCAAGCAAATTTGCTCCTCGAATCATAGATAACCGTTCTAAAAACTGTTGATTTTCGCAAACGTTTGGTATATAATTAAGTGGTACTTTCGGAGAGGAATTTTTATGATAGACATTAACATTATACGCAACGATCCTGCGGCCGTAACGGCGGCGCTCAAAAAACGCGGCTACGACGCCGATCTCGACGGCATACTTCGCTTGGACGGCGAGCGCAGGGACATAATCGGGCGCACCGAGGCGCTCAAGGCGGAAAAGAACAGAGTTAGCGCCGAGATCCCGAAACTCAAAAAGAGCGGTCAGTCGGTAGAGCCTATTTTTGCCCAAATGCGCAAGCTGGGCGAGCAGATTGACGCCAACGACGTGACGCTCAAGTCCGTGGAGGAACAGCTCCGTCACGCCCTTCTGTGCCTGCCAAATCTGCCCGACGCCGACGTCGTGTCCGGCGGAAAGGAAAACAACGAGGTAATAAAGGTCTGGGGTAAAAAGCCGGAGTTCGGGTTCGAGATAAAAAATCACGTGGAGCTTTGCGAAAGCCTTAAGCTCATCGATTACGAGCGCGGCGTCAAACTCGCCGGAAACGGGTCGTGGCTGTACACCGGTCGCGGCGCGATGCTCGAATGGGCGCTACTGAACTACTTTATCAAGACGCACATAAGCGACGGGTACACCTTTGTCCTGCCGCCGCACATGCTCAATTACGAGTGCGGCTTGGGCGCAGGACAGTTCCCGAAGTTCGAGGACGACGTGTATCGCATAGAAACGGAAGGCGGCGCGGCGCGCAGGTTTTTACTGCCGACGGCGGAAACGGCGCTCGTCAATATGTATCGCGGCGAAATAATACCGGCAAACGAACTGCCCAAAAAGCTGTTTGCGTACACTCCGTGCTATCGCAAGGAAGCAGGTAGCTATCGCGCGGAAGAGCGCGGCATGATACGCGGTCATCAATTCGATAAGGTGGAAATGGTGCAGATAACGACGCCCGAAACGTCCGCTGCCGCTTTCGAGGAATTGCTCGGCAAGGCATGCGCGCTCGTCGAGGGCTTGGGACTGCACTACAGGCTGAGCAAGCTTGCCGCCGCGGACTGCTCCGCGTCCATGGCGCGCACATACGACATCGAGGTGTGGATCCCGTCCATGGGCATATACAAAGAGGTAAGCTCCGTGTCCAACGCCAACGACTATCAGGCGCGGCGAAACATGACGCGCTATCGCGGCGAGGACGGCAAAGTCAATTTCGTGCACACGCTCAACGGCTCCGGACTTGCCACGTCGCGCATACTGCCTGCGATAGTGGAGCAGTTCCAAAACGCCGACGGCTCCGTATCCGTGCCTAAAGTGCTGCAAGAGTTTGTCGGAACAGACACATTGAGGTAACTATGTTTGAAAGAAAAAGACACGATCGCTTTTCGGGCGACGACGAACTTAATTTGACCAAGTACAGCGAGAAGTACATTCTCCCGACGGACGGCGGACAGCCTGCCTCCGATTTCTACACGCCTATGCCGCAGAGCGAACCGGCGCCGCAGAGCGCGGTTTCAGCTTCCGCTTCCGCTATCCCCGTAGCGACGGCGCAGTCGGATAGCGGCGAACGCCCGATGGTCTTTGCCGTAAAGAGCCACAGAAACATGTACGTCTACGAATATTCGGACAGGCTCGAATATTATTTGCGCACCGAGAACGGCATGTTCCTGTACAACAGGGAAGCCAAAAACAGGTAATGGATATAGAAAGGATACGCAGCGCGATCTCGCAGATGAAGCTTCAGGACAAAGTCTTGCTTATCGGCGGCGCATCTGATACCGTCGAGCTTGCAAGACCGAAGCTCGAAAGCGTTGCGCTTGCCGATCCGGACGCGCTGTCGCCGTATTTTGCCGCAGAGCCGAGTTTTCTTGCGCTCGGCTGTGCTTTTTCCGAAGAATTAGCGGCTTCCGTGTCCAAAGCGCGCGCGGTTGACGCCGCGCGAAGCAGACACACGTTTGCGGGAACGGCGCCGTGCGGACTGTTGCGCGATCCAATGCGTGCGGACGGCAGCGGATTCTTTTCCGAAGACCCGTTTCTTGCCGCACGTCTTTTAAAAAGCTATGCGTCGGCAGGGGTCTTGGGCTACGTCTTTACGGACGCGCTCGGTCAGGGCAGGTTTACGAATCGCACGGTAGACGCACGCGCTCTTAACGAACTGTATCTGTATCCGCTCGCAAAGGCGGGAAAGCACGCCGCGGCGTTGCAGCTCGACGGCGGATATCTGAACGGCGAAAACGTGTGTACGTCGCGCGCGATAGGGGATATGTACGCGCAGTACATAAATAAAGACGCGATGATCGTTACGCAGTACCGTTTCGGCGACGCGATAGACGGCGTGTGCGGCAGCGGCGCTTATCTTTTGGGCGCGGACGGCGCGGACAAAAAGAGAATAGCGCGCGCCGTCGAAAGCGGAGCGGTCATAGAAAACAAGCTCAACCACTGTTTGGAGCGCACGTTCGCTACGATAGTTAATACGCATGAGTTTTACAAAAAGCCGTTCGATCGCAGTGCGCCCGATATTTCCGCCGCGGAGCTTGCCGTATCAACTTCGGTGCTGCTGAAAAACGACGGAGCGCTCCCGACCCACGTCAAAAACATGACTATTTTCGGCGACACGAAAATGTTTGACGACGGCGAAAAATATTCGCTCATTCCCATCAAGCACGCACACAGATCGTACGGCGCATTCAATGTTTTTTTGATAACCGATTACGAAAACGGCGGCGTCGATCCGGCGGTGCAGAGCGCCGTGTATTCGGTTGCGTCCGTTTCGCCCACCGTGGTCGTGCTGTGCGGCGCGTGCGCTACGCCTTTTCCGCTCGACGACAGGATAAATGCACTGCTGTTTGCGCCGTATTGTCCAAAGGTGTCGGCAGTAGTCGCCATGCTCACAAAGACCGCGCCGCGCGGAAGACTGCCTTTCAGCTGGTGTCGCGAGCGCGAGGCGTATCCTTGCAACAATAAAAAGTATGCGAGCCGCGGCGATTTCCGCTACGAGTCGGTGTATAACGGGCACTTGCTTTTCGATAACTACAAATCGGACGTGCAATATCCGTTCGGGCACGGGCTGGATTACACCGAGTACGAGATGTCGCGGTTGCGCTTGAGCAGCGACGGAAGCAAGATAAGCGTCGGGTTCGTCGTAAAAAACGTCGGCGCGTGTGCCGGCGAGGCGGTGTGCCAAGCGTATATCACGTTGCTCGACGGGCGCGTTTACGGCATATCCAAGCGGCTCGCGGCGTTTAAGCGCGTTCGCCTCGAAAAAACCGAAAACGCCGATATCACGCTCGAAATAGATTTGAACGACGTCGCCGCCGTGTACGACGAGAATAACGGCACATTCGTGCTCGCCGGCGGAAAGTATCGCGTGGATGTCGGCTTTTCGTCCGCGGACATACGCGTCAGCGGTATCGCAAAAGCGCCTGTGGGCAAGTGCAAAAAAGTCGGGCTTCCGTCAAGCCTCGCGCCGACGTATTACAAGACGGGCGAGCTGTTTTCGCCGACTGCGCCCGAGATCGAGCGGTTGCTCAAAGTCCCGTTTATCAAAAAACCGGACGAGCGTCCCGACATTGCGCCGCCGTCGCCGGCTTTTGTAAAAAAGCTCTCCAAAAAGGCGGAAAAGACGGTGCCGCCGCGGCTGCAGCCCGTCGTTAAGTATAAAATTTCCGCAACACCCGAACGGTAATAATAAGGAACGCGACATGGAAAGAAAAATGAAAAACGACGGCGAAACGCGCATTTATATCGACGCGCCGTCGCCTGCCGAGCGCGAGCGGCGCAGGCTGTTACTGAAAAAATTGAACTACGAGTGCGAAACGCGGGTGGAGCGCGAAAGCGTGGCGCGCGAGCTGTTCGGCGGAGTGGGTAAAGACCTCATAAACGTAACGCCGCTGTTTTACTGCGATTACGGCTACAATATTTTCGTCGGCGATCGGTTTTACAGCAATTACAATCTGACTGTCTTGGACTGTGCGAAAGTGACGATAGGCAATAACGTGTATATCGCGCCGAACGTCGGCATTTATGCCGTAGGGCACCCGATAGACAGCGTCATGCGCAAAGCCGGTTACGAATACTGCGCGCCGATAACGATAGGCAACGATGTTTGGATAGGCGGACATGTGGTGATAAACCCGGGCGTTACGATAGGCGACAACGTCGTCATCGGCAGTGGGTCGGTGGTGACGCACGACATAGAAAGCGGCGTCGTCGCCGTCGGAAATCCGTGCAGAGCGCTCCGCAAAATAGACGAGCGCGACAGAAAGTATTACTTTAAAGACCGCGAGTATCCGCGCGGCATGGTGGAAGAAACGTACAAAAAATTCAAGATATAAGGCGTGTATCGCTTTAGCGCCGCGCCCGCTTTCCCGCGAAAAATTAACGATAAAGGAAAAACGAAAACCGACCAACACGATATGTGTTCGTCGGTTTTCGAATACTGCGCGCCGTCTTTGATAAAACGCACCGAAGCGTTCTTCCGTCGGTTAACTCCGCTAAAGCTACCTTGTGGCACACGGCACATCTTGCTTAGTGCTGCTGCGGTCAAGCCCTGACACGGTTCACAAGCAGTCGTTGCACAAGACCTTAACATCAACGCCACCTAACGGTAACAGACCTCCCATACGCAAACCGAGGACGGTGTTCGACCCTACTGTAGCGGATTGTAGGTTACAGAGCGCCGCTGATTCTCCGTCTAGCGCAGTACGGGTATTATACGTCATTCGGCGGAAAAAATCAAGCGTTTGCGCAAGATATCGGAGAATTTTCCGCGCGTGCGATATGGCGAGTCTGCGTAAATGCTTGACAGCGCGCGCGCCGCTTTGTAAAATACAAGCGGAGAGTGATCGTCATGGAAAAAGTATTCGAGCATTTTACCGTTTCGATATTAAAGCTGAATAAGCTCGTGCAGAGAATAAAGGCTATCGAGATGGCGGAGTTCGGGCTTAAGGGCATACACGTGATGTGCGCATACTATCTTACCGAGCACGCCGACGGGCTTACCGCGAGCGAGCTGTCGAAGTACACGCTCGAGGACAAGGCGGCGATATCTCGCGCGCTGTCGCAGCTTAAAAAGAAAGGCTTTGTAAGCTACGACGAAAAGACGTACAACGCTAAGATCACGCTCACGGACGCGGGCAAAAGCTTCGCCGCGGCGGTCATGGAAAAAGCCGATAGGGCTGTCGCCGCCGGCAGCGCCGATCAGACGGAAGACGAGCGCCTTGATTTTTACAAAAAACTGTCCGATATAGTGGATAATCTCGAAGCGTATCTCGATACGCTCGCGACGTCGCATGCATCGCGTGATACGGGCTGCGTGCGGCGCGACAGTTAGGTCGTGTAGGTGGGTCTACACTCCCGTCACTGCCGCACCGCCAGCTGCCCGTCTGACGCGCGCCTGCGCCGTCGCGCTACACGGCTCTTCTGTGCTTAGTAGTAAGTAAAAATCGCGTGCTTAACTACAAGTAATAATTGCGCGGCACAACAAACGTCATGTCATCTCGACCAAGCATTGCGGAGCAATGCGCGTGGAGAGATCTTTGGCGTAGCCGCAGGGTTGTGCGGTTTTATTATAGCTTTACAATAACCATGCGCGGCAAAGCCGCTGGATTTCTCCGCTCACTGCGTTCGCTCCGGTCGAAATGACATAGGTAATTACTTGTAAAGCCTATTTATGTCACCTCGACCGGAGCGCGTTAGCGCGTAGCGGAGAGGTCTAGACGAACCGCCGCAAGGTAGAGCGGCACGACCGCATGTTCTTATCATAAATTCAGTTGTTTTATGCGGTGCATGTGATAGTAAAAATTCTGCTTTTTCAAGCCCAGAGTTTTCATAGCCGCGCCGGACGGAATGCGCTTATTAATATAGTCGTTTGCAACTGCCAAAAATTCGTCCGAATACGCCCTGCGCGGTCTGCCGAATTTGACGCCGTTATTCATTGCGATCCTTATCCCGTCCGCCTGTCTTGCCTTTATGTTTTCGCGCTCGTTCTCGGCAACGAACGACAGCACCTGCAAAACAATGTCCGAAATAAACTTGCCGACAAGCGAATCGGCTTTCGTCCGCGTGTCGAGCAGCGGCATATCCAAAACCAAAATATCCGCGCCGATATTGTTTGTGATAAAGGACCATTCCGCTATTATTTGATCGTAATTGCGCCCTAAACGGTCGATAGATTTAATGACAAGCAAGTCGCCGCGTTTCAGTCTTTTAAGCAGCCGCTTATAGCCGTTGCGCTCGAAGTCTTTGCCGCTTTTCTTGTCGCAGAATATGCAGCGTTGCTGTATCCCGTACTCGGAAAACGCGGCGATCTGCCGCTGTAAGTTTTGGTCGCGCGCGGAAACGCGTCCGTATGCGTATGTAGCCATTTTTAAATTCTCCCGTTTTTTTGTTAAGCATAACAAAAAAGCGCGGTTTGGGTTTGCCGTTCCGCGCTTCTTTTGCGATAAAAATCAAAAAATTTTAGGAAAAGTGTACTTTTACTACAACGCCGTTTTTAGTTGTTTTTTACTTAAAAACACCGTAAAAAGTATATCATATCGCCGCAAATTTATCAAGTAAACCGACGTAGTAAAAGTACACATTAACTACAACGAAAAAGGAGACGAAAATGAAAAGAAAACTCTTACTTGTGCTTGCGATATCTGTCTGCGCGCTCGGCTGTGCGTTATGCCTTACGGCGTGCAATGGCGACAAATCGGACAATACCGGCGACGATACGGGCGGCGAGCCCGCGCCGACGTACGAGGTCACTGCCGCCGAGTGGACGCAAATTCTTAGCGGCGCGGATAACTTTACCGTGACGGGAACGGAAGACGGCGACGAAATGACGGGAAAAGTCGTCGGGGTTTCGGTGTTGCAGGAAATGGGTGTGCAGCAGCAACTGTTGACCAAAGACGGTGAAAAGTACTACGGCTATTCGTTCGACGGGACGAAGTGGACCAGAACGTCGTTAAGCCAAAGCAACTATGAGCGGAGAATGACGCAAGCTAAAATGCCGGCATTTTTCAAAGACGATTTTTCGGCGTTCGCTTTTGCCGACGGCAAATATACCGTCGCGTCGCTTGATAAGACATCTACATTGGGCAGTACGTTTACAAATGTGGAGATCTCGTTCAAAAACGGTGATTTAGTCGGGCTCAAGTGCATAATGCAAAACGGATATGAAACAATAGACTACGTGATCGGAAACGTAGGCGCTACCGAAATAGAAATGCCGACGAGTTACACTTCCGTCATACAGGGTATGTATAATATGGTCGTAGAAGGCGAGACGGGCTGGACTCTTGCCGACGACCTCGGCATTGAATTCACCACCGACGGAACTTGCCATATGGAGAGTGCGGGAACGTACCAAATAGCAAACGATATTATCACGATGTCGTTTGACGACGGCAATACATATTACGCTACGGTTGACGGCAAGATCCTGTGGCTGTTCGAGAGTAAAGCCGACGCCGCCGATATCGCTAATTCGATACAGCCTTTTTATAACGGCGACGAGATCGACGCAGGCGACCGCGCGAAGATAGTCGCTCTGTTCGGCGACGGCGCATATTAAAATCCACGGGCTTGTTTTATCCGCGAAGTAACGCGTACATAAACTACTAAAATAAAAGCGTTCACGCAATTTGCATGGACGCTTTTATATTAGCAAAAACCGCTTGACGGGCAAGCGGTTTTTTGATTGTATTGCTGTTTTTTACGGTTTATACGGTTGTGAAAAAGATTGATTGGACGGCATGAACTCGCCGTAGAACATCTGCTGGAACGCGCCTATATTGGAGTATCTGTCGTTGGGATCGACCGCCAAGGCTTTTAACAGCGTTTTTTCGCGTATGGGCTGGATCTTTACGTTCAGCGCCGACGGCGGAACGATCTTGTCGTGTGCGTAGCGCTCCGTGGCTTCGGGCGGCGGATTGCCGACGAGGCAGGTGTAAATGGTGGCGCCTATCTCGTAGATGTCCGTCCAAGGTCCTTGCTTTTTGCCCTGCGAGTACAGCTCGATGGGGGAGTAGCCCTTTTTGAGGACGAAGAACGGTTTGGCGACGTTTTGCGTGTATATGGACGCCGCGCCGAGGTCGATAAGCTTTATGGCGCGATTATTGACTATCTGTATGTTTTCGGGCGATATGTCTTTATGGATAACTCCGTTCTGGTGCAACTGCAACAGTGTTTCGAGTATCGGGCGCATTATATTGAGAGTTTCGTTTATGTGCAGACGGCCGCCTCTGCCGTTTATAAAGCGGTGCAGGCTCATGCCGTCGAGATACTCCATAACTATGTACGCGGTGCCGTTGGTCAGAAAGAAGTCGTAAATGCTGACTATGCCGTCGAGATGTTTTATGGACGTCATGACCTTGGCTTCCTGTATGAAAGCGGTCAGCCAATAGTTGAACGCCTTAGCGTTGTTCGCGTCCGAAACGTCCACGGCGCACGTGTTGGGCGCGCGGTTGGTGTAGCCTTTCGGGAAAAATTCTTTTATCGCGACGCGCCGACAGGTGAGCATATCGTACGCCTTGTACGTAATGCCGAAGCCGCCGCGGCCGAGCGGCGCGCCGATGAGATACCGCCCTGCGAGCAGTGTGCGCAGCGGCAGTGCGGACGGCGTGTTGCGGTCGGCGTCCGCACGCTTGCCGCATCTCGGGCAGACGCGCGTGCGCGGATCGATAGAGCCGAAACAGTTAAGGCATATATAGCGTATGTCCCTTACGTCCTGCATAACAGAATTATACACCCGGCCTGCGGTTTTGTCAATATTTTGAAGCGGCTTTGACGGCGCATAATTTACCATAATTTACAATGTTCTTAAAATCGATTGACCGCGCGAATGTTATATGTTACAATATATTTACGGCAGGCGCGTTTGCGCCGCCGTGGCGCACTGTAAAGAGCGCACGATCATTCGGAAACAGTACGGTAATGAGCAAGACAAAGGTAATGCAAACGCAAATAGCGTACAGCCGGTCTGAAGAACTCACAAATATCATAACGCATGCGATAGGCGCGGCGTTATCGTTTGTAGGGCTTGTTTTTCTAATGCTCAAAGCCGTTTCGGGCGATATTTCGGCTTTAGGCGTAATATCGGTATTTTTATACGGCTTTGCCGTTACGTCCGTGCTCGCGGCGAGCGCGCTTTATCACGCCATGCCTTACGGAACGCGTGCACGCGCCGTGCTTAGGCGAGCGGACCACTGCTTTGTGCCTGCGGTGATACTCGGCACTGCCGCGCCGTTTGCTTTTATAGGGCTCGCCGGCGGCAGTTACGCCGACGGCGTATGGGGATATTCGCTGTTCGCAATCATAGGAGTTATCGCGATAGCGTCTATCGTTTTGAACATTGCGGACGCCAATGCGTTTAAGATATACAATTTAGTCGGGTACGTCCTTATGGGCTGGGCGTGCGTATTGCGCATGCACCGCATTTACGCGCTGTGCGGCGGCGCTTGCTTTTGGTTTTTGACGGGCGGCTGCCTTGCGTATTCGTTCGGCATAGTGTTTTACGCGATCAAAAAATTGCGTTTCGGTCATGCGATATGGCATATGTTCGTGCTGTTGGGCGCGGCATTGAATTTCGTAAGTATTTACACTTTTTTACTGTGAGGAAAAGTATGTATAAAAAAGTAGCGGCGTACGCGCCCGTGGAACTCGAAAAACGCGTACTCGGGTTTTGGCAGCAAAACGACGTGTTCGGCAAGAGCATCGAAAACCGTGTCGGCGGCAATGAATTTTCTTTCTACGACGGACCGCCGACGGCTAACGGCAAGCCGCACGTCGGGCACGTTCTGACGCGCACGATGAAGGACATCATTCCGCGCTATCACACGATGAAAGGCGAGCACGTTTTGCGCAAAGCCGGCTGGGATACGCACGGACTGCCCGTCGAGCTCGAGGTGGAAAAATCCCTGCATATCGACGGCAAGCAGGATATAGAAAAGTACGGTGTCGAGCCGTTTATAGAACAGTGCAAAAAGAGCGTTTGGAAATACAAGTCCGAATGGGAAAAAATGTCCGAGCGCGTCGGCTATTGGGCGGACATGGAACACCCGTACGTCACGTACGACGACAACTACATCGAGTCGGTGTGGTGGTCGCTCAAACAGATATTCGACCGCGGTCTTATATACAAAGGTCACAAGATAGTCCCGTACTGCCCGCGCTGCGGCACGGCGCTTTCCTCGCACGAGGTCGCGCAGGGCTATAAGGACGTGACGGAACGCACCGCGGTGGTCGGCTTCGATTCCGATTTTGCCGGCGGCGTCAGATTTTTGGCGTGGACGACTACGCCCTGGACGCTCCCGTCCAACGTCGCGCTGTGCGTAAATCCCGACTTCGACTACGTGCTTATCGAAGCGAACGGCGGAAGATACATCTTGGCTAAGGAGCTTGCGGATAAGCATTTCGAAACGTATACGACCGTCGCAACGTACAAGGGCAGTATGCTCGTCGGCGCGCACTACGTTCCGCTGTATAAAACGTACACTGGCGAAAAGGACAGCTATCGCGTCGTCGCCGACGGCTACGTCACGCTTTCCGAGGGCACGGGCATAGTCCACATCGCGCCCGCGTTCGGCGAGGACGACGCACGGATCGGTCGCGCGTACGACCTGCCGTTCGTGCAGACCATAGACGATCGCGGACGCTTTACCGAGCCGAAGCAATACGAGGGCAAATTTTGCAAGGACGCGGATAAAGATATCCTCGCGGACTTGAAAGAGCGCGGACTGCTTCTTTCCGCGCCCATGTTCACGCACAGCTATCCGTTCTGCTGGCGGTGCAATACGCCGCTTTTATACTACGCGCGCTCCACCTGGTTTATAAAGACCACGGCGGTAAAAGACGAGCTGATAGCCAACAACGCGTCGGTAAATTGGTATCCGCCGTCCATCGGCTCGGGACGCATGGGTAACTTTTTGGAAAACGTCATCGATTGGGGGTTGTCGCGCGACAGATATTGGGGAACGCCGCTGCCGCTGTGGGTGTGCGACAAGTGCGGAAAAATAGAGGCGATAGGCTCCAAAGCCGAACTCAAGGAAAAATGCGGCATAAAGGGCGATATCGAACTGCATAAGCCGTATGTGGATAAAGCGGTGTACAAATGCTCGTGCGGCGGAACGATGAAGCGCACGCCCGAGGTCATCGACTGCTGGTACGATTCGGGCGCAATGCCGTTTGCGCAGTATCACTATCCGTTCGAGAACAAAGATGTATTCGAAAAGACTTTCCCTGCGGACTTCATTTCGGAAGCGGTCGATCAGACGCGCGGATGGTTTTATACTCTGCTCGTGATATCGACGTTGCTTTTCAAGAGCGCGCCGTTTAAGAACTGCGTCGTACTCGGGCACGTCACGGACGAGCAGGGCAGAAAGCAGTCCAAGCACCTCGGCAACGTCGTAGACCCCTGGTCGGTGCTCGACGTCACCGGCGCGGACGCCGTTCGCTGGTATTATTACACCAACTCCGCGCCCTATCTGCCGTCGCGCTTTTACATGCGCGCGGTTTCGGAGTCGCAGAACAAATATCTCGGCACGCTGTACAACACTTACGCGTTCTACGTGATGTATGCCGAAATAGACAGCTTCGACCCGTTCAAGGTCGATGCGAAAAAAGTTAAATACTCGCTGCTGGATAAGTGGCTGCTGAGCGAGCTGAACGAGCTCGTCGGCAAGGTGGACGGCTTGCTTTCCGAATACAAGATATACGAATCCGCGCGGCTCATCGGCGGCTTTACGGACATGCTTTCCAACTGGTATGTCAGGCGCAGTCGCGAGCGGTTTTGGGGCGGCGGAATGTCGGACGACAAGACGGCGGCGTTTTACACGCTGTTCACGGCGCTCGACACCGTAAGCCGTCTTACCGCGCCGTTCACGCCGTTCATAGCCGAGGAGATATATCAAAACATCGTGCGCTCGGTAAATGCCGACGCGCCTATATCGGTGCACACGGCGGACTTTCCCGTCGTCGATAAAAAGCTCGTCGATACGCGCCTTTCGTCGGATATGGAGCGCGTCATTAAGGCGGCGGAGCTCGGCAGAGCGGCGCGCAACAAGAGCGGTATAAAGAACCGTCAGACCCTTTCCAAAGTGATAGTGGCGGGCGAGTTCCCGACCGCGTACGCGGACATACTCGCCGACGAGCTCAACGTAAAGGAAGTGGTGCGCGGCGGCGCGTCCGAGCTGACGGGCTACGAAGTAAAGCCGCAGCTCAAGACGGTCGGACCCAAGTACGGCAAAGCCGTCGGCAGCATACGCGCGCATCTTGCGCAAAACGGCGACGTCGCGGCAAAGACCGCGCTCGCAGGCGGAGTGTATTCCTTCGACGCGGACGGCGTAAAAGTAGAGCTCACCAAAGACGATATGCTCATCTCCACGCGTGGCGCGGAAGGGTATTCGGTGGAAGCGGATGGCGACCTTACCGTGGCGCTCGACGTAACACTGACCGCCGCGCTCATCAAAGAGGGCGCGGCGCGCGAGCTCATATCCAAGATACAGACCATGCGCAAAAATCACGGCTTCGACGTGACCGACAGGATAAAACTTCGCTACGCCGGCGACGCGTTCGTCGAAGAAGTGTTCGGAGAATACGGCGCGCGCATAGCAAAGGTGACGCTCGCGTCGAGCACGGAAAAGCTGAAAGGCGAAGCGTGCGCCGATGCCGAAAAAGCGGACATCAACGGTCACGAAGCGCTCATCTCGGTGGAGAAATGTTAGCGCCCGATTGGCAAGACTATAAGATCCTCGGCACGGGCGACGGGCTGAAGCTCGAGCTGTGGAAGGACGTTATGTTGCTCCGACCAGATCCGCAGGCGATATGGCGCGCTACGGTGGACTACTCGAAGTACGACTGTCACGCCCGCTACGAGCGCGACCGCTCGGGCGGCGGCAAGTGGATAGTGTACAAAAAAATGCCCGACGAGTGGAAAATAGGCTGGCGCGACTTCGAGTTTATCGTAAAGCCCACCGGCTTCAAGCATACGGGAGTGTTCCCCGAGCAGGCGGTCAACTGGGCGCGGCTGTCGGAAGTCGTAAAGAGTGCGGCGGCGCGCGGCAGGCAGCCGAAGATACTCAACCTGTTCGCGTACACGGGCGCATCGACAGCGGTGCTCGCGGCGAGCGGCGCGCACGTGACGCACGTGGACGCGGCAAAGGGCATGGTCGAGCGCGCTCGGCGCAACTGTATGATAAACGGCGTGCCGCAGGAGAACGTGCGCTTTATAATAGACGACTGCAAAAAGTTTGTCGCGCGCGAACTGCGCCGCGGCAAGCAGTACGACGCGGTGATAATGGATCCGCCGAGCTACGGGCGCGGATCGAACGGCGAGGTGTGGCGCATGGAAGACGACGTTTTCGATCTTGTCGAGCTCGCCGCAAAAGCCGCGCAAGACGCGCAGTTCTTTTTGATAAACAGCTACACGACGGGCTTACAGCCGCAGACGATAGCCAATATTTTGACGGCGGTCATGCCGCACGGCAGGACGGAAGCGTACGAAGTTTGCCTGCCTACGGAATGTGATATCGCGCTTCCGTGCGGTTGCAGCGGACTGTGGACGGCAAACATAAAAGATCATGCGTTACGGGAGGACGTATAAATGAGCGACATTGAAAATATAGAAAATATCGAAAATGTCGAAAATACGAATATGACCGAAACGGCGCCGGCGGAAAACCCGAGCGCCGAAACCGCGCCCGATGTGTCCTTGCGGGACGCCGTCGCACCCGACGCTTCTTCTCGCGGCGACGCGGATAAGCGTCCGACCAACTCGACAAAGGTCAAGCTCCGCTTGGATGTGAAAGACGTCGTCAGAAAGCGCGCCGACGACGGGGAGGACGACGGTTCGCCGATAATACTTTTCGAGGATAACCATTTGCTCGTAGCGGTAAAGCCGCAGAACGTTCCGACGCAGGGCGATTCGAGCGGCGACGCCGACTTTCTCAACATGCTCAAACAGTATCTCGTAAAAAAATACAACAAGACCGGCGACGCGTTTTTGGGACTTGTCCATAGGCTCGACAGGCCGACGGGCGGCGTTATGGTTTTTGCCAAAACGTCCAAAGCGGCGGCGCGGCTGTGCGAGCAGATACGCACGGGCGGTTTTGAAAAGACGTACGCCGCGGTAGTGGTCGGGCGTCCCAACCGCACGGGGAAGGTGGAGCACTACTTATTCAAGGACGAGCAGAACAACATAGTCACTATTGCGCCGTCATCGCTCGACGGAGCGAAAAAAGCGGAATCGGTGGTGGATATAGCGGCGGAAGACGGCGGACTGTCGCTCGTTACGATAAAGCTTATTACGGGCAGAACGCATCAGGCGCGAGTGCAGTTAAAGGCGCTCGGCTCGCCCATAGTCGGCGACGCCAAGTACGCGCAGAAAAAGTACGTCAAGAGCAAGCACCTCGCGCTGTGGGCGTACAAGCTGGTGTTTTCGCACCCCGTGAGTGGCGACAAAATGACGTTTCTTTCCGTGCCGCCGCAGGAGTTCCCGTGGTCGGCGTTCAACACCGACGCGCTCGTGGACATAATACGTCCGACCGATAGCGGTCGATATTCGATGTAAATAACTCATCAAGGAGAATAAACATGTTAGACAAAGAGATTTCCGAGCTGTTGGCTTATGCGCAGGCGCATCTGCTGATGGACGAGCTTGACGAAAATCAGGCGGCGCGGCGCATATGCCGGCTCTTAAAGACGGACGGCTATGTAAAGACGGCGACCGATCCCGACGAGATCGACGCCTGTTTTTCGCCCAATAGGCTTTTGGAGCCGATCTTAAAGTACGCCGTCGAGCAGGGCATAACCGACGAAAACGGCGTTGCCGCGTTCAAGAGCGAGATCATGGACGCGCTCATGCTCAAGCCGTCCGAGGTCAACGACCTGTTTGCCGACACATACGCCGTAAACAAGCAAAAGGCGTTCGACTGGCTGTACGATTACAGCGTCAAGGACGGATACGTCGATCTCGAGGCTTGCGCGCGCAACGATCGCTGGGAAGCGAAAGAGCTCAAGAGCAAGATCGAAATAATAATCAATCTCATGCCGCAGGCAAAGCCCGACAAGTATCCGCAGTGCGCGCTCTGCAAAGAGAACGAGGGCTACGGCGACCGCGTGAACATGCGCGCCGTCGCGACGGAGATCTGCGGCGAGGAGTGGCATTTCACATACTCGAGGCACCAGTATTTCGATAGGCACGGCGTGCTCGTAAACGGCGAGCACACGCCGATGAAAGGCGGCAAGGACACGCTCAAAAAGCTTGGCGAGGCGGCGGACTTTATCGGCGCGGACGGCTTTGTCGGCGCAAACGCGCTTGCGGAAAACGGCGGCGCAAACATAACGGCGCACGAGCATTTCCAAACGGGCTTCCGCTCGACGCCCATGTTGCGCGCAGGCATAAAGAAAAAGCTCAAGTCGGCGGAATATCCGTACTTGGATATCGGGCTGGTGGATTGGTATTCGACAGTCCTGCGGTTTTCCTATTCCGGCCTCGAAAAGTGCACGGAGTTTGCCGACAAGCTCATAACGGCGTGGAAGGCGTATTCGGACGAGCGCATAGTCAATCCCGACGGAAAAATGAACTTCTGTAATGTCGTGTGCCGCAAGATCGACGGAAAATACTGCTTTGACGTGATGCTGCGCTCCAACGCGCTCAAGCGTCCGCGCACCGCCGCCGAGTACGACGAGATAAAAGCCGGCGCGCTTTCGCTCACCGATATGCAGGGCGTGTTCGTCTTGCCCAACAAGCTCTCCGAACAGCTCAAGGAAGTGCAGTCGTATCTCGACGGTACGATCCCGTTCGACGCGAAAGACACCAAAAAACCGCTCGAAAAAATGATAGAACGACTGCTCAAGGCGCAGGGCGGCACGGTGTCCAAGCTCGAAGCCAAGCTCAACATTCACGACGAGGTGGACGCCGTGTGCGAAAAGATACTCGCGTCCACGGCTGTGTTCGACGAGCATACTGTTACGCCGTTTTTGGACAGCCTCGGCATAAGAGTATTGTAAAGATACGGCGACGCAAAGCGAAGCGGTTTTAAATAGCTACGCAATATACAAGTGCGCGGCTACGCCGCTGGATTTCTCCGCTCCGCTCGCTGACGCTCGCTCCGGTCGAAATGACAAGAAGGTGGTATGGCTTATCTCGTGTAGGTCGAAATGACATCGGGAAGAAAGTGCTTCCGTCGCTTCGGTCGAAATGACATAATAATTACCTGCCAAGCCTATATAATGTCATCTCGACCAAGCATTGCGGAGCAATGCGCGTGGAGAGATCCAGGCGATCCGCCGCAGAACTGTGTCGCTTTACTACGGCTTTACAAAATCATGCGCGGCAAAGCCGCTGGATTTCTCCGCTACGCTCGCTGACGCTCGCTCCGGTCGAAATGACAAGAAGGTGGTTGGAGTGCGCGGCATTGGGTGAAGCGGTTAAACAAACGTTTTGTCACCTCGAGCGCAGTCGAGAGGTCTAGGCGAACCGCCGCAGGGTAGTGCACTCAAACTCCCGTTTTGTCATCTCGACCAAGCATTGCGGAGCAATGCGCATGGAGAGATCTAGGCGATCCGCCGCAGAACTGTAAAGCTGTACAATAACCATGCGGCGCTTACGCGCCTGGATTTCTCCGCTCCGCTCGCTGACGCTCGCTCCGGTCGAAATGACATAAAGGTGGTTGGAGCGCGCGGCGTTGGGTGAAGCGGTCAAACAAACGTTTTGTCACCTCGAGCGCAGTCGAGAGGTCTTTGGCGTAGCCGCAAAGTGGAGCGGTCAAACAAACGTCATGTCATCTCGACCAAGCATTGCGTAGCAATGCGCGTGGAGAGATCCAGGCGAACCGCCGCAAGGTGGAGCAGATAAACCACCGCCTACTTCTTCACTATTCACCCTTACATCTTCACTCCGCGGTGTGCCGCGGAACGGCGAACCGCCGCAGAACTGTGTTGCTTTACTACGGCTTTACAAAAATCATGCGCGGCAAAGCCGCTGGATTTCTCCGCTCCGCTCACTGCGTTCGCTCCGGTCGAAATGACATAATAATTACTTGTCAAGTCTATATAATGTCATCTCGACCAAGCATTGCGGAGCAATGCGCGTGGAGAGATCCAGGCGATC
>JAMPDA010000019.1 GCA_023665905.1 Roseburia sp.
AACGTAGCAAGAGCCCAAAACAGCCCACTGTCGGGTGTGTTCGGTTGAGGTCGGGCGAATGTACTTACGCCGACGTCTTTTCCCCGTCGCGCTTCGCGCTGTCGCCGCGCGATTTACCGTTGACGACGGCGGTACGTATCGTCTTTATCGCCTGAACTATGCCGAGCACCGTCAAAAACGCACCAAACACGGAACGCAAAATAAATCCGCCGACATAGCCTGCTGCAAGGCTTCCGCACACCGCGCCTATCAGCGCCGCGCCCGCTATCGGCGCGGACTTTTTGAAGCAAACATACCCGTTTTTCTTGTGTATCACGAGCGCAATGACCGACATCGGAATAAACGCTATAAGGTTTATCGATTGCGCCAAATGCTGCTCCAAGCCGGCGCAGAGCGTGAGCAACGGTATCAGCAGCGTTCCGCCGCCCATGCCCATCCCGCCTATCACGCCGCCGAGAACGGACGCTATGATTATTATATGCTGCGCCGTCACGGTATCATCGACTTCACGCCGATAGCTATCATCAGCGCGGCAAAAATCAGCCCGACTACCGTCGGATTGAGCTTGTCGAGCATCGCCGCGCCCGCCGCGCCGCCGAGGCATACGCCTATCACCGCGCAGAGCACTGCGGTAAGATCGAAATATCCGCCGACGATATAGATAGCCGCGCTCGTTATACATATGGGGAGGATCACAAACAGCGCCGTCGCATGCGCGCGTTTAGTGTCCAAGCCCACCGCTTCCAAAAGCGGCACGCAAAGCATGCCGCCTCCGCCGCCGAAAAATCCGGAAACCGCGCCGACGAGCGTGCTTCCGCCGAAAACCAAAGCCGATTTGATACGATTGTTCACGTAAATAGTTTTATGCCTTTTTGCAAAAAATAACCGCAAGTGAAAAAGTATGCGCATATTTCCGCGACGGAAAAATCCAAAGACCCAAAAACCGCCTATCGACGCCGACCGCGCAAATGATTTTCAAACAAAATTTTCAAGCAAAAATCGCGAATTTGCCGCAAATCGTTTGCTATTTGCGCACGTATATTATATAATGATAGACGTATAACGAAAATCTTACAAAGGTATTCACATGCACATCACCGGAAGACTTAAGAATAAATTTATCGCAGCCGTTCTGTCGGCGGCAATCCTTATAACCATGCTGTTCGGCGCGTTTTACTTTTCGCACATGCGTGCATACGCCGACACCGAAGATACGTCCGAATATCGGGCCGTTTCGGTCAACCCCGAAAATCCGCATTTTTCAAGCACTTCCGGTTCTTACCCCGCTACCCCCGATTCCTGGACGGTACAACCCGTCGGCAGCGGCAATGTTATAACCGGCGTGGTCGATCTTACCGCAACCACCTATGTGGGAACGGACAGCGGCAACAAAAAATTCAAGCTCGATCAGTACAAAGAATACAAGTCGGAAAACTCAATTCCGCAGACGATATTCGGCAATACGACGGAACGTCCCGGGACTGATGCGAAAACGCTGCTTATCAACACTGCAAACGGCGCGGAAAGCGCATACCTGTATAAATCGACCGACCTGACGTTCGAGCCCAACTCATTCTATCGCGTTTCAGTCTGGGTAAAAACGGGCGACTTTGCGAGCAACACCGGCGCCACCGTCAAGCTCGGCGGGCTCGGGCAGAACTGCTCTTTCCTCAACATCAACACCGTTAAGAACATCGAGCGCGACGGCGACGGAATACCCGTTCTGACGAAAGAAAACAACTACGGCTGGGACGATTACACCTTCTATATCCGCACTTCCGCCGTTCAGTCGAAAACGGTCAACCTTTATATCGGCATCGGCGACTCGACAGTAGACGACGATGATGAAGGTCCCGAAACCGCACGGCTCGCGTCGGGCTATGCGTTTTTCGATACCGTAAGCGCCGATCGCATATCCGCGTACGACTTCGCCTTTTCCACAAGCGACTTTACCGCGACAGATCGCGACGGCGTATATACCGACGCTACGGGCACATCGCTCGCGTTCGATCTTTACGACAACGATTATCTGCTTACGTCGGACGATGTCGAGATCGGCACTTTTTCGCACAATACCGAAAAATGGTATAAATATCCGAGCTATTCGGATGACGATGACGACGACGATGACTATATCGGAAACTCCGTCGTCGAGTTTTACAATTCGCAAATGCGCGTAACGCCCGACGACAACGATTACGGCTTTACCAAAAACCCGTGGTCGCCGCTCGGCAGAGCCGAGTACGACGCCGAAAACACCATGTTTACGGGCGACAACGGCAATATTTTGCTCATAAGCACGTACGACGGCGACTCGTTCGGCACGGCTGCGCGCGGCGTGGCTTCCCCCGACGTCGTTATCGAGCGCTTTAAGTATTATCGCTTCTCCGTATGGGTAAAGGGCGACAGCGTCACCGACGGCGCCGGAATATCCGTCGGAATCAAGGGCGAGAAAAACGACACCGAAAGCGAGAACAAGCTCGCGGAATGGTATACCGGTCTTACGGGCGCTGACGACGACACGGCGCACTACGGCTGGAAAGAGCACAACGTATATATCCAAGGCTCCGTCCTTTCCGATCTCACCGTGCATTTCGAGCTGTGGCTCGGTTCGCCTCAGTCGCAGTCGCGCGGAATAGCGATGTTCGACAACGTCACGTTTACCGAAATACCCTACTCCGATTATTCCGAACGTCCGGAAGACGCCAACGCGTTAGTGCTCGACGGCTCCGCGAACGACACGGGCGTTACCAACGGCAACTTTATGTCCGTCGGCGATTACGACGAGCTTACGTTTCCCCTGCCCGTAGCCGATTGGACGTACTACACCCCCGACACCGTGGAAACGACGGGCTTCTGCTACGACAGCGTAAACACGGACAACGCGGTGCACGGCATTATCCCCACGGACGACGCAACCTTTGCGCGCATGCTCGCAAACGGCTCGATACCGGCAAGCGTGCGCAACCCGTCTAAGTTCGACAAGCCGGCGCTCTACAATACGCTTTTGCTTTCCTCTACGACAAAAACGGCGTTCTGCTACAGATCGGGAGCGCTCACCGTCGTTGCCGACAACGGCTACAAGCTCAACGTCGATCTCGCGGTGGACGGCGTGACGAACGGCTACGGCGCGTCGCTCGTTCTCAAATCGGGCAACGACGTCATTTCCACTATAGAAAACATAACCACCACAAACAGCGCGTTCAAGACGTTCACATTCTATATCGACGCGCCGCTTTCGGAAAAGAGCGTATCTTTGGAGATATGGCTCGGACTGAACGACCGCACGAGCAACACCCTTAAGCTTTCAAACGGCAACGTTTACGTCAAGCAGGTCGAGTTCGCGGAATGGACCGTGGAAAGCGACGATTCCGGCGAAACGACTACCGTCGCGCAGGAATACTCCAAACTGCTCGCTCAGTATCTTTCCGACATAGCTATCCCCTCTAAGCTTAAGGCGCTCGATTACGGCTTGTATTCGTTCAATGCGCCCACGCTCAACTACTACGACGCGTACACGTACTATTTGCAAGACGGCTTGACAACGCCCTATCATTGGTCGGTCAAGTCCGAAAACACAAACGTCAAGACCGGAATTTTCAATACGGACAACATGAAAAGTCTGTCTATCTACGACGGCTTTGACAGAAAAGACCAAACGGGCGCGATGTTCCTTATCAACAATACCCTGCCCAACAGCACCACCGTCACTTACGGCAACACCGTTTCGCTCGTTTCCAACACCTATTACAGACTTGACGTGACGATAAAAGTTCGCCTGAGCGACGAAATGAAAAACGACGACAAGCGTATCGGCGCGAGCATAAATCTGACCGGCACCAAGGAAGAATCGTTCACCAATATAAAGGATACGACCACGCTTATAGCGCAGGGCAACGAGGACAGCCGCGACGGAGAAACATTTAAAACCTTTACGTTCTTTATTGCGAGCGGCGAAAGCGGCGGCGACGTCGGGCTCAACATCTCGTTCGGCGGCGACGACAGGTTCGGATATATCGAGGGTCAGTTGATCATCGCGGACATATCCATGACGTCGATAACCAACACCACCTTCGACACTGCGGAAGAAGAACTCGATTCCGATTATCAAAAAGCGGTGCGCCTGTCCTCCACCGACACCGACACCACGGACGACACTACCGAAAAAACGACGAGCGACATCGCCTGGTGGATACTTCCCACCGTCATATTCGGCGCCTGCCTTATCGCGGCGATAGTGATTATTTTGGTAGTGCGCTTGCGCGACCGCGCCAAAAAGAAGAAAAAGACCGTGTATGCTTCCGAGTACGACCGCAGCGATACGATAAAAGAGATCGAAAAATTGCAGGCGCAGAAAGCGCGCGACGATGAGCTCGCCCAACAAGCCGAGGCGCAGGAAGAGCCCGAAAACGCCGACGGCGAAGCGGAAGCGGAGGAAGATACCGATACTTCCCCGTCCTCGCCCGAAGCGGAAGTGACAGAAACAGAAGAAGCGCCTAAGTCCGATGAAACGAGCGATGCCGCAGACAGTGCGGACGGCGCAGACGGTAAAGCCGAAGGCAACGCGGACGGCGCGGCTGAAACGACCGAGAACACACCGACGGAAAAAACGGAAGAAAACGCCGAGGGCGAAAAAGCTCCCGAGCAGGAAAAAACCGCAAAGCCTGCCGCAAAGAAGCCTATCAAGCGCGCGAAGAAAGCCGACGCCGCGGACGATCTCGACGATTAATAAAAAATCTAACCATAAATAACGAGCAACGGAATTTTACCCGTTGCTCGTTATTTTATTGATAAATTAGATATTTCCAAATGCCGTCGAAAAAACATTTGACGTCAATATCCGCCATCGACATGCAGCAACGCTCCGTTTATGAACGACGACTTTTCTTCCGCCAAAAACAGCGCGGCATGGCTGACGTCTTCCGGTCTGCCGATACGGCGCACGGGCGTATTGTCCACTATCCGTATGAGCGCGTCGGGCGGAACGGGGTCGTTCATTTCCGTCGCGATAAGCCCTGCTACGATGGTGTTTACCGTCACGTACTCGCCCACCTCGCGCGAAAGCGCTTTGGTAAGCCCGTTCACGCCGGCTTTCGCCGCCGAATACGCCGTTTCTGTGCTCGAGCCGCGTTCCGCCCAAAACGAACTGATGTTGATTATCCTGCCAAAACCGCGCTCAATCATTGTAGGCAAAAACGCGCGCGTAACAAGCCACACGCCTTTCAGATCGACGCCTATCACCCTGTCGAAGTCCTCTTCCGTGTCGCTCTGCAACAACCCGATATGCGCTATACCGGCGTTGTTTATGAGCGTGTCCACAGCGCCGAAAGCCACGGACTCCGCCATTTTTTTCACCTGCGCGGCATCGGAAACGTCGGCGCGGATCGCCTGGCACGCTATCTCTTTGGCGTTGAGCTCGTTCACAAGCTCCATAGCGGCTTTTTCCGAGCGATTATAGTTTATAACTACATTGTATCCGGCATTGCCGAAATCGATCGCCATTTGCCGACCTATTCCGCGCGCACCGCCTGTTATAAGTACCGTTCTTTTCATTATCTCTCCGCAAACCGCGTTCAGGCAACTATTTGATGTTGTCCGGAAGGTCGTTTTCAAACAACACGGCTTTATTGCCCGTTATGTCCTTAAGCGCGGCGACCGCCTCGTCGCGAGATGCGAAAACGCACACCGCGCCGTCCGACATGCCGCCTTCTTCCGCGCCCTTTTTAATATCCGCCGCACGCGAACCTATAAGATACGCGTAGTCGCAGACCTCGGCTATCTGCCTGCCGAGCGTTACGTTACATTCCTTTTCTATAGCGCCGAGCTCCACAAAGCCGGGCGTAATTATTATCTTTTTGCCGTCGAAATGACCGAGTACGTCGAGCGCGTTTTTCGCGCCTATAGGATTGGAATTGTACGCGTCGTCGATGACCGTGACGGCAGGATCGGCGGACGGCAAAAGCATAAGTCTGTGCTCGACAGCAGGCATTTCGCGCACCGCGGTGGCTATATCCTCGCCGGACACGCCGCACGCCTTTGCGACGGCGGCGCACACGCACACAAGCTCCGCTATATGCGCGCCGAGAAGCGACGTTGTAACACTGTGCGTCACACCGTCTATCACGAGCTCGAAACTCGTTCCGCTGCCGTCAATGCGCAAGGAATTGTAATACACGTCCTCGCCGTCGCCCGTCGAAACTTTTTCGCAAGCGGTATCTCTGCTGCCGAGCGCGGCACAATCGGCGTTGTAGCCGTTAAGCGCCAAAAGACCGCCTTGCGGCAGCGCGAGCGCGAGCTCAAACTTGGTGTCGGCAACCGCTTCGCGCGTTTTGAACGTTTCGAGGTGCATGTCGCCGACAGCGGTGATGATACCGTATTCGGGCGAAACTATATCGCACAGTTCCTTTATGTCGCCCTTATGTCGCGCGCCCAGCTCGGCAATAAAGTATTTCTCGTCGCCCAGCTCGTTATTTACCGTTTTGCAAATGCCCATGGGCGTGTTGAAGCTCCCTGCCGTCGCCGCGACCGAGTATTTCTTTTCGAGCATTGCGCGCAGTATGTTTTTCGCCGTCGTTTTGCCGAAGCTCCCCGTTATGCCGATAACGGTCGGCTTTTTTTCGGCAAGTTTGCGCTTGGCGCGCTTGACGTACTTGGCATTGTTTATCCGCTCGAACGGCGACATCAGCGCATTGGCGGCTATGACCGCGAACGGCGTTATAACGGCAAACGCCGCAGTGAGCGCCTGACAGTACACGGACGCGTACGTCGCCCAGACTATGCCTGCGGCTATACAAAGCATAAGTACTGCGTGCGCAACGATAAGCCGTTTAACTCTGCCCGTAAACTTGGCGTCAAAGCCGCCGCTCTTTTTTGCGGAGAACAGAAACACCGCGGAAAGAATGACGTACAGCGCGGCGGCGCAATATCTGACATACTCGAAAGCCGAAAAGCAGCCTATAAACACGACAATGGATATCACGCCGAAAAGCATGAGCGCGATATAGCGAATAAGCGTATCATAATTGGTCGCTTTCCACCAAGCGATCACGCCGCGCGCTTTGTATCCGGAAAGCTGCAATATCTTGATCATGGGAATACTCATGACCGTAGAAAGCAGCGCCGAAACAGCTATTAATGCTACCGAAATGTAAAAATCCATGCGATCATTCCATTATGAAGGATTTGACAGTGCGTATAAACTTATAGTCCGAATCGATGTAACTGTAATGTCCGCCGTCCGTAAAAACGAGCTCGCTGTTCTTGATCCCACGCGCGATACGCCTCGCCATGTACGGCGGAGTATCCCTGTCTTGCCTTCCCCAAAAGACAAGCGTTTTGCAGGAAACGAGCGAAAGCAGCTTGTCGAGGTGCGTATTGACAATACGCACAAACACCTTGCGCATATCTCCGTCGAGATTATTATAATCTATCGAGCCCATTCCGTCAAGCGGTTTTCCGCGCTTTACTGAGCGGCGATATCGCGCTATCCGTATTTTTTTGCGCAGACTGAACCGCGGTTTCATGCCTGCGGCGTCAACGAGGACAATGCCGCCGCAAACGCCCTGCGCCGCGAGGATAAGCGCTATTCTGCCGCCGAAGCTGTGTCCTATTACTATCGGCTCTTTAATGTTTTTGAGCCGCAAAAAGTTCTTTACGTATGCGGCGTAATCGTATATTCCCCAATCGCTCGGGACGTTTACGGGAAATGCGAAGTTCACACACTGCGCGCCGAGTTTGTTGATATCCGCGCAGGCTCGCGAAAACGAATACAGTCCACCACCCCAGCCGTGCAAAAACACCACCGTACCGCAGCGCGCACAGCCGCTCGGCGCACCGAGGAGCTCGTATTGACAGGCTACGCCGTCGATGATTTCCGTTTCCGCCATCGGACCGTCCTTTACGTGTCGATATCGCGCCTCATTATGTACGCGTCTTTTCCTCCGTAATAACCGATCCTTTCCCCCACTTGCTCGAACCCAAGACTTTTGTAAAGCGCTATCGCGCCTGCATTGTCCGTCCTTACGGTCAAGAACACCGCCGTCGTGCCGCGCGCCGCGGCTTGTCTCATAAGCTCCGAAAACAGCGCCGAGCCGACGCCGCGTCTGCGATATCGCTCCTCAACGGCAATATTGGCTATTTCGCACTCGTCGGCGGCAATACAGCCGGAAATATAACCTATCGGCGCGCCGTCAGCTTCGGCGACGAGAAAGATAGCGCGGTCGTTATTTATTTCCGCCGCGATCTGCTCCTCGCTCCACGGGCAGTCTATGTACCGCGCTTCCGCGCGAGCTACAGTCGGCGCGTCGGAAGCGCGCGCACGCCGAATTTTCATCACAGGTCGCCTGCGCCGCGCTCGGGCTGCGCTTTGCGTATATATAGCGGAACGATATCCTTTTGATCGGTCGCGACGGATATGTGCTTTTTGAGCGCGACGAGCATTTCGGCTTCGCCCACGCCGCACACGCCGTTAAATGCCGACGCCGACTTACAGTCGGTAACGACGGTATGATCGGGATATTTTTCCGCCAGCAGTTTTGCGTCCGCAAGCGTGACACACGTCGGCGGCTCGACTTCGATATCCCCGTCGTAGCGTGCGACATAGCACACGTTGTTCCCTGCGTCGGCTACGCACAGCGCCTTTCCGCCATTAACTTTATATGAGCCGAGCCGCAGATTGTTTACAGCGAAACAGCGTTTGCCGAGCGCATAACAGAACGTCTTGACGGTGGTAAGTCCTATGCGCAACCCCGTAAAAGAGCCTGGACCCACGCACACGCCGAAAACATCTATATCGGAAAGCGCAAGATCCGCTTTTTTCAAAAGCGAATCTATCATGGGCAACAGCGTTTCCGAGCCGGCTTTTTTCATGTCCTCGCCGTAATAATTCGTTTCGCCGACGGTAAGCAACACGCGTGTGCCTTCCGCGGTATTTACAAACATACAGTTCATCGTTCTACCGTAAGCTCCCTGCGGTCGTCGCCGCATTTTTTAACGTCGATCTTGATCGTTTTACAGCCGTCCGTAAGCGCCGAGATGTTCTCCCACCACTCGATAGCGCAAATGCAGTCGGGAGCGCCTATATATTCCGCGAGTCCTGCTTCCGTCGCTTCGTCGGCGCTTTCCAGCCTGTACGCGTCGAAATGACAGAACTTGACGCGCCCGAAATATTCGTTCATCAGAGTGAACGTCGGAGATACCACCTGTTCTTTTACTTCCAAGCCCTTTGCTATTCCCTTGCACAGCACCGTTTTGCCTGCGCCGAGCTCGCCCGTAAGCAACACGACGTCGCCGACGGACAGCGTTTTGGCAAGGCGTTCGCCCAATTTTTCCATTTGCTCGGGCGAGTCGGCAGTGTACGTTTCCTTTCCGCCGCGCATATCAGTGCGCCGCCGCTCGCCGTCGAAAATGTATCTGAAAAGCCGCTGAAAATGCTTGTACAACAGCAGCACCGCGCCCGATACGAGCAGCGTTTTGACAAAGTTGAAAAGCACCGCCCAATACCACACGGTAAGGTAGAAATCCATTCCGGCGCGCCAAGTAGACGCACCTGCGTACGCCATCAAAAAGAACGGGAAGGTCAAAATATAGTTGACGGGTATCGACCATATGCCCTGAAGCACACAACCGACGGCAAGCGTTATAAACACCGTCTTTATGTTTTTATGCCTTGCGTAAAATACAGACGGAATTATCACATACGGCAGCATTATGATTATGTTGGCAAGCTCGCCCACTCCGACGGTTTGAGAAAAAGTGAGCGCGTGCAGCAGCTCTTTGAGTATTCCCACCACGACGGCGGCTATCGGGCCCATGGCAAAGCCGGCTATCATGACAAACGCGTTGGAAAAATCGACCTTCAAAAACGGCACGGCAGGTATGAGCGAAAACTCGAATATGGGCATGTACAGAATGTACGCAAGCACGGTGAATACGGACATGCGCGTGATATTCTTTGCCGTAAAGAACGCTTTTACCGATCTTCTGTCGCGTTTTTTCGATTCGACCATATTTTATACCCTCCTATATTTTTACTGCTTTGAACAGCGCCGGCGCGCCGAGCGAAGCCCAGGCAGCCATAACAAAATACCTAAAAAAGCAATACAGCATGGGCATGCTTTCCGGCAGGAACAGCTTAAAAAGCTGCTGAATACCCACCGTCACGCCGAGCCCTACGACTATACGCAACGCCACTTTCCACCAAGTGCCGCGGTCTGCTTTGATGTCGTACTTTACGTACCGCTTTTCGATAAAATAACCGATATCGAACGCGGCGAATGCGCCGACGCCCTTTAGTATGTCCGCTCCGCTCGCCTCGCCGAGCATGTCTAATCCGGCGAGCACGCCTATCAATATCGCGGAAAGTACGACCGCCGCGACGGCGAACCACTCCTCTTTGTCGCCCAAGAGCGACAGCAACGCATTGAATATTATCGCGCAGAATATGCCCAATGTCAAGCCGCAGAATACGTCGGAAAGATAATGTTGACCGAGATACATTCGCGACAGCATTACGAGCACGGTAAGCAGCACGCACACTATGGGCACAAATCTGTAACGTTTTCCGTACTTAATAGTCAACAGCGCGGATATCGACGCTACGCTCTCCGTGTGTCCCGACGGGAACGAATACGTGCTCTCCCTTTCGCCTATACTGCGCACTTCGTGCGGATAGGCGTCGAACGGACGCGTGCGCTTAAAGCCGAGTTTTAAGAAATTGGTGACCGCCACGCCGAGTATGTAGACGTTGAAAAACCTGTGCGCGTACGCCTTGTCGATGCACCAATACAGCACCACCGCGACCGCCAAGAAGATGAGCTCCGTTCCGAACAGCGTAAAGAATTTGTTTACGAGGTCGGAAAACGGATTCGATATCATTTGCAGAGCTTTTATTATGTCTACTTCAAAACGCACGTCAATCTCCGATACGCCTTATATTGGATCCGTCCGACCATAGCCGCTCGATATTGTAGAACTCGCGCGTTTTGTCGGTGAATATATGGACGATTATTCCGCCGTAGTCGAGCGCGACCCATTCCCTGTCGATATCGCGTTTGTTGGGATCGAGCCCGAATTTCTTTGTCATGATGTCTTCCACATAGCCGTAAAGCGCCTTTACCGCAGTAGACGACGACGCGGACGCTATGACGAAATAATCGGCGATGATGGTCTTTCCGGCAAGGTCTATGACGGCTATATCGTGCGCCTTGCGCGCGGAAAGTTCCGCGGCGACGGCGTCCGCCATTTGCTTAATAGGATCCATATTCGCATGCGCTTTGGCAGCGTCTTTCGGCTTAATAAATACTATCTCGCCGTTCGGCAGTTTTTCCGGTACTGCGCGAATAGCTTTGGACTTGACCTCGCCGAGCGCGGCGGAAGCGCGCGTAGCCGGCAGTCTTTTCGGCAAGGGCTTGCGCTCCTCGCACACCATTTCGGGCTGCTTCCTGCCCTTGCAAAGCCGCGCGTAATGCTCGCGCGCTTTTTCGCTGTGCTCGTTGTACACCGACTCTTTAAGCCCGTTTATCTCGTTGAGAGCATAGTACATCGCGTATTCCCTGTCTACGGAACACAAATACGTCAGATAGCGTAGCGAGTCGTATTTTCTTCCGCATTCCGTCTTGTCCGCAAGATACACTATCTCGTCCAGAAGCGACATTTCGCCGTCGCCCGTGGAGTGCACGTAGATCGAGCGCGCTATCTCGTCCGAAACGCCGAACTCGCGTTTTGCGATATATGCGCCTATCGGAGCGTGCACGCACGGCGGCGGAAATCCGCTTACGTCTACCTTGCCCTTATACTCGTCCGGATCGACCGACTTTGCTATGTCGTGAAGAATACACGCGACCACGGCGTCGTGTACGTTTGCGCCGTACAGCTTGGCAAGCTCCGCGCCGCGTACAGCCACTCTGTACGTGTGTTCTATACGCCGCTCCTTGAGCTTGTATGCGTAGAGCGCGTCCACGTATTTTCCGTACGGGTCGAACAGTCCGCCGTCGCGCGCAAGCTTATCCACCGCGTACGGCATTACGCTGTTGGACTTGCCGAACGCCCTGTCTATCTTGATACGCGTCGAAGATATATCGAGTCCGTCGAATTTTGCGAACTTGATCTTGATCTTGCGCTTTTTCAAAACGCGCAAAAGTTCCGCATCGACGGGATATCCGACGCGCGGCACTACCAAAAACCGAACGAGCGTTTTGAGCCTGTCTATATCATGCCACTCGCACAGCCGTTTCAACTCCTCGCTGCCGACGACCCAATACAACTCCGTGCCGACATATTTCTTCGCGAAATACGCGGCGGTATTTACGCTGTAGCTTACGCCTTTTGCCGATATCTCACGCCGCGACACTTCGGTCTTTTCGGACGTGAACAGTTTTTTACACAGCTTGTATCGCGCATTGGCGTCGTCGGCTCCCGACTTGAACGGAGAAATGTACGACGGAACGACGATTACCCTATCGAAGCTCTTTTCGAGGTTCTTTACTATATCGTAATGCCCGTAGTGCGGCGGATCGAAGCTGCCGCCGAAAATTGCTGTTTTTTCCGTTTTACTTTTCATATGTGAACTCCGTATCCAATATCCTGACGATATCGCCGTCCTTGATGCCGGCGTTTTTCAACGCTTTCGTCACTCCGCTCGTATCGAGCCTGCGCTGAAAGTACATAAAGCTGTCGCGGTCTTCCAAAACGACCGTGCGCGCCAGCTTTTCTATAAGCTCGCCGCCGAGCACAAACGCGCCGTCGTCGCCACGCGTAAGCGTGTACGAATCGGGATCGGCTTGACCATATTCAAACGGCTCGTACTCGATAGGTCGCGGCGGCGGAAGGGTCGCGAGCTTTTCGGCAATCGCCGCCGCAAGCTCCGAAACTCCTCTGTGCGTCGCGCCGCTTATCTCGTAGATCTCGCCGTCCACGCGCGACCTGAAGTCCGCGACATTTTTAGCGTCTGCTATATCCGTCTTGTTGAGCGCTATTATCTGCGGCACGTCGCCGAGCTCGGGGTTGTACTTTACAAGCTCGTTATTGACCGTAAGATAGTCCGCAACGGGGTCGCGCCCGTCAAGCGCCGCTATATCCACTACGTGCACTATGAGCCGTGTGCGGTCCACGTGGCGCAAAAAATTATGCCCGAGCCCTGCGCCGTCCGAAGCTCCCTCTATAAGTCCCGGGATATCCGCGACGGTAAACGACACGTCGTCCTTTATGCACACGCCGAGATTGGGCGTGAGCGTCGTAAACGGATAGTTGGCTATCTTCGGATTTGCCCTCGTCATTACGGACAGGAGCGTGGACTTACCGGCGTTAGGCGACCCGACAAGCCCGACGTCCGCTATGGTCTTAAGCTCGAGCACCACCGCGTGTTCTTTGGTCGGCTCGCCCTTTTGACTGAACCCGGGCGCTTGACGGCGCGACGACTTGAACCGCGCGTTGCCCTTGCCGCCTATTCCGCCGCGAAGCACCGTTACGCTGTCGTCCGCATAGAATAAGTCGGCTATAATATTGCCCGTTTCCGCATCGCGAACGAGCGTTCCGCGCGGCACCTGCAATATCAGGTCCGCACCGTTTTTGCCGTGCCTGTTTTTGCCCGAACCGTTCATGCCGTTTTCGGCGCGATAATGCTTGCCGAAACGAAACTCCGAAAGCGATGCTTTGGTGTCGTTGACCTTGATGACGACCGCGCCGCCGTCGCCGCCGTCGCCGCCGTCCGGTCCGCCGTTCGGAACGTATTTTTCGGTATAGAACGACGTACAGCCGTCGCCGCCGTCGCCTGCTTTTATATATATTTTGGCTCTGTCGATAAACATACGGTCGATTATTTCCTCTCCGCGCCCGAAATAAAAGCGCAATAGCTCTTTACGGCGCATTTTTCGCACTCGGGGTTGCGCGCGTGGCAACAGTCCCTGCCGTGCCGTATAAACGCGAAATGCACGTTTTTGTAGTCGCTCGGCGAAAACGCCGCACAAAGGTCCTTTTCCACATCGTCGGGCGTCTTTCCGTCGGAGAGCCCGAGCCTGTGCGACACCCTGAATACGTGCGTATCGACGGCTATGGCAGGCTCGCCGAAAGCGACGCTCAGCATGACGTTCGCCGTTTTGCGCCCTACTCCGGCAAGAGTGACAAGCTCCTCGCGCGTCCTCGGCACCCGACCGCCGAACCGCTCCGCGATATCTTTACAGCACGCCTTGATATTTGCCGCCTTGTTCCTGTAAAGACCGCAGCTTTTGATGTGCGCCTCGAGCTCCTCTATCGGCATGTCGCAAAACCCTTCGGGAGTATTGCAAACTTTAAAAAGCTCGCGCGTGACCGCATTGACACGCTTGTCCGTGCACTGCGCGCTGAGGATAACGGAAATGAGCAGCTCGAAATCGCTACCGTACTCGAGCTCGCACGTAGCGTCCGGATATGCGTTATTCAGTTCGTCCAGCAGTCCCATACCGTTATTTTAGCACAGCGCACAAAAAAAGTAAACTCAAATTCGCGACAATTCGCCAAGTAAATTGCCGGCTCATATCAGCTTATCGGTCCACACTGTACAATGTCTTATACGTATCGCCGTCGAACGAGTATACGGCGCGCAGCGCGCCGTAATTTCCGCGGTTCAATACTCCGCTGCAAAGCCCGTAGTCGGAGCACTTAACGGATAGTCCGCAACCGAATCCTCCGCCTATCGGCGTGTTTACGAGCTTCGACTTTGCGCCTGCCGCCGCGACCGCGTCAGCGAATCTGAATGCGCTGTTCCTCGAAGAAAACGAAAAAATGTAGTCCATACCCGATAATTTCCTCTTTTTTGTTCTAAACCGTCAAATATCGCATTTAATAGTAACGGTCTTATTCCGTTATATGTACTCGGAGCGTCAACTGACATGATTTATTTCGACAACGCGGCGACAACACTGATCAAACCCGAATGTGTGATAAAGTCCGAGCGCTACGCACTCGAACACCTTTGCGCAAACGCCGGACGCGGAAGCCACTCGCGCGCCATAAAAGCCGCGTCGATGATATACGAGGCGCGAAAAGCCGTGCGCACACTCTTGAACTGCGACGAAGTCATATTTACGTTCAACTGCACGGACGCACTGAACACCGTGCTTTTCGGCACGGCGCGCCCGGGCGGTCACATCGTCACGACTGCTTACGAGCACAACAGCGTTTTACGTCCGCTCGCCGAACTGAAAAAACGCGGCGTGGATTTTTCGATAGTTCAGCCCGACGTGCACGGCGTTATATCGTCTAAGGATATCGAACGCGCCGTCAGACCCAATACATATCTCATTGCGGTAAATCACATATCCAACGTGACGGGCTCGGTCGCGCCCGTCAACCGTATCGGCGAAATAGCCAAGCGCCGCGGAATACTTTTCCTTGTAGACGGAGCGCAGTCTGTAGGCTATGTGGATACCGACATGCGCGAGATCGGCTGCGACTATATGTGTTTTTCGCCGCACAAAGGACTTCACGGCACACAGGGGTTGGGGTGTCTGTGCATACGCGGCGACGCGCCGCTAAAGCCCGTCAGGTTCGGCGGCACGGGCACCGCGTCCAACACCGTCGTGCAGCCTACGGACATTCCCGAGGGCTTCGAGTGCGGCACTCTGCCCGTACATTCGATATTTTCTCTCATAGCCGCGATAACGCACCATAAGCGCCTGCCCGTATCGGCAAAGCGCATTCTCGGAAATTTAGGCGATACCCTGCGCGCCGAGCTATCCAAAATAAACGGCGTGCGCATATACGGCAAGTACAACGTATTGCCGAGCATTGTCGCGTTCAATGTGGAAAACGTAAATTCCGCAGCCGTAGGCGATATTTTGAACGAACAGTACGATGTGGCGGTGCGGTGCGGACTGCACTGCGCGCCGCTTTGCCACAAGTTTTACGGCACGTTTGAAACCGGCGCGGTGCGCGCTTCCCTGTCTTACCACAACACCGCGCAGGAAGTCGAGTTCTTTCTAAAAGCCGTTTACGAAATAGCAAAATAGCGAAACGGAGTATCGCTCTATTTCGTGCCTTTTATCATACTAACAAGCTCGTTCAGGCGCTCGCGTGAAGCGTCGTCGAGCTGCGGCGAAACGAAGCGCACAAATTCGTCTATCTGCTCCTCAGAAAAAGTGCCGTTGCCCTTTGCCGCGGCGACGTTTTTCATAAGTTCGCTCATCAGTCTGTCGCCGCTCATGCCGGCATACTTGCCTGTAACGTCGCCTGCGAGCTCGCTCGCTTCGCGCTCCGCACTATCCGAACGCTTAAATTCACTTAACCGTCGCATATTACACCCCCGAATATTCTATGTCGCAAAGCCGTAAAAAGTTCTTATTAGGAGGGACTATGGATATCAAACAATTCCTGCCGTTGTTGCTCAAAGGACGATTGGGCGAAAAGGAAAAAGCACTGCTGAAGCTGACCGAAAATCCCGACCCTGCGGCGCTCGGCTCACTGATAACGCAGATGTACGAAAAAACGCCGCGTACGGATATTTACGCGACGTTCAAAAGGATAATCCCTGCGCAAACGCTCGGGCAGATAATCAAGTACTTCGACGCGCGAAAGTCCGGCGGCGCATAGCTACAGCATTTTCGATATCAAAAACGCGACGCGAAAAGCCATTGCGTCGTTGAAATTGCGTATATCGAGTCCCGTCATTTTTTCTATCTTGTCGAGGCGGTATATCAGCGTGTTGCGGTGCACGTACATGCTTCGGCTCGCTTCCGAGATATTGAGCGAGTGTTTTATAAACGCGTCGGCGGCCGTCATGAGCTCCGCGTCGTCGAGCACGGCGCGGTAATTTTTGTCGAGCGCCGTTTTTACGTACTTTTCCATAGTGACGGCGGACAGCTCGGACAGCGCCTTGACGAGCGCATACTCTTTATGCGAATAAATGTCGTTCTGCGCGTCGAATTCCGCGCCGTTTACGAGCGCCGAACGCGCGTATGAAAAATACAGCGGCAACTCCGAAACGCCGTGCGCTACGCCGCCTACGCCTATCTTTACGACGTCTTTTATCTCCTCCGCAAGGTTTTCACGCAGCACGAGCGCAAACTCGCCTGCGGACCTGTAATCGCTGTTGTTGTCCACTTTTTTGCAAAACGCTGTAACGCCCGACGTCATGTCGGCGACGAAGTCGTCCGCGCTCGCAACTACGGACAGATAGTCGAATACGCCCGTTCCGCTCTTTTCGCAGAACAGCGCAAAGACAAAGTAATCGGACTTGCCCACATGCACGCCGACGGGGATATCGCCCGAGCCGTCTAAGAACATGCGCAACGCGTCGTCCGGCGAAGCGCTCCTCGAGCACACCGAACTGATGTATTCCCGCGCGACCGCCGCCGTCACGCGGCTCGCGTCGTCGCAACCGTTCACGGCAAAAGCGTACCGCTTTCCGCATAAGGACACGGTAAACACCGTTCTCGCGCGCTCGCTGTCAGAAATAACGCCGTCGGCGCCGATATCTTTCGGGATATCTACGCGCACTACATCGAGCCCGCAAGTTTTTTTAAGTTTTTCGATCGTTTGTTCTATTTGATCCATTATATCTTTTTCAGCGCGTTTTTAATGTCGTCTATTATGTCGTCGGCGTTTTCGAGCCCTACGCTCAGACGTATAAGCGACGGCGATATTCCGGACGCGCGAAGCGCCGCGTCGGAGAGCTGTCTGTGCGTACTCGACGCCGGATGCAGAGCGCATGTACGGAGGTCCGCAACGTGCACGAGCAGCGAAACGAGCTTGAGCGAATTCATGAATTTTACGCATTTTTCGCGGCTCTCCAGCTCGAACGAAATCACGCCGCTGCCCTTTCCGCCCATGTACTTAATGCACTTTTCATATTCGGAATTGTTTTCGAGCATGGGATATGTTATGGACTTAACGTGCCCGTCGCCTGCAAGGAAGCGCGCCACTTTTAAGGCGTTTTCGCAGTGCCGCTCCATTCGCACGCTCAATGTTTCCATGCCGAGGTTGGTCAAAAACGCGTTGAACGGCGAGGCTTGCGTGCCCATATCGCGCATAAGCTGAGTGCGCGCCTTCGTTATATACGCCGCCGCGCCGAAATCGCGCGTGTACACTACGCCGTGATAACTGTCGTCGGGCGTTGTAAACGCAGGAAAATTACCGTTTGTCCAATCGAACTTGCCGCTGTCCACGATAAATCCGCCGACAGCCACGTCGTGCCCGTCGAGATATTTGGTGGAGCTGTGCACAACTATGTCCGCGCCGAACTCGAAAGGTCTGCACAGAATGGGCGTCGTGAACGTCGAATCCATGATGAGCGGTATGCCGTGCCTGTGCGCTATCTGCGCTATTCTTTCGATATCGGTTATCTGCAACGCCGGATTTGCGAGCGTTTCGCAAAACAGCGCTTTCGTATTCGGCTTGATCGCTTTTTCCACCGCGTCGAAATCACGGAAGTCCGCGAATATAAAATCTATCCCGAGCTTTCTCAACGTGACGTCGAAAAGGTTGAACGTTCCGCCGTAAATAGCCGTCGCGGACACTATGCTGTCGCCTGCCGACGCCAAATTGAGTACCGACAGCATGGACGCGCTCTGACCACTCGACGTCATCATTGCGCCGACGCCGCCCTCGAGCGCGGCGAGCTTAGCTTCCGGCACGGCTATAGTGGGATTGCCGAGCCGCGTATAAAACCAGCCGTTGTCTTTTAGGTCGAAAAGGTCGCCGACTTGCTCCGTCGTGTCGTAGCGAAACGCCGTGCTCATGGTGATGGGCACTACGCGCGATTCGCCGTTTTTGGGATAATATCCCTCGTGTATGCACTGTGTTTCTTTTTTCATGATCTCTCCCGTACAGTCGAATTTATTGCCGATCCACTTCGGTCACCCAGCCGAAGTTGTCCTCTATCCTGCCCGTCTGAATACCGGTAAGCGTGTCGAACAGCATATTGGCTATGGGACCGGTTTCGCCCTTTTTGCCTATGACATAGTCTACGCCGCCGTCGCCGAGCGTATCCACCGGCGAAATGACCGCCGCCGTGCCCGTGCCAAATATCTCCGTAAGCGAGCCGTCTTTTGCGCCGGCTATTATCTCGTCGATACTCACTCTGCGTTCTTCCACGGGGATATTTTTCGATCTTAAAAGCTTTATCACGGAGTCGCGCGTTATCCCGGGGAGTATGGAGCCGTTGAGCGCCGGCGTCACGACTTTGCCGCCGAGCACGAAAAATATGTTCATCGAGCCCACTTCTTCCACATACTTGCGCTCCGTTCCGTCCAGCCACAAAACCTGATCGTAACCCTCTTTTACGGCTTCGTCGCCCGCCTTTATGCTCGCGGCGTAGTTGCCCACTACCTTGTACGCGCCCGTTCCGCCCTTGCATGCGCGGACGTATTCGCGCTCCACTTTGAGCGCGACGGGCGCAAAGCCGTGAGCGTAATACGCGCCCGACGGCGAAAGTATTATTATAAACTTGTAGCTTTTTGCGGCATGAACACCGAGCGACTCGTCGCACGCGAATACGAACGGGCGGATATACAGGCTCGTGCCTTTGTCCGTCGGTATCCATTCGCGCTCGAGATTTACGAGCTCTTTAAGCGCTTCGTACGCCTCTTTTTCATCCACGGGCGGTATGCAAAGCCTGTCGCACGACGTGCGCATGCGCTTAAAGTTGTCCTCTGCGCGGAACAGCCGCACGGTATCCGACTTGTCGCGATACGCCTTGAGCCCTTCAAACACCGCCTGCCCGTAATGGAACACGGAAGTACACGGCAAAAGCTGCAAAGCGTCGAACGGCATTATCGCGCCGTCACCCCACTTGCCGCCAGAGTATTCGCGCACATACATGTAGTCGGTAAAGAGCTTGCCGAAGCTCGTTACCTTTTCGGGCTTGCTTTTAAGCGCGTCGCACTGTACGAGCCGAGTTTTCATTTCGATACGACCTCCTTGCCGATAAATACGTTTTCCGAACTTTTTACGGGCGCTATCCCGAACTGCGCCACCGCCGCCGAAACGTCGAAGTCGGGCGGACACAGCGCGGTGAACCGCACGTTATAATTATACATTATTCTGTCGATCGTGCATAGCGAATTGCGCAGTATCTGCGAAACTATCGCAAAAGTTTTTTTGTCGCATTCCAGCTCGTACACCGCGCGCTCCTCGACCGACGACAGTCCGACGCTTTCGATAAGCTCCGCCGCGCCCTGTCTGTAGGCGCGCACGAGCCCTGCCGCGCCGAGCTTTATTCCGCCGAAGTATCGCACGACGGCTACTATCGACTTGCATGCGCCCGCCGATCGCAGCGCCGACAGTATCGGCGCGCCGGCAGTGCCGGACGGCTCGCCGTCGTCGTCATACCCGAAGTCGTCGCCGCGCTCGTCGGCGATAAACGCATGACACACATGCGTCGCGTCGGGATATTCGGCGCGTATGGCGCTCACCGCTTCTTTTGCCGCGCCGCGCGACGCAATGCGCTCGGATATGGCGATGAACTTCGACTTTTTGACGATAAGTTCTTTCCTGCCGGCGTTTACGCACAAAAACATCAGAACCGCACTTTCAATCTCGTCTTTTTGCCCTTGCAGAGCACGAACTCGCGCGCGGACACGAAATCGGATATCTTGCCGTTTATGTCGGTCACTTTGGCGTCGTCTATCTTTACGCCGCCGCCCTCGATAAGCCGCCGCGCCTCGCTTTTGGAAGCGCACACCTTGGCGAGCGTCATGACCTCGACTATCGCAGTGTCGCCGCCGACGGAAAGCTGCACCGTGGGCATTTCCGACGCGCCGCCCTCGAAAGCGGCTTGCGCCTGTTCCTGCGCCGCCAAAGCCGCCGCTTCGCCGTGAATGAGTTTTACCACCTCGAACGCAAGGCGCTTTTTAGCCGTATTTATGCGCTCGTCGCGGTGCGCGCACAGCTCCGCTATTTCCTTGAGATCGACGTACGTCAAGAGCTTGAGGCAGTTTTCCACTTCCTCGTCGTCCACGTTTCTGAAGAACTGATACATCTCGTAAGGTGTGGTCTTTGCGGCGTCCAGCCACAGCGCGCCCTTTTGCGTCTTGCCCATTTTTTTGCCGTCTTTTGTTTCGAGCAACGAGCAAGTGAGCGCGTACGCGTCCTTGCGCTCCACGCGACGGATAAAGTCCGCGCCTGCCAAAATATTGCTCCACTGATCGTTTCCGCCTATCTCGAGCTTGCAGTCGTAGTCCTGATACAACCGCAAAAAGTCGTAAGCCTGCATGGGCATGTAGTTGAACTCCAAAAAGCTCAAGCCCTTTTCCAAACGCGTCTTGAAACAGTCCGCCGTGAGCATTTTATTGACCGAAAGATACGCGCCGTAATCGCGCAGGAATTCGATGTAATTGAGCTTGCAAAGCCAGTCCGCATTGTTGACTATGCGCGCGGCGTTTTCGCCCTCGAAGCTTACGAACCGTTCGAGCTGCGGCTTGATGTGCGCCACGTTATCGGCTATCGTTTCCGCCGACATCATCTTTCTCATGTCGTTGCGATTGGACGGATCGCCTATCATAGCCGTGCCGCCGCCCACGAGCAAAATGGGCTTGTGACCGGCTTTCTGCATGATCGACGCCGCCATGAGCGGTATAAAATGCCCTATGTGGAGGCTATCCGCCGTCGGGTCGAAACCGCAGTAAAACGTGACCGACTCCGAGCCCAAAAGCTTATACAAGTCGTCCTTGTACACCGTTTGCTTTATAAAACCGCGTTGTTCCAGCGTGTCGAAAACGTTTTCTTTCATTGTCTGTTCTCCTTTATCTTTCCTTTTATAAGCTCGGCAAGGACGGATATCCCCCTGTCGATGCGCGACTCGTCCGAATTGGAAAAATTGAGCCGCATAGTGTTGCGTCCGCTGCCGTCGGCGAAAAATTCCTTGCCGGATATAAACGCGACGTTGCGGCTTATTGCCTCATGCAACAGTTCCGACGTGTCGATATATTGCGGAAGCTCCGCCCAAATAAACAGTCCGCCGTTCGGTCTTGTGAACTCCGCCTCGCTCGGCATGTACTTTTCGAGCGCATATATCATGGCGTCCTTGCGGCGCTTGTACAACTCGATACTTTTTTTGAGCACAGTATCGAAATATTCGCGTTTTAAATACTCGGCGACGATCATCTGGCAGAGCGCAGGGCTTTGCACGTCCGCACCCTGCTTGCCTATCGACACTTTGCGTATCACCTCGGGCGCGCCCGTACAAAGCGCGACGCGAAGCCCGGGCGCGACGGTCTTGGAAAAACTCGTAACGTACACCACCGAGCCGCTCTTATCGAACGTCTTGAGCGGTGGAACGTCCGCGCCGTCGTAGCGCAGTCTGCCGTAAGGGTCGTCCTCGATTATTATTGTGCCGTATTTTTCGCACAACCGCAGTATATCTTTGCGGTTTTCCGCTGTATAAGTCTTGCCCGTAGGATTGGAAAACGTCGGCACGGTGTACAACAGTTTGGGCGAATACTTTTTCAGCTTTGCCTCGAGATCGGACAGTACAAGCCCGTCCGTATCGGCTTTAACGCCGACGATGTTCGCTTGATACGTCTTTGCTATCTGCAAAAACGCGAGATACGTCGGGTCCTCCACAAGCACAGTGTCGCCGGTATTGACAAAAGCCTTGCACATGAGGTCGAGCCCTTGCTGACCGCCGCTCACCACCTGCACGCCATCGGCTTGCGTCTGTATGCCGAGCGAGCTCAGGTATACGATAAGTTGTTCCGTAAGCTCCGCGCAGCCCTCGGTCTGTCCGTATTGCAATACGGACGCGGCGCGGCTGCCGCCCAAGATATCGGCGGTTACTTGCGCTATTATATCGCACGGCAAGCACTCCGTGGCAGGCATGCCGCCTGCAAACGAAATGACGTCCGCGCGCTTTGTCAGCTTTAATATCTCTCGGGTCGCTGTGCCCGACAGGTCTTTTATTCTGTCGCTGAATTTATACATCATGTACCTATTTGCGAGTGTAGTATACCGAATAAGGCAGTTTTTTTACAATATAATACGTCAACAGACCGGTAAACGCTCCGGCGAGAAGCCCTGCGGTCATCAGTAGCGGCAACAGCGCGATAAGGTTGACGCCCGTCACCAAACACGCCACGAAGAGCTGAACGCAGTTGAATATGACCGCGCCGACAAGGCTTATCATGGCTATCGACATCTTGTCGAACAGCAGCAGGAAAAGCACGACCTCTACCGAAAGCGATATCAATACCGACGGCGCGGAGTACATGAGCGCCGACAGGTTACCCGATATCAGCGCGCCGAGAAGGCATTTTACCGCCGCAACGACGTAAGCGTCCGCCACGCCGAGGATTATGAGAGCAAGCAACGGCGCGATGTTGCCGAGCCCGAGCTTCGCGCCCGGCGCAAGCGGTATTAGCGGCGGAAACATGTTTTCTATGAGCGACACGACGAGCGCGACGCACACGAGCAGCGCCGTAAACGTTATGCGACGCGTGTCGAAGGAATGCTCTGCACCGACTTCGGTCGGCATTACGGGACGACGGTTTTTCATTTTCCGCTCTCCCAATGCAGGTCGCTCTCGCCCGATACCGTAACGGTGATCCCGTGCGGCAAACACACAATGGACTGTCCGGCTCTGCTTATGCTTCCCGTGTTCTCGCAGATCTTATCGGCGCAGTCGGCGTCCGACACCCATACTTTTCCCGATTCGATATGCACGGTCAAATGCTCGAGCCGAACTTCCGTGTCGATATCTATAGGAAAACTGCGCTCGTAATCGGGCGCGGTTATAACAACCGATCGCGGCGGCTTGCGGTAAATAGCCCAGGCGGCGACGCCTATCGCAACGACGAGCATTGCGGTAATTACGGCGTCGAGCACAGTAAACGCTTTGGAACGCTTTACTTTTTTGACGTTTTCAAGGTTCATAGAGCTCGTACGCCTCGTAACCGTCGTATTCCTCGGGCTTGTAGAGCTGCACGTTACCGACTATTGTATACCTTTTTTCGGTAAAAATCAACCCTTTGCAGCCCACCTTTTTCAAAAGCTCCGCGCCGTCCTCTATGCCCTTCGACGAAACCGCGGTAGACAGCGCGTCGCACAGCGCGCTCGACTGACCTACGACCGTCGCGGATATCACCCATTCGTCAGTGTTTTTCCATTCTCCGTCCGCATACTCGACGCCTATAGGCACGCCGTTCGCGCCTATTATGTGCGGCACGTAAACGGGCGTATCGCCGTCGTGGATATAATAGCGCATGTAGTCGCCCGAAGTGACGGCAGACACGTCGCCGCCCGTCGATATCGCGCACACATAGCCGCGCGAATACGTTTCGCCGGCACGCGGCCGCGGCGACATTACGCCTATATTCCACTCGTCGCGCTTTCCGCCCGAAATGTGCGAGCCGTAAAAATACGCGTTGCCCGAAATGTCCAAAAGCGCCGACGTCACGCCGTACTCGTCCAATATCTCCGCACATCTATCCACCGCATAACCCTTTGCTATGCCGCCGAAGTCGAGTTTGGTGCGTGCATCCGACTTTGTAAGATAGTATTTTCCGTCGAGCTCTGCCGCGCTTACGGAAAGCGGATCGCAATAGCTCGCAACTTCGGCGACGCGTTCGGGCGTAGGCAGCGGCGGCGAAATGTGCGTGCCGTCGCCCTGCGGTCTGTACTGCGCTATCGACGCGGCGTCCACGTGCCAAAGCTCGCAGAGCGGCGACACCGCACAGTTGAAAGCGCCGTCCGTGAGCGTGTAATACTCGGCGGAAAGCAAGTACAGCTCGTATGCGTGCGCGCCGACCTCGACCGCGACGTCCGCCTGCGCGGCGTTGAACCTGTTTATATCGCTGTTCTCTTTTGTAAGCGAAACCTGCGCGTCGATATCCGCTATCTCCTGCTTCATTCGCTTGTACGCGTAGTCCGCCCGACCGCCCATTATCTTCGCCGTAAACATAATGTCGTCGGAAAACGCGGCGGCTTCGGAATACACGGAATAGCCGCTCGCAGAACACGAGAGCGAGAGAGCGCACACACAAGCCGCGAGCGCTAAAGCGAATATTTTTTTAGACGGCTTTTTCACATCTACAGTGTACCACAGCCGTCTGGATTTTGCAATTAGACGCGTACAAATATTTGCCCGCTCACTTGCTTGATTTATGCGTTTATCGGTGCTACAATATCGATATGAAAATAGACGAACGGGTCTTGCGCAAACAGACGGGTCTAAAGGTATCCGTTTTCGACGAATGCGACTCCACTTTCGACGAGATCGGCGACCTCGACGCCATCATTGCGCTTTCGCAAAAAAACGGAAAAGGCCGCGGCGATCACCAATTTTTTTCGCCGCGCGGCGGAATATACATCGTCATGCGCGTCAACGGCTTGCACATCGACGCGCACACGCTCGCGCCGCGCGTAGGGCTTGCCGCGCATGACGCAATTAAAACCGTGCTCGGAATAGACACGCGCCTGAAATGGATAAACGATATAATGTTAAACGGCAAAAAAATTGCCGGAATACTGTGCAAATGCCCGCGCCGCGGCGAGTATCTTATAGGGATAGGCGTAAACTACGCGACGAACGAAGCGGAGCTACTTGCGGCAGGACTGCAGGGCGCCGGCGCTCTTTGCGCACCGTCCGAAAAAGCGACCGAATTTACCGCGCAATTACTAAAGCGCATACGTCGCGCCGCGATCGAAGATTTCGACGCCGCGCGATATAACGCGCTGTGCGTCACCGTCGGAAAAACCGTGAGCTTTATGCACAACGGCATATCCGTGCGCGGCTATGCCGAAGCGGTGGAAAACGACGGAACGCTTTTGGTCCGAATAGGCACGGCGACTGTAGCGGTCGACGCAGGCGAAGTTTCCGTAGTTCGCGAAGTAACGGAATAAAAGCGCGCTACTTAAAGAACAACAGACAAAATATCGCGCGGCGATTTTACGATACAGTCCGCGCCGGCGGTTTCGAGTTCTTCCCTGTCGCCGAAGCCGTAGAGCACGCCTATCGACTTTAGACCGTTGCTTTTTGCGCCCGAAATATCGTGCTTGCGATCGCCCACCATAACGGCGGAGCTTGCGGCTATGCCGCCTCTATCCAACGCGTATTTTATCACGTCCGCCTTTTCTATGCGCGTCTTGTCGAACGTCGCGCCGGCGGTGAATTCAAAGTACTTATCGAGCGCGAAATACTCTATTATTTTGACGGAAAACACCTCGGGCTTAGACGTAGCGACGATCAGCTTCTTCCCGCTGCTTTTTAGCTCGGCGAGGACGTCCGCTATCCCGTCGTACAGCCGATTTTCGTATATGCCCTTTTCGCCGTAGTATTCGCGATAATACCCTACGGCGCGCACGGCGTCAGCTTCGCTAAAGCCGTAAAACCGCGAAAACGATTCGAAAAGCGGCGGACCGATAAACGGCTTCAGCACGCTTTTGTCCGGCACTTCTATGCCGAATTTATTTAGCGCGTATACTATGGAATTCGATATGCCCTCAAACGGATCCGAAAGCGTTCCGTCGAGGTCGAATAAAACATTTTCAAACACGGTCGTATCCTCAAATCGCACCTATGCCGCAACGGCGACGGCGCGATATTTCTTTTACCTGATTACTTCTTTTCCTTGCGCCGCTTGTCGTTTATTATGTCGAGCGCGGCTTCGTCTATGACGGATATGCCCTCCTCCTTGGCTATCTTGACCATTTGCGAGAGCGCCGCTTTCAGGAAAATTCTCGGGATCTTTGTAAGACGCGAGCACGCGCCGTCGGTAAACGTCACGTCGGGATCGATGCGCTTTGCCGCATACATGACGGAACTTACGTCGCCGTCCTTTGCCTGTATCTTTTCGGGGAACGGTTTGCGAAATGCCGAACACCAAAAATTGACGCTGTCGCGATAACCGTAATCGACGGGTACGTTGGGAAAGTTCTTGGCGTTTACGCCGTTCACTATCGAATCGTAATATTTTTCTTTCATCAAAATCTTATCGATAAAAAGAATGAAATGCGCGCCGAATTTGCTCGTGATCCCGTTGAAATTGCGATACGGCGGCTCGTAACCGTCCAAACAGCCTGCCTTGTCCTCGAACGCGTTTTCGAGCTCGCTGTTCCAAGTGCACTCGAAAACCTGAAACGCCTCTTTGACTACGAGCGGTCTTTCGCCGTCCGCAAGTCCCTGCTCGAGCGTAAACAGGCAGTCCTTCATTTTTTCTTCCGTCGTGTCGCCCGGGAAGCCGAGCCTGACAGCTTCCCTGAAATACTTGCGGTCGTCGGGAATGAAGTTGAGCGACACTTTACTGCCGCTCAGTATATTCTGCGCCGTATTGGAGCTGTTGCGACATTCCAACAGCATCGCGTAGCGGTCCTTGCCTGCGATGTAATACGGAAAACACAGCGAGTACGAGCCGAGATTGGTCTTGCCGCTCCCGTCGAGCGTGCCGACGAGCACCGTCGGCATGGGGAAAAACGCGGACGTCTGATAAAAATTATCGACTATGCGCAGGTCTTTAAAAGAACTCATGATCAACTCCTTTAAGATTTCTTTATCGAGGCATCGGCTTTTGCCGACGCATTTACTTGAGCTGTTTCGCCTTGATGTTTTTAAGCGTCTTTTTTATATCACCCTTATCGAAGTCGGACAGCTTATCGAAACGGCTGAACGTATTTCCGCCGCTTGCCGACCAGCCGACGAGCCACACGTTCTTATCCTCGTCGGACAGGTTATCGGAATCGGACATGAACTTAAATATATAGTACGGCTTGAACTTGACGCCGACTTTGCCCAAGTACTCTATCGCGTCGGGCGCTTTGCCGAGCTCCGTCGGATAAACCAGCCAGTGCGTAAGATCGCTCTTGGCGAGATACTCCTTGCTCGCAAACCGCTGCGGAAAAAGCCCTGCTTTGCCGTGCGACTTGAGCGACGAGTAAAGCAGTTCGGCATACACGAGGTCTGCGGCGAGTTCTTCTATCACCTTTCCGTCCACATCGCGTCCGCAACATATGAGCGTATCGGCGGCAAAAAAGCGCACGTTGTTTCGCGGCACTCCCAAAAGCTTTTCCGTCGCCGCCGCCATTTTGTCGTCCATGAAAAATCTGCACGCGTCGGCGGCTATCTCCAAACACCCCGCCTCGTCGTCGGTGAGCGTTTGCGCATGCTCCGTGTATCGCGCGAACTCCGAAAGTATATATTCGCTCATGAGCGCCCTCGCCTCTTTGTCGAAGGCGGAAATTTTAGAGCCGTAGTACAGCAGTCCGGAATACACCTTGCTCTTAAAGTACTCGTCCTCTGCGGCGCGCGCTATGTCCAAAAACTTCTTTACGGCTTCCGCGTTTATGCGCTCCGCTTTGAACGCGTCGTCAATGGCGTTTTCGAGCGTGCGCCGCTTTTCCACCATGCCGATGAGCGTCTTTATCACGCCCACGTCGGACGCGCCCATATCGAACGGCTCCGCATTGGCAAACGTGTACAGCGCGAGCAAGCGGTCGGCATACTCGAATATCGTATCGACCGCCTTATAATCGGTCGTCGCCGGTATAACGTCGATAAGACGCTCTATCTCGGTGACGGCGAACTTACTCACTTCGGAAAGGCTTTGCTTGGTCATTTCCTTGCCGTGCTGTTTGCACATCATTAATAACAGCGCGGCGACCTGCGCCTTTTCGGTGTAGCTTCCGAGTTCTTCAAACTCGTCGATCACGTCTTTGACTTCGTCCATAATATTCTCCGTTTAAAATATTATCGATATGCGTGCAAATATGCGCGCCGTAAACAGATATCGGCTATTTGTCGTCGCTTTGCTCGACGGCAACTCCATTGTCGATTTTATCCGCGCCGCTTTTATCCATCGCCGCGCGAATTATTCCGAGCACGAACCGCGCGACTGATGCGGCGACCGCCAATGCGGAAAATACGAATATACATATCCAAGCGGCATTCGCCTCGCCCGAAATTATGAGCGCCGAAAACACGAATGCCGTCAGATTTACCGGGATAGTAATTATATCGACGACACTCGTCGCGACGGAAACCGTGCGCGTTATCGTTTCGTTCTTCTTCGCGGCGACGTGCATGACGATGCCTATTACCGCATCCGCAAAACCCACGCCGAACGTGAACAACGCCGCGCCGCCGAAAATGAAAAACGCAGGCACCGCCGCCATGAAAAACAGCGAGAACGACATGAGCAAGCAACAGCCCGCCACCACTGAAAAAAGCAGGCCGCCGGCAAACATGCCTATCGCAAGCCATATGCTCAACACGGTTATCGCATGTTCGATTTTGTATCGGTCTTTAGGCATGTTTACTCCTCTAATTGCCCTTGCGCTTCGAGCTTTGCGATCCGCGTGTACTTGTTTACGAACTCCGACTTTGCCGCGGTGTAAGCGTCGCGGTCGCGCCCGTATTCCTTCCGCAGCCGAAGCTTCAATTTTTCGTAGTCCGCCGCCACGCTTGGGTGCGCGTTGAGGTGATCGCGGAAATACACCTCGTCGATATCGTCTTTAAGTCGGACGTGCAGATGAAACACGTCTTTTGCGTAGCCGTCCTCGGTGTAACCCTTGTTTAACGATATCCTGTTCACCTGCCGCGACATCACCGTGTAGCCGCACGACGCTTGCAAAATATCGGCTATGCGGCTTAGCGTTTCAGCGTCGTCCGTCGCGACAATGATATCGACTATCGGCTTTGCCTTTATTCCATTTATCGCCGTGCTGCCGATATGATAAAACCGCACGCATGACGGCAACGCCGAAGCGAGCGCTTCGACCTCATGCCCGTACACATCCGCCCAATGCGGATCGTGCTCGGTCAAGACTATCGGGAACAGTTCCCACAGCTCATCGAGCGTCATTTCCGACAGCGGCTTTTTCATGATATCACGTCGCGCTCCCATGCAAGATACAGTTTAGCATTTAACGATATCAAAATCAAGCTTTTGTCGCATTTGCAAGCGGTTTTGCGGCATTTTTGCAGCTTATCAAAATATGAGCGACGGCAAATACGACGGCGAAAACTATCAACGGGATATCGGCGAGCACAATGCCGCAGAACAAAAATATGCACGACGGCAATACCGACAGCGACAGCGCTCTGAGCATGCCGGATTTGTTTCCGCAAACGATCCAGAACACGATGTACGTTAGGCACAGTCCGCCGTTTACCGATAAATACACCGCGAGCGCACTGTCGAACCAAAAATCGAAATACGTGTACGGGATATTGAATATCATAAGCACAAAACAGCCGTACCTGCCCGCCTGCTCCATTGCGATGACGGCGCGATTACAGTACGCCACTGCGTCATCGCCTTTATGCTTTACGGCGTACACGATATTGGGTATCATCACGACCGCCAAAATAATAAGCCCGTAGTAGTTAAACCAACCCATACGGAAATTATATCATAAACAAACTATGATTTCAAGCGTATCGGCTCGACCGAACCGCAATTCAGTTAAAAGACAAATTCGGACATTGTGTTTGCAGGAATGCAATAAACTCGATTATGCCAAACATCCTTGCCGGAATTTTGACGCATTTTTCACCGAAATAAATTTTTAACTTTCCTATTCTGCTCGGCATTGCACCGTAAACCATTTTGACGGCGCTTTCCAACTTGGTAATATCTTTATATAAGTATGTCCGTTCTTTTTTATAAAACACAAAATCCGTAAATGAATCGCTGTTGTAAGTTATCTTTCGCATAAACATTATCGAAGCCACAATGGTAAATACGTCAAGAGCGATACAAAGCACCCAAACGAGCACGATCCCTGCCGTATCTTCGGAAGACGTATGCATCATTTCGGGATCTATTATTGAAAGAACGGTGCAAACCAATGCCGCCACAGTCAACAGAACGGCGGCGCCGAATGTTATCCACAGAGCGATTACCGATGAACGCGAATAACATACGCACTTATCATCGATGGCGATTTTTTCGGCTTTTTTGCGTACGGAAATTATCCACGGGACTATCATTCCGACCAAAAGTATTGTTAAGGCAGGCGTCAAACTTATACTGATTTTTTCCATAATTATTCCCTCGCCGAATTTCGTATCTCGGGCTCACTTAAGTAAATTATAACACAAACACCGAGTTTTTCAAGCGCATTTCATAATGATTTTCCCAATTCGTAAATTTGCTTAATGGTATCGGCGTGTTTGGTAATCAAATCGTCCAAAGTGTCGGTTTGCGTGATCGATATGCGCTTTATAGGCTGTATTCCCAAGTGCCCGAAGTAGTGCTCTATCGAGTTAAGTATCAGCTCGTTTTCCTGCTCGCGCATGCCTGCTCTGACAGCTACGGCAATACCTTTAATCGGCTTGTTTGCTTTCAAAATTCTATTCGGGTTAGTATCTCCGTAAGGCGTAGTTCTGTCGAACAAGGTTTTGAGTTGCGCAGGTATGTCCGCCCAATACGACGGCGCGGCGATGAGTACGATATCGGAAGTCAAAATGTCATTGACTATCTTTTGGACATCGTCGCTTTGCACACACTTGCCGTCGATATAGCACTTTTTACAACCCTTGCAAAAATGCATGTTCGCGTCGCCTACGCAATGCGTAATGACTTCGACATCTTCATTAAACCCGTCGGCAAATTTGCCGATCAAATACGCACAACTGCCGTTATTTCGTGCGCTGCCGTTGATACACGTAACTTTCATAACGCCGCCTTCCAAAATATTTGTACTATTATAGACGACAAAATTCGGAAAAGCAACCGATTTATGTCCGCTGACAGAAAATGTAGATTTTGCGCAGTGGAATAAATTTGGTATAATACCACCGGAGCGCCATACAGGTGTTCCGTCGCAAGACGAACTTCATCGTAAACCCAAAACGAATAACTAATCATTGCATTTCAGGCGTATCAGTTTCGATGTTCTTTTTCTTTTTGTTTTTGAACGGAAATTTTTCGTAAAAATATAAAAGATACAATATTAAAAGCAAAAACAGTATACCCAATAAAGACGCGAAAATTATTCCGAACACCAACGCATCCCACGCTTTTACGTCTTTGCCGTAACTAACCGCCCAACAGACGCCTTTACCGCGATATACGGTTCCTTTATAAATTTCCACCGTTTCGCCAATACGCTGTTTGTCTTTTTCATACTGTTCGTAGTTTTTCAAGGAGCCTTTTCCGCAATCACATTCATACACGATCCCGTTTTCATCCACGTAACGACACATTATAGAGTAGTTGGCTTTTCTATACGTACGCAAATAAGCAATTTCCGCCTCGACAATAACCCCATTGTCAACAGCATCTTGAATTTTCAAATTTTCGGCATAAGCATTAAATGAAATTATCGTACCGATTATCAATGCCAGACTGACAATTATTAATATTATAACTGCTTTTATTCCGAAAGGAGAAATTTTTTTGTTTGCCGAATTTTTCATAGTCCCATTATAGCAAAAACCAACAGAGATTTCAAGCATATGACGCCATCGGCAGCCAAAATGGCGCTATGGCGGCGCTTGGATATTTAAGTTGAGAAGATTAAGGTCCTATAAGCTACCAAAGAAATAGAACTATATGAACTAACGGTTCGAATAATCCTATCGCGGTGGACGGAAATGAAACAAATCCAAACCTATTTTTACGGACAGAAACATTGTTCGCGTGCTTTTCCGCTGACGCACTTATATACTTGACAAATCGCATTATTTGCATTATAATGTTCTTGTACAGATAGAGTAATTAACAGCAATTTAGGAGGATTTCATTTGTGCAAAACACACCGATAAAACTATTCGACAATATATCGAAAGGTAAGGTCAATTTTGACAACCCGAATTTAATCGAATGGATTTTGGGGGATATGATATTGCTTTTTTACGACAACAATGGCGAGCAAATGGTTAGGATATGTTGGAAAAAGCGTAGAAGAGAACTCACCCACATACATATTAACAATGAAGAATTGGAAGATTTTATAAATGCCGTAAACAGTGATACAAAAGTTATATGCGTCAAAAATCGTATTCTATGGAGTGGATTTGAAATCATCGATAAGTCAAAGGCAAAGAAACAATCATTTTTTAGACACTATTCTATTTGATAATTACAATTTATCTTTCAGCCAAATAGTTATACAAAAAAACCTGTATGGCAATCGTATGGTCTGCTGTTCTAACAACTGTTTCCCCACGAAAAAAGCACCGGCAAGCGGTGCATTTTTCGTGGTGGACGGAAATGTAACAAATCCGAACCTATTTTTTACGGATAGAAATATAGTTCGCGTGCTTTTCCGCTGACGCACTTATATATGCTTAATAAATCGTGTCGTTTGTGTTACAATGTACTTGCTTTAATAGAGCGACAAACAGTAAAACGGAAAGGAAATTGCCCTATGGGAAAATTCAAAGACTATTGGAAATATCTAAATAAAACCACCAAAAGAATATGGCTGATTTTTATAATATCTTGGATTGTCTTTATGGTATCTCTTTTTTGTTTAATTCTAATCGACAACTTTGTTTGTAGAATAATTTTTGGCATTATAACTGGCGTTAGTTTTATTGTTATGTTTGTTTTTGGCTTTTTGGCGTATCATTCATAGTTTATTTTTAACAATTTATCTTACACTTAAATAGTTATACAAAAAATCCTAAACGAAGTAATTCGTTTAGGATTTTTCGTGGTGGAGCAGTAGTAACCTAAAACGAATTTTATTTTTAATTCTTATATAGTTTTTTTACCATTATATACTCATCATCATATGTGC
>JAMPDA010000001.1 GCA_023665905.1 Roseburia sp.
CCGTTTGGGATTTTGTGCTTTCCGAAGATGATATGAAGCAAATCGCCGCGCTTGACGTAGGCGAAAGCAAAATCGTAAATCATAGCGATTGCGGGTTCGTCAAATTATTGCATAGTATGAAAATCCACGACTGATAAGGAGTATTTATGGAAAAGCAAACAGCAGGAAGAAAACTTCTCGGAGATTTTGCGCCCGAATTTGCTCATCTTAACGACGATATACTTTTCGGGGAAGTTTGGGCGAGAGATGCGCTTTCTTTGCGCGATCGTTCGCTTATTACCGTTATATCGCTGATGGCGCAAGGCTTAACGGACGCATCTTTTGAAAACCATTTGAAAGCGGCAAAGGCAAACGGAATCACGAAAAGCGAAATTGCCGAGATTATCACGCACGCCGCCTTTTACTGCGGGTGGCCCAAAGCGTGGGCGGCGTTCCGTATGGCAAAAGAAATATGGACGGAAACCGTTACGGCGGGCGACGCAATGACCGAACACGGCAGCAAAATGATATTCCCGATAGGTCTGCCTAATGAACAATTCAAGCAATATTTTATCGGACAAAGTTACCTTGCGCCGCTTAACGTGCAAGCGGGAGTTTTTAACGTAACCTTCGAGCCGAAATGCCGTAATAATTGGCATATACACCACGCGGATAAAGGCGGCGGTCAGATGCTTATATGCGTTGCGGGCGACGGTTGGTATCAAGAATGGGGCAAGGAAGCACAGAGTTTGAAAGCGGGCGACGTCGTTATGATTCCCGCGAACGTAAAGCATTGGCACGGAGCAAAAAAAGACAGTTGGTTTTCGCATATTGCGATTGAAATTCCTGCCGAAAACGGTAGCGCGGAATGGTGCGAACCTGTTTTCGACGATCATTATGAAAATCTATAACGGAGGATTATTAAAATGAAAAAAGATTTAGGCGTTAAGCCTTATATTATGCCTATGCCCGTGCTGATAATCGGCACGTACAGCGAGGACGGTACGCCCGATGCAATGAACGCCGCGTGGGGAACGCTCTCGGAAATGAATGCGGTTGCGCTTTATTTGGCTGGAAGCCATAAGACGGCGGAAAACATAAGGGCTAAAAAAGCATTTACGGTTGCTCTTGCCGACGAAGCGAATTTGGTTGCGGCAGATTACGTCGGCATTGTTTCGGCGCACAAAGAAAAGAACAAAGTAGCAAAAGCAGGTTGGACGGTAACGAGAAGTTCTCGCGTGGATGCACCCGTAATTAACGAATTGCCGCTTACTCTCGAATGTACGCTTGATTATATCGACGAAAATACGGGTTGCGTTTACGGCGAAATCGTAAACGTAGTTGCCGACGAAAAAGTTTTGGATGAAACGGGCAACGTGGATTTGAACAAACTCAATCCGCTGTCCTATGACCACGCAAGCCTTTGTTACTTTACAGTGGGCAAAAAAGTCGGCAAAGCATTTTCTGTCGGAAAGGAATTGAAATAACTATGCGAACGAGAGTATTGGGAAAAGATTTGCAGGTGTCCGCAGTAGGCTTCGGTTGTATGGGCATATCCCACGCATACGGCGAGCCTATGGAGAAATCCGAAGCAGTCAAATTATTGCGCCAAGCGGTCGAATGCGGCTACACCTTTTTCGATACGGCGGAATGCTATATAGGAGAAAATTCCAACAATGAAGAAATCGTGGGCGAAGCGCTTGCACCCTTTAAGGGCAAAGAGCAAATCGCTACGAAATTCGGAGTAAGAAACGAAAATCGCGTAATCGTTACCGACAGCCGTCCCGAAACGATAAGAAAATCGGTTGAGGGAAGTTTGAAACGGTTGAGAGTTGAATATATCGACCTTTACTACCAACACCGCGTAGATCCGAAAATACCCGCAGAAGAAGTTGCGGGCGTTATGGCGGAACTTATTAAAGAAGGAAAAATCACACATTGGGGTATATCCGAAGTTACGGAAGAATACCTGCGTAAAGCACACGCTGTTTGTCCCGTAACGGCAATTCAGAACAGGTATTCGATGATGTTCAGAGAATACGAAAAGCTGTTCCCCGTGTTGGAAGAATTGAACGTAGGGTTTGTGGCGTTCAGTCCGCTTGCTAACGGTTTTCTTTCCGCAAAATATAATAGCAACGAGCAATTCGGAGGCGCAAAAGATTATCGCGGAGCTATGCCGCAATTTCAAAACGGCGCATACGAGCAAAACGCCGCGCTTATTAAACTGTTGAACGATATGGCGGCAAAGCGCAATACAACTACGGTGCAAATCGCGCTTGCGTGGCTAATAGGTAAAAAGCCGTATATCGTGCCCATACCGGGAACGACGAAATACGAGCGTATGAAAGAAAACGCAAAGGCGTCGGAAGTTGGGCTCACGGAAAGCGAAATTGTCGATATTGACGTTGCGTTAAACAATATGCAAATGTCCGCCGTGTTCGGGGGACACGCGACGAAATAAAGATACTGATATTTTTTGCCGTTTGAGTTTCGCGCTATACTTTTTGAAAGCCGCCGCGGTTCTTTTCATTCGCGCATTTTTATATATTATAGTATGTGGAAATCGTTTTTGCGCGCTATGTCGGTGGCAATGCTTATCGTCGGAACAATGATAGGCGCGGGATTCGCTTCCGGAAAAGAGGTCGTGACGTTTTTCGGTGAAATGCCCAACGTCTTTATCGCGCTCATATCCGGCGTGCTCGTTTTCGGCTGTTCGGTCTTGTTTCTGTTCGTGGGCAGGCGCGTAAAAAAATCGGATATAGGCGAGGTGAACGGCGCGGTTTTCGGTGCGCTTCGACCTGTCGCCGACGTGTTTATGCTGTTCAATTCCATGACCGTGCTCGGCGCGATGCTCGCAGGCACGGACAGCCTTGCCGCGGAGGTTATCGATATCCGTCCGGCGGCGTCGATAGCGGTGGGACTGCTGTGCGCGTTCACCGCCGTCAAGGGTATCAACGGACTGCTCAAAGCCAATGCGGCGCTCGTGCCGATAATGATAGTGTTTTTGTGCGTCTGCTCGTGCCTCGTGATCGATTTCCCGTTTAAAGCGCTGTCGTCGCCCATACAGCCGTATTCGATCGTCCTGTACGTTTCCATGAACATGATACTCGGCGGCAGCGTGCTGACCACCGTACACAAGCTGTCGCCGCGCGAAATAATACTCGCGTCGGCGACGGCGTCCGTAATAATAGCGGCGCTTTTGATGCTCATAATGGGCGCGCTCCATTCCGTATCGGCGGCGCACGCGGAAATGCCGACGCTTGTAATCGCACTCAAAAGCGGCAAGCCGATGTATTTTTTATGTTTTCCCGTGATAGGCGCGTCGATATTCACGACAATGCTGTCGGCGTTCAAATCGCTGTACGACTATGTGGTGGGTTTTATCCCCGTAAAGCCGCTCGCCGCACTGCTCGTGCTCTGCGGCGGCCTTGCGGTCGGTGCGTTCGGGTTCGGGAACGTGGTGGGGAAGATGTACCCGATAATAGGCGCTATCGGCATAGCGTATCTCGCTTGCAACGGTTGGTATCTCGTAAAGACGCGAGTAAAGCGCAAAGTAACGCGAAAAGCCGCTCGCGTCAAAAGCGCGGCGGCTCGGCGCTTGCCAAAGCGCGGCAGTCAGTCTAAGTGATAGCGCCGTTTCGTAGCGCGTTCTATAGCAGCCACTCCGAGATACATCGCCGTTGCGAGCAGACACAGAATGACGGTGCTCCCCATGACGAGGTCCATTTTGAATACCTGACTGCCGTAAATGATGAGGTATCCGAGACCTGCGGTAGACACGAGATATTCGCCCATGATAGTGCCGACCCATGCCAGCCCGACGTTTATCTTGAGCATATTGACGAGCGCCGGAACGTTCGCCGGAAAGATCAGCTTTGTCAGTATCTGCCATCTGGATGCGCCCATGGAGCGCAGCAGAAATATCTTGCCTTCGTCCACCGCCATAAAGCCGTTTAGTACGCTTATAACCGTCACGATTATGCAAATGAGTATCGTCATTACGATTATCGCCTGTGTACCTGCGCCCACCCATATTATTATGATAGGCCCGAGCGCGATCTTAGGCAAAGCGTTGAGAACGACGATATACGGCTCTGCGATACGGCGGAGCTTGGTGAACCGCCACAGCGCGACGGCGATGAGTATGCCCAATCCGCTCGCCGCCAAAAATCCGACGATACACTCTATCAGCGTGTATGCGATGTGCTTAAACAGCTCGGCGGCGGCGACGCTCGACAGTATCTTTACGACGCGCGACGGGCATGAGGTGATAAACGGGTCGATCCAGCCGCAAACCGCCGCGAGTTCCCAAAGCCCTATGAGCGCGGCCAAAACGCCGATTTGCAGCAGCAGGACGGTCAGCTTGTCTAAACGCCGCTTTGCGAGATACTTTTGCCGCGGTGTTTTTGCCGCCCGAAACAGACAGGGAAGCGGTTCTTTTATCTTCATAGTTTATCTCCTTTGCAAGTTTTGCGGCACGCCGTCGAGCATGCGTCGGCATGCCGAGCGCTACTTACGCCCGTCGTTTTCGCTGTTATCCCGAGCGTCCGATCCAAACATGTTCGCTACGTTTGCGGCGACACGTTTGCCGAGCGCCACGATATAAACGCCGATGTTCTTTGCGAGCGCGGCGGCGTCCGACAGGATCTGTCTGCCCGTTACTTCATTGCGATTCGATATTACTGTCATTTTGCGAAACCTCCCTCCATACGCGGTCGAACCACTCCGAAAAGCGCGGATTTTCGCGCTTGGCGAGCGGCGTCGGCGCATCGATGTCGATATTGAAAACGGTTTTTACCGTAGCCGGTCGTTTTGTCAGCACGACGATCTTGTCTGCCATGGACACGGCTTCGGAAATATCGTGAGTGACGAGAACTGCCGTTTTTCTTTCGCTTTTGATAATGGAATACACGTCGTCGCACACCGTCATGCGCGTCTGAAAATCGACGGCGGAAAACGGTTCGTCGAGCAGCAGTATTTTGGGCTTGAACGCGAGCGTGCGTATCAGCGCGGCACGTTGGCGCATGCCGCCCGACAGCTCGGTGGGGTACGCGTCGCGGAACTCGCCGAGCCCGTACTTAGAGAGCATTCCGAGCGCGTAATTGCGGTTTTCTTCCGTCAGCTTTTTCTGTACGGAAAGCCCGAGTAGAACGTTGGACTCGATGGTGCGCCATTCGAAAAGATTGTCGCGTTGCAGCATGTAGCCGACTATGCCGGACCTTGCCGTTACCTCCGCGCCGTCCACCTTTATGCTTCCGCCCGTCGGCGGAATGAGCCCTGCTATCATGGACAGCAGCGTTGTCTTTCCGCAGCCGGACGGTCCGACGAGGGCGATAAATTCACCCTCGTCAACCGACATCGACAGGTCGCGCACCGCTTCGGTCTCGCTCTTTTCCGTTTGATAAATCAGGTCTACGCGGTCAAGCTCGAGAAGCGCCATGATATTCCTCCGTTACAGTTCGAGCTCCGCAACAAGCTCGTTTGCTATCGTGTTGTCCACCGCGAGCGAATAGTCGGCGCGTTCGGACAGAGTGCCTGCGTTTTCCATGATGTCCTGCAACCGCTCGAACGCGGTCTTTGCCATGACCGGCGAATCCGCCCAGGCGTCGATAGCGAGATAGCTCTTTACAGCCGCCGCAATGGAGCTTTCGCTCGTCCCGGCAAACGACGCGGTAAGCGACTTAGCTACTACTTCGGGCGTGTTGTCTTTCATGTATTTGTAGCCGCGAAGCACCGCGCGCAAAAACGCTTTTGCCGTGTCGTTGTTCTTGTCGAGCCACGATTTTTGCGCCGAGAACGCGGTGTACGGCACTTCTCCGGACGCCTCGCCGACGGACGCCACGATATAGCCTTTGCCGCTCGCCACGTATTCCGACGCCGTCGGCTCGAACATGGTCGTGTAGTCTATCGAGCTGTCCGATTCGAATGCGCCGACCATGGCGTCGAAAGCTATCGACGTGTCGAACAGCGAAGAATCGTCGGTAGAAACGCCGTTCTGATTGAGCACCCACTGCAAGGTCATTGCCGGCACTCCGCCCGCGCGTCCTGCAAGAATGTGTTTGCCGGAAAGGGAAGCCCAGTCGAAATCCGGCTCGTCGGTCCTGCCGACGAGGAATGAGCCGTCGCGCTTAGTCAACTGCCCGAATATGACGGGGTAGTTGCGCTGACCTTCCACGTGACAGTAGATCGTCGCTTCGGGACCCATGAGCCCGATATCGGCGGAGCCGGATATCACGGCTGTCATGACCTTGTCTGCGCCGCCGCCGTTGGACAGCTTGATGTTGATGTCCTCGTCCTCGAAATAGCCGTTGTTCATGGCTATGTACAGCGGCGCATAGAAGATAGAGTGGGTGACTTCGCACAGTCTTACGGTGTTTTTGCCGTCCTTTTTGCATGCCGCAAGCGACAGCGGACACAGTAGCAGCGCGACAGCGGTAATAAATGCCGTTATCTTGCCGAGTTTGCCCTTTTTGCCTTTTTCTTTCATTTTGATCCTCCGAGGCAGAAATATATTCCATTGTATGCCGCTCCGCATAGCTGAGTGAAAATAATAATGTTTGTTTTTCCGCGGTTCGGCAAACTTGTTTTTTGCGGCGCAAATCGCAAAAAATCGGGCATGTATCGAAAATTCGCGATATATCGTTTGCAATTATCGTTTGGTTATGATAAAATGCACATAAGCATACACGGAGCGATATTGAGTATATGGACAAGACATACGATCCCAAAAAATTCGAATCGCGGATATACCGCAGATGGTTGGATAACGGGTGCTTCGAGCCGCGCGCAGGGAAAAAGAAAAAGAAATTTTCCATCGTGCTGCCGCCGCCCAATATAACCGGTCAATTACACGTAGGGCACGCCATGAACGTGACGATCCCCGACGCCATAGTCCGCTACAAGCGAATGAAGGGCTATGAAACGCTGTGGCTGCCCGGCATCGATCACGCGTCGATCGCGACCGAAACGAAGGTAGTGGAAGCGATGCGCGACGAGGGATTGACTAAATCCGACGTCGGACGCGACGGGTTTTTGGAGCGCGCCTGGGCGTGGAAAAACAAGTTCGGCAACCGCATTGTGGAACAGCTCAAATACATGGGCGTAAGCCTCGATTGGTCGAGAATGGCGTTCACCATGGACGAGCGCTGCTCCAAAGCGGTGCGCGAAGTGTTTGTATCGCTGTACGAGCAGGGTTACATCTATCGCGGCGATCGCATAATCAACTGGTGCCCGGGCTGCAAGACGGCGATCTCCGACGTGGAGGTCGATTACTGCACCGAAAAATCGCATTTGTGGCACATACGCTATCCGTACAAGGACGGCAGCGGATATATAACCGTCGCGACGACGCGTCCGGAAACGCTGTTGGGCGATACCGCCGTTGCGGTCAATCCCGACGACGAGCGATACGCCGGAAAGGAAGGCAAAGCGCTCGTTCTTCCGCTCGTGGGGAGAGAGATCCCTATAGTATACGACGATTATGTTGAAAAGGATTTCGGCACGGGCGCGGTAAAGATAACGCCCGCTCACGATCCCAACGACTTCGAAGTGGGTCTTAGGCACAAGCTCGAAGTAATACGCGTTATGAACGACGACGGGACTATGAACGAGCTTGCCGGCAAATACTGCGGCCTTTCGCGCGAAAAGGCGCGCGCCGAAATAGTAAAGGACCTCGACGCTTCGGGACTGCTCGAAAGGACGGAGGACTACACGCACAATGTCGGACATTGCAGCAGGTGTAAAAACACGGTAGAGCCGCTAGTTTCGAAGCAGTGGTTTTTGAAGATGACCGAGCTCGCCGAGCCTGCCATCGAAGCCGTCAAGTCGGGCAAGATCAAATTCATTCCGAAACGGTTTGAAAAGTCATATTTCAACTGGATGAACAACATTCGCGATTGGTGTATATCGCGTCAACTGTGGTGGGGACACCGCATACCCGTGTATTATTGCGACGGTTGCGGCAAGGAAACGGCGAGCAGGACGGATATTTCGGTATGTCCGCACTGCGGCGGCGCGCTTCGTCAGGACGAAGACGTGCTCGACACCTGGTTCTCGTCGGCGCTGTGGCCGTTTTCAACTATGGGCTGGCCGGATAAAACAGCCGATCTCGAAAAGTTCTATCCGACCGATCTTCTCATCACGGCGTACGACATAATCACGTTTTGGGTGTCGCGCATGATATTCGCGGGACTTAAGTTCGCAGGCGACGTTCCGTTTAAGGAAGTGTACATTCACGGGCTTGTCCGTGACGGCATGGGTCGCAAGATGAGTAAATCTTCGGGCAACGGCGTGGACCCTATAGACGTCATCGAAACGGCAGGGGCGGACGCATTGCGCTTTTCACTCGTAAACGGCATTGCGCGCGGCGGAGATATATGCTTTTCCAATACGTCGCTCAACACGTACAGGAACTTTATGAACAAGCTGTACAATGCCGCCAAGTTCGTAATAGGCGCGTGCGAAAACGGGTACAGCAAAAAGCCGCAGCCGCTTACCGTGGCGGACGGCTGGGTAATGGGACGCATAAACGAGCTCATATCGGCTGTCAATCATTCCATGAACAGATACGACGTAGGTCACGCCGCGCAGCTTTTGTACGATTTTATTTGGGACGAGTTCTGCGATTGGTATATCGAGTTCGCCAAGGTCCAGCTTAGATCGGGCGACGCGAAAAACACCGCCGGCGTGCTGCTGTACGCTTTGCAGACGCTGCTCAAGCTCGCGCACCCCATAATCCCGTTTATCACCACGGAAATTTACGACAGTTTGCCGGACGCGGAAGGCGAGCTCATGCTCTGCGATTTCCCGACGAAAAAGCGCGGCGACTTCGGCGAGGCGATAGCGTACACGGAAAGGCTTAAGGAGTGCATACGCGCCGTTCGCAATCTAAAACAGACCAATTCTGCGGTGTCCAAAGCGCCGGAGGTGTACTGCGAGGGCGACGCGCGGCTTTGCGAGAGCATTTCATATTATATGCCGGCGCTCGCCAAAACTTCCGACGTCAAGTCGGGACGCGCTGACAACAGCGCCCTGATAGCGCTCGACGGCATCAAGCTGTACGTGCCGCTCGCCGACACGCAAAAGGAGCGCGACAGACTGTTGAAAGAACTCGAGCACGCAAAGAGCGAGCTCAGGCTTGCGCAGTCCAAGCTCGCCAACGCCGGTTTCGTGCAAAAGGCGCCGCAAAGCCTTGTGGACGCCGAAAAGGAAAAGGTAAAGAACTACACCGAGCGCATCAAGTCCTTAACGGAAAAGCTCGGCTGATCTGCGGCATAGCCAACAGAACAAAAACTGTTTACTTTTGGCGATATATGTGTTATAATTGCCACAATTACACAGTCGGGGGAGCGTTTGGAACAATCCGAAGAAGAATTACTCAATAAACTGATAGTACTGTTTGTATTCGACAAAATGGATATCGCTCTTGACGAAAAGACGATAATCAACATTTGCTACGTGCAAAACGGCTGGATGATGCCGCTGTATTGTATGGAAGCCATACAGAAGCTTGTCAAATCGAACTTTATACATCAAGTTTCGCGCGGCAGGGAAAAGCTGTACAAGCTCACGCCCGACGGTAGAGTTTGCCTTGCCAATTTTTATTCGCGTATTCCCGAATCGCTCCGTCAGGAAATAAGCGATTACGTTAAGAAAAACCGTATGACGTTCAAACGTCAGCAGGAATACATGCATACATATTACAAGAATAAGGACGGCACGTACACCGTATGGCTGCGCGTAGTCGAGCCGTCGGCGACGCTTTTGGACCTCAAGTTCGTGGTGGCAAACAATAAAACGGCAAAGTATATACACGAAAATTGGGAAAAAAAGGCGGCGAGCGTCTACATGAATCTTCACGACCAACTTACAGAATGAGGTGTCAATTATGGAAAGCTACAAGACGAGCGGTACTTGCTCCAAAGAGATCATTTTCGACGTAAAAGATCACAAGATCACGTCGCTCAAGTTCATTCACGGCTGCTCCGGCAATACGCAGGGCGTGGCAAAGCTCGCGATAGGCCGCGACATAGACGAGGTGATAAATCTGTTGAGCGGCGTCGTATGCCGCAACGGCACGTCATGTCCCGATCAGCTCGCGCAGGCGCTCAAGCAATATAAGGCAACTCATCCGGACGCGTAACGGCTTTTATGCGCACAAGACGCTTGGTTTCGATCGCCGTTTTTACGGCGCTAATGATAGTCGGCGGTTGGATATCCGTACCCGTTCCGTTCACGCCCACAAAGCTGTCTTTCCAGACGCTGTTCGCCGTTACGGCAGGTTTATTGCTCGGCGGACGCGACGGCGCGCTCGCCGTGCTTGTGTATATAGCTATGGGACTTATCGGCTTGCCCGTATTCACTAACGGCGGCGGCGTGGGGTATGTGTTTATGCCGTCGTTCGGGTATCTGATAGGATTTGTATTCGGCGCGCTGCTTTGCGGAGCTGTTTGCTCGCACTTAAAGCACAGAACGCGCGGACATGTTTTCCTTGCGGCGCTCGTCGGGCTCGTGCCCGTATACGCCGTGGGCATGACGTATCAGGTGCTGATACTGTACTACTACGTGGGAAGCGCTTGGGCGGCGGCTTTGGGCGGACTTCCGTCGATAGTCGTGCTCGCCGTCAAAGACGCGGCGCTTTGCGGACTTGTGGCGTCGCTGTACCCGTCGCTGTCGCGCGCCGTAGGTTACAGACGCGGCGCGGCGACTAAAAGCTCACGGGCGGACGTAAACGCGGATCCGCAGTATCGCTGAATCGTTCGCAACGGAAAATGGGAGCATTAAGACCGACGAAGCATATTCGCTCGGTCTTTTTTTATGGTTAATTTATACAAAATAGCCGCAAAATTTTATGCAGTTTTACGTTGAAATGGCGTTCGCAAAGGTGTATAATATTACCATAACCATAGGAATAGGAGAAAATTATGGCAAGTTTGTCTTTGAAACACATTTACAAGGTGTACTCGGGCGGTGTTCGCGCCGTCAGCGATTTCAACCTCGAGATCGACGATAAAGAGTTTATCGTTTTCGTCGGTCCGTCCGGTTGCGGCAAGTCCACGACTCTGCGCATGATAGCCGGCTTGGAAGATATTTCGTCGGGCGAGCTTTATATCGACGACCGTTTGGTCAACGACGTAGAGCCCAAGGACCGCGACATAGCGATGGTTTTCCAGAACTACGCGCTTTATCCGCACATGACTGTTTACGACAACATGGCGTTCGGCTTGCGCCTGCGCCACGTTCCGGCTCAGGAAATAGACGAAAAAGTACAGGAGGCGGCGAGCATACTCGGTATTCAGCACCTTTTGAGCCGCAGACCGAAGGCGCTTTCCGGCGGTCAGCGTCAGCGCGTCGCGCTCGGCAGAGCTATCGTCCGCGAGCCTAAGGTCTTCCTTTTGGACGAGCCGCTCAGTAACCTCGATGCAAAACTGCGCGTTCAGATGCGCACGGAAATAACAAAGATCCACCACCGTTTGGCGACGACGTTTATCTACGTCACGCACGACCAGACCGAGGCTATGACCATGGGTACGCGTATCGTCGTTATGAAGGACGGTATCGTGCAACAGGTCGATACGCCGACTACGCTTTACGACAACCCCGCAAACCTGTTTGTCGCGTGCTTCCTCGGTTCGCCGCAAATGAACATATTTAAGGCGAAGCTCGTCGAGGAAAACGGCGAACTGTACGCGCTTATAGGCGACACCAACAAGGTGCTTATACCCAAGACGCGCGCAAAACGCATAATAGACAACAGTGTAATAGGCAAAGACGTTCTTTTGGGAATACGTCCCGAGGACGTGCATTACGAGCAGGCGCTCGTCGAATCTCATCCGGAGTGCGTAATCGACGCCACTATCGACGTTATAGAAAACCTCGGTAACGAAACCATATTGTACCTCAACGTAGACGGCAAAGAGGACTACACTATATCGCGCGTCAATTCGCGCTTCTCGTTCGAGCAGGGCGAGCAGGTCAAGATGTATCTCGCCACCGATCACGCGCATCTGTTTGACCCGACGACCGAGTTCACGCTCATGGGCGTTCCCGATTACAATCTCATTCCCGCGCAAGCTGTCGCAGTGGACGGCGGACTTGCCGTCATGTTCGGCGACACGCGCATCGATCTTCCCGAGAGCGTCGTAAAACGCATAACCGACACTTCCATAGTAAACAACAACGTCGTGCTCGGTCTGCCGCCTCAAGCGCTCAAGGACGAAAAAACAAACGACACCGACTGCGCCGTGGAAGGCGTTGCGGAGTTCTTCGACGACTATCCGCGCTTCAGAGCCGTGTATGCGACCGTTCCCGGCGTAGAGAACTACGTTATCATGGCGCGTCCGCTCGGCATGCCGTTCTCCGGCGGCAAGCCCATCACGTCGTATGTGGACGTGGAAAAAATACAGATATTCAACACTGACGGCGAGCCGGTCATTGCCGATATGGATGTTACGTACAACGAAACGGTCGGCACGGCTATCGACAATCAAGGCGTGGTCAACTATAAGTTCGCAGCCGAAAACGGCACGAAGAACAAGCTCGCTTTCGAGAACTTTACGGTCGAAACCGACGCAAGCGGCGCCAAAGAGCACAAAGTCCGCTTCGGCGACCTGTCGCTTTCGGAAACCGAATCGCCTATACACATCGCTTTGAACGGCTTTTCGATAGACAAGGACGTCGTGGTGAAGCAGCACAAGATGGTGCTCAGCGGCAATATCCTGCATTTGGACGAGTATCGCAAGCATGCCGTAGTCACCGTGGAAGTCCCCGGCTTCAACGGAAACGTCACGGCGCTCATAAACAACTTCTTCGGATACAACGTCGGCGAAAAGATCAAGCTTGCCGTCGATCCGCACTCGATAGTTGTGGGCAAGTGCGAAACCGCAGCCGACGTAATAGCCAAAGCTCAGGAAGAAGGCAGCGTTCGCTATAAAGAACTCGTCGCTGCGCGCGAAAAAGAAAAGGAACTCGAGGCTGCCGCCAAAAACGCCAAAGCCAAGAAGGAACAGGCCGCTACCGTAGCTCCCCAGGCGAAAGAGGAAAAGCCCAAGGAAGCTAAAGCCGCCGCGCCCAAAAAGCCTGCGGCAAGAACGACTGCGGTAAAACGCCCTGTCGCTAAAAAGAAATAAATTAGGTATTATACCCCAGGGCAAGCCCTGGACCAGCACGCTTCGCGTGCAAGTGCCGCCGCAAGCGGCGGTGTATAAAACCTAATTTGTCGTCGTCGCAAATTTGCCCTTGCAAGCAAGCAAATTTGCTCCTCGAATAACCCGAAAGGTCAATACAAAAAAGAGCGGTTCGCCGCTCTTTTTTTGTGCTCGTCGATGTAAATATCAGTCGATGCAAATATCACGTGATATGTGTGCTGTCGAGTATCGGTCGTATTATAAATTATAGTAAACAATCAGTCTTTCTTTTTGAGCGTATATCCGTCTTTGCCGTCGAGAATATCGTAACACATTGCTTCTATTTCGCGCCTAAGCATGTCGGAAGTTTTCCAGTCTTTATTGCGGCGCGCGATCAGGCGCTCCTCGGCGATCTCAATAACCTTTTGGGGAACTTGATAACGCGGTTGTTTGTTCGACAAATGCAAGTCGAGCCCGAACAGTGCGTTCAGCTTTTTCGCCGCGTCGAAGATCTCGCGGCAGGGCGGCAGTTTAGCCATAGTCCACATTTCGCCGAGCGCAAGAGGGAAGTTGAGGTCGTCATAGACCGCATCCACGATCTTTTTGTATTGCTCGTCAACCTTTTTCGCCGTTTCGGCGTCCGCCGCGGCCGCGATTTCGCATGCGCACACTGTGGCGCGCAATCTGTTGTACGCAGTCTGCGCTCCGCTTAAACCCTCGAATGTGAAGTTGAGTTTGTTGCGATAGTGCGTATTCATGCAAAAATATCGGAACGCGAGCGGCGAGTAGCCGCGCTCACTCAGTTCCTCTATCGTATAGACGTTTCCGAGCGACTTGCTCATTTTGCCGCCGTCCACGAGCATAAATTCGCCGTGCATCCACATGTTTACGACGCGGTGTCCTTCGAGCGACTCCGACTGCGCTATCTCGTTTTCGTGGTGAATGGGGATGTGATCCACGCCGCCCGTGTGGATATCGAAGCGGTCGCCCAAGAACTTCTTGCTCATTGCCGAGCACTCTATATGCCAGCCGGGATATCCCATACCCCAAGGCGAGCGCCATTGCATGATATGGTTCTTTTCGGCTTTTTTCCACAGCGCAAAGTCCGCAGGATGGCGCTTTTGCTCGTTTACCGTTACGCGTGCGCCGGCGAGCGCGTCCTCGATATTACAGCGCGACAGCTTTCCGTATTCTTTGAACTTGGATATATCGAAGTATATCCCGTCGTCCGTTTCGTAGCCGTACCCGAGCTCGCAAAGCTTCGATACGAAGTCGATCATCTCGTCGATATTATCCGTAGCTTTGGCGACGATCTCCGGCATGAGAATATTCAGCCGCTCGAAGTCCTTAAAGAACACGGCGGAATAGAAATCGGCTATCTCTTTGGGCGTTTTGTTCTGTTTTTTCGCCGCCGACTGCATTTTGTCCTCGCCGTCGTCGCCGTCCGACATCAGATGCCCGACGTCGGTTATGTTCATCACCGATTTGGTGGTGTAGCCGGCAAACTTGAGTGTGCGGCGCAGTTCGTCCATAAATACGTATGTACGCAGATTGCCGATGTGCGCGTAATTATAGACGGTAGGGCCGCAGGAATACGTGGTTACCGTCGGCGGCGCGATGGGTTTTAGCGTTTCTTTTTTGCGCGAAAGCGTATTGTATAGTTTGATCTCGTCCATGTACTGCTCCGTTAAATTTATCGAACATTGAAAAATTCGGTCATTTTTGCTCGCTTGAGCTCAGTTCCGCGACCGTGCGCTCGAGCTCCTCTATGCGCGCGGCGAGCTTAGCTATATCGTCGGTCACAGGGTCGGGAAGGGCTTGATTGAGTTCGTCTATGCGCCTGCCGGCGATCTTGACTATTCGCCCGGGCACGCCGACCACCGTGGCGTTGGGCGGCACTTCGTTGAGGACGATAGAGCCGGCGCCTATCTTGGAGCCTGCGCCGACGGTAAACGGGCCGAGCACCTTTGCGCCTGCGCTTATCATTACGCCGTCCTCTATGGTGGGGTGGCGCTTGCCCTTGTCTTTTCCCGTTCCGCCGAGCGTTACGCCCTGATATATTATTACGTTATTGCCGACGACCGCGGTTTCGCCGATCACTACGCCGGCGCCGTGGTCGATAAACACGCCTGCGCCTATTGTAGCGCCCGGGTGTATTTCTATTCCGGTAAAGAACCTCGTAAGTCCCGACAGTATGCGTGCCAAAAGGAAATATCTGTGCACGTGCAGGAAATGAAAAAATCTGTACATCACAAGCGCGTGAAATCCGCTACAACAAAGAGCCGCCGTAAATTTATTGGGAGTTGCCGGATCGTGCGCGAGCGCCGCGTTCAAGTCGCGACGTATGGCTTTAAATGCTCTTACAGACTTCATGTATCTCCGTTCGGTATAAAAAACGCCGTGCATTCAAAGTATGCAAAACGGCGTAAAGATCGGAAACAAACGGGGTAGGGCGCGGTGCGCCGCAAACCGTATACGCGCAACTTACTCCGCGCCGTTCAAAAATGCGATGGCAGCCTCGAGCTTTTTCTCGCCCTTTTGCGCTTCCTTTTCGTTGAGCTGTAACTGCTTGGAAATCGATTCGTCCAGCTCGGCGATCATACGGTTGAGTTCGGCAGCGCCTTTATCCGTAATTTTGTAGTGCACGGAGCGCATGTCGCGCTCTACGCGCATTTTTTCTATCAATCCCTCGTCTATCATCGCTCGCGCGAGAATAGTGAGGTTGGGCTTTGCTATGCAAAGCTCGGCCACAAGCTCTTTGGGTGATAAAACATCATTGCGGACGAGCGAAAGAAACCGCATCTTCTGAGAAATTACTTCTCCGCCGTTGCAGTTTTTACACAGCTTCCGCGTAATGAGGTTGATCGAAAGGATTTGTTCCGCTAACATTGCCTTTGCTCCTAAAATATTTTTTAAAATTCTATCACATTATATGCCGCGCTGTCAAACGGTTTTACGATGTTTTTTAATTTATACATATTTTGCCAAAAAAATCATGCGTTTTCCACGCCGATGCGCGGTATCGCGGTTATCGCTCGCGTCGCGCAAGTGTTAGCACTGTTTGCGCTCGACTGCTAAAAATATATTTTATACATATTTAAAATTAATTTCGGTATTTAATTATAAATAACCATTTACAGATACTATTTTCGGCATTTTATCGGGCCGAAACCGTTAATTCGGCGTAGTTTTGAGGAATTTTTTGATTTTTTATAAAATTTTTCGCATAATTATATTTTAAATCTATCTAAAATAAAACGGCGATTATTTGATTATCGGTTGACAAATATGCCGCTATAATGTAATATATATGCGTACTACTGTACTCAGAGGTATAGATATGCCTATTTCCGACGAAATTATCGAGCTTGCGCCGGTAAAAAAGACGAAAACAGTGATGATCGTGATGTTTGCCGCTATGGGAGCTTTGCTCGCGCTTGCGGTGACGTTTTTGATCTTGTATTTGCTCAAACCGAGCTTCGAGGAGAGCACGGGCAGAGTTGTCGGAGTGGTCGAGGATTCGTCCTCGCTGTATCAATCATCGACTTCCGGCGGAGATGCGGCAAAGTTTGCGTCGGTGGGCAACGAGTATACCGTCAACGTCACGGTCGCAGCCGAGGGCGATGCGGATCCCGGCGTCGTGTGGATAGTCGAGCCTGCGGGCGCGGTGGAAGAAAAGAGCAAAGGCGTACTTTCTTCCGACGAATCGGGCAAAACGTTTTTCTTTAAATTCGTTCCTCTTTCGACATACGCCGACGGAACGACGCCTATAACTATCACGGCGCGTTCGGTGCACGACGTAGATCAGCTTGCGCGCATAAGCTTCTATGCGGTCAAGCAGGGTACGGAGGAGATACGCCTTTCCAAGTATTGGACCAGCAAGAATACGAGCGGAATATCGATCACGGACGGGCAACCTTTGCGGCTTCCGTATTATGCCTCGCGCATGAACAATCCGGTATTCTATATTTCGTATGAGCAGCTCGGCGCGAATAACGGCGATTCGGACTCGTATTCCGCGCTTACCAAGGTGGTGGGCACGGACGGAGTCAACAGCACGACAATGGTGTCGGTAACTACGCCCAATCCCGACGTTATAGAAATAGGCGAAGTGCTCGACAGCGACGACGTGCCCAAGTTCACGTTTAAGATACTCAAGGCGGGCGCGACGGCTACCATCAATATAACTGCCAACGTAAATAACGATTTTGCCGAGCCGTTGACTAAGACCGTAACTATAAATACGGTGAGCAATTCCGATCTCGGCTACATAGACGCAATTCGCGTGTATGACGAGCCTCTTACGGCGGCGTACTACGAGGCGAACAAAAACAATCAAGCCAACCTGCCGCGTTCGGCGGAATCGATAACGCTTCCGTACGCGTCCAGCTATAAGAATTTCCTCAAGCACATCGCGCTCAGTCCGTTTTCGTTGCAGTATGACGACACGGACTTGAAGCCCGTGTCCGATTGGTCGGATAAGCTCGAGATAGTGTCGAGCGACAACGAAGTGGCAAGATACGTAAACGGCAGTCTTGTCATAGGCAAGTTCGCCGAAAATCATGACTGCGAGCTGACCATACGCGATAAAACGGCGTCCAGCCTCGGCACGGAAGTAAAGATCATCGTAAAGGTCGTGGCGTACAATCCGTCCGGAACGATAAGCGTTAACGTTCCTGCGACTAACAGGACGTACACCGAAGCGCAGTTGGACGGCATGGCGGCAACGACGGATATAAACACGTCGCAGGGCGTGCTCGCCGCCGTTATGACGGTGGAGTATGCCATAAGCGCTCCCGCAACGACGTCTAGGGATAAGATAGTTTCGCTGCTGTCCAACGGCTACAAGCTGTCCGTCAAAAAGGACGGCGCAGACGTTACGAATGCGATGAGCGTTAAGCTTGCGACGCTCAATTACGACAACGGCAAGGCTGTAGTGGAAAACTATTCCAACAGCGTGACCGTCGGCACGGCGTCCGCGTTTACCGATAAAACGCTGTGCGTTATCCCCGGGCGCGGCGACAGCTTTATCGCCGTTGCGATGTTCCAAATAACGGTAAATACGAGCGGCGTTCCCGACGGGCTCTATTCAATAGAATTTGAAAAGATAGGCGTGGAACTTCCGGGCGAGGACAACGGCATCAACCTGCGCAACCGCTCCTGGAGAAAGAGCTTTAGGCTCAACGTCACCGAAAATCCGACGGGCGCCGAGTTTATAGACGCGGACGACGCGTTGGATCTGATATCGTCCGACAGGACCAGAGCAGGCAAGTTTATCGTGACGCGCGTGCCTCAGCTTACGACCAATAACAATCAGTCGTATTGGAGCGGAGCCGCGGCGATATACGTCCAAAACCGCGCCGCCGCAGACTTCCCGTTTGAGCTGTCGCGCCTGATATCGCTCACAAACGCCGACGGCGATGCGCTCACCAACCAGAACGGCACAGTATCGGTGAACATCTCGACGGTAGCGTCCTCCGGCATTCTCAGCAAGAACGATTCGAGCACCAATGTGCGGTTTACCGGCAAAGCGCTCAACGCCACCAACTCGCAGGGTCCTCATGCCGAAGCTGTGATAACCGCTACGGACAGCGCCGGCAAGAAGATAGGTCAGTTCGAAATATCGATCTACGTCATCGACGCCATAGATCAGATATACTGCGAAGAAACGACATTGCGCACCGTTTACTACAATCGCACGTCTTACGCAACGTTCGAAAAAGACAGCGTAAAATCGACTGCCAGGCACAGCCAGGCTACGAGCAATTACAACTACAACGATTTCGATATAGAATACGGCGACGGCAACAAGCTTGACGGCACTTGGGACACTTCGGACGGCAAGTACGCCTACGGCGCGAGCAAAAAGACGTTCAAGATAGGCGCCGATACTATATTCGAGTACGTTAAGAACACCGGCTATATCACCGCAAAGTGCGATCTGTTCGAGTACAGCTACAACCATGCCGGCATCGATCTTTCCGATATCAGTTTGGTGTACAAACTGAACGACGAGGATAAATACTTCGGCGCGGATATGGAGTGCAGTCGCGATTACAGATTGGAAAGGGTTGCCGACGGCTTGGGAATATTTGTCGATCAAGATTACGAGCCGAGTACTGCCGTAATAAATACGCTCGACAGCGCCAAGCTGTCGTACAGCTTTAACCAGGGCGCGACCGTAAACTTGTACTCCTCGCCGATAGTAGTTATCGGCACGGATGAGCAGGTGGTCATACGCTATGCCGAGTCCACGCCCAAAACCGTTGCGGCGGTAAGGAACAATGCGTACTTTACCGTTCCGAGCGGCATAACGGTGCTAAGTTGCACCGAGATCACATCGGGTAGCGGTCATTACACCGCGGCGTCCTTCCAAGCTCCCGACGTAGTTTCCACCGACGAACCTGTGGATAAGTACACTTTTACCGCTGTCATCAGCAGTTCCACAAACTTCGAGATAAGGATAGAAAACTACGCAAGGCCAATCGCCGAAAACGGTATTCACATCTATTCCGACGCCGCATACAGCACGCCGCTGACGGCGCTCGACTTCGGCAAGCTCACGGCGAGCACGGATTCGCCGTATGAAAAGCCGTTCTGGCTGAAGGTGACGTACGGCGCCAAGGGAAGCTACAACAAGTTCGAAGCGGCGGTTATGCACAACCTGCCCAGCTACTTCGCTGTTTTGGACAAGAACGGAACGCGCATAGAACGCTTGGAATTTGCCGAGTCCGATACCCTCGTGGACAACGAAACAGTCGAGTATAAAGAAAAATTCTTCTTAAAACTGCTCGAAACGGCGGAAGATCTCGACAGCTTTTCGGTGGATATACGCGAGGCGTTTTTTGGCGGTGCGCAGCCTATTTCCGCGGCGTTTAACTTAACGGTGCGCACCGGTCTTGAAAGCATAGCGCTCAGCGTCGGCGAAAATACGGAGATCGCGCGCATATCCACGGAAACGGCGTCCGATATTTCTTACTCGTTCAAGTTCGACGACGTCGAAGATGCGCTCGGCAGCAAAGCTACGCTCAATATTCCCATCTCGTTCAACACGCTTGCCGCGGTGCAATCGGCGGACGGAACGTTTAACGGAATAGCGTACGACTATAAGCATAAACTCTCTGCCACCGCCACAACGGCGAGCGGTCTGAGCGTAGACGTGACGCATATAAGGGATGACAGTCCGTATATCGCAGTTATCGTCAACAGCGGAACATTCACCGCAGGAACGGTGTATTCGTTTACCGTCACATTCACCGATTCTCTCGGCTCGACGAGCTTTGTCGCCAGTTTCAAAGTCAAAGTCCTAATGGACGTCTATGAAATTTCCGCGACGCCTACTTCGTTCGAATTGCCTATCACGGGCGGATCGACGGGCGAGAAGAACGCTACCGTCACGTTGCAGTACAATAACGGTCAGTCGAAGTACGCTCCCGACGACGCGTATCTCGAGAACGTTCAAGTATCGGTGGTGAGCAAGGTCGGAAACACTGTGACCGAAAACCCTGCGAAATTCCGCGTCGTAAAGACAAATAACAGCAGTTACACACTGTACGCCCAAAACGATGCGTCGGGCGACAGCTACTACCTGCGCGTAAAATACAAGTCCTTGGTGCGCGATTACAAAATAACGCTCGCAACAAGTGAAACGCGTATCCGCAACACTTCTACCAACATATCGAGTAGTGGCATAGCAACGGTTGCGGTTTCGAGCGCGACTCAAGAGTTCGATATCTCCGCGGAAGTGTACAATATCGGCACTCTCAACGCCAATCCGAGTTTGGCGTCGTCGGTGCAGTACAGCCTGTATTCCGATGCCGGACACAATACGCCGATAAGCAGCAGCGTCGCGACTGTGACGGGCGGCAAGCTCAAGTTCGTCGCGCCCGCTTCGACGTCGGGCACGATATATGCCGTCGCAAGCTACACCGACTCGCAGAGCGGCAAATCGAGCAGTATCAACACTACCGTGAATTACTCCGTGACGATATCGGCCGTTTCGCTCGGCGGCTTCGGCGCGAACGACAAGACGTTTGTCGCAGGCACGGGCAGTAACGCCGATACAATAGTTCTATATCGCCTCGACGCAAACAACTATTCTCAAATTGATTTGACCGATCATATCGTAACGTCCGTGCCGTTCGGCATGAGCATACCGTCTGCGAACATAACCAAGACCGTCACCGTGACGGGCGCGCTGTCGGCCGGCGGACTGCTCGTAAAGCCGACGGGCGTCGGAACGGGCACTATTACGGTCACGGCAAAGCACGGCAACAATGCGCCCGTATCGTATACTTGCACCGTCACGGTGCGCGGCTTCGAAGACCTCGACAACGCACTGTCCATAAATAAGACTGCGCTCGATATCGTAGCCGGCGATACGGCGACGCTCGCGGCGACCGCGCTCAGCGATTACGATGGAATAACGCGCACATACAGTGTGGCCGTTTCCAACAACGCAAACGGCAGAATATCGCTCGCTACTTCCGGACTTTCCACGACGGTGTCGCTCGACAGAAGCAAGTTCGATAATCAGTCTTATTACGGCACGTACACGCTGACCGCCACGCTTACATACGTCGTTCCGACGTCTTGGAGCGCAAGCACGGTAGGCGCGTTCATCATGACGGCGACGCGTCCGTTTACCGTGAACTTCGACTATACGCTCGACTTTAAGCTTGTTAAGAGCAAGAGCGGCGCTGATAACGACGTGCAGACGTCGTCTACGCATACGGCGGATCCCGACGCCGAGTATAAGGCGGTTTTGACGTCCGCGTTCTACTCGACCGATTGGACGTATTCGCTGTCCTCGAATAACGGCATGGTCGCCGCTACGACCTTTACGTCAAGCTCCGCAACGCTCAGCGGACTTAACGTCAAGTCGGGCGCATTCACCCTTACGGTCACGGCGAACGCGTACGGAAAAACGCTTACAAAGAGCTATAGCTACACGTTCGCGAGCGAGCGCAGTATTTCCGCGGCGATGACCGCCAATAACGGAACGCTCACGTTTACCGACAACGGCAACACCAAGGAAGCGACGGTGGATATCGGTTATTCGGCATCCGCAACGCCGGCGCAGAACTGGGTGTTTACGTACACGATAAACACGAGCGAGGCGATAGGTAACGTCGATATCTTATGGTCGGGCGACGCGGTCGCAGGAACAAAAACCAAAAACGGAGATGCCGTGAGCATGACGTTTACCGTCAACAGTCTGACACGTCTTGTGGTGAACGGCACGGTGACGAGCAACGGCATCACGTATTACACGCAGAGATACAAGCTCGAGCTTACCGCTGTTGCGCCGCAGTTTGCGCTGTCGGCCAATTCGGAGAGCGTGCGGCCTCTTGCTACGTCTACGCTTTCTGTCGGCAACAGCGCGTCCGCATTCCGCGGCGCGTATACGGTCAGCTATTCGTTGATATCGGGAAGCGATATCGCAACGCTCGCAAACAACGTTCTCACCGCAAAGTCGAACACCGTCGGCGGAAAGGCGGTCGTCTGTGCGACCATTACGATCACGGACGGCGTGTATTCGGGAAATACTTACAAGCTTTACAAAGAGATTGCAATAGTGGGTATTCCGTTGCCGTCGGCGACGTTTGCAAGCGCGCAAACTGAGTGTGCGGTGGGTAGCTCCGTAACGCTGTCCAATGCGCTAAACGTCGCGACTACGGTGACTGCGAGCGACAATGCGAACTATATCTATACTTCCGGCAACATGTCGATCAGCTATGCCGCAGAGTCGTCGTACTTCGTAAGCGGCACGGATTACACCCTCAATAGCAGTACCGGCGCGCTCAGCATACTCGATACCGACAAGACAAAAGCCGGCGGAAAACTGCGCGTGACGGCTACCGTCAGCCTTACGGGCGGAGTGAACAGCGGCAGCAGCTTTACCGCATCTACGGATATCGTAATAGTCCCGACGCAGGCAAAACCGGTCACAGGTGTCGTAATATTCGGCAAAGCCGGAACGTACGACATAAGCCGCGCCGTCGCGCTGTATATAAGCGACAGATCGGATTCCGTATCCGCTCACGATACGTACTCGGTCGCGTACACCGTTTCGGGCACGGGTGCGCAGGACATTACGGTCAGCGGAAGCAATCTCGTAATAAGCTCCGATATAACCGATTGGCGGACGATAACGCTTAACGCAAGCGTCACCGTTACGTCCGGCAATTATCGCGGAAAAACGCTCACGTGTTCAACTTCCGTCAAGATCTACGACATGAACGCCAACACGGAAAATAAGGTAGAGTTCGACACGACAAACGGCGTCTACGGCTCGAAACTCGCCAAGGATATGCTGTCCGGCAATACTTCGTCCGTAACCGCTATAGAGGTGTACGCTTTTGACAACGCCGACGCGCTCCGCGTGCAGCATAATGGCACCGTAAACGCCGAGATCTTTGTCGATACGCTGTTCAATAATGCTTCGGGCGGATACAAGGAGATAACCGTCGGGCTTATCGTCACGACGACGGACGGAAGCGAGCATTATGCCGTGGCTACGCTCAAAGCGGCGTACATTACGTCGTCCGTCACCGCAACGGTCACGTTTAACACTAACGGCGGATCGACGGTCGCGAGCCAAAGCGTAGCGGTCGGCGGCACGGTGTCCGCACCTGCGGATCCTACAAAGGCGGGCTACAAGTTTGTCGGCTGGTATACGGACAGCGTATGCACGGCAGGCAATATGTACGACTTCGGCATGGCTGTGGTCAAACCGTTCACGCTGTACGCAAAGTGGACCGCCGACGAGCGCGTTATCGCTCTCGACGGCAACGGCGCCGGCGCAGTGCTGTCCAAATCGTACATAAAGGTCACGACGGGATCGACCTATTCCGAGCTTAACGACATCACGGTAACGCGGGCGGGTTATGATTTCGGCGGCTGGTGGACTACAGCCGAAACGGGCGGAACGCGCATACAGGCGACGTCTAACGTAGCTGCTACAGGCGCGACCGTGCTTTACGCGCGCTGGAGCGCAAAGACAATCACCGTTACGCTCGTTTACGGCGACGGCAGCTCTAACGGCTCTATGTACGTAACATGCGGAAGTCCGTATACCAAGGCTAAGCTCACCGAAAAAACTCGCGAAGGCTACGATCTTATAGGCTGGTATACCGAGGCTAACGGCGGCGGCGCTTGCGTGTACAGCAGTTCGACGGATACCGCATGCAATGTGGAAATAGGCGGCGATCACAGCATTTACGCATTCTGGAAAGAACGCTATTATACGATAACTCTTAATGCCGATTTCGGCAACATAGGCGGTGAGGAAACGCGAGATTACTATGTAAAACACGGCGAAACACTGTCCATGCTTTCCATAGTTCCCGCTCGTAGCGGATATGTCTTTGCCGGTTGGTACACCGCACCGAACAGCGACGAGGCGGTCACCGCTTCGGATACGGCAAACGGCGACGCAACGTATTATGCTCATTGGAGGTTATCCGTCACCGTAACGTTCGATATAGGCGATTCCGCTCGAGCGCACGTGATAACGCCGTCCGCCGTTGCGGTCGCATGGCACTCGACATACGGGGAATTCGGCTCGCTGCCTACTCCGACATCGTATGACGACGGCACGGGCGTATATAACTTTGTCGGCTGGTATACCGCGGCAAACGGAAGCGGCAATGAGGTCACCGACGCAACCGAAGTTGTCAACATGACCGCTCATACCCTCTACGCCAAATGGGCAAAGACTATAACCGTAACATTCGATATAGGCTACGCCGCAGATCACAATGTTACGGCGGTAAGCAATGCGTCTGTCACGGTCGGAAGCGGAGTCTCGTTCGATTCTTTAGCGGAACTGTCGCGCGATAGCTATATCGACGGTTACGTTACATACGTTTTGACCGGTTGGAGCACCGAGGCTAACGGCGGCGGAACTAAGTACGATACGGACATTGACGTGCCGTTCACGGAAAATACGACAGTGTATGCTGTTTGGGAGTTACAGAACAACTAAATTTCGCGCTTGCGCAAAGGAATGACTTATGGATAAATTTTACACAGTCGATATCGAGGGAAGAAAGGAAGACCTGCCTATCTTGCCGTTGCCGTCGGGCGTAAACATCTGCTTTTTCAACCTGCACGGCGATGTGGAGCTTACCGAGCACTGCGCCAAACATCTTGCGAAGCGCATAAAAAAGTACTCTCCCGACGTTTTGATAACGGCGGAAAGCAAGGGCTTGCAGATAACGCACTGCGTGGCGCGCGAGCTTGGCTTTAAGCATTACGCCGTCGCTCGCAAAAACAAAAAGCTGTATATGCAGGACGGCATCGAGGTCGAGGCTAAGACGATAACGACGGGCGAAATACAGCATTTGTATCTGTCCGCCCACGATGTCGAACTGCTTAATGGCAAGCGCGTCGCCATAATCGACGACGTTATCAGCACGGGTGCGGCAAACGCCGCGCTCGAACACCTCGTTTCCGTAGCGGGCGGCGAGGTGGTGTGCCGCGCATTCGTTCTGGCGGAAGGCGACGCAAAAGACAGGCAGAATATCGAGTATCTCGCAGCTATTCCGCTTTTATAGACCGAATTATGTACACAAAAAAAGACGGACTATCCGTCTTTTTTGTTGCTTAAATTTTGCAGTCGTGGCAGTCGCAAAGCGGCGAGAACTGCTGCTTGGCTTTTAATACATCTTCTTCGGAAGCTTCCGAAGTGGGGTACATGCCGCGCTTTTCCATAAATTCAAACGTCGAGTATTGGTCGGCGGCACATTCGGTCAGGTTGTCGCGGAGTACGTTGCGGAAATTTTCTTCCGACGCTTCGCAGAGCGCCGTGGAATACAGCTTTACGAGCTGCTTTTCCGCGCCGAGCACGTCCGATATTATCTCGTAATCGTCGAGCGCGCACTCCGCCTGCGCTCTTGTAGTGGTGTAAAGGTCGTCGCACGTCGCGGCGGTTTCGTCGTCGGACGACATGTCGCTGTCTGCAAGGTCCTCCGTGACTTCGTATCCGCAGTCGCAGTCGGAGCCCGTTTCCGCGTCGTCGGCGGAGCCGTAGCTCGCGTCGTAGCCATTAGAGCTCGCCGGAACGGTTCCGGGCAAGCCGAATTCGCGCGACACGTTGTGCTCGGTGGCAAACTCGGCGGAATTATCCGAAACGCCGTCGAATTCAGTGGCGAATTCCGCGGAATTATCCGAAATATCGGCTTCGCGCTCGACATCGGTATCCGAAAACTCGTTTGATGTTTCCGTTTGAAACTCGATGGGAGTGTCGGCAAATTCGTCCGCCGTTTCGGTTTCGTAATTCGACTGCTCGGTGTCCGAGTAGTCGCGCGCTATGTCGTACAGACTGTCGTAATCTTTGAGTTCTGACATATTTTTCTCCTTTGTTTAGTTTTTGTCGAGATAGTTGCACAGCGTTTCATAGCGCTGTTTGTGTCCGTTTGCGAGCTTGCCGAGCGCGCAGCGGAGATCGTCGTTATCGGTTTCCGAAACGTAGTTGCAGCATTTTTTGTACGCGAGCTTTTCGCTGCGGCACAGCTCGCTGAGTTCCTGAAGGCTTTTCGAGGTCATGTGGTTCTCCTTGTTGCTTTTGTCTTTCTAATATGCGGAGATTTTCGGGTTTTATACGCGCCGTAATCAATATAGAGTTGACAAAATAGCTTGTTTTTGCTTCAACGTTATGGTACAATACATATATGGGCAAAATAACCGATATTTCCGCTCAAAAGCGCAATAAAAGCCGCGTCAGCGTGTTCATAGACGGCGAGTTCGTGTGCGGTCTGGACGCCGTAACAGCCGTTTCGTCGCGCATAAGGATAGGCGACGAGATAACGGCGGACGAGCTGAAAAAACTCGTCGCGGAAAGCGAGAAAAATTCGGCGTTTGAAAAAGCCGTGGGCTATCTTTCCGCTTCGCCGCGCTCGAAAAAAGAGATACGTACGTATCTTCTGAACAAGGGCTACGATTTGGAAGTGGTGGTCTCGACGGTGGAAAAGCTCGACGCGTACCGATACACCGACGATCACGCTTACGCGCAGAGCTATATAAGGTCCAAATCCAAAAAGTACGGGAATTTCCGCATCGCGGCGGAGCTGCGGCAAAAAGGTATAGCTTCCGATATAATATCGGAGCTTCTGGACGAAAATTCGGAGGACGGCGCGGTCGAAATAGCGCGCAAGTATCTCAATACGCACCGCAGTGCCGACGTTCAAAAGTTGAAACGCTTTTTGTCGAGCCGCGGATTTTCCTGGGACGCCATTGCGACGGCGGTGCGCGCTCTCGATGAGGACGGCGCGTTTTCGGACGGAGCAGACGACGCCGCCTTTTACGGCGAAGAATAGATAAGCGAGGAGCATAGTATGAAAAACAGCAAGTTCACATTGCCGAACGGCATCAAGATCGGTCATGCCGACGACGGGTATACGGGCGTTACCTGTATACTTGCGGATCATGCCGTCGGCGGCGTGTCCTGCCGCGGCGGCGCGCCGGGCACGCGCGAAACCGACATGCTTCACGCCGATAAGTCGCAGGAGCATGTGGACGCGATAGTACTTTCGGGCGGATCGGCGTACGGGCTCGAAGCGGCGTGCGGCGTTACGGAGTACCTTCGCGAGCGCCGCATAGGTTTCGAGATAGGCGATAAGGTAGTGCCGCTCGTGGCGCAGGCGATACTGTTCGATCTCAATACGCCAGGTGAGTATCACTATCCGGATAAAGCAATGGGCTATGCCGCCGCGGAACGCGCCGTGCACGACGGCGTTACATTCGGCTCGGTCGGCGCCGGCAAGGGCGCGACTGTGGGCAAAATTTTGGGTCCTGCGGGCGCGTGCAAGAGCGGTATCGGCGGCGCTACGTTGTTCTTCGGCGACGTGTTTGTGACCGCCGTAGTGGCTGTAAACGCGTTAGGCGACGTGTATGACCGCAAAACCGGCAAGATATTGGCAGGCGCGCGCACGCCGGACGGCGGTTTTTTGAATACCGTCGAGCGCTTGAGCGACGGAAGTTTTGCGGCGCAAAAAGGCGCGAACACCACTATCGGGTGCGTCATGACGAACGCGCGGCTCGATAAACTGCACACCAACAAGCTCGCCGCCATGGCGCACGACGGGCTGGCTATGTCTATTCGTCCCGTTCACACTGATGCCGACGGCGATACTCTGTTTGCACTGTCCAAGGGCGATAAGCAGATCGACTTCGGCGTTTTAATGGCGCTTGCGGCGGAAGTTACCGCCGACGCCGTGGAAAACGCGGTAAAACAGTAATGCGCATAGCGGTGGGAGTGGACACGGCGTGCGTGGCGCGCGTGCAAAATGCTATCGAAAACGACGCGTTTGTCGCGCGCGTTTTTACGGCAAAAGAGCGCGCGTATTGTGACGGCAGGCCGCGCCCTGCCGAGAGCTATGCAGGTATCTTTTGCGCAAAAGAGGCTGCCGCAAAAGCGATAAAGCGCGGCTTCGGCGCAGGGTTCATGCCGACGGATATCGAGGTGACGCACACCGCCGACGGCGCGCCGACGCTTCGGTTTTACGGCAGAGCGGCGGAGATGTTTTCCGCGTACGACTGCGACGTGTCGATATCGCACGACGGCGGAAATGCCGTTGCGACCGTAGTGCTCGCGGCGCGCAACGATTTGGGAGGCGATAATGCTTAACGTACTCACGTCTGAAAAGGTGAGATCGGCAGAAGAAGAAACGATGCGCCGCGGCGTAGACGTGATGTTTTTGCGGTTCAACGCCGCGCTCGCGGTCGCCGACGGCATATACGAACGGGCGCGCGGCAAAAATACGCGCACTGCGGTGTTCTGCGGCAGCGGCGGCAACGGCTGCGACGGTATACTCGCCGCCGTTCGGCTTTTCCGAAAGGGTTGCAACGTGGTTGTCTATCTCGTCGGCAGTGCCGAAAAAGCCAATGCTCAAGCGCTCGAATACGCAAAGAGCGAGGGCGTTCCCGTCCGTCCGTGCTCCGAGTTCGACGGCGCCGATATCATTATCGACGCGATTTTCGGGATAGGTCTTAACAGACCGATCGAGGGCGAAACGGCGGAGCTTATAGAAAAGCTCAACGGCGCGGAAAATGCGTTCAGGCTTGCCGTGGATATCCCGTCGGGACTTAACGCCGATACGGGCGAGGTCATGGGCAAGGCGTTCAAGGCGCACGTCACAATAACTTTTTCGTGTTATAAGGCAGGCATGCTTTTCGGCGAGGGCAGGGAATACTGCGGCAAGATAACGGTGGAAGACGTCGGCGTAAAGACCGAGTCGAACGTCCGTGTTTACGAAAATTCCGACTTCGCGCCGTTCAGGCGTCGGCGCGACGCGCACAAGGGCAATGCCGGTCGCGTGTATATAATAGGCGGTTGCGGTTCGATGATAGGCGCGCCCGTGCTTGCGGCTACGGCGGCGCATGCCGCGCACTTGAACGGCGCAGGCACCGTGACCGTGTGCTTGCCGAGCGTTCACCGCGTAGCCGTTTCGTCGCGCAGCGCTATGTCGATGATGAAGTTCTTGAGCGACACCGCGAACGGATATATCAAGTTTGTTAAACGTGAGCTCGACGACATAATAAAACGCGCCGACGCGATAGCGATCGGCATGGGCATGGGCGCCGCGCCCGACCTAAAGCGCATGATCGCGTACCTGTGCGAAAACTTCGACGGCTCGCTCGTCATCGACGCCGACGCTATAAACGCGCTCGCGGGCGACTACTCGATCTTGCGCGGAAGCAAGCCGGAAATCGTATTGACTCCGCACGTCGGCGAGTTTAAACGCCTTACCGGTTTAGACCCGACTATAGAAAACGCCGCAAAGCTTGCGCGCGACGTCGGCTGTTTGGTCGCGCTTAAGTCCGCCACGACGATAATAACGGACGGCGAGGAAACGCGCCTGAACGTGACGGGCACGCCCGCCATGGCAAAGGGCGGCATGGGCGACGTCTTGAGCGGCTGCATAACCGCGCTTTCGTGCGCTTATCCGCTGTTCGACGCGATAACCGTGGCGTGCTACCGCAACGGCGTCGGCGCTGAGCGCGCCGTAAGCTCGTTTGCGGAAATGATGCTCACCGCGCACGATGTTCTTAATATGGCGAACTATCCCGAATTGTGATTACTTGTCAAGCAAAATTATGTCATCTCGACCAAGCATTGCGGAGCAATGCGCGTGGAGAGATCCAGGCGATCCGCCGCATAGTGAAGCGGCAGGCAAAACAAACGTTATGTCATCTCGACCAAGCATTGCGGAGCAATGCGCGTGGAGAGATCTAGGCGATCCGCCGCAAAGTTGTGTTGCCAAACCAGCCGTCACTTCTTCACTTTTCCTTTTTACATTTTCACTTAATCATGCGGCGCTAAAGCGCCTGGATTTCTCCGCTCCGCTCACTGCGTTCGCTCCGGTCGAAATGACAAGGAGGTGGTTGAGCTGTTCTCGCGTAGGTCGAAATGACAAGGGGTTGGTTGGACTTATCTGCTTACATTAAAGTATAGCAAGTCATTATCAATCTCGCGCACTCAAACCCCCGTTTTGTCATTTCGAGCGAAGCCGAGAAATCCAGGCGAACCGTCGCATAGTGAAGCGGTCAAATCGCAGTTCACCTTTTCACTTTTCCTTCTTACATCTTCACTTGCGACGCGGCGACGCACGCGTCGCAGTACGCGGCAACGTCCGTATTGCATACGGAAAAATCGCGGCGACGCTTTTATATAGTAAATTACACGAACCCGAGCGACACGAGAGTTGCGCGCTCGATTTTGCGCATGGCAATGCCGTCGATCTCGCCGATGCGCGTTTTGAGCCGACGCTTGTCGAGCGTGCGCAGTTGCTCGAGCAGTACGACCGAATCCTTTGCGAGCCCGAACTGTCCCGCGGCGATCTCGACGTGAGTGGGGAGCTTTGCCTTTGTTATCCTGCTCGTGACGGCGCAGACTATTACGGTGGGGGAATATCTGTTGCCGACGTCGTTCTGAATGATAAGCACGGGGCGCACGCCGCCTTGTTCCGATCCGATGACCGGACTTAGGTCGGCGTAATATATTTCTCCGCGCTTATATGTCAACACAGTTTTCTCCTTTGTCTACAGATTTGCCCAATCGAGATTGATCTCGGCGCATTCGCCTATGCCGTTTTGCCAAAGCTCGTTCTGTTCCATTATATGCGCGTCCAAAGAAAAGCGTTTCAAAAGCTCCGCTATAAGCGCGCCGATGCTCATGTTCTTCAGGCTCGCGTTGCGTGTCAGGATATCGTTCAAAGCCTCGTCCACCTCGACAGTGTATTTCATAAGATTTTCTCCTCGTTTGAAATATTTATACCGTTAGTTTGTAAGTTTTTTCGGCTTGTTATGTACAATAAATAGCAAAATTCGACATAGAAAAGCGTGGCAAAACAAAATGTACAAGTCCGCGTTTCGCCAAGCCTTTGGCTTGTTATGTACAATAAATAGCAAAATTCGACACTGAAAAGTTGCAACAAAAAGAAAAGCGCGGAACAATTATATCTGCGCTTTTATATTTGGGTGTTATATATTATTCGTATATCTCGGTATAGCCGTAATTGTCTTTACCTCTGCTACCGTCGGCTTCTTCCAAACCCAAAAGATAATCGGTAGATACGTTTAGTTGGACGGCTAAATCGCGTAGTGTCTGTATACTCGGATAAGACTTACCACTTTTAAAGTCACTTATGCACTGTTTGGAAATACCTACAAGCGCCGCGAGTTGCGTTTGCGAAATTACCATATGTTCCAATTCGTTGCAGAAACGCACCGTAAATATGTCTTTCATAGCTAAGTTATATAATAAATTGTAAGTTATTGCTTGACAGTACGCTATTAACGTACTATAATAAGGTGTGTAAGTTAATAGCGTACTATGCAAAAGGAGAATTTAAATGAATAGTCGGGTATGGTCTATTATAAAGATAGTGTTGCCGCTTACGGTTGCATTTATTGTGGTTTTATTATCTGCATTTATATTATCGGGTTGTGGGATTTTTGATTACAGATGTAATCATAATTACGGAAGTTGGGTAACCGTAACCGAAAATACTTGTACACAAGACGGTGAGGAGCAACGTACATGTTCAAAATGCGGAGATGTAGTCAGTCACGTCATTCCGGCTCAACACTCATATGAAGACGGGGTAATCATTATAGCTGCTACTTGTGAAACGCCCGGAACTCGTAAATGTGTATGTAGTAGATGTGGGGATACAAACGTAATGGCTTATTCGATAGGGCATACATTCGCTGAAGACTGGTCATATGACGAAACTGAGCATTGGCATGCGGCACTTTGTCAGTGTGGACGAGATAGCGATCGTGGCGAGCATAATTTTAAAAACGATTATTGTACGGTGTGCCAACAACCTGATGCAAGCCTTTTTATATCCGACGCAACGAGTTTATACAAAATAAAAGATGATACCGCAAAACGAAATTATCTGCTTGCTGCCGACATTGATATGTCCGATTTTTCATGGAGTCCTTTCGACTTTGCCGGAAGCATTAACGGTAATGGGCACACGATAAAGAATTTGAGTATAGCCAAATCGTCCGGAAACTGTGGCGTATTCTCTAAACTTACGGGCTACATATCGGACATTAAGTTTGAGAATTTGCAAGTCGTATCCACTGCTTACGATAACGTGTATGTGGGCAGTGTGTGTGGGCTGTTGAGCGGAGGTGTAATACAAGACGTGACAGTCAGCGGCAGTATTAATTGCGACAGCGGTTATATAGGAGGAATAGCCGGGAGAGTCGAGAACAATGGTTCTATATCAAACTGTGTGAATAACGCGTCCGTCGAAGGATTGGCGTCGGATACTTTTGGAGGTTCTGGCGGTATAGTGGGGGAATATGTTAATGGCACTATATCCGATAGCATAAACAACGGCAGAGTAAAGAATAAGTACTGCGTCGGTGGAATAATAGCTATGTATGCTCCCAGCAGTACATCAACTTCTAATGTTACAAATAATGGTAAAATTGAGGGCGATTTTAAAGTCGGCGGCATTATCGGTAACGCATCGTTCAAGGCGGGGATAAAGCTAACGGTTGATGGAGGATGGACTAATCATGGCGAAATATTTGGAAAAGAGTATGTGGGCGGCATTATCGGCAGGTTGTACGAAAACGCAGAATTTCAGAATCCCGCAATAACATTAAAAAGGTTTAATAATGACGGCAATGTCACGGGCGTTACATATGTCGGCGGTAATATCGGTTATGCGTATTTATTCGGCGAAACTTTCGGTTTAAGCGGTGATATCGATTTTACTATGGAAATGTGCAATAACGAAGGTGATATAAGCGGCGAAAAGTATGTAGGCGGCATAGTGGGACTTGCGTCCGCCGACGGTGATGTTAAAGTTATTAAAAATTGCACGAGTATAGGCAAAATAACCGCAGAGTGCTATGTCGGTTGCATTGCCGGCAAGCTGATCGAAATTTCGATAAAAGAATGTTCAAATACTAGATCGACAATTACAGGCTTAAAATCAATTATCGAAAACGGAGTAAAATATGTTTATGCAGGTGGTATGGTCGGCTACGGTAGGGATATCGATGTGCAGGACTGCGTTAATGATGTCGCGATAAGTTATAGCTACGACGGCGCGTGTATAGGCGGCATAGTGGGGTATTTATACTCTTACGATGTTTCTACAAGTGTGACGGGCTGTACCAATACGGAAAATATAGATGCGCCAAACGCCAAGTATGTGGGCGGCATTGTCGGGTATTTGTACTGCTATGAGTCGCTTTTGGGACGTAATAGAGTCACATTGACAAAGCTTGAAAATTTTGCCGATGTAATGGGAAAAACAGCAGTCGGGGGAATATTCGGAAAGGCGGATATGGCTGTCGTTACGGCGAGTAAGATCGAAAGCGACGGAACCGTATCTGGCAAAGAGAACGTCGGACTAGTCAGCGGAGAGTTCCTTTGTTCGTCTTCGTCAACACTTTCATACTGTAGCTGTGGCGGTACCGTCATGCTAAACGGTAGCGAAAAATTCAATATGTTCGGGAAGGGTGGAGGTTCGCTTCAGATAATAGAATAGTGCATTTTGCTGTACTAAATAAGTTTTAAGTCATTAAAATCGTCAAGGCATTTGATTTTGGCGATTTATTGTTCTACAACAAAAAGACCCGAGCGGAGCTCGGGTCGGTTGATTATAGTTTTGTCGGTGTAGCGGCTGTCAGTTCGCTTCCGCGGGCTTTGCGGCGGCGCCGCAGTAAACGGGCGGCGAGATCATTGGCACGTTATTGGACGCCTGCGTGAGCTGGGCGATAACGAGCGACATGGCCGAAAAGACGTTTCCGCAGAGGAAGTTGAAATCGTTGACGGTATAGGTGCGGAGCTGTTCGCGGAAATCGATGTCCTGACCGACAAACTCGTCGTTGAGCGTGCGGCGCACGGTGTACACATTGGTTATTTCGAAAACGCCTTCCGGCTCGAAATCCATTCTGCGGACTACTTCGTACTCGACGGTCGCGCCGTCTTGCTTTTGAAAGAACACTTCGTCTTGCGTTCTGCCGCGATAATTGATCTGCGGACGGATCTGAAGTCTGTCGAATGTGGCGCGCCGCATCGTCAGTTGCACGGGTCCGTCTTTAAAGAGTTTTGTGAGTTCTATTTTCTCCATATTGTCCTCCGGAAATTACTGTATACAAGTATACATCGTTTTGCGCTCAATGTCAATCGATTATGCAATCAATTTTGCACAGTATTTGCGCGCGCTATTTTTTTATGGGCGTATTGACAAGACGCGTCGAAAGATGTATAATTATCGTATAGCCGCATTACGCTATAAAGAGGTGAACCAATGAAGCTTTTTGTATCGGGATTGATAAATGTCGAGACCAATCTGAGAATACGCTCGTTTCCCGTGACGTACTATCCCATCGATTATCCGTTTTTCGGCATAAACACATCGATATCGGGCGTCGGATACAATATAGCTACTGCGGCAAAAGCGCTCGGCGACGATGCGGTCCTTTCTACACTTATAGGCAAAGATAACGAGGCGCAAAGGATAGTTCAGGCTCTTGAGAGTAAAGGCGTAGACCGCAAGTACGTTTTCGACAGCCTCGACGCGACGCCCGTTTCCGTCGTGCTCTACGAGCAGGGCGACGGCGGACGTCGGCAGATATACTGCGATCTAAAGGATATACAGGAGCGTTCGCTGGACGTGGAGTGTGTAGAGCCCGCCGTTTTCGATTCGGATATATGCGTGCTGTGCAATACGAATTTCAATCGCGCGTTGCTGCCCATTGCTAAAGAAGCCGGCAAAACGATAGCGACCGACGTTCACGTTATCAGCGACATATACGACCCGTTCAACCGCGATTTCATGAATTACGCGGATATACTGTTTCTCAGCGACGAGGACTTGCCCGTTTCGCCGAGAGAGTTTTTGATAAAGCTTAAAGACGAGTACGGCGCAAAGGTCATAGTTATCGGGCTCGGACCCGACGGCGTTATCATGTACGAGCGCGAAACCGACAGCATAACGGAGCTTCGCGCCGTGTCAATAGGCGGTGTGGTGAACACGATAGGCGCAGGCGACGCGCTGTTTACGTCGTTTATACACTATTACGGCGGCGGAAAGTGCGGCGCCGTGGAGGCTATAAAGCGCGCGGAGATATTTGCGGCGCTCAAGATCCGTCACGACGGCGGAGCATGCGGTTTTTCGGGTGAGGAGCAAGTCGAGGAGATATACCGTTCGTACGAGTTCAGATGACAGACCGTGTAATACTGCATTGCGATTTGAATAATTTTTACGCATCGGCGGAGTGTATTGCGCACAAGGAATGGCGCGACGTCCCTTTAGCGGTGTGCGGCGACCCGACCAAGCGTCACGGCGTGGTGCTCGCCAAAAACGAAATAGCGAAAAAGCTCGGAATAAAGACGGGCGACGTCATATGGCAGGCTCGGCAAAAAGCGCCGGGTCTTGTTGCCGTTCCGCCGCATTTCGATTTGTATATGGAATATTCGCGGCAGATGTTCGCGCTGTACAACGACTTTACCGACATGGTGGAGCCGTTCGGCGCGGACGAATGTTGGCTGGACGTCACGGGCTCGCAAAAGCTGTTCGGCGACGGCGCGGCTATTGCCGACATGATCCGCGAGCGCGTAAAAAAAGAGAGCGGGCTCACGTGCTCCGTCGGCGTGAGCTTTAATAAAGTGTTCGCAAAGCTCGGGTCGGACCTTAAAAAGCCGGACGCCACGACCGTTATTTCGCGGTCCAACTTCAAAGAGCTGATATGGCGGCTGAAAGCCGACGAGATGTTGATGGTGGGCAGGCGCACGTATACGCGGCTTTTGCAGCTCAATATTGTTACGATAGGCGACCTTGCCGTCGCGCCTGCCGACGTGCTCAAGAGCAATTTCGGCATAAACGGGCTTAAGATGAAGGCGTACGCGAACGGCGAAGACGACGAGCCCGTGCGCGAAGCGGTAAAAAGCAGACAGATCAAGTCCATAGGTCACGGCATGACCGCCGTGCGCGACATCGAAACGGAGCGGGACGCGCGCGACCTTATCTACTATTTGAGCGAAAAGGTCGCGGCACGCATGAGAAAAAACGGCGTACGCGGCTCGCTCGTGTCGGTTGGCATGCGCGACAATAAGCTGTTTTCAATAGTCAGACAGCGCGCGCTGCCGCTGCCGAGCTATTCTTCGACGGAGATAGCGGAGTGCGCGCTCGGCCTGTTTTTGGATAATTGGAACGGCGATCCCATGCGCACCGTCACCGTTTCCGTCGCAAAGCTCGAGGACATCGATGAACCGTATCAGCTCTCGTTTTTTTCGGACACGGAGCGCAACGAAAAGCTGGAAAAACTCGACGAAGCCATAGACAAGCTCAATGCAAAGTACGGCGGCATCGTTCGCAGGGCGTCGCTCATCGGCAAAGATTTTTTGTACGACAAGACCGACGCAGAGGACTTTTTGCCCTTTCAAAGATAGATATTTCGGTCGCGTTATTTGTTTGCAAAATTCGTATTCGGTTATATTTTGTTTTTGCGCGGTCAAATAATTGACATATCGCGGCGTTTTGCTGTATAATATTCGACAGCTTTTGTATGGCGGAGCGGCAATGGAATTCAAATTACACAGTAAATATAAGCCGACGGGCGACCAGCCGGAAGCGATAGAGCAGATAGCCAACGGCATAGAGGACGGGCTTGCGTCGCAGGTGCTGAAAGGCGTTACTGGTAGCGGAAAGACGTTCACCATGGCTAACGTGATAGAGCGCGTACAGCGTCCGGCGCTCATTTTGGCGCACAACAAAACGCTCGCCGCACAGCTTTGCAACGAGTTTCGCGAGTTCTTTCCCGAAAACCGCGTGGAGTTTTTCGTCAGTTATTACGATTACTATCAGCCGGAGGCGTACATTCCGTCCACCGATACTTATATCGAAAAGGATCTCGCGATAAACGACGAGATAGACAAACTGCGCCACAGCGCAACGTGCTCGCTCCACGAGCGGCGCGACACAATAGTTGTGGCGTCCGTTTCGTGCATTTACGGACTGGGCGCGCCGGAGGACTATTACAGGCTCGCGGTGTCCGTGCGTCCCGGCGACAGAATGACGCGCGAAGCGCTTATTGCGCGGCTCGTGGATATTAATTATCACAGAAACGACCTGGGACCCGAGCGTACCGATTTTCGCGTCCGCGGCGATACCGTGGATATTTTTCCGGCGAGCATGTCCGAGCGCGGCATACGCGTGGAGTTTTTCGGAAGCGAGATAGACGGAGTGAGCGAGTTCGACGTCGTTTCGGGCAACATTACCGCGCGGCTTGCGCACGCCGCGATATTTCCGGCGAGCCACTACGCCGTCGAGCACGGCGTGCTACTCGACGCGATCGACCGTATCGAAAAAGACTGCGAGGAGCGCGTCAAGTTTTTTACCGACAATCATAAGCTGATAGAAGCGCAACGCATAGGCGAGCGCGTGCGATACGATATAGAGATGATGAAAGAAATCGGCTACTGCTCGGGGATAGAAAACTATTCGCGATACTTCGACGGGCGGAAAGCCGGCGAGCCGCCGTTTACGCTGTTGGATTATTTCCCGCACGATTTTATCATGTTCATCGACGAAAGCCACATGACCGTGCCGCAGCTCCGCGCCATGTACAACGGCGACAGGGCGCGAAAGACCTCGCTCGTCGATTACGGATTCCGTCTGCCTGCGGCGTTCGACAACAGACCGCTCAAGTTCGAGGAGTTCAGAGAGCGCATACATCAAACGGTGTACGTGTCCGCGACGCCCGCGCCGTACGAGCTGGAGCTTTCGGGCGGAACGTTTGCGCGTCAGGTGATACGCCCTACGGGTCTTGTCGATCCGCCCGTGACGGTGCGTCCGACAAAGGGTCAGATAGACGATCTTTTGACGGAGATAAAGGACACCGTCGAAAAGGGCGGAAGGATACTCGTCACGACGCTGACTAAGCGCATGTCGGAGAGCCTCAGCGATTACCTCGCCGAGCAGGGCGTAAAAGTAAAATATCTGCACAGCGATATCGACACCATGGAGCGTGTTTCGATAATCAATTCGCTTCGGCGCGGCGATTTCGACGTCGTGGTCGGCATAAACCTCTTGCGCGAAGGGCTCGATATCCCCGAAGTGCGGCTCGTCGCTATCCTCGACGCGGATAAAGAGGGATTTTTGCGTTCCGAAACATCGCTTATACAGACGATAGGGCGCGCGGCGCGAAACAGCGAAAGTCGCGTTATAATGTACGGCGACACGTTGACGGGTTCCATGAAAAGGGCAATAGACGAAACAAACGAGCGGCGCGCGCTTCAGCTCAAATATAACGAGGAGCACAACATCACGCCGCAGACGATAATCAAGCCCATACGCAATACTATAGAAATAACGGATAAGCAAGCGCATGTAGAGCTTAAGGACATCGGAAAAGAGCTCGACAGACTGAAGTCGCTGATGAACGCGGCGAGTAAAGAGCTCGACTTTGAATCGGCTATCTCGTATCGGGATAAGATAGCCGAGCTCAAGGAGCTTCAGCGCAATATTTCCGGCACGAGCGCGGCGAGAAGACTGCGCAAAACAAAAGAGGAGAACAACGATTGATATGGCATACGACAACAACGAAATAGTTATAAAAGGCGCGCGGGAAAACAACCTGAAAAACATCAACCTGACCGTGCCCAAAAACAAGCTCGTGGTGTTCACGGGCGTATCGGGCAGCGGCAAGACGTCGCTCGCGTTCGACACTATCTTTGCGGAAGGTCAGCGGCGATATGTGGAGTCGCTTTCTTCGTACGCGCGGCAGTTTTTGGGACAGATGGACAAGCCCGATGTGGACAGCATAGACGGACTGTCGCCGGCGATATCCATAGACCAAAAGACGACGGGCCGCAATCCGCGCTCGACCGTCGGCACCGTGACCGAGATATACGACTACATGCGCTTGCTCTTTGCGCGCGTCGGCGACGTGTACTGCCATAACTGCGGATCGGAAATACATCAGCAGAGCGTGGACGAGATAGTCGATAAAATAATGGCGTTGCCGCCCGAAAGCAAGGTGATGATAATTTCGCCCGTGATACGCGGAAAAAAGGGCGAGTACGTCAAGCTGTTCGAGGATTTCAAAAAAGCCGGATATTCGCGCATGCGCGTGGACGGCATCATTTACGGCTTGGACGAAGAAATAAAGCTCGATAAAAATTCCAAGCACGACATATCCGTCGTGGTCGATCGGCTCATGATAGAGCCGGACATACAGCAGCGTCTTACCGATTCGGTGGAAACCGCCCTAAAACTTTCCGACGGGCTCGTCATCGCGTTTTATGACGACAAGGAGTTGCTGTTTAATACAAAGTATACGTGTGGCAATTGCGGGCTGTCGCTTTCCGAGGTAGAGCCGCGGCTGTTTTCCTTCAATTCGCCGTTCGGCGCATGCGAAAAGTGCGGCGGTCTCGGATTTTTGACCAAAGTCGATCCCGAACTGGTGTTTTTCGGCGACACGTCGCTGCGCGATCTAATCGACGGCGGACAGCTTGAGGGTCACGCGTATTACGAGCAGTGTTTCGAGGCGCTCGCAAAAAAATACTCGTTTTCGCTCAAAACGCCCTTCCGCAAGCTCGATAAGAGCGTGCAAGATATTATACTGTACGCGACGGACGAGCCGCTTGTTATCGAATATACGACGGGACACTATCACCGCAGCGAGCGCATACAGTACGAGGGCATGATAAACTTTATGGAGCGCAGACTTGCCGAAACGACGAGCGACGGCGTGCGCTGGCGTATAGGACGCTTCACCAATTCACAGCCCTGTCCCGAATGCGGCGGCAAACGCCTCAAAAAAGAGGCGCTCGCGGTAAAGGTGGGCGGCAAGAATATCGACGAGCTGTGCCGCATGCCCGTCAGACATTTATATGAATTTTTCGATAAGCTTACGCTGTCGCCGTCTAAAACGATCATCGCGGAGCGCATACTGAAAGAAATACGCGCGCGCATTAAATTTTTGATGGACGTCGGGCTCGAATATCTTACGCTGTCGCGAAGCGCCACCACGCTTTCCGGCGGCGAAGCGCAGCGCATACGGCTCGCCACGCAGATAGGCTCCGGACTGTCGGGCGTCCTTTATATACTCGACGAGCCGAGCATAGGGCTTCACCAATGCGACAACGCAAAGCTCATTGACACGCTCAAGCATTTGCGCGACCTCGGCAACACGCTGATAGTGGTCGAGCACGACGAGGACACCATGCGTTCCGCCGACTGCATAGTGGATATAGGCGAGGGCGCAGGCGTGCACGGCGGCAACGTCGTCGCGGTCGGATCTGTGGACGATGTCATAAAGTCTGGGTCGGTCACGGGCAAATTCCTGTCGGGCGAGCGCAGGATAAAAGTCCCGACCGAGCGTCGGTTCGCGGACAGCTATATAACCATTCGTGGCGCGGCGGAAAACAACCTGCGAAAAATCGACGTCAAAATACCGCTCGGCGTGTTTACCGCCGTCACCGGCGTATCGGGCAGCGGCAAGTCGTCGCTGATAAATCAGACGCTCTATCCGGCGGCGGCTAATATGTTCAACAGCGTAAAACAGCGCGTGGGAAGCTGCGACGGCATAGACGGGCTGGAGCAGATAGATAAAGTTATAAACATCGACCAAAGCCCTATAGGCAGGACGCCGCGCTCCAATCCCGCGACGTACACCGGCGCGATGTCCACGATACGCGACCTCTTTGCGGAACTCCCTGCGGCAAAAGAACGCGGCTACGGTTCGGGCAGGTTCTCGTTCAACGTGCGCGGCGGACGGTGCGAAAACTGCGAGGGCGACGGGATAATACGCATTGAAATGAACTTCCTGCCCGATGTGTACGTGCCGTGCGACGTCTGCCACGGCAAACGCTTCAACCGCGAAACGTTGCAGGTAAAGTACAGAGATAAATCGATAGCCGACGTCCTCGATATGACGATAGAGGAGAGCTACGAGTTTTTCAAGAACATTCCCACGCTCAAGCGCAAGCTCGGCACTTTGCTGGACGTCGGGCTCGGCTATATCAAGCTCGGTCAGCCGGCGACGACGCTGTCGGGCGGCGAGGCGCAACGCGTCAAGCTGGCGACGGAACTGTCCAAGGTGTCTACAAGCAGGACGCTGTACGTCCTCGACGAGCCGACGACGGGACTTCATTCGGCGGATGTGGAGCGGCTTATTGATATACTTTCGCGGCTTGTGGACAACGGCAACACCGTAGTCGTTATCGAGCACAATCTCGACGTTATCAAGTGTGCGGACTATATAATAGACCTTGGACCGGACGGCGGCGACGCCGGCGGTGCGGTGGTCGCTACGGGCTCGCCCGAAAAGGTAGCGCAGGTCGAACAAAGCAAGACCGGACAGTACCTCAAAAAAATTCTCGGCGGCGGCTGTGAGTGAGTATGGCGGATAACAAATCCACGGATTTTATAATAGAGGGCAAAACGCTTGTAAAGTATACGGGCGCCGCAAAAACGGTCAAAGTGCCTAACGGCGTCGCCGTTATCGGCGAGAGCGCGTTCGAGGAAAACCACGATATAGTCACAGTCGATTTGAACGAAGCCACGGAGATAAAGGCGCGTGCTCTGTATTTTTGCAAGAACCTGAAAAAGGTCGTCGCTAAAAACGTAAAGACTGTCGGACACTCGGCGTTTCGCGCAAACCTGATGTTAAAGACCGTAGTATTCGGCGCGGTAGAGCGCATAGACGATTATGCGTTTTTCGATGGTCTGTATCTTGCGGAGCTCGTCGGCACGGAGCGCCTTGTGTATTTGGGTGACAGCGCGCTCGACGGCGCCGATCTGACGCATTTCAAAATGAGTAATGACGCGACGTATATCGGACCCTGCGCTTTCAGGTGCTCGGATATTACCGAGTTCGATTTTCCCGACTGCATAGAGGTGATAGAGAGCTGTGTGTTTGCGGGCTGCGACGGTCTCAGACGCGTGACGCTCCCGAAAAAGTTAAAGACGATAAAGCGTCACGCATTCAGCGACTGCTATATGTTGCGGCGAATAGAGCTTCCGGAGAGCTTGACCGACATCGAACCGGAGGCGTTTGACGGCTGTAATATCGCCGAAGTGTACAACAAAACCAATATCGATATAGTTGCGGGCAGGGGTAAGCCGGGCGGACGCGTGGCGGAGTTTGCGATAAGCGTGTTCACGACCGAGGCGGACGATACTCACACGGTGATCGACGGGTTCGTTTTTTGTACGGACAGCCGCGATAACGGCAGGACGTATCTCACCGAATATATCGGCAACAAAAATGATTTGATTTTGCCGCGCGACTGTAACGGCAGGGATTACGGCATATACCGCATGGCGTTTGCCGAAAGCGACATAACGAGCATCGATTTGGGCGACGGCGTTACCGAAATAAGCAATCTTGCGTTTTATAAGTGCGAACAGCTTAAATCGGTCAAGTTCGGCAGCGGATTAAAGACAATATATCGGCTTGCGTTTAAGCTGTGCGAAAAGCTTAAATGCGCCGAGCTTCCCGACAGCACTGAGCTTTTGGGTTCGGGCGCCTTCCTCGGTACGGGGATCGAGTATATCAAGTTCGGTAGCGGCATGAAGGAGATAAGAAGCGCAAACTTCGATTACTGCCGCGCGTTTCACCGTATATACTATACGGGTACGCCAGAGCAGTTCGAGGCGATCAAGGCGGGCGGCGGCTGTAAAGAGTGGTTCAAAAAGATAGTCAGGTACTATTCCGAAACCCCGCAAAACGGCTGTTGGCATTATGCGGACGGCGAGATAAAAGAATATTAAGGCGGTTTAACACTAATACTACGAATATCATGTTCGTAGTATTTTTAAAGTCGTTGATTACGTTTTTGGTCGTATTTTTCGTGATACGGCTAATGGGCAAGCGGCAGATAGGCGAAATGCAGCCGTTCGAGCTTGTTATAACTCTTATTATCGCCGAAGTGGCGTGTATACCGATGAACGATCCGTATATCCCCATTTATTACGGGATCGTTCCCATAGTCACGCTGGCGACATTGCACATTTTGCTTTCGTTGCTGTCGCGCAAATCGATAAAGGCGCGCAAGATACTGAGCGGAAGCAGCATGATAGTCATAGACAAGTCTGGCATTAAATACGAAAACCTCAAGAAAATGAACATGAATATGGACGACTTGATAGAAGCGGTGCGCACTTCGGGCTACGTCGATTTTACGCAGATAGCGTACGCCATTTTCGAAACCAACGGACAATTGTGCGTGGTGGAAAAGGAGCAGGAGCAGTCGAACGGCGAGCAAGATACTCAAAGCGACGGTCAAAAGAAAACTCTTTTGCCGCTCGAGCTGCTCGTGGACGGAAATTATATCGATAGAAATTTGGAACTGTCGGGCACGTCAAAGTCGGAGATCTCGCGCGTTCTCGAGGAGAACAAACTGCGCCTTTCCGACATGCTGTATATCGATGTGCGGCAGGACGGCAACGCGTATTTTTCGCCCAAACACGCGCCGTCGTTTTGCAGCGCGCTTGCCATAAGCGGAGGCGAAAACTGGTGAAAAAGGTCATAATCATTTTGGTCGTCTTTGCAGTGCTCGTGGGCGGCATGATAGGCGAGATCGTATTCGTAAACAGCTTTTACAACGGCTTGCAGACGGAGCTCGAGGCGGTGGCGGAGAGCATAGAGCTGAACGAAGACAATTTGGACAATCCGCAAACGGTCGAGATGTGCGACGACTTGCTTAAGAAATGGGAAAAGGGCAAGAACGTGCTCTTGATGTTGCAAAACCACAACACCGTGCGCAATCTCGACGAGAAGATCGTCAGCCTCGCCGCGGTGGTTAAGTCCGATAATTACAACGACGCGGTCATTTTTGTAAGGTCGGCGATAAACTATATAGACGACGTGCTGCTCGACAGCATTCCGTATCTTTCCAACATACTGTGATCATAAGCTTCGAGCTGTTCCCTTTACGGCAAATAATGCGCAAATCGATTGATTTATTCGTTTTGTTGTATTATAATTGACGTATGGAGTTCATCGAGCTGAAAAAACATCTCAAATCGTCGCCGCCGTGTGCAGGTTATTACTGTTACGGCGACGACGATTATGTCATAAATAGGGCGGTCGGGCTTATAAAGGGCGTTGTCACCGATCTTCAGCCGCTCAATATCGTCGATAGGGAATTTACGTCGGCGCAGAACGTAGTGGAAGAACTCATGCAGCTCCCCGTGATGAGCGAATATCGCGTCGTCGTTGCGCGCGGCAAGTTCGACGTCGCGCCCATATCCGAGTATCTGTCCGATCCCAATACGAGTTCGGTGCTCGTCATGATCGATTATATCCCGCACGACAGTTGGGGACACGCCGCCGCGCCCAAATTCCCGAACGGCATAACGGCGGTAAACTGCAACCGTCTACAGCTTAAGTACATACTTTCGCTCGTGCGGAAAACGCTCGATACAACGGGCTCGCGCATAGGCGACGTCGCAGCAGAAACGCTGTATAAAAGGTGCGGCGGTTATCTCACACGAATAATGTCGGAAGCGGAAAAGCTGTCGGCGCTTCGCGCGAACGACGAAATAACCGTTGACGATATCAACGAGTCGGTCTATGCCGATACCGAGTTTGCGGTGTTCGAGCTGAGCGACTGCATACTCAAATCGGACGCGGCGCGCGCCGTAGCCATAGTAAACGGCATGGCTAAAAACAACGATCTCGTGGCGGCGTACACGCTTTTGTACAACCGCTTTAAGCGGATATTCGCCGCGGCCGTCGATCCGGACAGCCTTGCGGCGCTCGGAGTAAAGCCGAATATGGTCGGAAGGCTCGTGCAGGAGAGCAAGCGGTTTTCCAAAGCACGGCTTAGAACGCTTATAGACACGCTTGAAAAATCGGACTATGCTTACAAGACGGGCGCGGTGTCGCAGTACGACGCGCTTGTCGGCTTTGTCGTTAAGGCGGCATACGGAGGTTGATTTGATAGACATTGCAAAAAAGAGAATGCCGGAGCCGTTGGCATATCTTATGGTGTATTTCGGCTTTTGTGCCGCGTCGATGTTTTCGATGCGCGGAAATATGGCGTACTACGGTCAGAGCTACGGCTGGCCGAGCTGGTTCACAAACGACATTTGGGCGTTTTTCCTCGGCGGACTCGTCCCGACGGTGCTGTATATTATTATCGCCACATTCGGGTTTCGCTCGCTTACCGTCAAGTTGCGCGGCGGCGTGACGGCGGTCAAGTACGGACTGCACTTTGCTGTCACCGCGGCAAACATTTTGCTTTTTTGTCTTAAGTTCATTTATCTTGCCGTGCCGCTGTACGCGTCGCTATTGGATATAATTTTCGATCCGGTGATAATGCTCGCATTCGTCGCGCTGTATATGTGGTACGTGTTTAAAATGGACTATGTAGACAAAACGCGGTTTCGATTGGTGCTGTCGCAGGTGATGGGCGCGTTTATAACGGTATACGGCGTTTTGACCGTGCTGAGTTTGATATTGGCTGTGGTGTGATATGAAAAAATACGTTAAAGTTTTGTTAATAGTCTTCGCAGTCGTCTTTTCATTGCTGTCGCTTTCGGCATGTGCGGACGCCGGCGCGCCCGACCATGACGTATCCGATCCTCGGTACTCCGTGTCCGCTTCCTCGCTCGAGAGCAAATTGGAAGATTTTTTGAGCGCGTGCGAAAACCGTACGACATACACGGACGGGGAGCGCAGAGCGGCGGAGTACTTAAACGAGCAGCTCGTCGGCTACGGCTATGACGACGTCGGAATAAGAGAGTTTTCGGTAAGCGAATCGGCGGAGATAGACGGCGTGACGCAGGAAAAACGCGTAAACAGCCGCAACGTTGTCGCCGTGTATTCTTCGGGCGACGGCGACGCGCGCAAGAACGTTATTTTGTGCGCGTATTACGACAATCGCTATTCGCAGCCGTTTTCGGGCGCGGTAGGCGGCTTCGGCGCGTCTGCGGCTCTTTCCAACGGCACGGGCGTTGCGACGCTTCTCGAGATCGCCGAATATTTGCAGTCGGAAAAGCCTGCGCTGGACTTCGACGTTACGATAGCGTTTTTGGGCGCGTCGGCGCTTTCGGATATCGGCGCACAGCGCCTGTACAACGATATGACGTCCAAGCAGCGCGAAGCGACGGTGCTCGTTGTCGAGCTGCAGCGTGTCGGAGCGGAGCACATTTACGCGTTTTCGGACGCGAGAAAGACCGAGCGCGAAACGTTTTTCGACGGCATATCCGCCGACAACGGGCTCGATATCTACAAGGTCACGCAGAAGTCGCCCGTAATAACCGGAATGAGCGCGCTGAACGGCGTTCCGTATTTCCAGTGGGCGCACAGCGGCGTGTTTCCCGTATTCTTCAACGCCGGCATACCTACGCTCAATGTCGTCGGCGCAGATTGGGAAACGAACAACCTTACCGATAACGACACTGTGTCGTTTACGGAAAACGACACGCTAAAAAACCTCAAGGACAGCAATCCCGAGTATGCCGACAGCATGGCGACAGCCGCCACTCTCGTCATCGAGGCGATGAAAAACGACGGGTTTTTGACGGCTATGCAATACGACGTCGATAACTTTCCAAATACCGATGTGCTCGAAAAAGAGTGGATATGGTATGTGGTAGTGTTGGGCGTGCTCGCCGTCGCGATCGTCGCGATGTATATAGTATTCGGGCGCTTGACCAAAAAGTATCCGATGACCGTTCCGCAGCCCAAAAAGATGAAAATGGCTGTATTCGGCATGGATTACGAAGATAAAAACAGCGACAATATTTACATCGATATTCAAACTGTCGGGCGCGGCGAGGAGATATTCCCCGGAGTGCCCAATAACGAGCCCGCCGCAAAGACGCCGTTCGACGACATCTTTCCGCCGTTCGTTGCGCCGACCGCAAGCACGCCGGCAAAGAAAGACGAGCCGCCTGTGAGCGAGCCGGAAAAAGACCCGCCCGTGGACGAAGCGGCAAAACAAGCGTCGACCGAAGGCGAGCATGCGGAAGAACCGACCGAAAACGCGCAAGCGGAAGAACCGATCGCAGAAAAGCGTGAAAATGCCGACGGCGTCGAAGCTGCAAGCAGCGCCGAGTCGAAAAAGCCGAAGGCGCAGACAAAAAAATCGACCGCGCAAAAGCAGGGCGACGCCGCGCAAAACCGAAGCGGCGCCTCGACTGCGCGCAAGCCGAGCGCACAGACAAAGCGAAAAACGGTTTCCGCTGGCAAGTCTACTCATAAGAGCAGTGGGGAAGCGGAAAACAAAGACGAGCCGAAAGAGAGCGAGTAAAATAGCTACAATATTAAAATAGCCATAATAAAACGCCGTTGCATGTGCAACGGCGTTTTGCATAGATCAACTGAACCAACCGCTTATCGTAGACCAAAGCCATTGGAAGCCCTGGGTAATTCCGAATTGCGAGGACATGTCTTTGACTACGGTGACGAAGTTGAATTTATCCACTTCGATCGCGCACCAAATGACGACGATAGCCAAAGTCATTATTATGAGGAATAGGATATTCAAAAGACAGCTGCGCACGTTTATAGGGCTGCGCAGTTTTTTAAGGCGCGATTCGGGGTCGTTGCTTTCCTTTATGGCTTGCTCGATCTGCGCCGCGGTCATCTGCTCGGGGGATAGATTGGCAAGCGGAACGGACGCCGTGCCCGTTGTGGGAACGCCGTTTGCCGTAGTGCCTGTAGACGGGGTGCCCGTTGAAGGTATACCGGTAGACGGAACGCCTGCCGGAGCTCCCGTGGGCTGGTTGGCGTCTGCCGCCGGAGCGTCGCCCTTTTTGGATTTCTTTTTGCCCGACTTACCCGATTTATCTTTGGGTTGTTTTACTTTTTCGGGCTTTTTGGACTCTTTTTTTGCCATATGCTCCTCTTGTATAGCAATCTACATTACATTATAACCTATGCGGACAAAAAAATCAAGTATTTTTGGAAATTTATTAACAAATTATGAACAGCCTAATTTCGGCTTGCGTTACGACGTGTGTTTTCGTGTTTGGGGTAGGGCGAGCCGAAAAACGACTTTTCGGCGCAATTTTTCGGCCGATGACCGTCGTATGAATTGACGAATATTTTAAAATTATTAAAAATGTTGTTTAAAACGATTGAAAACGATCGGATAATAATGTATACTTATTAAGTAGAGGAGCGTTATGTGGTTTTTCGAAAATATTTACGATAAAATGACGGATAAGCCGTGGGCGTGTGCGCTGGATATAATCCTTACCGCACTGCTTATTTATGCCCTGATAGTGTTTCTCAAAAAGAACAATGCCGTCAAGTTGATTGCTTTCGTGCTCGTCTTTGTGGCGCTCGGCACAGTGCTGTCGTCCGAATTTATAGGGCTGTCCGTATTGGGCAACGTCTTTAAATTCAGCATTTTGATAGTGGCGATATTGGTGCTGTTCCTTTTTCCGCCGGAGATCAAGCGCGGACTTTTGAAGCTCGCGTCGCCCAAAGAAACGCACGATGCGTACACTACCGATTACGGCGTTTCGGACGACGAGCTCCACGCCGCTATCAACGATATCGTGCGCGCGGCGCAGAATATGTCCAAAAAGAACGTCGGCGCGCTCATTATTATTTCCACGCAGAACATGCCCGAGCACATCATCGAGTCGGGCACGGTGCTCGACGCCGTGCTTTCGTGTTCGCTTCTCGAAAGTATATTCAACACCAAAGCGCCGCTGCACGACGGAGCGGTGTTTGTACGCGGCAACAGAATAGTCGCCGCCGGCTGCTTTTTGCCGCTGTCGCAATCGGTTTCCATCGACAAGGAGCTCGGTACGCGTCATCGCGCCGCCATAGGCGTTTCCGAAAACTATTCCAATGTTATGGCTATTATCGTATCCGAAGAAACGGGCGTTATTTCGGTAGCGCGCAACGGCGAGCTTATGCGCTATTTCGATTCCCAAATGCTGACGGATATTCTCGAACAGAACTACGGGCTTAAAGCGGCGGGTCCCACTCGCAAGCGCAGGCACGGAAAGGAGGCGTAATATGTCGGACAAAGAGCAAAACAACAAGTCAAACAAATTCGTTTCCGTTATGAAAAAAATATTCGTACACAATATCGGTTGGAAGCTGCTTTCCATAGGAGCAGCTGCGGTGATTTGGGCGCTTTCCGCCGGACTGCTGTAATGTTTGTAGATTTTGACGGCGAGATATTGATACCGAATGGCGACGTGGGCGACTTTGCCGTCGTCGCATGCGATCAATTTTGTTCCTGTCCCGAGTATTGGACCGATCTTCGCGCGCAAATGCCGCCGCAGTCGGCGCTCGACTTGATATTGCCGGAGTGCTTTCTTTCGGACGCCGAAAGCCGCATAGCCGACATAAAGAACGCCGCTTCGGACATGACGAAAAGCGGCAGGTTTTTTGCCGTGCGCGGCGCTGTAGCGGTCACGCGCACGACTGCGCAGGGGAGGACGCGCCGCGGCGTAGTTGCGGCGATAGATCTCGATGCGTATGACTACACGCCGCATTCGACGGCGCTCATACGCGCTTCCGAACGCACTATAGAACAGCGCATACCGCCGCGCGTTACGATACGGGAAGCGATAGACGTCGAACTTCCGCACATACTGTTGCTCGTAGACGATAGGGAAAACGCGCTGGCGCGCGCAGTAGCGGCGTCCGAAAAGACGACGCTGTACGACGGCGAACTAAGGGGCGGCGGCGGACATGTGCGCGGCGAGCTTATTTCCGATACGGCATTGCTCAAAAAGGCCGCGGAGGCTATAACGGAAGCGTCCGCGGATAAATTCGGCACGAGGCTTTTTGCACTCGTCGGCGACGGCAATCATTCGCTCGCGACGGCAAAATATTGCAGCATACACCACCCGACGCCGCAAAACGGAAAAGCGCTCGTGGAGATAGTCAACATATACGACGAGGGACTTATCTTCGAGCCGATACACAGGCTGGTCAGGACGGGCGACGCGAACGACTTTATAAAATGCTTCAAAGCGAATGTCGGCGGCGACGCGCAAACAACGCTGTATGCGCCGACGCCCGTTTCGGTCGATGTCCCTTCCGATAAGATAGACGCTATAGTCGCGGTGGACATGTTTTGCGAGGACTATGTTTCGCGTCACGGCGGATATGTGGAGTACGTCCACGGCGACAGCCTGCTCGTGCGCGACGGGCACGTCGGCATAAAAATGCGCGGCGTGGAAAAATCGGAGCTGTTCGGGTACGTCATCAAAAACGGCGTGCTGCCCAAGAAGACCTTTTCGATGGGCGAGGCTACCGAAAAGCGGTACTACGTGGAAGCGAGAAAGATCAAGTAACGAAATTTACGGTAACATTGACCGCATCAACAAATGACGAATATATAATAACGGAGCTTTTAAATGAAAGCGATCAAATTCGGCGGTACGTCTATGTCCACAGCGGACAGCATAAACCGTGTAAAAGAAATCGTAACGAGCGATCCGGAGCGTCGGTTCGTTGTCGTTTCCGCGCCCGGCAAAACGGCGGGGGAAGACAAGATAACGGATATGCTGATAGCGGTGTATTCCGCATCGCCCGATGCGCGCGCAAAGCTCTTTGCGGCGGTGCGCACGCGTTTCGAGCGGATCTGTGCAGGGCTCGGGCTTGACGCCGATCTTTTGGCGGAAGAATATGCTGACATCATTGCCGAATTGCCCGCCGCCGATTACGACTATATTGTGTCGCGCGGCGAGTATCTGTGCGCAAAGATACTCGCGTCGCTATTGCATTTCGATTTCGTCGATTCCGCCGATATCATAAAATTTCGCGACGGAACATACGACGACGCGTACACCGACACGGTGTGCCGCATGGCGCTCGGCAAAAAGAAATGCGCCGTAATACCCGGATTTTACGGCAGCGACCAAAACGGCAAGATCGTCGCGTTTTCGCGCGGCGGATCGGACATAACCGGCGCGATAATAGCGCGAGCCGTGGACGCGTCGCTGTACGAGAATTTTACGGACGTGGACGGGTTTATGACGTGCGACCCGAGGATAGTTCCGCATGCGTCGCTTATAGATATCCTAACGTATAAGGAGCTTCGCGAGCTCGCGTACATGGGTGCAAACGTACTGCACCCCGAATCGATTTTTCCCGTGCGCAAAGCGAACATTCCCATTCACATATTGAACACGTTTAATCCCGACGCGTCGGGTACGCTTATAGTCCCCACTGAAGAATTTTTGCAGGGCAAGTACGAGCGCACCAAAAAAATGCCGATAACCGCCATTGCCGGTAAAAAGAACTTTTACTCTCTGTACATCGATAAGTCGATGATGAACACCGAGGTCGGTTTCGTCAGGCGCGTGCTGTCGTGCTTTGAAAAGTTCAACGTGCCGATTGAGCATATCCCAAGCGGAATAGACTCCATGACGGTCGTGTTTTCGGCAGTAGACACAGACACCGTAAATGCGCTTATCAAAGCGGTGCAGACGGAAGTAAAGCCCGACCACATTTCGCTGTCCACCGACGTCGCGTTGATAGCTATAGTCGGTCACGGAATGAAGTCGCGTCCGGGCACTGCCGCGCGCGCGATCAATAGGCTGTCCAACGCGCATATCAACCTGCGTATGATAGACCAGGGCGCGTCGGAGATAAACATAATACTCGGCGTTTCGGACAGCGACTTCGAGCGCGCGCTCGTGGCGCTCAACGGCGAATTCGAAATTTAGCGATATCTTTTAAACGCACGGACGCCCGCGCGTTTTTTCGCGAGCTTCAAAATATACCGAAATATGCGATAATGACGCGGTTATTGCGCGGTAAAATTCTTTTTTGCGGTCGGCTAATTTACTTGACAATGAAGCGCCGCTTATGTATAATAAAACAGAACCGCACGGAAAGGGTCTTTAATTCGCGTATGCGAAACCCCGACGGCGAATACTTTACGGAGGTTATGCTATGTTTGCGATCATCGAAACGGGCGGAAAGCAGTATCGCGTCAACGCAGGCGATGTGCTCGATGTGGAGCGCATCGACGCAGAGGTCGGCGCTACCGTTACGCTCAAAGCGCTCATGACGGGCGAGGGCGAAAAAATCGTTGTCGGTGCGGAAGCCGACAGCAAAACGGTAAAAGCTACCGTCGTGCGCCAGTTCAAAGCCAAAAAAGTCGTAGTGTTCAAGTACAAGGCTAAAAAGAATGTGCGCAAAAAACAGGGTCATCGTCAGTACTACACTCGCATTAAAATCGACGAAATAGTATGATAACGGTGTCGTTCTTCAAAAAGAACGGAAAGGTCTTTAAAGTATCGACAAAGGGACACAGCGGACTTGCCGAAAGCGGCAACGACATACTGTGTGCAGCGGTGTCCGCGCTTGTCCAGACGGCGTATCTCGGAATAGTCGAATTCGGCGGAGATGTCGAGTATGTACGAAGCGAGAAAGACGCATTGTTCGAGTTTACCGCAAAAGGCGACACGCCGAATATGCGCGAAACGGAAGTAATAATCGGAACGCTGCGCGTCGGACTTAACGATTTATCTTGCGGATATCCGCATAATCTCAAATTGGAGGAACTATAATGTTTATAAATATTCAGTTGTTCGCCCACAAAAAGGGCGGCGGATCGACCAAAAACGGCAGAGATTCCAACGCTCAGCGCCTTGGCGTTAAGCGTGCGGACGGTCAGTTCGTTCTGGCAGGAAATATCCTCATTCGCCAACGCGGCACCAAAGTTCATCCGGGCGAGAACGTAGGGCGCGGCGGCGACGATACACTGTTTGCTCTCGTTGACGGAAAGGTCAAGTTCGAGAAAAAGGGCGACCGCAAACAAGTAAGTGTTTACCCGGTAGCTTGATCAAAAAGGGCTAACGCCCTTTTTTGTTTAGTGCGGTTAGCTATTCGCGGCGAAAGCCCGTAAGGAATTTTCATGTACAAAACCGAAGCCGATAAAATAATAGTAGACAGCGCCGATCTCGACGTTAAAGCGACGCTCGAGTGCGGACAGCTTTTCCGTTTTGAAAAGAACGGCGGAGAATACACCGTAAAGTCGGGCATGCATGTCTGCAAAGTTTATAATTCCGGCGATAGCGTCGTTATAGAAACGTCTTCGCCCGATTATTTCGTCAATTTCTTCAATCTCGATCGCGACGTAAACCGCGCAAAGCGCGAGCTGTCGCGTTTCCCCGAGCTCAAAAACGTGCTCGAATGTTGCGGCGCTTTGCGTATTTTGCATCAGCCTGTTTTTGAAACGATAATATCTTTCATAGTGTCGGCAAACAATAATATCCCGCGCATAAAGAGTATACTCAATCGGCTGTGCTCGCTTTTCGACGACGTTTTTCCCACGCCGGAAAAGCTTGCGGAGCTTCCGGTGCGTCAGCTCGACGCTATCGGTTGCGGATATCGTTCCCAGTACATATCCGAAAGCGCGAAGATCTGCGCGGAAACGGGGATATTGAACAGGCTCACCGGCGCGCACACCGTAGACGCGGAAAAAATGCTCATGTCGCTTCCCGGCGTGGGCAGAAAGATAGCCGACTGCGTGTTGCTGTTTTCGCTCGGCAGGCTGGAGGTCTTTCCCGTCGATACCTGGATGCTCAAGACTCAGCGCGTCGGCATGGAAACGGAAATGCAGCTCCGCGCGCGGCTTATGGATAAATACGGCAGCTACGCCGGATATGCGCAGCAGGTGCTTTATTATTACAACGCCATTCTGCGCATGAAGGAGTAAAAGGTGACGCTCGGCGACAGCTTTTCGGCGCTTTTCGGATCGATCAACATATTCACCGTGTGTCTGTGGACCGTCGGGCTCACGCTTTTTTGCATTGAGTTTTTTCAGCCGATGCGCGGCGTGGCATATGTGCTCGGCTCCGCCGCCATGTGCGCGGCGTTTGTGACGCGCATGCTTTACGGCTCGGCAGGCGAAGCGTATGTTTTTGTCCTTATGACAGCCGTGCTTATTTTTGCCGTGCATATCGTCGCGCTCGGCACGCAAAAGCGCGATTGGCTGCGCGTAGCGAGGATAGAAAAAGCGGGCGAGCGCAGCCGTAAATTCGGAAATCTCATAGATAAGATCGGCGTGGCAACGACCGATATCGATCTTACGGGGTCGGTGACTATCAACGACGTAAATCTCGTCGTGTACAGCGACAGCCGCATTGCGGCAGGCGAAAAAGTGCGCATAGTAAGGGTGTCGCACGACAGGATAACGGTAGGGCGCGTAGACGCTTCGGACGAAGTTTCGCAATAGTTTGCGTCGCGTGTAAAAGTTCTACATGCCTGCGGCCGCTCATAAGATAAAACGGTATGAGTTTTATCGATCAAGCGGCGGAATTATTCGGAAATATAGCGGAACTTAAATTTCAAGCCGTGCTGTTCGGGCGCGGCGCTTTGTATTTGGAGGGAGCAAAGCCGCTCAAGATCGACGGCGCGGAGATGATATTCCGCGCGCGCGGTTGCGTTATTACCGTAAGCGGCAGCGAGCTTTCCGTAAAAGACCTCACGGACGATTGCGTGTCGGTCATCGGCGTCATCGACGGTATTTCGGTGAAAGACCTATGAAAAAACGCGCCGCGGACATGCCCGAAAAACGCGCGCTTAAAGGCGCGGAAAATAAAGAGCGGGAAAAGCGCGACCGACTGCGCAAGGCGCAGGCGCGCGCCGAAGCCCGTGAAAAACGCCGGCGCATGCGTGCCGAAGCGGAAAAACTGCGTAAAACAAAGCGCGACGAAGCGGAAAAGGCGCGCAATGTAAGGCGTGCCGCGCGCGCGGTGTTTTTCGGCAAGATCAAGCGCAAACTCGGCAACAACGCGTGCGGCTTCGGCTATAGAAATCGCGGATTTATCCCACGTTTGGAGATCACCGTGCGCGACGACGCCACATCAATCGTTTCAAGGCTTGCGGCGGAAGGAATAATCACCGAGGACCTGTCCGTTTCGGGCGGAAAAGCGACGTTTAAAATACGAAAAAAAGACAAGCGCAAAGCTGTTGCAATTTTCGGTGACATGTGCTATAATTACTCGATAGACGCAGAGTACGGAATAGGCAGGCTGTTCGCTTTTTTGGCGGCGCGTATCGGTCTTGCCGTCGGATTCGCCGCGTCTGTGGTTTGTCTGAACATTTCATACGGATATGTGTGGCGCATAGACATTTCCGGCAACGACAGGCTGTCCGATGCCGCAATAGAAAGCGCGTTGCACGGCGCGGATATAAAAACCGGTATGCGCAAAAGCAGTGTCGATACGGACAGAGTCGCCGCCGCCGTCAACGGCATGGACGGGATAGCCGACGCCGCGGCGGAGATCGTCGGAACGACGCTGCGAGTTTACGTGCTCGAGTCCGAGGACTTTTCGGTGCACGGAAAATATGCGGCGTATGAATCCGCATACGACGCGACCGTCACGCGCATCGTCTTGCGTGAGGGGTCGGCGCTCGTAAAGCGCGGCGACGTAGTAAAGCGCGGCGACGTTCTTGCCAACGGCGATGTGTTTTCCACTGCCGGCGAGCTGCTTTACACCGCGGAATGCGACGCGGAGATCTACGGCGACGTGTCTTTGACGTTCAGTGCGGAAATATCCGCGACCGCCGTCGAATATCGCCGTACGGGCCGCTCTAAGAAAAAGACGGGTTTCAGCCTTTTCGGACACCGGTTCCTGTACCCGAAGTCGCCGTACGATTCGTATGAAAGCTCGGCGGTTACGGCAAACTATGACGTGTTCGTTCCGCTGTATGTGACGACGGTCAGCTATTACGAAACGGAAGCCGTGCAGGTCGAGCGCGATCTTGACGCCGTCGCTCGGGAGTTTGCCGCAGCCAAAACGGAAGAGGCGAAGTTCACGGGCGAATTCAAGTCCACGTATACGGTCAAAGAAACGGTTGCCGGACTGTATTCGATACACGTATTTTTGAGCGGCGAAACATTGATATCGCGCGGTACGCAGATCCGCGAAAACGCAGAGCCGTCCGCCGACCGAAACGGGAACGAATAAATTAGGTATTATACCCCAGGGTAAGCTCTGGACCCGCACGGCAACCGAATGTTGCACGAAACATCGCTTACGTTCTCGCTTGTAATTGTGCGTATGCTTGCCCTGGAGCACCCTACGGGTGTTCCGCCGCAAGCGGCGGGGTATTACACCAAATTTGTCGACGTCACATTTTTGCTCCCGCAAGCGGGCAAAAATGTTCCTCGAATAAAGACAAACCACGAAATCCATAGTTTTTACGGAGATTTAAGTTGATAAAGGGATCTCAAGACGATAATTTGCGCGCCGTGTTCGGCGTGTACGACGCCAATTTGAAGATAGTGGAGGCGTTGTGCGGCGTAACCGTGCGAATAACCGACGGCGGGTTGGAAATTTCTGGACGCGACGCCGAGATGGCGCGGCTTATTTTGGACAAGCTGTCGTCCGCGGCCGACCGCGGCGAAAAAATAGACCCCGATACGGTGCGGCGTTATCACTCCATTCTTTCTGCCGACCCCGCAGGTGTGGACGGCATGACGAAAGAACCTATATGCACCAATGCGCACGGACAGAGGATCTATGCCAAAACTCCGCACCAAAAGCTGTTTGCGGACGCCGTGGCAAACAATTTGCTCACATTCGCGATCGGTCCTGCCGGAACGGGCAAAACATATCTTGCGGTAGCCATGGCGGCGGCAGCCGTCAAAAAGGGCGTTGCGGACAGGATAATATTGACGCGACCCGCCATAGAAGCCGGCGAAAAGCTCGGCTTTCTGCCCGGCGACCTTCAAATGAAAGTCGATCCGTACTTAAGACCGCTTTACGACGCGTTGGGCGATATGTTCGGCGCGGATTACACAAAGCTTATCGAGCGCGGAACTGTTGAGATAGCGCCGCTTGCGTATATGCGCGGCAGAACGCTCAACAACGCATTCATGATACTCGACGAGGCGCAGAACACGACGCCCGAGCAAATGAAGATGTTTTTGACGAGGTTCGGCGAGGGCAGCCGCGCTATAGTCACCGGCGATGTGACGCAGATCGATCTAAAGGGCGCGCCGTCCGGACTTATAGACGCCGAAAATGTGCTAAAGGGTGTGGAATCGGTCGCGTTTGTGCATTTGGGCGACGAGGATGTCGTAAGACACGGACTTGTTATGCGCATAGTAAAAGCGTACGGCGAATATTCGCAAAGGAGAAATCATGGGAAATCAATCGGAACAGACGAAGAGTAATATAACCCCGATAATGCCGCAACGGTCGGCGTACATTTGGCTCATCGGCATGTTTGCCGTAGTATTTGCCGTGCTGTACATAGCTCTCGTGCTGTTCGTAAATTTTTCGCATATCGAAAACGGTATACTGTCCATAAGTAAGCGCGGAGCCATAGTTCTGTACTTGTTCGTATTGCTGTTCGTGCTCGTGGCGTTGTACATGTACATGGCGATCTCGCGCAAAGAATTGCTGTTCAACTTTAAGCGCGCCGGCGCGCTGCTGACTGTATTTTCGTTTGTGGTCCTTGTCAATATCGGGCTCATTGCCTGGAAGCCTTACGCCATGACGGTGGCGCTTACGGCAATGCTCGTCATGCCGTTTTCGAAAAAGCGCGACGCTTTTATACTCAACGCGTTTGCGTGCATGATCTCGTCGTTCGTGATCTTGCTCGTGGTGGACAGCGCGTCGTTTACTGCGGTCGTATTCACAATACTCGCAGGGCTTTTGAGCGGCGCGGTTGGCACATATACTTTTCCCACCAATATGACGCGCATAGTTTCCGTACTGCGCATGTTCGTGACGGGCATATCCACTATAGCGATATACGCCGCGCTGCTTTGCGCATACTCGTTGGATATACAGCCGTTTGTCGATCAACTGCCGTATATCGCAGGCTCAGCATGCGGCGCGATAGTGCTTTCCGGCGTTATCATTCCCGTCGTCGAGTGGGTGTTCAACCTGACGTCCGATTTTAAACTTATCGAGCTTACAAACCACAAAGCTCCGCTCATTCGCAGGCTGAGCGAGGAAGCGCCGGGGACGTTCAATCACTGCCTCGCCGTCGCGAACTTCGCCGAGATATGCGCCGACGCGATAGGCGAAGACCCGTATCTTGCGCGCGCCTGCGCTTACTATCACGATGTCGGCAAGCTGAACAACGCCGAGTATTTTACGGAAAACCAAGCCGGTTACAATCCGCATGACGAGATACTTCCCGAAGTATCCGCCGAGATAATTCGCAAGCATACCGTAGACGGCTACGAGCTGTGCAAAAAGCACCGTATCCCGGAGGAAGTCGCGCGCATAACCATAGAACATCACGGCACACTGCCGATAGCGTACTTTTACAATAAAGCGAGCATGCTCACCGACGGCGAAGTCGATATGAGCGACTACCGTTATCGCGGAGAAACGCCTACGGGCAAGATCGGCGCGATAATCATGATCTGCGATTCGGCGGAGGCCGCCATTCGCGCCATGGACAATCCTACGGGCGACAAAGTGGACAAGCTGTTGCGCTCTATGATCTCGGAACGGCTTAAGCTCGGTCAGTTCGACAACTGCAATATCACGATGAAAGAGCTGACCGCGGTGCGGCTCGCAATAGTCGGCGCGTACGGCGGACTTTTCCACAAGCGCATAAAGTACAACTTCGGACGCGGCGGCGGAATGGGCGGCGCAAATGTTTAGGATAACGGGCGACGTACAGCCGGCGTTCAATAGGCTTGCCGGAATAATTTTCGATACTTTGAAGCTGAAGGGCGATGCGTCGGTGGACGTCGAGTTGATAGGCGACGACGAGATGCGCGCTCTCAATCGCGAAAAGCGCGGCATAGATAGTACGACGGACGTGTTGAGTTTTCCGGCTCTGACAAAGATCGAGGCGTTTGACAAAAAGAATTATCCGAACGACTATGACCCTGTGCTGCGCGCCGTTGCGCTCGGCGAGATAGCCATAAACACAGACGCGGCGGCGCGTCAGGCGGTCGAATACGGAACAGGCGAACGCGAGATAAACTATCTTTTCGTGCACGGCATGCTTCATTTACTCGGTTACGATCACATCGCCGACGCCGATAAGGCCGCCATGCGCGAGATCGAAGAAAAAGTGCTCGCCGCGCGCGACAAATCGGTTGTCATCGCCGTCGTGGGCAGACCGAACGCCGGCAAAAGCTCGCTCGTAAACGCCATAGTCGGCGAAAAGGTGTCGATAGTTTCTCCCAAGCCGCAGACGACGCGCGACAGGATAACGGGGATTTGCACCGAAGGCAATACGCAGATAGTGTTTTTGGACACGCCCGGCATGTTCAAGCCGCGTACAAAGCTCGACGAGCATATGGACAAGAGCGTAAAAAGCTCGCTCGGCGGCGACGCCGATGTCGTCGTCATCGTGCTCGATTGCACCAAAGGGCTTACGGAAGCGGACGAAAAGCTGATCTTGGAACGCTTAAAGACGCGCGTGCCGCTGTACGTAGTGCTCAACAAGACCGACTTAAAGGGATATAACGACATCTATCCGATCTTGCAACGGCTCAATCCGTACATGACGCGCGGCGACGGGCAGTCGATAAAAGACGTCATTCCCACGAGCTGTAGAACGGGCAGCAATATAGATGTCGTAAAGTCCGCGCTCAAAGCGGAGTGCAAGGACGGCGGCTTTCTTTTTCCCGAAGACGAGTACACGGACAGACCGGTCAAGTTCATTATTGGCGAGATAATTCGCGAAAAAGCGCTTTTGTTTTTGCAGGACGAAATACCGCACGGCGTCGGCGTCGGAGTGTTGAGCGTCGATGAGAGCAAAACGCCCGTGCATATATCGGCGGACGTCATTGTGGATAAAAAATCTCACAAGCGCATAGCGATAGGCGACGAGGGCGCCATGATCAAAAAGATCGGTGCGTCGGCGCGAAACGACATAGAACATCTGCTCGATAAAAAGGTGTATTTAGAGCTGTTCGTCAAGGTCAGAACGGGCTGGCGCGATAAACAGAACATTCTTCACGATATGGGATATTGAGCTTTACATAATTGCTCCGGTGTTGCGCCATAATACCCCTGTGCCCGTAAAAATTCAATCGAAAAATCGATAACGGGCCTGCGGAGGAGTTATAATATGGACGACGACGAAAAGCTGCTTTGGGAACTGTTTTGCTCGACGGGCGAGCCGAGATACTATTCGATGTACGTAAAAGCGAGGGACGAAAGAAAAAACAAGTAGTCGCGCCGTAAGCCGTACATCGCTGCGGAGAGGGTATGCGCGATTTTTCCGATAAATGCATTGTGCTCAAAATAAGCGACTATCGCGATGACGATAAGCTCGCCAAGGTCCTGACCGCCGAAAACGGTTTAGTCACTGTCATATTGCGCGGCGTAAAAAAAGCCAAAGCCAAGCTCAAGCCTTTTGCACAGACCTTTGCCGTGTTCGACACTCGGCTCGTTTCGGGTCGCGGCGCGTTTTTGACCCCCGTCGAACCGATGATGATAAGCGACGGCTTTTCGCTGTGCGCCGATCTTACGGTGTTCACGGCGGCGTCCGTCGCGGCGGAGGCGACAGTTGCCGCGCTCGGCTCGGACGACGAGGCGCATCCCGACGTGTTCGTCGAGTTTTTAAAGTTGATAAAGGCGCTCAAGTTCGACGGCAATCCGTACTATCAAGCGTCTGTTTACATGTGCGAGCTTTTAAAGCTGTCCGGATTTTACAGGGAGTACGCCTGCGCCGCCGCAAGCGTGCCGAAAACGCCCGTGCAAATGCTCGGCTACGCGCAGAAAACGGGATACGGCAAGACTGATACGGGCGAGGAGTTTAAAGACCTTTCCCGTCGCGCGTTGAAGTACATATCGTCCGATTTCGAGCGAAATTTCGATATCGGACTTAAAAGTGTGGATTCCATAGATCTGTATTAGCGGCTTTTTGCGCGGCATATCGGTGCAATAACTACATAATGCGGTCGATCGGCTGTAAAATAGCTAAATCTTTTGCAAATCGCTTGCCTTTTCCTTTTATATTTGATAAAATAATCGGTGACAAATTACATTCAAGGAGAATAACACAATGGCAAAAAAGTATTGCTATCTTTTCAGCGAGGGCAACGCGAGCATGCGTGAGCTTTTGGGCGGCAAGGGCGCCAACCTTGCCGAGATGACTAAGATCGGTCTTCCCGTGCCTCAGGGCTTCACCATTTCCACCGAAGCGTGCACTCAGTATTACGAAGACGGTCGCAAGATAAACGACGGTATTCAAAAGGAAATAATGACGTATATCGACAAAATGGAAAAGATATGCGGCAAAAAATTCGGCGATAAAGAGAATCCGTTGCTTGTTTCGGTCCGTTCGGGCGCGCGCGCTTCGATGCCGGGCATGATGGACACCATTCTCAACCTCGGTCTTAACGAAACGGTCGTAGAAACCATAGCCGCAAAATCGGGTAATCCCCGTTGGGCGTGGGACTGCTACAGACGCTTTATTCAAATGTTCTCCGACGTCGTTATGGAAGTCGGCAAAAAGTATTTCGAAAAGCTCATCGACAAGATGAAAGAGAAAAAGGGCGTGGAGTTCGACGTAGACCTCAACGCCGACGATCTCAAAACGCTCGCCAATCAGTTCAAGGCGGAGTACAAGAACCAGCTCGGCAAAGATTTCCCCGACGATCCGAAGGAACAGCTCTTCGAGGCTATCAAAGCGGTTTTCCGTTCTTGGGACAACCCCCGTGCGAACATCTACCGCATGGATCACGATATTCCGTATTCCTGGGGAACGGCCGTAAACGTTCAGATGATGGCGTTCGGCAACATGGGCAACGATTGCGGCACGGGCGTCGCGTTTACGCGCAATCCCGCGACCGGCGAAAAGGGCCTTATGGGCGAGTTCCTGATGAACGCGCAGGGCGAGGACGTCGTCGCCGGCGTTCGCACCCCTATGCCCATAGCCAAAATGGCGGAAGTTCTGCCCGATGTCTATAAGCAGTTCCTCGACGTGTGCAACACGCTCGAAAAACACTATCGCGATATGCAGGACATGGAGTTCACCATCGAAAAGGGCAAGCTCTACATGCTCCAAACGCGCAACGGCAAGCGCACCGCCGCCGCCGCTATCAAGATCGCTTGCGATCTCATCGACGAAAAAATGATAACCGAGCAGGAAGCGCTCATGCAGATCGACGCGAAGTCGCTCGACATGCTGTTGCATCCGCAGTTCGATCCGCAGGCGCTCAAAGCCGCCGACAAAAACAACGTCGTCGGTAAGGGCATAGCGGCATCTCCGGGCGCTGCCGCGGGAACTATAGTTTTCACCGCCGAAGACGCCGTCAAGGAAGGCAAAAACGGCAAAAAAGTCATTCTCGTCCGTCTTGAAACAAGTCCCGAGGATATCGAGGGCATGAAGTTCGCTCAGGGCATACTTACCGTGCGCGGCGGACAGACTTCGCACGCGGCGGTCGTTGCGCGCGGCATGGGAACTTGCTGTGTGTCCGGTTGCGGCGACATAAAAATGGACGAGGAGAACAAGAAGTTCACTCTCGCCGGCAAGGTCTATAAAGAGGGCGACGGAATTTCGCTCGACGGTTCCACCGGCAATATCTACGACTGCGTTATCCCCACGGTGCCCGCAGATCCCAGCTCCGGCTACTTCGGAAGGATCATGGCGCTCGCGGATAAGTATAAGGCGCTCGGCGTTCGCACTAATGCGGATACTCCTAAGGACGCCAAGCAGGCCGCGGCGTTCGGCGCGCAGGGCATAGGTCTTTGCCGTACCGAGCACATGTTCTTCGACCCTGAGCGTATCGGCGCGTTCAGAGAGATGATCTGCTCCGACACGGTGGAAGAAAGAATAGCGGCGCTCGACAAGATCGAGCCGATGCAGCAAGCCGATTTCGAAGGACTTATGGAAGCGCTCGAGGGTCAGCCCGTCACTATCCGTTTCCTCGATCCGCCGCTGCACGAGTTCGTCCCGACCGAAGAAGCGGATATCAAAGCGCTCGCTAAAGCTCAGAACAAGAGCGTCGCGCAGATAAAGCAGCTCATATCCGACTTGCACGAGTTCAACCCGATGATGGGTCATCGCGGCTGCCGTCTTACCGTAACGTATCCCGAGATCGCGGTCATGCAGACCAAGGCGATAATCAAAGCCGCCATCGCGGTTCAGAAGCGCCATGCCGATTGGAAAGTCGTTCCCGAGATCATGATACCGCTCGTAGGCGAAGTCAAAGAGCTCGCGTTCGTCAAAAAGACGGTCGTAGCGACCGCCGACGAGATAATCAAGGCCTCGGGCGTAGACCTCAAGTACGAAGTCGGAACGATGATAGAGATACCTCGCGCCGCGCTCACCGCGGACGACATCGCGGAGCAGGCGGAATTCTTCTGCTTCGGCACGAACGACCTCACGCAGATGACGTTCGGCTTCAGCCGCGACGACGCGGGCAAATTCCTGCCGCACTACTACAGCAACAAGATCTACGAGTCCGATCCGTTTGCAAGGCTCGACACCGTCGGCGTAGGCAAGCTCATGGACACGGCTGTCAAACTCGGCAAGAGCCGCAGAAAAGATTTGCATTGCGGCATCTGCGGAGAACACGGCGGCGATCCGTCCTCCATCGAGTTCTGTCACAATATCGGTCTTGACTACGTATCGTGCTCGCCGTATCGCGTTCCGATCGCGCGTCTTGCCGCCGCTCAGGCAAACATCAAAAACCCGAGAAAGTAAAAAGCTATAATAAGCTGTAATTTCTTCACAAAGCTGTCGCTGATGTAAAAAGGCGACGGCTTTGTTTTTTTATATTTATATGTGATAATATTTTCGTAAATCACGTTCAAAACGCTTGACAACGACGGGCGTTGCAGTTATAATATCAGTGATATCAATTTGATATCAAAATAAATCACAAGAGGTGTGTATGAACATCAAAGAAAGGGAACTGAAACCCAAAAGCGGTTGGATAGGCGTTATCATTTCCGCGTTGCTCGTCTGCGGCGGCATAGCGCTGATGATAGTCGGATTTGTGCTTGCAAGCAGTCCGGACGGGGAGAGCATAGATCATGCCGAATACACCGCGCTGTCTGCCGTCGGCATATTGATGACGATAGTCGGCGCGATAATTCCGGCAGGCTGCAAAATGCTCGCGCCCGGCGAGGCGTATGTATTGACGCTTTTCGGAAAATATCACGGTACGGTAAAGCGCGAGGGCTTTTGGTTCGTAAACCCGTTTTGCATAGCTGTCAATCCGGCATACGTAAAAGCGGTGCAGTCGGCGGCAAAAGATAAAAACATGGCGGCGATGGGCAATGCGATAGGCAAGAAGCTTAGCATAAAGTCCATGACGCTCAATAACGAAAAGCAAAAGGTCAACGACGAGGACGGCAACCCCATAGAGATAAGCGTCGTTGTAATATGGCGCATAGTCGATACGGCAAAAGCGGTGTTCGCGGTGGATAATTACTCTACGTTTATATCCACTCAGTGCGACAGCGCCATACGTCAGGTCGCGCGGCAGTACCCGTACGATGTCAGCAGCGACGGCGACGAAAAGTCGCTTCGCGGATCGTCCAACGAAATAGCGAACGTTCTCAAAGAGGAGTTGCAGTCGCGAGTGAACGACGCCGGTCTGGAAATTTTGGAAGCGCGCATAAACAATCTTGCATATGCCACCGAAATAGCTTCCGCTATGCTTCAGCGTCAGCAGGCTTCCGCCGTCATCGCCGCGCGGCAGAAGATAGTGGACGGCGCGGTGTCCATGGTGGAAATGGCGCTCAAAAAGCTGTCCGAAAACAAGATAGTCGAGCTGGACGACGAGCGCAAGGCGGCAATGGTGTCCAATCTGCTCGTTATACTGTGCGGCAATCGCGACGCGCAGCCTGTAGTCAACAGCGGCTCGATCTACTGACCGTATGGAAAAGGACGGAAAAAAACAGTTGCCGCTTCGCATTTCCTCGGCGCTCTATGCGGAACTCGAAAGATGGGCGGAAGACGAATTCCGATCCGTCAACGGGCAGATAGAGTATTTGCTCAACGAATGTGTAAAGAAAAGGCGAAAAAAGAATGCCGACGACATTGCCGAAAGGTAGTGCCGTCGGCGTTTTGCGCAAGTAAACGATTTTCGACCGTGATATTTTTTCGATAATGCCTTGACAAATTCGCCGTTCGATGTTATAATGCATGCTATATAAGTGTATGCTTGGGAAAGTAGGCTCAATGGACTATAAAACGATTACATACGAGTATCAAGATAAATACTTATCGCCGTATGCGTGTAAGGATGCCGACTGCAAAGGTCGGCTTCGTCCTGTCGAGCCGTGTCCCATGCGCACCGAATTTCAGCGCGACCGCGACAGGATAATTCACAGTAAGGCATTTCGGCGGTTAAAGCACAAGACGCAGGTGTTCTTGTCGCCGGAGGGCGATCATTACAGGACAAGGCTCACGCACACGCTCGAAGTCAGCCAGATAGCGCGCACGATAGCGCGGTGTTTGCGTCTAAACGAGGATCTTGCGGAAGCGATCGCACTCGGTCACGACCTCGGGCACACGCCGTACGGTCATGCCGGCGAGCGCGCGCTCGGCAAGTTTACGCGGTTTGCGCACAACGAGCAGAGCTTGCGCATGGTCGATCGAATAGAAAACGACGGCAAGGGCATGAATCTTACGTACGAAGTGCGCGACGGCATACTCAACCACACGGGCGGCGGAACGCCGTTTACGCTCGAAGGCAAAGTGGTTGCGATAGCGGACAAGATAGCTTACATAAATCACGATATAGACGACGCGGTGCGCGGCGGAGTTATTGCGGCAAGCGATATCCCCAAGCGATTTACGTCGCTTTTCGGCGACACGCACTCCAAGCGAATATCGTCGATGATCGCTGATATAATAAGCGAAAGTTATGGGAAAAATACCGTAACGCAGTCGCCCGAATACGCGCAAGGCATGGCGGAGCTTCGGTCTTATATGTTCGACACCGTGTACACGTCGCCGCTTGCCAAGTCGGAGGAAGTAAAGGCGATAAAAATGATAGAATATCTGTATCGGTACTATTTCGAGAACGAAAGCGAGCTGCCCGAGCAGTTCAAGTACGATACGGAGCCGTTGGAGCGTCGTGTGTGCGATTACATTTCCACGATGTCCGACACTTACGCCGTGCGCATATTCGAAAGCCTAACGGTGCCGCAGAGCTGGTCAAAGCTTTAACGGTCGACATTCGGCGCCGTATCAAGGAGTTTTGTGGATAGGGAGTTTTCCGACTTTATTTCCAATGTTCTCGACAGGACGGATATCGTTTCGCTGATATCGCGTTACGTCAAGCTGGAGCGCAAGGGGAATACCCATTGGGCTTGTTGTCCGTTCCACGGCGAAACGCAACCGTCGTTCGCGGTGAACGAGGGCAAGCAATTTTTTCACTGCTTCGGCTGTAAAGAGAGCGGAAACGCGATCTCCTTCCTCATGAAGATCGAAAATATCGAGTTCATCGACGCGCTCAAAATGCTCGCGGAGCAAGCAGGTCTCGAAATGCCCAAGCGCAGCGGTTCTTACAAGAGCGGCTATGACAAGAAGGAACGCGAAGCGCTGTACGCGCTTATGCGCGACGCGGCGCGGCACTATCACGAAAACCTGTCGTCGCCGCGCGCCCGAGTGTTCAATGAATATCTCGAGGAGCGCAAGCTGACGCAGTCGGTGGTGCGCCGGTTCGGTTTGGGCGCGAGCCTCGATTTTACGGAAATGCTCGACTATTTGCGCTCCAAAGGCTACTCGTACGAGCAGATCCACGCCGCAGGCATTGCGGAAACCAAGGACGGCAGGGCGTACGACGTTTTCGGCAAGCGCCTGATGTATCCGATAATCGACAATATAAACAATGTCGTCGGGTTCGGCGGCAGAACGCTCGAAAAAGACGTGCATTTCGCCAAGTATCGCAACAGTTCGCAGACCGAGATCTTCGATAAATCAAAGATAATCTACGGCATAAACCTACTCAAAAAGCGCAAAAGCGTCAAGCCTATCGACTACGTGATCATGACCGAAGGGTACATGGACGTCATAGCGCTGCACAAAGCCGGCTTCGACACCGCCGTCGCTTCCATGGGAACGGCGCTTACGGTCAAGCAGGCGCGACAGCTCAAGATATACAGCGACATTGTGTACATCAGTTACGACGGCGACACCGCAGGACAAAAAGCCACAATGCGCGGGCTGGACATACTGCGCGAAACAGGGCTTACAGTAAAGGTGGTGCGCCTGCCGGACGGGTTAGACCCCGACGATGTGATAAAGCGCGACGGCGCGCAAGGCTATCAAAAGCTGCTGGACGAAGCCGTGCCGCTCACGGCGTATAAGATAGACGTACTGCTGTCCAAACACGATCTCGGCGATCCCGATCAAAAGGCGCAGTTCGCCATAGAAAGCACAAAGGTCGTCACGGCGCTCGACAATCCCGTCGAGCAGGAACAGTATCTTTCGTATATTTCGGAGCGCACGGGATTTTCCATCGAGGCGCTGAAAAGGCAGGCGGATTTTGTGAGGTCCGCCAAGCCGATCGAAAGTCGCGACCGCGCAGCCGCCGAGCAACCCGTCGTTTCTATCGCGTCCGAGTACGACCCGACCGTCAAGTTTTTTCTCGCAAGTCTTGTGCAGGCGCGCGAATACGTGTACTACGACAAAAACATTTCCGACGCCTTGCCCGACGAACTGTCCAAAAAGCTGTATTCGATATGTCGCGACAACCGTGACAGCGCCAATCTTCCGGCGATCTTGCTGAGCGAGTTCGACGGCGACGGCAAGCGCGTTTTGGACGAGCTGTTCGATTACGAGTTCCTGCCCTGCGACGAAAAAGCGCGTTTTGCCGAGGCGGAGCGCGAGCTGTACAGGCGCACGCTCGTCGCCGAGAGTAAACGGCTCGTGTCGATGTACGGGTCGGATAAAGACGACGGCATACTGCGCAAGCTGAACGAAATAAATTTGGAGCTTGCCAAATTCCCCAAATACCGCAATTAGGAGTCAATCTCAAGGAGTAACACATGAAAGACAAGAAAAAAGAGAACGCGATCGTCACGGCTGCGGAGCAGCCCGAGCTTGTGCCTACGGCATACGCGCCGTCGGACAATATCGGCGCGGCGCTCGACGAGCTGCTGCAGTCCGCCAAAGCGTCGGGCGGAATAGAATACAACCTGCTTTTGGAAAAGCTCGTTTCGCTCGCCGCCGGCGCGAACGATATGGACTATGCGCTCAAGCTGTTCGAGGATAACGGCATAAGCATACTCAAGGACGGCGTAAAAGCGCCCATACTTACTTCCAAAATGCAGTCCGTCTTGTCTAAGCTCATCTCGCTCGGCAAAACTCGCGGCTCGCTCGCGAACGTCGAGATCGGCGAAAAACTCACGCTCGAGTGCGGCGCGGACGCGCAGCAGCTCGAGGAAGCGACGCGCATAATCATCGAGAGCGGCATAGAAATAACCGACGGGCAGGTGAAGCGCGCGGAGCTTAAGAGCATAGACACTATGCTCGGCGAGATAAATACCGACGACCCCGTAAAGGTGTTTTTAAAGGACATCGGAAGGATACCGCTCTTGACGGCGGACGAGGAAACTCAGCTCGCCAAACTGATGTCCGACGGCGATCAGGACGCAAAGACCAAGCTTACGGAGGCAAACCTGCGTCTTGTCGTCGCTATCGCAAAGCGCTATGTCGGGCGCGGCATGCAGCTTTTGGACTTGATACAGGAGGGCAACCTCGGCTTGATGAAAGCCGTGGAAAAGTTCGATTACACAAAGGGCTTCAGGTTTTCCACGTATGCGACCTGGTGGATCCGCCAAGCGATAACTCGCGCCATAGCGGATCAGGCGCGCACGATCCGTATTCCCGTGCACATGGTGGAAACTATCAACAAGCTTTCGCGCACCAACAGACTACTCGTGCAGCGGCTCGGCCGCGATCCCACGCCCGAGGAGATAGCCGAAGAAATGGGCTTGCCCGTGGACCGCGTCATAGAGATACAGCGCATAAGTCAGGACCCCGTGTCGCTGGAAATGCCCGTCGGCGAAGAAGAGGACAGCCATCTCGGCGACTTTTTGGAGGACGAAAAGTCCAAAGCGCCGCAGGACTTTGCGGAAGCAGGCATGCTGCGCGAGCAGCTTGCGGCGGTGCTCAATACGCTTACGCCGCGCGAAGAAATGGTCATACGCCTGCGCTATGGGCTTGACGACGCGCATCCGCGCACGCTCGAGGATGTGGGCAAAGAATTCGGCGTCACGCGCGAGCGCATACGCCAGATAGAAGCAAAAGCGCTCAGAAAACTGCGTCATCCCAACAGGTCGAAGCGCCTAAAGGACTTCACCGACAGATGACCGAGCGCCTGGACGCTTTGATGTCGCTTGTCGAGCGCGCCGATGTGATAGCCGATGTGGGCTGCGATCACGGCTTGATAGCCAAGCGGTGCGCAGACACGGGCATCGCCAAGCGCGTGATAGCGTCGGACATAAGCGAAAAGTGCTTGGAAAAAGCTCGCAGGAACGCTCGCGGTTCGGACAATATCGAATTTATCTGCGCGGACGGACTTAAATACGAGTGCGACGAAGCGGTCATTGCCGGCATGGGCGGCTTGCTTATCTGCAAGATACTCGGCGAGGCGTCATGCAAACCCAAAACATTGGTGCTCTGTCCGCACCGCGACGCGGACAGCGTGCGCAAAGCTGTGATCGACATGGGCTATACCGTAGACAGCGACCGTATGATAAAAGAGCGCGGAAAATTCTATTCGATAATGCGCGCAAGGCTGTGCGAAACGCGTCAAGCGTTGAGTGAATTGCAGTTGCATTTCGGAGTGTACTGCGACGAAAAGGACGATACGCTCCGCGAATACCTAAGCAGACTTTACAATACGTATATGCGCGCGCCGACGAGCAACGGCGAAAAGCTGAGGCTCGTAAAAGCGGCTCTGACCGCTCAGGGCGTAGCGCTGTGACATAAAACAAAAAAGGAGACCATTATGGACGAAAACGTAAAGCAAAATTTCCTCAATCTCATCAAATATCAGCAGAAGGATATCGAGCTGAGAAAGCTCAACGCCTTGCTCGAACGCGATAATGCGCTCGCGAGCATGAACAGCAATAAAAAGGCGTTCAACGACGCGAAGCAGGCGATTTCCGACAGCGAGCAGAACGCGAGCGGAATAATCGACGCTTACGGCGATCTGAAAAAGTACGTGGACGACAACGAAGCGGTGCTCGCCGAGCTCGAAAATTCGGAAGCGGAGAGCGAGGATGAGTTGGAAGCGCGCGTCAAAAAGCTCGACGCGCTCAAGTCCAAATTCACGTCTGCGGACAGAAAAGCTCGCGACCTCGACGAGCGCTCCAAAAAGGTGTGTCAGACGCGTCTTGATGCCATAAAATCGGGCAATGCCGCCAAGCAGAAGTTCAACGAAGCAAAGGAAAAGCACGGCGCGCTCGTAAATTCCAAAGCCGGCGAGCTGAACAAGCTGAAGTCGGAGTTGGACGCCATGCGCCCGTTGCTCGACGAAACATTTTACGCGGAATATCAAAAGCTCGTGGACGAGAACAAGTTTCCGCCCGTGGTGCAGGCGAGCGGCGACGAAAAAAAGAGCTTGTTTAACTGCGGCGGTTGCGGTCTTGCGCTTCCGCAGCAGGGCAACACCTTTCTTAAGGACAAGGGCTGGTGTCGGTGCGATAACTGCCGCAGAATAATCGTGCGTATTAAGTAACGGGAGCGCTGCCATGAACAGAGTAAGAAAAGCCATTATACCGTGCGGCGGAATGGGTACGCGGTTTTTGCCGGTAACAAAGGCGATAGCCAAAGAGATATTGCCCGTTATAGATACGCCCGTTTTGGCGTACATCGTTGACGAAATAGCGAGCTCCGGCATAGACGAGATACTCATAATCCTCGGCAACGGCAAAGAGGCGATACGCGAGTATTTTACTCCCAACGCGCGATTGGAAAAAGCGCTGGCAAAAAAGCCGCAGCTACTCGAGCTGATAAAAGACATAAATAAGAATGTCGATATCCGCTTCGGCTATCAAAAAGAGCCGCGCGGCAGCGGCGACGCCGTCATGTGCGCGCGCGAATTTACGCGCGACGAGCCGTTTGTCATGTCTAACGGCGACGACCTTATTGTTGCGGATATTCCGGTTGCTAAGCAGCTCACGGACGCGTACACCCAAGCTCCGGCGCTGATAGTCGGCGTACAGCAGGTCAATGCGGACGAAACGAACAAGTACGGCGTAATGGACCCTTCGCGTATAGACGGAAAGCGCGTGTGGTGCAAGGGCGTAGTGGAAAAACCGCAGAGCGCTCCGCCGTCGCGGTATGCGGCGCTCGGTCGATATGTGCTTACGCCGGAAATATACGATTATCTCGAGAAAACTCCCATGGTAAACGGCGAATTGCAACTGACCGACGCCATTTGCTCGATGATGAAAGACAACAAGGTCTATGCATACGAGTTTGACGGCAGGCGGTACGACATGGGCGATAAGTTCGGCGCGCTTACGGCGACGGTGGACTTTGCACTAAAGCGTCCCGAGCTGAAAGACAAGTTCAAGCAGTATCTTAAGTCGGTATTGGCGGATGAAGATTAACGCATTTTGCACCGTTGACCCGATTTTGTCAAAAAAAGCGTGCGACCGCTTGATTTACTGCGGCGAGCCGTGCGACCACGACGGGATCGTTTCGGTTCCGCCGTACTCGGATAATATCGCAAGCGGCGAGATTTATCTACCTGACATGTGCTTCGAGGACGATTTGGAAGACGCGTGCGACTATTTGCTCAATTCGGGCGCGCGCGCGATCGTTCGCGCCGCGTACGAACTCGACGAAACGGGCAGAATAGAAGCTCGCTACAAGCTTTCGCCGATCATGCTGTTGCATAAAATAGGCGTGCTTTCGGCTTGTACGATAGTCGGCGGCGTGTGTCTGGATAACGACGATCTCGATCTTATGGCGCAGGAGAATGTTCCGCTCGTAATAACGCCTACGGCGTCGGCAGGGTACGGGCACGGCTTTGCGCCCGTGTGCGCAGCGCTTCGGCGCGGTATTCGCGTCGGGATAGGCACTTTCGACAATAAGTACAACGTCAAAGCGGATCTCGACCGCGAGATTGAGTTCTTGCGCCTCGTCACGAACGCCGAAATGAGCATGGAAAACTCGCTGTCTGATAAAGAGCTGGACGCAATTCTCGGCTTCGAGCGAATTAATTAACCGAAATTCGATATGCTTAAATCGCAATAATTGCGCATTGGCGGCGGTTAAAGCAAAAAAATATTCAATATAATCGAAAATCTCTGCGTATAGAGTTGACAAAATTCCGTCAATTTAGTACAATAACAGAGCTTGCGAGGGTGGCGGAATTGGCAGACGCGCACGTTTGAGGGGCGTGTGGGCAACCGTACGGGTTCAAGTCCCGTCCTTCGCACCAAAAACGACGGTGCTTATGCGCTGTCGTTTTGTTTTGACATAAATATGACGGGACTTGAACCCTTGGGCGCGACCGTCAAGCAAACATGCCTGTGGCATGTTTGTAGGGAGCGCGCGAGCAGCTATGTTGCGAAGCGAGCGGATCGCGAAGCGATACGCGCCGGTCCCGTCCTTCGCACCGGGCAAAAGCCGAGGCGAATAGCCTCGGCTTTTGCAATGAAATTCGCCTATCGGCGAGTGAAATACAACTAAAGTTGCATGAAATAACTGAAGCTATGAAATACGTTTACGCGTATTGATTCTATTATAGGAGCAAATTTGTATAGGAGAAAATTTGCTTGCTTGCAATGGCAAATTTGCGACGATGACAAATTAGGTGTAATGCTCCACGGACTGCTTTATAGTATAATACCATAATTTATTTAGCTCAAAAATGAGAAAAATACCTTTAAAACGTGAAAATCGGTGGAAAAATTTAACAACTTTTCCACCGACTCACTTGACGCAACTGACTGAATTTGAATTTTGAGTTTATTTCAATAAAGAAAATTTTTCAAATACTAACGGCAATTCTAATGGCCGCAACAATGGCAAATTCATTGTGCATTCCGTTTCCTCATCTAATTTAAATTGATTAAAACTTTTTATACTTGGCATCGGCAAAATTGTTTCTGGCGTGAGAGATAAAATAAACCCCAACGGAGGTGCGGAAAGCTCTGACACAAAGTCATCTTATTTGTCAATATATTGCCTGTGACTGCAGGCGGAAAAGATTTATAGTAGCCTTTATGTGTTGTACTTAAATACATATATAGGTCAAATTTATCGTTATAAAAATTTTGCAAATCTTTATCTAATACATATTGACCAAACTTATAAATGTCAACAGTCGTATGAGGCAAAACAGAGCAAAACATCGCTAAAACTTCTTTCAAAAAATTTAAAGGTTTTAACTTGCAATTAAGTCGCAAAGAATGGTTTAAACTCTTTTCCTGATTTATTTTAAGCAATCCGGCTCTTACACCATTGGCAAAATCACTATATGCTGGTACATAATAAGCTCCCGTAATATTATTGCAAGTTTCACAAAGCGTCTGCATTTTTAACCCACCCTGCGATTGATGGTATTTTTTATCTGCTAATGTCTTTTCGCCTGATAAAATATCATCTGCCAAAAAATCATCCGATGTATAAAATTTAACAGTTAATTTATTCCCCGATGATTTTGGAGGAATATGTTCTTGTGACAATTCTGCGGTCTGTCCGCAGATATGGCATTTACCGATTATCTTTTTGCTCATGTTTTTATCCGTAAATTCTTTATCTTCATATAATAACAAAAGTAATTTTAAAAGTCAATAATATTATGGTTTATCTCCTCTGCGAGTAGCAATGCTACGAAGCGATGCGTTTAGTATGATTGTAATATAATAAGATGCAATGTCCCGAAATTTGGACATTGTGGTGTTTACAATAATATTTTTATATGATATACTATACCGGAAAGTCCAATAAAGGAGATGTTAGGCAATGTTTGTCAGAAGAAAACACCCCTCTTTTGTTACAAAAGAGGGGTACAAACAGATTTATAAGCCGAGCAGTTTGGCGGCTCGTGATGACGGTTATGTTGCCGTGCATCGCGATATCGCAAGCCGAAAACTCGGTCGACCGCTACGAGCAAACGAAGTAGTGCATCACCGTGACGGCAACAAGCTCAATAACCGTCCCAGCAATTTACAGGTTATGACACGTAAGCAGCATTGGCGGATACACCATCGCCACCGCAATCGGGATTATCGATAAACGCTGGATGAATGTCTTTTACGATCGTAAAAAATCAGTGTCGCGTTGCGGCGATGATGCTCCCGGCATAAATCGGGAAGAAGGCGGGGATGATGACGTCGATGTCGTAGCATGGGAATATCAGATGCAAAGGAGGATATATAATAATGCCGAAAGTTAAAATAGGTGATACCGAGTTCGAATTGTCCATATTGAATTACAACGGAGAAATGAATGACGACGATGTTAACGTACGTTATGCTGTTTGTGGAGACGGTATCGATATAGAGCGCAGTGGCAAACTTCTCTCTATGGACGAAGTTGAAGAAATCATTTATAATCTCGAAGACTTGTTGTACGATAGGAAACTAAAAGAGGAAGAAGATCCGTTTTTCGGCGCGGATTTGTTTTTTTACTATATACCCAAAAAAGTTGAAAAGATAATGACCGGATGCGGACATATAACACGCGAATGTCGGTTAAAAATTACCGTGCAATTAAATTACGATTATGGCGAGATGTGGTCGATAACACTTGATCGAGAGCATATCGAACAACTGCTTTTCGGATTAGAAACGGAGATCGGTCGCCGCAGAGGACGAACCGATATGATCCGTTTTGTCGGAGTGTCGTTTATCGGGGATTGGGAAGATGTTCATTGGTATCAAACAGACGAATCGATTGCGACAGGTCAGTTTGTCAAAGTGCGGCACAACGGACAGACCAAAGAGGGATTAGCGGAACTCGTTCGTCATTATGACAGTGAGAGTTTACCGCCGCATGACAATGGAGCCGTACTCGAAGCAGTAGAAGATAAGGTAGAATGTAGTCGTTTGGAAAAGCGGTGGAAAAGATACGGTTATGTCCCTGCCGCCGAACATACCCTCAAAATGATATTCGATGACGGGACGAAATTCACCATGATAAGGAATGGCGGCGAGTATCGGCTTATCGTCCATAACGATATTGTCTATTACGACAGGACACATCTGTTTTGCTATGGCGATATAGAAAACATAACAAACGGGCTCGGTATGCTTGTAAGCGACAATTTGGAAGAAGTAACGGTGGTGGGGACGGCAGACCCGGATATTTCGTTTGTGCTATGTCCGAAAGGCGTAAAGGCTATACGCGACGATGGTGAAGCGGCTTATTACAAAGACATGGACGGAAACATCAAAGAGCAATTCTACCAATCGAATATAATGAAAATCGAGTTAGATCTATGCACAGATGGTGTCTACGGTGTGCAATTTTGGTCGATTTATTTAGACGAGGAAGAAACGAATAATTTTGCCACGCAGTGGGTAACGAAGATATGCGAGAAGTAGCGGTGCAATGAGCAATTCCAATTCTCGAAAAAACAAGTTGCTATTGTATTATTCGAGGAGCAAATTTGCTTGCTTGCAAGGGCAAATTTGCGACGTGGACAAATGAGGTGTAATACACCCGCCGCTTGCGGCGGAACACCCGTAGGGTGTTCCAGGGCAAGCTTGCGCACAATTACAAGCGAGAACGTAAGCAATGTTTCGTGCAGCATTCGGTTGCCATACGGGTCCAGGGCTTGCCCTGGGTATTATACCTAATTTATTAAAAATTTCATCTTGGATAAAATTATAGTTGATATAATTAAAACAATGTGTTATAATCTTATTTGAAATAATGTAATATTTTGGGGTAAGCTTATGAATTCCCAGCAAATTAAAAGAATAAAAATTCGCGGCTTTAAATCGATAAAAGAATGCGATTTAAAGCTGTCCGATATCAATTTATTGATAGGAAGCAACGGTGCGGGAAAATCCAATTTTATTTCTGTCTTTAAAATGTTGCAGAATATAATAGAAAAAACTTTACAAAGATATGTGGGTGTTTCCGGCGGCGCAAACGCTTTGATGTTCAACGGGCGTAAACAAACCGATAAGATCGAGATGGAGTTTTTTTTCGGAGATAATAGTTATCAATTAGAGTTAGTCCCTACAGATGATAACTGCTTCATTTTCGGAAGTGAATACTTTAATTATGACGGATATTGGTACAATAATTCATATGTAGGCGGAGGGTATTCCGAATCGAAATGGGATATAGGGGTTTCGAACAAAATAAGTGATTATGTGAAGCCGATATTACAGAATGAAAAATGGCGCGTTTATCATTTTCATGATACCAGCGCTTCGGCACGCGTAAAGCAAACACATAAAATCACGAATAATGTTGAATTGCAATTTGACGCAGGCAATTTAGCGGCTTTTCTTTATCGTTTAAAAAAAGAGTATTCTGAAAATTATACTCAAATCGTAGATGCTGTCAAAATGATAGCGCCATATTTTAAAGACTTCTATTTGGAAGAAAATTCATCGAATGATGATATTATTTTAAGATGGCAGCAAATCGGAAGCGATGATATATTTAATGCTAATCAGTTTTCCGACGGAACACTTAGATTTATTTGTCTTGCTACGCTGTTTCTGCAGCCTTACGAACTGCAGCCGGAAACGCTTATAGTTGATGAGCCGGAGCTTGGATTGCATCCATATGCAATAACTTTGCTTTCGGAGATCATCAAAAAAACCGCAAGTAAAAAACAAATAATATTATCTACGCAATCGGTTGATTTATTGAATGAGTTTGCCGCCGATCAAATAATAGTAGTAGATAGAAATGATGAGGCCGGAACAACTTTTAAGCAGTATTCCGAAGAAGAATTAAAGGAGTGGCTTGCCGATGATTATGCTATGGGCGACCTGTGGAAGAAGAATATTATCGGGGGACGCCCTTGATGAAACGTTTATATGTTTACTGTGAAGGGCAAACGGAAGAATCCTTTGTAAAAAAATTGCTATATCCTCACTTCATTGTAAAAGAAATTTACATAATACCGATAATTTGCAAAACTAAAGAAGGACCTCAAGGGGTACATAAAGGCGGTATCGTAGATTATTATAAAGTGGTGAAAGAAGTCAGACGATATTGTATTCAACATCCCAATGAGATGGTTACGTCTTTTATCGATTATTACGGACTTAATAATATTCCGCAACAACAAGTAGAATTAAATAAATATAAGATGATAGAGAATTTAGAACTGTGCCTGAAAAACGACGTTGATTGCAACAACTTTATACCGTATATTTCCTTACACGAGTTTGAAAGTCTGCTTTTTTCGGATCCTTCGCAGTTTAGCTATTTGAATTCTCGTGCGGTTGCAAAGTTTAATAAGATTTTAGCCGAATTTGACGATAATCCCGAATTTATAAACAATGGGAAGAATACTGCGCCGTCGAAAAGAATATTAAGAGAAATTGACAATTACGGAAAAATTATGGACGGAAATCGAATAGCCGAGCGCATATCATTGATAGGATTAAGAAATAAATGTCATCATTTTTCACAGTGGATAGCTCAACTTGAAAACATTTAAAATCAAAAGAATTCCTTATTGAACGAGTTTTGATGTAATGAGCATATACCCCTCGGTTTTTGCAATGTAATTTGCGCCCGATTAAACAAGTTTCGGAAGTTATAATTTTTGATTTTTATAAATCGGCAGTAACATTCGCGTCTGTTTTTTATATTCGGCGTAGCCGTCTTTGTGTGACTGACGGCCTTCTGCGAGCGGTATGCTCACAAACAGAAAGAGTAGGGTATTTGCGACCGCTCCGGCGAGATAGTACCACTTTGAGGGGAGAGCGCATACAAGCGCAAGCCCGACACCCCACCACATAAGTATCTCGCCGAGATAATTTGGGTGGCGCGAATACTTCCATAAGCCGCTACGGATAAATGTGCCGTTGCGGTTTTTTCGGTACTTATGCATTTGTACATCGGCAACGCCTTGCATTGTGAACGCACAGACGGATATGCACAAAAACACGACGCTGCCGGCATTTATCGGCGGAGCGGACAGTATTATCTCTGCGGCAGGTAAGGTTACGCCGTAAACTACGAGAGTGGGTACAAGGTGTATCCCTACGAAATTTATTATCGGATAGAATACGTCTGTTTTTTCGCGGAGCATGGTGTATCGCCAATCCTGACAGCTTAAATTCCCGAATGTGTACGCCCAGTTCGCCGTTAATCGTATTCCCCAGGCGCATATGACCGCCAAAAACAGCGCCGAAAGCACGTTCAGTCCGTAAGCGATTGCAAAGGCGACGACAATGACTATCGACTGCACGCTCCAATACGGATCGTACACCGACGCGTTTTTGAATATAAGACTGAAGACAAACACTATAACCGTTGCGCAGACATCGGCAATAAATAGGCTCAGCCGCCAATCGAGCGGCAGCGCGCGATATATAAAGATCGCCGAAGCGGCGGCTACCGCGTAGATAAATATAATTGCACAAAAGCTGAACGGTTTGTTTTTCTTTATGTTATCCATGTCAAATTCCCAAATCGCAATTACAAGCCGGCTTTATAGTTGTTTCCCCAAGCTTCCATGGCGTCCCAAATCGGGCGCAGTGATGTGCCGAGCTCGGTCAACGAGTATTCCACACGCGGCGGAACTTCGGCAAAAACTTTGCGGTCTATCAGCCCGTCATTTTCCAATGCGCGGAGATTGTCCGTAAGCACCTTCTTACTTATTGCCGGAATAGTCTTGGAAAAATCGGTAAATCTCTGCGTTCCGTTGTAAATCAAATTGCGGATAATGAGCATCTTCCATTTATTTCCTATGAGTTGGACGGTAGTCGCAACGGGACATTCGGGCAATTCGGCTTTCGTCAGCATATAGCGCTCCTTATTTTTGATATGTTAATTATAATATAAGACGAGCCGAAAGTCAATAGTTTCAAAAATAAACCAAGTAACAAATCTATTATCCGGTAATAGAAAAGTAACGTTATTGATAGGGTTTTCGGTCTTTGCTATAATGTGCATGTAATCGCAAGGTTACAAATATATTTTCAGGAGATATAAAAATGAAGAAAACCGCTTGTACAACAGTTAAGCTCGAAAAAGGCGAAATGTCCGTTTACGATTTCGGAAAAGTGCGCCTGCACGCCTACAAAACGAACGATTTTATCGACGACGAAGTGTTCATTCTCGAAAAGGACGGCAAGGGTGTTGCTATCGAGCTGCCTTGTTTCTACGATAATATTGCGGAATTGACCGCATATCTCAAGGATAGTAAGATCGACCTCGTCGCAAAGCTTGCGGCTTATCATGCTGCCGGCGCATCATTTATGCCCGAAGTTTGCGTCTACGGAACAAAGTCGTCCGACGAGTATAACACCGTCGGCGGCGGCGCGGGACTTATAAGCAAATTTACGGGCGCTTTCGGAGCGATTTTCGATAATGGCACCGTTAAAGTAGATAAATTTCTTGACGACGGCGAAACGGAGATAGCCGGAATTAAGTTTGTCATCAAGTCCAACGAAGAAGCCTACGACATAGAGATCCCCGAAATAAACTGCGTGTATACGCATATGCTCGGTCACGACTATCACTCCATCGTTGCCGGTAGCGCGCATGCCGACGGAATGATCGCGCAGTTGAATTACTACATAGAAAAGGGTTTCGATCTTGTGCTTACTTCGCACTATACTCCCGAGGATCTTAAAGACGCACAAACCAAGATAGATTATCTCCGTGCGCTTAAGACAATAGCGGAAAAATGTGAAAGCGCCGACGACATGAAGGAAAAGGTGACGGCGCAGTTTGCAAACTACGGCGGTGCGAATTATCTCGACATGACGGTCGGAATGTTTTTCCCGAAGAAATAACCGCGCCGTTGCGGATTTTCAAATGTTCATACGCTCGATTTTCTGAAAGTGCAAGCGTTTGTACGCTTGTGCTTTCGGGATTTATGAGATATAATGTATTCAAAATATTGCACATTGTGGAAGTAACATGAACGGTACAACAAAATTATCGGACAGATTGATAGAATTGCTTTGCGCGGAACGCGGTGAAAACGTGCCGAATTTGCCCGACGGGAGTAAGTTCGATTATTTCCGTGCGCTCGTAAATGTGCGCATGCCGAAAGCGGCAAGCGGCGAGTTCTTGCGCTTGCAGGACGAATATTTGCAGGGCGTGCTGCAAGAGAAAGGCGTAACCGATATCGACAGCCTTACGCCGATAAAAGGCGATGTGTATTTATGGCAAGGCGATATAACCACGTTACGTTGCGACGGAATAGTAAACGCCGCAAACTCGGCGCTTCTCGGATGTTTTTGTCCCAATCATAAATGCATAGATAACGCTATCCACACCTTTGCCGGAGTGCAATTGCGGCTTGAGTGCGCCGATATAATGAAAGCGCAAGGGCATGAGGAGCCGACGGGCAAGGCTAAAATTACGGGCGCTTACAACTTGCCGTGCAAGTATGTTTTGCACACCGTCGGTCCGATAGTTTACGGCAGCCTGACGGATACTCACGAGCGGCAACTGTCGGACTGTTACCGTTCTTGCCTTGAGCTTGCAGATAAACACGGCCTGCAAAGCTTGGCGTTTTGCTGTATCTCGACGGGGGAATTTCACTTCCCGAACGAACGGGCGGCGGAGATCGCAGTCCGAACGGTTGCGGAATACAAGCGTCAAACGCAGAGCAAGATCAAGGTGATTTTCAACGTATTCAAAGAGGTGGATCGTGACATATACGCAAAAATACTCGGCGCAGATAGATAGGCTTAAAGCGTGCCTCGAAGCCGCCGACGCGATATTGATAGGCGCTGGCGCAGGGCTTTCCATGTCGGCGGGGTTGACGTATTCGGGAGAACGTTTCTTAAAATACTTTGCCGATTTTCACGCGAAGTACGGCATAAACGACATATATTCGGGCGGTTTTTATCCTTACGACACATTGGAGGAATATTGGGCGTGGTGGTCGCGGCATATTCTATATAACCGCTACAAACAGCCGCCGCTTACGGTGTACGACGACCTGCTGTCGCTCGTTAAAGACAAGAATTATTTTGTGCTGACCACTAACGTAGATCATTGTTTTCAAAATGTCGGCTTCGACAAGACCCGATTGTTTTATACGCAAGGCGATTACGGGCTTTTTCAGTGCTCGGCTGCTTGCCACGACAGCACTTATGACAACGAGGACACGGTGCGCCGCATGGTAGCCGAACAAAAGGACATGAAGATCCCGTCCGATCTCATACCGTACTGTCCCGTATGCGGAAAACCCATGACGACTAATTTGCGCTGCGACGATAAATTCGTGCAGGACAGCGGCTGGGACGAAGCTTGCGCGCGGTACGAGAAGTTTATAGACAAATACGGCAAAAAGCGCATACTGCTTTTGGAGCTCGGCGTCGGCGGAAATACGCCCGTCATCATCAAGTATCCGTTTTGGCGAATAGCCATGAAAAACGATCTAGCGACTTATGCGTGCATAAACTACGGCGAGGCATTTGCGCCGAAAGAGATAGAAAAGCAGGCGATAATAATAAACGATGATATCGGTGCGGTGATTAATGCGATAAAAGCCGATAATTTGCAGTCGAATGTGAAACCATAAATGAAACGGATATTCGACTTATTCGGTCGATGCCGTGCCGCGTGCGATTGTCCAAATTGTTGACAAATACTGCGGTGCGGTGTAAAATACGGTGTATCATGAAGAAGAACGACGAAGCGAACGAGCGCGAAATACATGCGGAAACCCGTGCGGAAGACAGTATGACCGATCCGCCGGAGGAAAATATATCGGAAAACCCGAGCGCGAGTGAAAGTAGCGAAGGCGCCGACGTCGATGTTAAAAACGGTGCGGCGCTCGCTGCGGAAAGCGCGAGCGAGCCGCAAGTAAAACTCTCCAGGCGAGAGCGAATACGGCGGAAGTGGTACATGCGCGGCGCAAGGGCGCTTTTTCGCGCGATAGACATCGTTTTTTACGGTCCGCAGAATTCCTGTCCGTATGTGAACAGGCGAAACTCCAAAACCATTCGCGTCGAAAAAGACATCGTTTACGACGATGAGCTATCCGACGTGTGCGTGTTGGACTTTTACGAAGTCCCGTCGGACGAAGCAAAACCGGCTGTCCTTTTGATACACGGCGGCGGCTTTTCCGCAGGCGGAAAGAAATATCGAAAAGGGCTGGCGCAGTACTTTGCGCTCAACGGGTTTGCGGTATTCAGTATCGATTACGGGCTCGCGCCCAAGTATGTATTTCCCGAGCCGATAAGGCACATAGTCAATGCCGCTAATTTCGTTTACGACAATGCGCAAAGGTTCAATATCGACGCGAGCAAGATAATAACCACGGGCGACAGCGCGGGCGGATATTTTTCCGCCATGCTCGCCGCATTCAACTGCAACGACAGGCTGGGCGACGTATTCGGATTTGCTCCCAAGTTTAGGATATTCGGCACTATACTCGACTGCGGGCTGTACGACTTGCAGACTGTTTTTAACACCAAATATATTTTAAACGTCGATGACGCGGTATTTTTGAGCTTTATCGGTATTCGCGAGAACGACTACGACGAATATATATATAAGGACTGCTGTACTCCGATCGAGCACATAACGAAGGACTTTCCGCCGACGTACGTCATAAGCGCCGCCGCGGATATCCTGTGCAAGGGTCAGAGCGATGTCCTCATCGAAAAGTTCAAGCAGTGCGGTGTGTATTACGAATGTTACGAATCGCACAAGTTCATAGCCAATCATTGTTTTCCGCTTTTGTGGCGCACTCCGGACGCCATTGCGGCAAACGAGGGCATGATGGAGTTTGCGCACAAGCTCATTAACGGCGAAATTGCGCAGTAGCGCGCCGATTTGAGAAAACAATTCCAAAAGCAAGCTCAAAGGCTTGCTTTTGCCGTTTTTAAATGGTATCATAGTCATGCGGACTTATGCTCGGAAAACCCGAGCGCTCCGCAAAAGCACATGAAAGAAAAGATAGAAAAACTGCTTAACAGCCGTTTCGGAAAAGAAACGGATAAGTTCATAAATTCGATTTGGTACGTGTTTTCGATAGGCGCCGTATGCATATTCAGTCACTCGTTGGATATTCCGGTAGTCGGCGCGGCGTTATTGACGTTGCTATTGGTGCCGGCGCTTATATTCTGTAAAAACTCGTTCGTGCTGATCCCGTTTTTGATGATGTGCGCGTTCGTCTTGTCGGACAAGACTACGCCGCAATCGGGATATTACAACACGCCGCTTCGCATATCCGTCCTGTGCATACTGCTTGTGTTTATCGTGGCCGCGTTTGTATTCAATATCGTTTACTACGGCAAGTGGAAAAGAATATTCAAGCGCGCGTATCTGACGATTTCTCTTGCCGTCCTTTCCGCCGCATTATTGACGGGCGGGCTCGCTTCGCCGCTGCTTACGGTGGGCGGATTTACTACTGCGCTTTCGATCGCGGCGGTGATGTTTTTGCCGTACTCGCTGCTCGTCAACTGCGGTGAATATCAGGGCAGGAAAACAGTGGAGTATTTCGCCTGGTCCGCAGTAACGGCGTCGGTCGCTATCGGCGCCGGCATGCTAAAGCAATATCTTATAAGCGATATAGATATATTCGGCTCTTTCAAAATGAATCTCAAGCTCGGATATGTCGGGCCGAATACGGGCGCGGCAATAGTTACGATAGCCATTCCGCTGACGTTCTATCTTGTGTACGCAAGCAAGTACGGATATCTGTATATGCTGTTTGTCGCACTCGAAATGGGCATAATCGCAATGACTTTTTCGCGCGCGTCGCTCGTGGTGGCTGTTCCCGGGACTGTCGTAGTCGCGATCGTCATGTGCTTTAAAAAGAAAGAAGGTAGGCTGGGCTATTGGATAGCGTTCGGCATTGCGCTCGCTATCGTGCTGATCATTGCGATAGTTTACAGGCACGCGCTATACAGGGTATTCCTTTCGATGTTCGAGGGCGATTCCACCGGCAACGGGCGCACCGATTTGTGGAAATCCGGACTCAAAGTGTGGAAAGACGAGCCGATCTTGGGCGGCGGTTGGTCGATATTGGTACAGAGCGGACATTACTACTATTCGTATCACTGTACGCCGCTGACGTATCTCTATTGCTCCGGATTGGTCGGGCTTGCCGCATACGGTTATCACAGATACAGAACTGTACGGCTTGTCTTTACCGCAAAGCTCACGTCGGAGCGCGTGTTTGTGGCGCTGTCGGTGCTCGCAATGCTACTCAACGCATTGCTCGACATAGCAATGACGTCGCCCACGCATTTGCTGTATTACGCGATAATGCTGTCACTTATAGAGTGCGACGCGAATAAGATCAAGGCGAATTGTAAAAAATCCGAAGCGATACAGCAAGACGGTGCGCAACCGCCCGAAGAACAGTCGGGCGAGCTGCCTGTCGTGCGCGACGGAGATGTTTCGGACGGCGGCGACGTTGCTGTCAATGACGTGATTTCGGAAAACGATCGAAAGGAGAATATCGATGAGCGAGTGTGATCACAACTGCGAAAACTGCGCCGAAAAATGCGACGTGCCTACGGTGGACAAGCCGCACGAAATGTCGGATATCAAGCGCGTTATCGCGGTAGTAAGCGGCAAGGGAGGAGTGGGAAAGTCCGCCGTGACGGCAATGCTCTCTTGCGCCATGTCGCAAAAGGGATACACGTGCGCCGTGCTCGACGCGGACATCACCGGCGCTTCCGTGCCTAAAATGTTCGGCGTCGGCGGCAGCGTTATCGGCGACGAAACGGGACTTTATCCGGCGGAAACCGCAAAAGGCACTAAGCTCATTTCGTCCAATCTGTTGCTCGAGAACGAAACCGACCCGATAGTTTGGCGCGGACCTATCATCGCCGGAATGGTCAAGCAGTTTTGGACGGACGTCATTTGGGGAGATGTCGATTACATGTTCGTCGATTGTCCGCCCGGTACCGGCGACGTGCCGCTTACCGTGTTCCAGTCCGTAAAAGTTGACGGCATAGTCGTGGTCGCCACGCCGCAGGACCTCGTGTCCATGATAGTGGAAAAGGCCGTGAACATGGCTAACATGATGAAGATCCCCATTCTCGGGATAGTCGAAAATATGAGCTATGCGGTTTGTCCGCACTGCGGCGAGCGCATAGAATTGTACGGCGACGGCAAGTCCGTCGATGCGGTGACGCAAAAGTTCGGCATTCCGCTGCTTGCGGAAGTGCCGCACGATATTCGCATAGTGCAAGCCGCAGACAGCGGAAAGATAGAGGAGCTCGAAGTCGATTATCTCGCGGCTGCGGCAGATATTCTGGAAAGCGGCTTGCCCGTTTCGCGTGAATGACCGTGGAAAACGAAGTCCGTGCCGATGACTTGATGTTGCTACACAAGGCGATAGAGTTTGCCGCAGTAAAGCACAAGGACCAAAAACGCAAAGGTTCCCAAACGCCGTATATCGTGCACCCCGTGGAAGTAATGCTGTTTTTAACCGAGTGCGGTTGCTCTACGGAATGTGTCGCGGCAGGCGTTCTTCACGACACGCTGGAAGACACGGAAACGACGCGCGAGGAGCTCGTGGCGGAATTCGGCGCGCGCATTGCCGATCTCGTAGCCGCCGAATCGGAAGATAAAAGCAAGTCGTGGCAGGAGCGAAAGCAGGCGACTATCGACGGCTTGAGGACGGCGAGCGCGGAAACGAAAATGATCTGCCTTGCAGATAAGCTGTCAAACCTTCAAAGTATGGTCTACGACTACGCGCGTTTGGGTGAAACGCTGTGGTCGTTCTTTCACGCCGACAGGGAAAAATCGGCATGGTACTACCGCGGTATAATCAACGGCACAAAAGATGTAAAGTGCGTACTGCGCGACAAGCTTATAGAAAATTATGTCAAGATGTTCGGAAGCGCCGACGGGCTCGACGTGTGACTTCGGCGCCGTAAGACGGAATAGGCGAAAACAAGCTCAGTAAGGGAAACGCCGCAGTTGAGCGGACTTGTGGACGGGAGTGATACGGCTTTCGCGATTATGGGGTGGTTTATATTTTTGTTATAGCGCATGAGAAGATCGTGCGATTTTTTTCCGGTAGTGAATATTCGGTTTATGTTGGGATATGCCGACAGCAACCCTGCGATGTCGTTGTAAGTCACGTTCTTTATTGTGCTGTCGGACGCGCCTATGATATCACAACTCGAAATAACGTCCCACAGCGCAATGCCGTTGGACAGTGCAAGCTCTTTGCGCGACGGGATATCGAAGCACGGCTCGCGATCGAAAACGCGCGCGAGCACGCGCCAAAACCGATTTTGCGGATGCGCGTAGTAAAACTTTTGCTCGGCGGACTTCGGAGAAAGCATAGAGCCGAGCACGAGCGTATCGCACCGCTCGTCGATAAGCGGCGGAACTTCGTCGTGTTTCGCGTTTCTGTATGTTGTTTGCATGGTATTTATAAAATAAATATATTCGTTGATGATTTAGAAGAAAAATCGGCAAACCCGTTGCGTGTTTGCCGATTTTGGTACACCATCAGAGACTCGAACTCTGGACCCACTGATTAAGAGTCAGTTGCTCTACCAACTGAGCTAATGGTGCATAAGAGCATAGTTATATTATCACAGCCGAAAGAAGATGTCAAGGATTTTTCGGCAGATATGAAAATTTTGTGCGGCGCAATTTAAAAAATGCCCGATAGCGGTAGCGCCTTTAAAAAAATTTTTGAAATAGGTTATTTTTTGTTGACAAAATAAAAATCATGTAGTATAGTATTTAAGCTAAAGTTGCGGCTTTAGGGACCTTTAGCTCAGTTGGTTAGAGCAACCGGCTCATAACCGGTTTGTCCGGGGTTCAAGTCCCTGAAGGTCCACCATGTGGCCCGGTAGTACAGATGGTTAGTACGCCAGCCTGTCACGCTGGAGGTCGAGGGTTCAAGTCCCTTCCGGGTCGCCAAATCTTGCCTCGGTAGCTCAGTCGGTAGAGCAAGGGACTGAAAATCCCTGTGTCGGTGGTTCGATTCCGCCCCGAGGCACCACAATCTACTTTGCGCCGAAGTAGCTCAATCGGTAGAGCAACTGACTTGTAATCAGTAGGTTGCGGGTTCGAGTCCCATCTTCGGCTCCAATATTCAACGCTATCGCGCATGAAACAAGATCACCTTTCAAGTTTTTCGAAAGGTGATTTTCCGTTTTGTAAAACATATGCGGTCAAATGCTCGAAATAGATTGATTTTTGTAAAAACTTACTGTATAATGTATTTTGCGTTATGGATAGGCATGTGTGCAATTATTGTTTGTAACGCATAAGGAAACGAAGTGAACAGTTCGAAGGATATAGCGGAAGGGTACAAAACCGTCGCCCAAAATAAAACGTCCACAGTATGGTATAAGCTGCTTATTTTAGGAGCGCTCGCCGGAGCGTTTATCGCGTTCGGCGGCGCGCTTTCGACGTTTGCGGCGACGTATGCTTCGAGCGACGCCGCGACGCTCGTAAAAGGCGCGGTGTTTCCTGTCGGACTTATTCTCATTGTCATTTGCGGCGCGGAGCTGTTTACTGGCGATTGCCTTTTGATAGCGCCGCTAATCAATAAAGACGTAAAGCTTTTGCCGACGCTAAAGACGCTCGGCTTGGCGTATATCGGGAATTTTATCGGCGCTGTTCTTATTGCCGTTCTTGTGGTCTACAGCCATTCGATGTCGGAGAGCGTGGCGGAGGCATGCGTAGCCGTGGCGCGCAATAAGAGCGCCATGAATTTCGGATATGCCATGCTCCGCGGTATACTTTGCAATATGCTCGTCTGCCTTGCGGTGTGGGGAGCTATGGCGAGCAAGAGCGCCGGCGGCAAGATACTCGTTGTGTATCTGCCTGTCTTTGCGTTTGTCGTTTGCGGCTTCGAGCACAGTGTCGCAAACATGTACTATCAGATATCCGGACTTATTGCGTCCGCGGAGTACGGCATCGCTGCCGGCGGACTGAATTTCGGCAACAGTCTGCTGTACTGCCTGTTGCCGTCCACACTCGGCAATATTATCGGCGGCGCACTCATCGCCGTAGCGTACTATGCCGTTTATTTCAGGCGTAAAGAGCCCAAAAACCCTGACATTGCGCCCAATACATAATATAAATAGGTGAGATATGATCAAAATTCTCGTTGACTCCGCATCGGATATAGACGAATGTGAAGCGGCACGGCTCGGTGTGAGCCTCATTCCCATGTCGATACGCTTCGGCGACAAAGAATATGCGGACGGCGTTGATCTGTCGCACCGTGAATTTTTTGAAAAGCTGATAGAAAGCGACGAGTTGCCTCAGACAAGCCAAATAAACGACGCGCGTTTCGAGGAGCGTTTTGCGGAGCTGACGAAAAACGGCGACGACGTTATAGCTATAGTCATTTCGTCCAAACTTTCAGGCACATATGAATGTGCTTGCCGCGCGGCGGAAAGGTTCGGAGGGCGAGTGCGCGTAGTGGACAGCCTCAACGCGAGCGCCGGCGAGCGCATTTTGTGCATGTATGCCGTAAAGCTCGTAAATGAAGGTTTGCTCGACATTGACGGCGCGGTCGCCCGTTTAGAGGAAAAGAAGGCGGATATTCGTTTTCTGGCGTTGCTCGGTACGCTCGAATACTTGAAAAAAGGCGGACGCATTTCCGCCGCGGTGGCTGTCGCAGGCGAGTTGTTTTCCATAAAGCCCGTTATTTCCGTGTCCAACGGCGAGATAAAAATGCTCGGGAAGGCTATGGGCTCCAGACGCGGCAGCAACCTTTTGACTAAGTTCGTAGATCGGTTCGGCGTGAACTTCGATATGCCGTACGCGCTTGTTTACTCGGGACTGAACGACGAGCTTTTGCGCAAGTATATAAGCGACAGCGAAAGACTGTGGTCCGGGAAAGCCGAGGGCCTGCCGTCGTATATGTTAGGCAGCACCGTCGGCACGCACATAGGTCCGGGCGCTATCGGAGTGGCGTTTTTTGCGGAGCACGGCGACTGACGCGGTCTTGCGCAAAGGCGCGATCGTCCGTTACATAAATTCGTTCTATATCGATCGAAGCGGTGCGTTTACGGTTGACATAGCGTCGATTTAGAGCTAAAATATACATAGGCAGTTCGTAACCATCCTGCCTTGCTTACGCAAAAACAAAACTAAGGAGTAAAGGGCATATCGTATCATGCCTCCGCGTCCTTAGTGACGCGGTTTTGTTTTATGAACAGATATTCGGTCATCAACGAGAAGAACAGGCGCGAGATCGTGCTTTTGCGTGGCAGCGGTTGCGCATACAAAAAGTGCAGGTTTTGCGATTATCATACCGATAGCGGCGCCGACGTAAACGCCAACTACGCGATAAATTCCGAAGCGCTTGAAAAAGTGACGGGCGAGTTCGGCGATCTGGAAGTCATCAACAGCGGATCGGTATTCGAGCTCGACGGTCGGACGCTCGAGTTAATCAAAAAGGTGTGTGCGGCGCGCGGCATAGGCACTATCCATTTCGAGGCGCACTACATGTATCGGAATAGGATAGTGGCGCTTCGGCGCGAGTTTTCCGACTTCGACATAAAAATGAAGCTCGGGCTCGAAACGTTCGATCGCGATCTTCGAGAGAACGTTTTGAAAAAGGGTATACCAGAAACCAATCCGCGTATCATCGGCAAACATTTCGACGAGGCGAATTTTCTGTTCGGCATTGCAGGGCAGACCGCTCGATCTATGCTGTACGACATCGAAACGGGTCTTAAGTTTTTCGAGCGCATTTGTGTAAACATCATGTGCGAAAATTCGACCGCCGTTGCGCCGAACGCAGACGTAATATCGTGTTTTATGCGCGAGGTCTATCCTCGGTACAAGGACGATCAAAGGGTCGATATACTTTTGCGCAATACCGATTTCGGCGTGGGAGGACTTGCATGAACGAATTGCTTTTGTTGTGCTCGATAGTTTTTACATACGGCGCGGCGCTGCTCGCATATAAGCTATTCGGCAAATCGGGACTGTACTGCATGACCGCGCTTGCGTCGGTGTTTGCGAACATAGAGGTGTTGATACTCGTCAAGGCTTTCGGCGTGGAACAGACGCTCGGAAACGTGCTTTTTGCAGTTACGTTTTTGATAACCGACATACTGTCCGAGTGCGAGGGCAAAAGATCCGCCGAAAAAGCGGTGTGGATAGGCGTGTCTTCGTCGCTGTTCTTTTTGGGCATATCGCAGAGCTGGCTGCTGTACGTGCCGAACGGCGGAACCGAAACTATGGACGCCTTTTATACGATATTCTCAAATACGCCGAGAATGATAGTGGCGTCGCTTGCGGTGTACGTAGTCAGTCAGACATTCGACGTTTGGCTCTATCACAAATGGTGGGCGTTTACGGAAAAGAAATTCGGGAGCAAGCGCCGCTTTCTGTGGCTTCGCAACAACGGTTCGACGCTTGTCAGCCAGTTTTTGAACTCGTTTTTATTCACGCTTGCGGCGTTCTACGGAACGTACGACATGCCGACGCTGATGTCGATATTCGCTTTCGGGTACGTGATATTCATATTTACGTCGCTGCTCGATACGCCCGTCGTGTATCTTGCGCGGCGTATAAAAGACGGCAAAATGCGCGCTCTGCCGCTTGACGGCGCTTTCGTCGGCGATAAGGTTGACAATTAACAGCCGTTCGTTGTAATATTTACGCGAGGTAAACATGTACATCGACGATATACCGCTGTATTCCGTACTGAATGAAGTAGAGGAGAGCGTTGCGCGACTGCTGTTAGACGAGAGCGACGTCGCCGAGCTTTTGGGCGCGCGCGAGTACGGACTTAAGGATATACGTGATCTTGTCGGCACGGAGTACGAGGATATCATCGACGCTTTTGTTTCCGCAAAGGAAGGCGAGCTCATGCACATGCAGGGCGTCGTCTTTAAATTTCGCTTGACCGATGCATTTAAAAAGCATTTTATCGCGCGCGGATTGCACGGCATGCTGTATTCGGACGATACGCCGCTTTTGGAAAATCTGACGCTTTATAGCGGCGATACTCTGCTGTTTACCTGTCAGTCGCACGAAGTGTTCGATCTGTACGGAATGTTCGAAATTTGCGACGGGTTAGCCGAAAAGACGCTTGCCGCGGCGCGCGGCGCAATAGAACGGTCTGCGCTGTACGCGCCCATGAAAGAGGTGTACAACAGGATATGCGCGCGCCCGAAACGTCGCATAAAGAAGGAAACGGATATCTTGCTCGATCTTCATTGCTATGTGGACAGAGCAAAGCGGCAGTGGTTTTATCAAGCGCCGATGTACGAATGTACTTTCGAGCGATACAAAAAGATAGCCGAGGACTATCTTTCCGCCGAAGCTTATGCCGTACTTTCCGCCGCGCAGTCTTTCGAAGATCTGCAACCGTGCGAAGTTCCGCACACTGCAGAAGACGTTATGTCGGGCAATTACGGCGGAACGCAGTTTTTGCTCACTGACAGTTATTCGCGGATAAGAAAAGAGCTGTGTATTCTTGAGTATATTATCGATATGCAAAATTCAGAGTAGTGGAACGATGTAAGCTGAGATGCGGCAAAATATATGACACGCAAAAAGGGCGCGAGACGCGCCCTTTTTGCCTTTTGGAGCGGAAGACGAGATTCGAACCCGCGACCCTCACCTTGGCAAGGTGATGCTCTACCCCTGAGCCACTTCCGCATAATATTATGTTGTTAGTTAGTGTGGCTTTCGGCACCTCGGTAAGGCGATGGTCCCCTGAGCCACTTCCGCATATAAAACAGTTTTGCTCCAAAAGAGCATAGTTAATATAGCACGACACGGTATGTTATGTCAAGCATTTTTAATTAAAAATCGGTTATTTACTTAAAAATGTTTGACATATGTGATCGGATAGGTTATAATTTGATTGTAACACAAGGAGGTGGATCATGGCTGTCCCCAAGCATAAAACATCTAAGCAGCGTACGCATACGCGCGGATCGCAGTGGAAGCTGTCGGCGCCGAATCTCGTTGAATGCAAACATTGCAATCAGCTTATTCAGTCGCACCGTGTGTGCCCTAATTGCGGCTACTACGACGGCGAAGAAAAGATCGTAAAAAATCTGAACAACGACTGAAAATTACCCCGTTCAACGGGGTATATTTTTTGGTAAAGAGGTAACATGAAAGTTATTGTCGATATCGGCGGTTGCGACACGCCCGAAAAGATGGTGGCAGGCGCGGTCAATGCCGCCAAAGCGCACGGCGATTATACCGTGGTGTTGGTCGGCGACGCCGATTTTATAAACGGCCGCTTAGGTGACAAAAAGCCGAAAAATATCGAAGTGGTGCATGCGCCCGACGTTATAACCAACGAGGATTCGCCGACGCACGCCATAAGGCAAAAGCCCGATTCATCGCTCGTAAAGGCTATCTCGCTGCTCAACGAGTCAGGCGACGCCGTAGGGCTTGTAAGCGGCGGAAGTACGGGCGCGGTGTTGACCGGCGCGACGCTTTTGGTCGGCAGGCTCAAGGGCGTGCATAGACCGGTGCTCACGTCGCTCATGCCGACGGCTATCGAAGGCAAGGCGGTGTGCATTGCCGATTGCGGCGCCAACGTCGATTCCAAACCGGAGTTCTTGGCGCAGTTCGCCGTAATGGCGTCTATATATGTAAAAGCCATGTACGGGATAGACAAGCCTAAAGTCGCGCTTTTGTCGGTCGGCACGGAAGATAAAAAGGGCGACGAGCGCACAAAAGCGACGTTCCCGTTGCTCAAGCAGTTGCCTTTGAATTTCGTGGGGAACATGGAAGCTCGCGACGCGCTCACGGGCGATTACGACGTGATAGTTACGGACGGGTTTTCGGGGAACGTGCTTTTAAAGTCCACCGAAGGCACGGCAAAAATGGTAATGGGCAAGCTCAAACAGGCGCTCATGTCCTCCGCGCTGTCCAAGATCGGCGCGCTGTTTATGAAAAAATCGCTCAAAGCGCTGAAATCGTCCATGAATTATCATGTTTACGGCGGCGGCGCGTTCTTGGGCGTTAAAAAGCTTGTAGTCAAAATGCACGGCTCGGCGAACGAGGTTTCCACGGAAGCGTCGATTTCCAACATAATCAAAATGCACGAAAACAAGATACTCGAAAGTATCACGGAAGGCATATCCGCCGCTGTCGAGCGCGGAGAAACGGAGTGAGCGTAAAGTCTGCGGCGGAATTGCAGGCGGTGATCGGGTACAAGTTTAAAGACCCTAACACGCTTGCCGCGGCGCTGACGCATAAGTCGTACGTCAACGAGCACAAGAGCGCCGAAAGCTACGAGCGATACGAATTTCTCGGCGATTGCGTGCTTAATTTTTTGGTCGGGGAGTGGCTGTTTTTTCTCCACCCGAATATTGACGAGGGCGAGCTGTCCAAGCTCCGTGCCGCGCATGTGTCCAAATGGCCGCTTTCGCGGCTCGTGGAGCTTTACGGTCTTGTCGATCTGCTGCGCGTCGGCGCAGGCGTGGACAAGGCGAATTTTTCCGTAAAACGCAGGTCGGATATATACGAAGCGCTTATTGGCGCAGTCTACATCGACGGCGGCATGGACGCATGCAAGATATTTATGGAAAACACGTTTTACAATAACGTCGTTCCAGAACGCGATTGCAGGACGGAATTGAACGAATACGCGCAAAAACACGGCATGACCGTAAATTATTCCGCGCCCGCGCAGGTTTCGGGCGGGTACGAAACGGTTGCGGAGGTCGGCGGAGTTAAATACACGGGACGCGCGAGCAAGGAGCACGACTCCGTTATCGCCGCCGCGCGCGCGGTCATTGCAGGGCTTAAGCTGTAACGCGCGAAGCGTTTAGATAAAATTCGCGTAAACTCGGGGATAAATGTTTGATTTTTCGTACGGCGCGTGGTATAATGAACCGATATGTTACTTGCATAGGGCGATAGGTAGACACTTTGAAGTTTAAAAAACTATCCATGATCGGATTTAAATCCTTTGCGGATAAGCTTGATGTAAAGTTCGGCGAAGGCATAACGGCGATCGTAGGTCCAAACGGCTGCGGAAAGAGCAATGTTGCGGACGCCGTGCGGTGGGTGCTCGGAGAACAGTCCGCAAAACTTTTGCGCGGACCGAGCATGCAAGCCGTCATCTTTAACGGTACCGAAAGGCGCCATTCTTTGTCGTACGCCGAAGTGTCGCTCACGTTCGACAACAAAAACAAGTCGCTGTTTCCGTCGTGCGATTACGAAGAAGTCGTTATCGCGCGCAAGCTTTTCCGTTCCGGTCAGAGCGAGTATTTCATAAACGGCAGTGTGTGTCGCCTGCGCGATATTTCGGACCTTATGCGCGACGCCGGGTTTGCGCTCGACGGCTACACCATTATCGGTCAGGGCATGGTGACAGACCTCATTAATTCCAAGCCCGAGGACCGCCGCGAGATATTCGAGGAAGCAGCCGGCATAAGCAAGTACAAGTTTAGGAAAAAAGAGGCGGAGCGCAAAAACGAAAAGACGCGCGCCAACCTTACGCGTATCGACGACGCGATGAAAATACAGTCCGAACAGCTCGAACCGCTCGCCAAACAGGCGGAAAAAGCGCGGCGATATTTCGATCTGAAAGAAAAACTCAAGTATCACGAGATCAATACTTACATAAATAAGTACGAAACCGCCGCGGAAACAAAGGCGCAGTTGAGCACCGAGATAAGCGATATCGAAGTGCAGATAGCCGATCTGCAAGCCAAGTACGACAACGCGGCGTCCGAATACAACAACGCTACGGAAACACTGCGTTCCATAGACGCAAATATCGAGTCGTTCAGAAAAGAGCTCATGGAGCTTGCCGTAGACAAGGAAAAGACCTACGGGCAGGTGCGTTTGCACATGCAGCAGATCGACAACCTCAACAGGCAGAGCGAATCGCTTAAGGAGATGAATTCGCGCCTGAGCGAGAACTACAGGAACATAACGGTTTCCGTCGAACAGAAACAGGACGAGTTCAACCGCAAGACGGAAATGCTCGGCGTCGGCACCGCCGAATACGAGGCGTTAAACGCAAAATACACCGAGCTTTCCGAAAAGGTCAAAGCGGAGGAAGAACGTATCGAGCGCGAGCGCAAGGCGCTTCTCGAAGCTATGGAACACAGGGCGGCGGTCAGTCAGAGCTTGGGCGAACTGACGGCTGAGCGCGCGGCGGCGAACGCGCAGCTCGAGCGGGCAAAGAAACTGCTCGAGGAGCGGCGCGAAACGCTTGCAGCCGTTTCGGAAGCGCGCGAGCGCATTGCCGAGGAGCTTCAAAAACTCGCGCGCGAAAAGCAGGAGCTTTCCGCGACTAAAGAAGCGACGATCGTAAAGAACGACGAGTGCGAACGGCGCATAAAGGAATTGGACGCGTCGCTCGTGGAAGTCAAACAGTCACATTCCGGTCTGGCGACGCGTCAAAAGATGCTTATAGATCTTCAAAGGTCTATGGAAGGCTATGCCGTGCCCGTCCGCAGGCTGCTTAACGACGCCAAGGACAACGAAAAACTGAAAAACGCCGTTTTGGGCGTAGTCGGACAGATAATCACCGTCAAAGAGGGCTTTGAAACAGCGATAGAAATGGCGCTCGGCTCAGCCGTCAGCAATATCGTCACGCGCGACGAGGGCGACGCGCAGTTCCTTATTGAGCATTTAAAAGCCAATAAATACGGCAGAGCGACGTTTTTGCCGTTGACGAGTTTCAAGTCACGCGAGCTCGACGCCGGTCATCGTCCGCTGCTCGCAAGGAACGGGTGTTTCGGCGTCGCTTCCGGCGTAGTCGCTTGCGACCCCATGTTCGACACTGTTATCGGCGGATTGCTCGGCGGAACGGTGGTGGTGGACAATATCGATACGGCGGTGCGCCTTGCAAAAGACAGCTCATACGCATTTAGGATAGTCACGCTCGACGGCGATATAGTGTATCCGCACGGGTCCATTTCGGGCGGAAGCAAAAAGGCGGAATCGCTCAATGTTTTCGCTTATGAGCGCGAGCTTAAAGAGAACGCGGCGCATATCGACGAACTCGATAGCCGCATTAAGTCAATGCAGTCGGAGCGCGAAACGCTTGCGCACGAAAACGTGGAAAACATAAACTATCTGCGCGCGTTGTCGAAAGATATCCACGAGTACGACCTTGCGGAAGCGTCGAAAAATACCGAGTATGCCGCCTATATAGACGAGGCAGACTCGCTCGAACGTTCGGTGGAAAGCGACGAAAGCGCCGTGCGCATGATCGCGTCGCGCATCGAAGCGATCGCCGCCGACCTCGACGCAGTGGAAAAAACCCAGGACGATATCGCTCCCGAAGTGCGCGAGGAGGACGACAAAAGCCGCAAAGAATTTGAGCTTTTGCGCGCCGAATGTGACAAGCTACGCGAAAGCGTTTCCGAAAGAAATGTTCAAAATCTGAAGTTGAACATGGACCTCAATACGCTCAAAAACGACATTGCAAGGCTTAAGAGCGAGATGGTGTACACGTCGAAGCGTATCGAAGAAAACGATATGGCTATACTCGACAACAACCGCAAGACGCAGGGTCTCAACGATAAGATTTCCGAGCTTTCCGGCAGCGGATCGAGCGGCAACGACGCGCGTCGCGAGGAGCTCGGCGCCAAGCTCGACGATCTGTCCAAGTACAAGGAAGACCTAAACAACAAGGCGGTCGAAACCGACAAGTCGCGCCTTGCCATAAGCGACGAGATAGGCAAGCTCACCGAAAAGAAATACGAAAAGAGCGGAAAGCTCAACAGCGTCGATCTGGATATGGACGCTTTGCAAAGCCGCGTCAGCGAGGAGTACGAACTCAGCTACGAGCAGTGTCTGCAGTACAAGGATGAAAACTACGATCCGGAAAACGGAAACATCGAGATGGGCAAATTGCGCCGCAATATAGCCAATCTCGGCAACGTCAATCAGAATGCCGTAGAGGAATCGCAGGAACTGCTCAAAAAATATCACGATATGGAGTTGCAGCGCGACGACATCGTCAAAAGCCTTGCCGGCGAGGAGCAGGTCATCAACGAGATATCCGAAAAGATGGCTCAGGACTTCAACGCTTGTTTCGAAAAGATACGCGCCAATTTCCGTGAGATATTCAAAGACCTTTTCGAGGGCGGTTCCGCCGATCTCGAGCTTACGGAAAACGAAGATCCGCTCCTTTGCGGTGTGGAGATAAAGGCTCAGCCGCCCGGAAAAAATATTCAAACCCTTTCGCAGATGTCGGGCGGAGAAAAAACGCTTACGGCGATAGCCATACTTTTTGCCATACTCAAGCTCCGTCCCATGCCGTTCTGTCTGCTGGACGAGATAGAGGCGGCGCTCGACGATGCCAATACGGACAGAGTGGCGACGGCGCTCAAAAAGTTTTCCGCCGCAACGCAGCTTATCGTTATCACGCACAGAAAACCGACTATGGAGAAGGCGGACTGTCTGTACGGCGTCATTATGGAGGAGCCGGGCGTTTCCAAAATAGTTTCCGTGCGCCTTTCCGAAGCTATAAAATCGGCGGTGTCCATTCCCGCAGAACAACACTAAAGGGTACGGAGTGTCCTCATGGGCTTGTTTTCCAAGATAAAAGAAGGGCTGAAGCGCACAAAAGAGGCGATAGCCTATAAGCTTAATAAGCTGTTCACCGGCGGCGTGTTGACCGACGAGTTTTACGACGAGCTGGAAGAAACGCTGCTCACGTCCGATATCGGCGCGGAAACCACCGACACGGTCATGGATAGGCTAAAGGACGAGATAGATAAACATCATGTGCGCGACACGGCTACAGTGCGCGACCTGCTGAAAAATATACTCGTCGAGCTTTTGGAAGAAAACGAAAAGCCGGAATACGAATATCCGCTCGTCATTATGCTGTCGGGCGTAAACGGCGTGGGCAAGACCACCGCCATAGGTAAGCTCGCAAAAAAATTCAAATCGCAGGGTAAGACCGTAACCATAGCCGCCGCGGACACGTTTAGGGCCGCCGCTTCCGATCAGCTTTCGGTGTGGGCGGAGCGCGCAGGCGTTCGCATAATCAAACACGCCGAGGGCGCGGATCCTGCGGCTGTCGTGTACGACGCGGCGCAAAGCGTAAAGAGCAAAAACGGCGATGTGCTGCTCATAGACACCGCCGGCAGACTTCATAATAAAAAGAACCTCATGGAGGAGCTGAAAAAGATAGCGCGCGTCACCGAGCGCGAGCTGCCGGACGCAATGGTGCTGAATTATATCGTTCTCGACGCGACGACAGGGCAAAACGCCATTTCGCAGGTCGATATATTCAACGAGGCTATCGATATAGACGGAATAATTCTCACCAAGCTCGACGGCACGGCAAAGGGCGGCGTGGTGCTCGCGATAGCCGGCGAGCTCGCCGTGCCCGTAGTGTACGTGGGCGTCGGCGAAAGCATTGACGATCTCGAGGACTTCGACGCCGACGACTTCGTTGCCGGAATAATGGGCGACTGACAAATTTAAATATCTTATCTAAAACGCTTGCAATTTATATAACTATGGGTTATAATATCGGTGTAAAGTAATTTTACTTTACACCGATATGTTTTATGTCGAAAGATCTCAGCATAAGCAGGCTGTGCGACGCTTACGGCGCGCTGTTGACCGATCATAGGCTCGAGCTTGTTCGCGCTTACTACGACGACGATCTGTCGCTCGCCGAAATAGCGGAAAACTTCGGCATAACGCGGCAGGCGGCGCTTTGCAGTATCAAGCAGGCGGAAAAGCAGCTTAGGCGGTACGAGAGCAAAATAGGTTATGTGGAGCTTTCGGACAGGCTGATCGGCGAGCTGGATCTTCTTTCGGAGCAGATCGCTTCGGATATATCGGCGGCGCGATCGACCGTAGACCGTATCGCCGCGGAGCTGCGGCAATAAAGAGGTAGTAAAATGGGTTTATTTTCTTCGCTTGCGGAAAAGCTGGGCAACGTGTTTTCCAAGATCACGTCGCGCGGCAAGCTGACCGAAGGCGACATCAAACAGGCAATGCGCGAAATACGCATAGCGCTGCTCGAGGCGGACGTCAACTACGCCGTCGTCAAGGATTTTGTCGCGCGCGTATCCGAAAAGGCGGTGGGCGAGCAAGTGCTTAAGTCGCTCACTCCCGGACAGCAAGTAGTAAAAATAGTCAACGACGAGCTTATCGCCCTCATGGGCTCGACCAATTCCAAGCTCGAAGTGTCGCCCAAGCCGCCGACCGTTATCATGATGTGCGGTTTGCAGGGCGCAGGCAAAACGACGTTTTGTGGAAAGCTGGGCAGTTATCTCGCGAAGCAGGGCAAAAAACCTCTGCTCGCCGCGTGCGACGTGTATCGTCCGGCGGCAATCAATCAGCTTCAGGTAGTAGGCAAAAAAGTCAATCTTCCTGTGTTTGAAAAAGGCACGGGCGATCCCGTAAAGATCGCCGCCGCGGCTGTAAAGGAGGCGGAGCGGCTCGGTCATGACACCGTTATAATCGATACGGCAGGGCGTCTCCACATAAACGAACAGCTCATGAACGAGCTGAAAGAGATAATGCAAAAGACTGCGCCCGCGGAAATACTGCTCACCGTAGACGCGATGACCGGTCAGGACGCCGTAAACGTAGCAAAAACTTTCAACGAGCAGCTCGATATAACGGGCGTTATCCTCACCAAGCTCGACGGCGACACTCGCGGCGGCGCGGCGCTTTCCATACGCTCCGTAACGGGCAAGCCCATAAAGTTCTGCGGCACGGGCGAAAAATCGGGCGACATCGAGCCGTTCTATCCCGACCGCATGGCGTCGCGCATACTCGGCATGGGCGACGTGCTCACTCTTATCGAAAAGGCGCAGGAAGCCGTTTCGGAAGAGGAAATGAAAAAAATGGAAAAGCGTCTGCGCGAAAACAAGTTCACGCTCGAGGACTTTTTGACGCAGTTCAAGTCGCTCGCCAAAATGGGCGATATAAACGAAGTCGTTGCTATGATCCCCGGCATGAACAAAGCCAACGTCGATTCCAAGCAGATAGACGAGCGCATAGGCAAGTACAAATCCATAATACTTTCCATGACGCCCAACGAGCGCGCGCATCCCGAAATAATTAAGTCCTCGCGCCGCAAGCGCATTGCCGCGGGAAGCGGCACCAGCGTGCAAGAGGTCAACGCGCTCTTAAAGCAGTACGACCAGACCAAAGAGATGATAAAGGTCGCAAACTCGGGCAAAATGCCGCAAATGCAACAAAAGATCATACGTCAAAAGCGTCGGTTCAGATAAAACGCGGACCGCGAAAAAATATCTTTCTTAAGGAGAAAATCATGGTAAAAATCAGACTCACTCGCATGGGCGATCACAAGTTCCCCGTATATCGCATAATCGTCGCCGATTCGCGCTCGCCGCGCGACGGACGGTTTATCGAAGTGCTCGGCACGTACGATCCGCATATCGAGGACGGGCTCAAGCTCGACGTGGACAAGTCCAAGCAATGGCTCAAAAACGGCGCTCAGCCCACGGACACCGTTCGTGCGCTTTTGGTCAAAGCCGGCGCGCTCGAAACCAAAAAGTCTACGCAAAAGACCAAAGTCGATAAGAAAAAGAAGGCGGAATAATTACTATGACGGAGCTTGTCAAGTATCTTGTTACGTCGTTGGTGGACGATAAAGAGCAGGTGTCCGTTACCGAGGACGGCGACGTGATAGTCGTCAAGGTCGCAAAAGACGACATGGGCAAAGTTATCGGTAAACAGGGCAGAATAATCAAGTCGATCCGCTCTTTGGTCAAAGCCGCTTCCGTCAAGCTCGGAAGAAATTGCACCGTAGAGATAGACGAGTAATTGATAACGATAGGAAAAATATCGAAACCGCAGGGAGTGCGCGGCGAAGTTAAGGTCAATCCGTTGACCGACGACCCGTCGCGCTTTTGCGTGCTCAAAGTCATGCGCGTCGGCAATCGCGATCTGCGCGTGGAAAACGTGCGCACAGTCGGCGGCGGCGTCTTTGTAAAGTTCGTCGGCTACGACGACCGCAATGCTGCAGAAACATTGCGCGGCGAGCTTATAAGCATAGACAGAGCGGCCGCCGTGCCGCTGTCCGACGGGGAGTTTTTCGTCGCGGATATCGTCGGTTCGCAGCTCGTCGCCGCAAGCGCGGACGGCTCGGACAACATTGGCACGATAACGGGTGTGGATTCATACGGCGCCGCGGACGTATTTTCAGTGGGGTGTGCGGACGGGAAAGGCATGACGTTTGCGTTTGTCAAAGCATTGTGCCCGCGTTTCGACGAAAACAAGAAAACTCTCACCGTCGATAGAGATAGGCTCGCGGAGGTAGCGGTGTATGAAGATTAAAGCTTTGACGCTGTTTCCGCAGATGTTCGACTGTATGCAAGAGAGCATAATGGGCAGGGCTATCAAAAACGGTGTGCTCGATTTCGAGGCGGTGGACATACGCCGATACTCCAAGGATAAGCACGGCAAGTGCGACGATACGCCGTACGGCGGCGGCGCAGGCATGCTGATGACGCCGCAGCCCGTTTACGACTGCATAACCGCAGTCGATCCCGAACACGAATATCTGCGCATATACATGTCGCCGCAGGGCGAAAAGCTTTGCGACGCGACCGCGCGCGAGCTCGGCAAGGTCGATAAACTGCTCATATTATGCGGTCACTATGAGGGCATAGACAGGCGCGTCATCGACCTTTGCATAGACCGCGAAATCTCCATAGGCGATTATGTGCTGTCGGGCGGAGAGCTTGCCGCAATGGTCGTTATCGACGCCGCGGCGAGGTTTGTGGACGGCGTGCTCGGAAGTTCGCTTTCGCATGAGGACGAGAGCTTCAGCAGCGGACTTTTGGAGTATCCGCAGTACACGCGGCCGCAGGAATTTATGGGTCTTAAAGTCCCCGACGTATTGCTCGGCGGCAATCATAAGGAAATAGATAAGTTTCGCAAGGCTCAAAGCATGCGGATCACTGCGGAGCGCCGCTCCGATCTTTTGGCGACGGACAAAGGCGGCAACGATGGAGATTAATTGGTTTCCCGGGCACATGGCAAAGTCCACGCGCGAGATCGAGAGCAATCTCAAGTCGTGCGATTGCGTCGTGTACGTGTTGGACAGTCGCGCGGTCCGTTCGTGCTTTAATCCGAACTTCGACAGAATGTTGAACGTTCCCGTCGTGTACGTGCTCGGCAAAGCCGATACTGCGCCCGAGCAGGTGACGAACGAATGGATAACAAAACTGTCTGTCGGCGGCAATTACGCTGTTGCGATAAACGCGACGGACGCGAATTTCCGCAAAAAACTTCTCGGCGCTATACGCAAGGCGTGCGCGCTCGTTTTTGAAAGACAGCGCAAGCGCGGACTTAACGTGCACGCGCGCGCAATGGTAATAGGCGTGCCAAATACAGGCAAGTCAACGCTGATAAATCTGCTGTGTGGAAAAGCTCGGCTCGTTACCGGAAACCGCGCCGGCGTTACGCGCTCGGTCACTTGGGCGCGCGTGGACGAAACACTCGATTTGCTTGACACTCCGGGCACGCTGTACCCCAAAATTACTGACAGAACGGTCGGGGAAAACCTCGCGATAATAGGCAGCGTCAAAGACGAGGTTTTGGACGTTTCGGAGCTTGCCGTCGCGTTGATCGCACGGCTAAACGGCATTGACGGAAACATTCTCGGCAAGCGTTTCGGAACGGATATAGGCGAAGACGGACTAAACGAGATCGCGCGCGTCCGCGGCTACAGAGCGCGCGGCGGCGAGTGGGATACGGAGCGCGCCGCGGCGGCGCTGTTGGACGACTTCCGAAAAGGCAGGCTGGGTAAGATCGCATTGGAGCAAGCAAATGAGTAGTGCGGAAGCTTTGCGACTGCAAAACACGTTGCGGCTTATGGAATTCGACAGATCGCTTCACTGCGATGTGCTTTGCGGCATAGACGAAGCGGGCCGCGGTCCGTTTGCCGGTCCCGTTTCGGTGTGCGCATGCGTAATGCCGCTCGATATACCCATTATCGGCATAAACGACAGCAAAAAGCTCAGCGAAAAAATGCGCGAAGAACTGTTCGACAAAATTACCGCCGTAGCCGATTATTGCGTCGTTTTGATAGATTGCGAAACTGTGGACAGAATAAATATTCTGCGCGCGACAAAGCTCGGCATGAAAAAAGCGGTCGAAGGGCTTAAAAATAAGCCGCAGTTCGCGGTCGTGGACGCTGTCAAGGGCTTGGATATCGATATACCGTACAGCTCGGTGATAAAAGGCGACGCAAAAAGCTATTCAGTCGCGGCGGCGTCCATAGTGGCGAAAGTCACTCGCGACAGATACATGCAAAAGCTCGACGCGCAGTATCCGCAGTACGGTTTTGCGCGCAATAAGGGCTACGGAACGGCGGAGCATATCGCAGCCATACAAAAGTTCGGCGCATGCCCGCAACACCGTCGCACCTTTATAAAAAAGTACGTCACAGACGGCGAAATAACAGAGCAAATTACGATGTTCGAGGACTGATATGTTCGGCAAATCACGCAAAAAGCGCGTCAATGCGCACGGAAAAGAGGGCGAAGACTTGGCGGTACGGTATCTGGAAACGCACGGATACAGGATACTCGACCGCAACTACACGACAGACATAGGCGAGGTGGATATTTTTGCCACCGACGACAAGACGCTGATATCCGTCGAAGTAAAGTCGCGCCTTTCGCTCGAATACGGCACGCCTGCGGAAGCGGTGGGATACGAAAAGGTGCGCAAGATATCTCAAATTACGTCGCAGTATATCAAGCGCTTCGGACTGTTCGACGTCCCCGTGAGATTCGACATAATTGAAGTGTATTTACGGGATAAAAAGGTCAATCATATAATCAATGCGTTCGACAGCTATCTGAATTGCAGATAGAATTTAAAAAATTTTGCGCGGCAAAACAGTTGCATTTGACGTCGTTAAGTGATATTATAATTTATTGAAATGACGTTGGAAACTCCCGAGATCGCACCTAAGGTGCTTTATAGCGCAGGCAGCTTCGATTTTACCGTGACAATGCTTTCGTCATGCGTTGTGACGGCGGTTCTTGTCGTATTCGCTGTCGTCGTGCGCGTATTTTTGTTGCCGCGTTGGGAAAAAGACGTGACGCACGTTTCGGGATTGCGAGTTGCGTTGGAGTACGCGGTGTCGATGTTCGATACCGATTCGCGCGAACTTACCGACAAATATTCCAAGCTGGTCGGTCCGTTGTACTTCGGCGCGTCGGCGTTTATAATGTTCGGCGTGCTGATAGAGCTTTTCGGGTTGCGGTCGCCTCTTAGCGATCTTAATTGCGATCTGGTCTTCGGCGTTACGACGTTTGCGGTCGTCTTTACCGTCGGCTTTTTGCACGGCAGGGCGCGCAGATTTAAGCATTACGCTACCGTCATTCCGTTGATAACCGATTGCGTTGTGCCGTTCTCCATGGCGTTGCGACTTTTCGGCAGCGTGTTTTCCGGATATTTGATAATGGAGATCGTGTACGCGTTCTGCCCGTACGTACTGCCCGCGGCGCTCGAGCCGCTGTTCACGCTTTTTCACGCGCTCATTCAGTCTTACGTATTCATGTTTTTGTCAATGAACTTCATAAACGAAGCTTTGGAATAGGCAAAAGGAGATCATTATGCAGATGTTTGTAAGTGCAATAGTTACGCTCGTTTCTTTCTTAGGCATCGAGGGATCGATTGCCGCGCTCGGCGCAGGTATAGCCGCGCTGTCGTGCATAGGCGCCGGACTCGGCATGGGCATATCCACGGGCAAAGCGGTGGAGGGTATAGCGCGCCAGCCGGAAGCGCATAAGCAGATACGCTCTACGCTTTTTATAGGCCTTGCGTTCTGCGAAACTACCGCAATTTACGGTCTGTTTATAGCGATAATGTTGGTAATAATGTAAGATCGGAGGCAAGCTATGTTATCTTTGCTTTCGGCTGATATTTTCGAGATGCTCGGTCTTGACGGCTGGGCGCTGCTGTTTTATCTCGGCAATTTTGTGATACTCGTGACGGTGCTTGTGCTCGTGCTGTACAAGCCCGTTAAAAGAATGCTCAAAAACAAGCGCAAGAGCTTGGACGATATCTGCGACGAGAATAAGCGCTTGAAAGAGGAAAGCGAAAACACCAAGGCGGAATACGACAAGATGGTCGCGGAAATGAAAATAGAAAACGCCAAGGTCGCCGCGGAAGTCGCAGAGTCTGCGGAAAAAAAGGCGCAAGCCGTATTGGAGGAAGCGCAGGAGCAGGCGCGCGCTATAATCGCCGCCGCCAACAAGGACGCGGCAACGCAAAAAGAGCAGTTAAAAACGGAGTATAGGGACAGCGTAAACAGATTGGCTGTCCAGATAGCGCAAAAACTTTTGGAGCGCGAAATATCGCAGGACGATAACTCCAAGCTCATAGAGCAGGTGCTTTCCGATTGGGAGAACGATTGATGAACGCCCGTGTGATCGAGGTGACGTCGGCTGCCGAGCTGTCCGCAGCTCAGGTCAAGCGCGTGGAAAAGCTCTTTTCCGCAAAGCACAAGGGCGAAAGCATAGAGTTTGTCTACAAGATAGACAAAGCGCTGCTCGGCGGCGTACTCGTTGTGGACGGCGACAAGTTTTACGACGGCACGATACGCTCGCAGATAGATAAGATAGACACCGGATTTTTGATAAACGAGAGCTTTATCGAGGCGGCGTCGCTTCCCAAGCGCAAAGGTCGCAAAAAAATTGCTGCTCGCACCGCCGATACATCTGACGGCGCGGCGGAGCGCGTGACGGCGGATATCACTGCGCCGGAAATAAAAAAGAGCGTCGATAAAGAACTTTCCAAGATCGTTTCCGGCTACGATAAATCGTACGACGTGCGCCACGCCGGAAGCGTGGAGTTTTGCGGCGACGGCGTAATAATGTGCAACGGGCTTTCGCAAGCCGAGTACGGCGAGATGTTGCGCGTGGAAAACGGCACGCAGGCGATAGTCTTGAGTTTGGAAGAAGGGAGTGTCGGCGCTATCGTTTTGGACGACGACGACAAGGTTTCCGCGCACATGCTCGTAAAGACAACGGGCATGATAGTTTCCGTTCCCGTCGGAGAAAAACTGCTCGGGCGAGTAGTAAACCCGCTCGGCAAGCCGGTGGACGGGCTCGGCGATTTTATCCCCGAAAAGTACAGACCTATAGAAGCGCCGGCGCCGGCTATCAAAGACCGCGCCAAGGTGGACACGCCCATGCTGACAGGGCTTCTTGCAGTCGATTCGATGGTGCCTATTGGCAGAGGTCAGCGCGAACTTATAATCGGCGACAGACAGACGGGCAAATCGTCTATCGCCATAGACACCGTAATAAATCAAAAGGGCAAAGGCGTCCTATGCGTTTATTGCGCGATAGGACAGAAATCGTCTACTGTATCCGCGCTCGTAAACACGCTTTCGGAGCACGGCGCTATGGACTACACCGTGGTCGTAAGCGCAACGGCGCGCGACAGCGCTCCGCTCCAGTATATAGCGCCGTACGCGGCGTGCGCCATAGCCGAGGAGTTTATGTATTCGGGCAAGGACGTCCTCGTAGTCTACGACGACTTAAGCAAGCACGCCGTAGCGTATCGCGCCATGAGCCTGCTGTTAAAACGCCCGTCGGGAAGGGAAGCGTACCCGGGCGATATATTCTACTTACATTCGCGGCTTTTGGAGCGCGCGGCAAAGCTTTCGCCGGAGCTCGGCGGCGGCTCGATGACCGCGCTTCCGATAGTGGAAACACTCGCAGGCGATATTTCCGCGTATATACCTACCAATATTATCTCCATAACGGACGGACAGATATATCTGGAAAGCGAGCTGTTCAACGCAGGCATGCGCCCTGCGGTCAACGTCGGACTTTCCGTTTCGCGCGTCGGGTCGAGCGCGCAGACTAAAGCGATGAAAAAAGTCGCGGGAAAACTGCGTATCGATCTTTCGCAATATCGCGAGCTCGCCGTGTTTTCGCAGTTCGGCACGGAGCTGGACGACACCACGGCGCGCATGCTCGAACAGGGCAAGCGCACGACGGAAATGCTCGTGCAAGACGTACATTCGCCCATGCGCGCGGAGCATCAGGCGGTGCTTTTGTACATTACGGTAAAAGAATTGCTCAAAGATATACCCGTCAATCGCATAACCGAGTTTAAAAACGGGTTCATCAAGTTTTTCGATATCGAATACGGCAGTCTTATAGACGAGCTGGCGAAAACGGGTGAAATAACGATGGATATGGGTATTAAAATAGACGACGCGGTGACGGAATACTCGCTGTATTTTATGAACAACTCCAAAGCTTCTGCCCGATAGAGGTCGATCGTGAACGATCTTTCGGAAATCAAGCGGCGAATAGCTGTCATAAAACAGACCCGTCAAATAACGGGCGCAATGGAAACTATATCTGTAGCGAAAATGCGCAAGGCGCTCGAGCGGCACGATAGCTATTGCGACTATCTGGATATATTGCGCTCTGCCGTGTACGGCATTGCGGAGCGCTACGGCGCGGAGCTCGGCGCATATTTAAAGCGCAATGACGACGGGAAAAATATAGTTGTTGCGATATCTTCCGATAAAGGAATGTGCGGCGGATTTAATCACGATATTTTTCGCGTCGCAGACGGCATTTCGGACGCGCACACAACAATCATACCCGTCGGGCAGATGTCGGCGGAGCGCTATAAAAATTCCGCCGCCGCAGACCTGTCTTTTTCGAGTGTCGTCGCAGAACCGAATTATGAAAACGCAAAGCGCATAGCGTCGGCGATATTCTCGGCGTACCGCGGCGATGTATGCAGAGTTACGCTCGTCTATACGCGGCTCGTCACGCGCGCGGTGTGGCAGGCTTCGTCTATACAACTTTTGCCGCTTCCGCTCGAAATGGACGGCAATGTGTCGGGCTTAGGGCGAATGAGCGTCGAGCCGACGCCTATCGAGGCTTTTGAAAAACTGCTCCCAATATATTTGAGCGCCGCAGTTTACGATGCGCTGTTAAACAGCGCGGCGGCGGAACACAGCGCGCGCCGTGCGGCGATGGCGGCGGCGACCAAAAATGCGGACGAAACGATAGAGCGGCTGTCCGTGGAGTATAACAGAGCGCGCCAGAGCGCCGTCACTGAACAGATAACCGAAATAATTTCTTCGTCGCATACATTCGGCAAGCAAGGAGATACGCAATGAAAAGAGAACTTAATGCAGGAACGGTGAGCGTGGTGCTCGGTCCCGTCGTAGATGTGAAGTTTGAAACGCGTATGCCCAAGATCTACGAAAAGATAATTGTGGACACGCGCGATATCATTGCGAGCGGAGCGATTTCGCAGGCGGCGGCGGACGGAATAGTCACGCTCGAAGTCATGAGCCATATACCGCCGTCCACGGCGCGGTGCATTGCGCTCGAGCCGACGGAAGGATTATCGCGCGGCATGCGCGCATACGGAACGGGACACGCAATTTCCGTGCCCGTGGGCGAGAGCGTTCTCGGCAGAGTTATGAACGTCCTCGGCGAGCCTATAGACGGCAAGGGCGAAATAGCGGCGGAAGCGCACAGATCGATTCACCGAAAAGCGCCCGAGTTTTACGAACAGCGTTCGGGCGTCGAGGTGTTGGAAACGGGCATAAAAGCTATCGACCTCATTGCTCCGTACCTTCGCGGCGGCAAGATAGGGCTTTTCGGCGGCGCAGGCGTCGGCAAGACCGTTCTCATTATGGAGCTTATCCACAATGTTGCGACAAAGCACGGCGGATATTCCATATTTACGGGCGTAGGCGAACGCAGTCGCGAGGGTCAGGAAATGATAGTCGATATGACCGAGAGCGGCGTTTTGGATAAGACTGCGCTCGTTTTCGGACAGATGAACGAGCCGCCCGGCTCGCGCATGCGTACGGCGCTCACGGGACTTACCGTCGCCGAATACTTCCGCGACGAGATGAATAAGGACGTGTTGCTGTTTATAGACAATATATACCGGTTTGTTCAAGCCGGCTCGGAAGTGTCCGCACTGCTCGGCAGGCTTCCGTCCGCAGTCGGATATCAGCCCACGCTCGCAACGGAGCTCGGCGCGCTCGAGGAGCGCATAGCAACGACTAAAAACGGCTCAGTCACCTCCATACAGGCGGTTTACGTTCCTGCCGACGACTTGACCGACCCCGCGCCGGCGGCTATATTTACGCATCTCGACGCGACCACGGTTTTGAGCCGCAAGATCGTGGAACAGGGCATATATCCGGCTGTCGATCCGTTGCAGTCCACCAGCAGGATACTCGAAAGATCCATTCTCGGCGCTAAGCATTACGATACGGCGCGCGGCGTTCAAGCAACATTGCAGCGATACAGCGATCTTTCCGACATAATATCCATACTCGGTATGGACGAACTGTCCGAGGAGGACAAAGCTCTCGTACACCGTGCGCGCAAATTACAACGCTTTTTCTCCCAGCCTCTTTTTGTGGGTAAAAACTTTACGGGAATGGAAGGGCGGTACGTGCCGCTCAAAACCACGCTCGAATGTTTTTCCGCCATACTTAAAGGCGAAGCCGACGGATATCCAGAGTCCGCGTTTTACATGGTCGGCGATCTCGACGAGGTAAAGGAGAAGGCAAACGATTGAGCGCGTTCCGCTTTCGCATAATAACGCCCGAGCGCGAATTTTATTCGGGCGAGATAGAATATTTCGCGGCGTACGCACCCGACGGAAAGATCGGTTTTTTGCACGGCGCGATGCCGAGGATAGTTTCGCTTTCCGCAGGGCGCATAGAGTTCAAAACGTCCGTGCTCGGCATGAGCGCGATCTGCGGCGACGGTCTTATCAAGATCGACGGCGACGGAATAACCGTCGTAACGGAGTCCTGCAGGTTCGAAAACGAGCCGGCGCCGACTGAAAGCGCGGCAAAGTCCGACAAGACCGTGTTCGATAAAGCTAAGGTGCGCATAGCTTCGTCCTTTAAAAAACTGAAAGACAAAGAACCGCCCGGGTATTGATATTCACACGATCGAAAGCGAGCGCATATACAAATTTTAATGCAGCTCGTAATAGATCTGTCGCGTTTGCGACACAATATAAGGCGGTTTCGCGCTCTGACCGGAAACGGATTTTGCGCGGTAGTCAAGTCGCAGGCGTACGGTCACGGCGCGGCGATAGTCTGTTATATAGAGCCGCTCGTCGATTGGTTTTTGGTCGCTACGTACGAGGAAGCGGCGGAGATAGCGCCGATAGTAAAAAAGCCGGTGCTCGTGCTGGGCGGCGAGATAGCGCCGTTTTTGCGTAAGACAGAGCCGAACGTCATTCCCACGGTCTTCGACGCGTGCCGGCTCGGGAGCTTGCTCAAGAGCGGCTGCCGCAATTTTTCGGTGGCGGTCAACACCGGAATGAACAGGCTCGGCGCTAACGAAAAACAGATGGAGGCTATCAAGTCGCTGTGCCGCATGTACGGCGTAAGACCTTGGTCGGTGTACTCGCACCTGTACGACGGAGTGCGGTCGGCGGAAGCGCAGTCGCGCGAGTTCGACAGGCTTACGGGCGACGCGATATTGCAAAAACGTCGGCATTTGTACTGTTCGTGCGCGCTCGATATGCGTAACGCGGAGCTTTACGACGCGGTGCGTTGCGGCATAGCGATGTACGGATATGCCGACGGCATGGACATATGCATGAAGGCGCGAGCTAAGATAGTATCGGTTTTTAAAGTATGCAAGGGCGGGCACGTCGGCTACGGCGATCACACGGTGGATCGCGATTCGTACATAGCGACAGTGCGGTGCGGCTATGCCGACGGGCTCAGGCGGTGCGAAAAGCCCATGTACATGAGAGTGCGCGGCGTAAAATGCCCGATAGTCGGTATGCCGTGCATGGACCTATGCATGATAGACGTCACCGATATACGTTGCAGAGTCGGCGAGTACGCATATCTGATAGAGGAAAAGTCCGATGCCGAATACTTGGCGGACTGTTACGGAACGATAATTTACGAGGTGCTTACGGGATTCAATGGCAGAGCCGAACGAATTTACATATAGAAAAGCGGAGCTTCGGCGCGAGCTGAAACTGCGCCGCGCGGCGGTCGCGGACAAGCTTGCGCTGTCGGAGCGCATTTGCGAGCTTGCTTTGCCGCTTATCCGCGGAAATGTGCTCGTGTACGTATCGATAGGTGCGGAAGTTTGCACTGTGCCGCTTATAGAACGGCTTTCGGAGCGCGGCGCACGGGTGTATGTGCCGTACACGAAAGACGGAGTTATCACGCCGCGGCGACTTGCGGAGCTCGCGCAGCCCGATTTTTACGGAAATCTTCCGCTCGGCGCTTACGGCGACGCTTGCGACGGCGACGATATAGATATCAACGTAACACCGCTGCTCGGCTTCAATAAAAACGGACAGCGTATCGGTTACGGAAAAGGATGTTACGACAGATTTTTTGCCGCACATCGCAATATATATAAAATGGGCCTTGCTTTTGACTGTCAGCAGTGCGAATTCGAGCCGTATCCGAGCGATGTGCCGCTCGATTGTTGCGTTACCGAAAGTAAAGTGATATACTTTTAAGCATGCGAGTAATTTCGGGTAAATACAAAGGCGCTAATATAATATCGCCGCACGGCGAAGTGCGACCCACCGCCGATATGGTAAAAGGCAGTCTGTTTTCCATCCTGGAATCGAAGGGCGCGGTCAAGGGCGCGAGATTTTTGGATTTGTTTTGCGGAAGCGGCGCTATCGGTATAGAAGCGCTGTCGCGCGGCGCGGCATCTTGCGTATTCGTCGATATGAACACGGCAAACGTCATCGCCAATCTGGACAAGCTCAAAATCGAAAGTCGCAAGCTCATTCGCGGCGATTTCAGACGCGCGCTTCGATTGCTTCGCAACGACAAATTCGACGTGATATTTTGCGATCCGCCGTACAAAAGCGGATATGCGCAGGTCGCGCTCGACACGCTCTTAAGATACGGCATGACAGACGGCGGCGGCACAATAATAATCGAACATAATAGTTCAAATGACTTGATAAATGTGCCGAAAGACTGTATAATAGACCGTAGAGTTTTCGGCATTACGGCGCTCGAAATAATTACGCGAGGTGACAATGAAAGCAATATTCGCGGGGACGTTTGATCCGTTCACGACGGGACATCGCAATGTCGCGGAGCGCGCATTGAGCGTTTTCGGCGCGCTTACGATAGCCGTCGCCGCGGATACGGGCAAAAAGACCGCGTCGCTTTCGGACAGGGTCAAGATAGCGGAGCTGTCGGTTCCCGGTCTTTGCGGCGTCGAAGTCGTGCCGTTTAGCGGATTGCTCTCCGATTTCGTCGTCGCGAGCGTAAACTCGGGAGAAAAATGCGTGCTGGTGCGCGGCATACGCAACACGCGCGACTTTGAATACGAGCGCGAGCTGTGCAGCGTTTATCGCTCGCTGTGCGGCGTCGATGCGGCGCACTTTTTTACGCTTCCCGAGCTCATGCATGTTTCTTCCACAACGGTGCGAGAGCTTGCGGCGCTCGGCAATATCCCCAACGGGTATGTCGTGGCGGACGCGTACTCGGCGGTATGCGATATATACGGCGGAAAAACCGCGGCAAAAAGATAAATTGACAGAAATAGTCATCGTTAGATCGATGGGAGGTTCGGTATGCAAGAGCAATTAGACGCGCTCGAAATTTTGGATAAGCTCAAAGAGCAGCTCAGCGGCGGAAAAGGGTTATTTTCAAAAAAGCCCGATTTGGCGCTGTGTTCAGATCTTTGCGACAAGCTTTCTCGCACGCTGCCCGATTCGTTCAGGGAAGCGGAGTACGTAAAGCAAAAGCGCAAAGAGATACTGTCCAATGCGGATGTGGTCGCAAAAAACACCATAAGAGCCGCCGAGGAAAAGGCGAACAAGCTCACGGCGGAAACAGAGGTGGTAAAAAACGCGCAGTCCGCCGCAAAGCAGATAATAGAAAATGCGTACACGCAGTGCGACAACCTTATTTTGCGCACTAAAGAGCACCTGGACAATCTGTTTAAAGAAACGGAAAAGTTCCTTTGCTCCACGCTTTCGGTGGTGCGCACCAACCGCGAAGAACTGCGCCTCGCCCTCACGGAAAACGATAAAAACCGATAACCGATAAAGGATAATATATGTTCAAGTACGTCAAATCGATAATGTCGGCGGAGGAAGTGCGTCAAGCCGAGCCGTTTCCGGAAGAACTCAAGCAAAAGAAAGCCGTGGCGGAAAAGCAGATAGCGGATATCATTACGGGCAGGGATAAGCGCAAGCTCTTTATCGTCGGTCCGTGTTCCGCGGACAACGAAGAAGCCGTTTGCGACTACGCCTGCCGCCTTGCAAAGACAGCCGAAAAAGTAAAGGACAAGATATACGTTTTGGTGCGCGTGTATACCAATAAGCCGCGCACGCGCGGCGAGGGATACAAGGGAATGTTCCACAGCCCGAATCCGCATAACAGCGCGACCGATATTCAGGGCGGCATACTTGCATTGCGCAAAATGCATATACGCGTCATAAAGGAAAGCGGACTGTTTGCCGCGGACGAAATGCTGTATCCCGACAATCTCGATTATATCGAAGACGTTTTGGGCTATATTGCGGTGGGCGCGCGTTCGTCCGAGGATCAGATGCACCGGCTCGTCGCGAGCGGTATTGATGTGCCCGTAGGCATAAAAAACCCGATGAACGGAAGCCTGTCGATACTGTTAAATTCAATTTACGCCGTGCAGATACCAAATGAATTCAAGTACAGAAGCATGCAGGTCAAGACGGGCGGTAACGAGCTCGCTCACGCGGTGCTCCGCGGCGCGGTGGACGTGTACGGCAACAATATATCCAACTATCACTACGAAGACGTCATACGCCTCAGCGATATGTACGCCAAACAGGGTCTTAAAAATCCTGCGGCGATAATAGACACCAACCATTCAAACAGCGGCAAGCGCCCGTTGGAGCAGCCGCGTATCGTCAAGGAAGTACTCAACAACACTCACGAATCCGAGGAGTTCAACAGGCTCGTAAAAGGGTTCTTGATAGAGAGCTATATCGAGGACGGCAATCAGGGCGCGTCCGACGGCGTTTACGGAAAATCCATCACGGACGGGTGTTTGGGCTGGCAAAAGACGGAGCGACTGCTCCTTGACGCCGCGGACAGGATAACCGTTTGAGCGATATGCAAGGCGTTCGCCGCGTAACTTGTAGAAAAGCCGCATAATGTGACTTGTATCGTCGATATTGCGCCGAAGCATGCTTACCGCTGTGTTATGTGCTATACTGCAATCACTTTCGTGGAGGCACACAATGGCACAAAAAAGCAGTGAACTTAAAAAGCGCTGTCAGCTTGCAAAACAACGCCTGAAAATGGGATATTGGGAATCCGTTAAGCTCGAACGCGAGCAGAACGATCGCGACACCGCGGCGGACGGACGGCTGTCCGCCAACGCGTACATTCATGCGAGGCTCAGACGCGAGGCGGAACTTGCGACAGGCGAAAGCGCCGTTGCCGACGAAAAGATGTACAAAAAAGTGTGCGCGATACTCGACAGCGACGAAGTGGCTATGAACCCGATAGGACAGTTGATAGACGTCGAAGTGTACTCCGCGCTCGACGCGGCAGGCAAGCAACGTTACGTGCTGGAGCTGTCCAATAAATTCCGCGAACTTAAGGAAAGATATTATCGCGAGCGCACGGGCGCGTAAAGGATAAAATGTACAGACTCGAAGAACTCAACGAAATACAAAAGCAGGCTGTCCTCGATACTGAGGGCGCGGTACTCGTTACCGCCGGCGCAGGCAGCGGAAAAACGCGGCTATTGACGCACCGCATAGCGCATTTGATCGAAGACTTAGGAGTAAAGCCGTACAACATACTCGCCATAACGTTTACCAACAAAGCTGCTAACGAAATGCGCGAACGGTTGGAGAGCATGCTCGATGCGGAAGGCATTTGGATATTTACTTTCCACGCCGCGTGCGTGCGCATGTTGCGAAGATACATAGACAAGATCGGCTACGGCAAGAACTTTACCATATACGGCGAAGCCGAAACCAAGTCGGTCGTAAAACGCATATGCAAAGAACGCGATTACGACGCGGATATGGCAAAGAGGATACTCGCGGAAATATCGCATGCCAAAAACAACGGGATCGCGCCCGAGGACTACGAGGCGGTCAAAAAGTTTTCGCGCGACGCGGAAGAAATAGCCGCAGCCTATGCAGACTATCAAAACACGTTAAAAGTGAACAATGCGCTCGATTACGACGACCTTTTGATACTCACGCTCAAGCTGTTGCAGTCGGACGCCGAAGCGTGCGAGTATTTTCAGGATAAATTCAGATATATCCATATCGACGAATTTCAAGATACAAACGTAATTCAGTATAAGATAGTCAAAATACTCGCGCAAAAGCACGGCAATATTTTTGCGGTGGGCGACGAGGACCAGTGCATATATACATGGCGCGGCGCGGCTGTTACCAATATTTTCGATTTTCAAAGAGATTTTTCCTGCAAGATATACAAGCTCGAGCAAAATTACCGCTCCACGTCGAATATACTCGATATCGCCAACAAGATAATCAAGCGCAACGACAATCGTTTGGACAAAAATCTGTGGACCGAAAACGCCGACGGCGATAAAGTGGTGTGCAAAGCTGCGGACGCGGAAGGCTTCGAGGCGGACTACATTGCGCGCACGATATTCGAGCTGACGCAGTACGGGGAATACAATTATTCCGATTGCGCCGTGCTGTTGCGCCTTAATGCGCTTACAAGACCGATAGAGGAGCGATTTTTACAGTACGGCATACCGCACAGGATATACGGCGGATTTAAATTCTACGACAGAAAGGAAGTCAAGGACGTTTTGGCATACGCGCGGCTCGCGGTCAATCCGAGCGACGACGAGGCGCTTATACGCATAATCAACTTTCCTCGGCGCGGCATAGGCGAAGCGTCGATAGAAAAACTGCGCGCGTATTCGCGCGAGCGCGGAAACAGTATGTTCCACACCGTCACGCATTGCGACGACGCGCCGTTTAACAGTGCGCTCAAAAACAAGCTGATCGATTTCGGCAAAACGCTCGTCGAGCTCAACCTGCGTGCCGACGGCGCGGTGACGGATTTTTTCAGATACTTGCTTTTCGACGTGTTGCACATAAACGACATATTCACCGACGACGACAGCGAAGCGCGGCTCGAAAACCTCAACGAGCTCGTCGCGTCGGTGCGCGAGTTTGCCAAAAACAATGCCGGAGCGTCGCTTTCCGACTACCTTCAAATGGTGTCGCTGTACAGCGATATCGACGAGCCGGACAGCGATAATTGCGTGACCGTGGCGACGGTGCACAGCGCCAAAGGCTTGGAGTTTCCCGTGGTGTTCGTCGCCGCGCTCGAGGACGGCGTTTTCCCGTCGTTGCGCGACGGCGACTCCGGTTCTGCGCATATGGAAGAGGAGCGGCGGCTGATGTACGTGGCGGTGACGCGCGCAAAACGCAGGCTCTTTCTTTCCTACAGCAAAACGCGCTTTCTCTACGGCGAACAAAAGTACGGGATAGCGTCGCGGTTTCTGGTCGAGTGCGGTCTTGCAAAGCGCACCGAGGAGGCGTATATGCGGTCGCAGGCGTATTCGCGTGAGCGTGAGCGCTATAGCGACGACTATTACGGTGAAAGCGCGTCGGCGCATGCGACCTACGGGCAATCGCAAAAGTTTTCGGGCGCATACAAGAGCGATTACGGAAAACAGCGCGTTGAACAGTCGCAGGAGCGTGCTGATAAGGACGGCATAGATGTCGGCTCGACGGTCATGCATAAGCGGCTCGGCAAGGGCAAGGTCATCGGCATCGAAAAAATGGGCGATAATAAGTATGTAAAGATAGATTTCGATCGCGGCGGCGTTATGCTGCTCGCGCTGGACTTTGCACCGCTAACGGTCGTTGAGGAGTGATATGGAAGAACGCGAACAAATGCGCAAGCTTGTGGACGAGCTCAACGAGCTTGCATACAGATATTATGTTTTGGACGAACCGACGGTTTCTGACAAGGAGTACGACGCGCTGTACGACAGGCTCGTCGCGCTCGAAAAGAGCAGCGGTATCGTTCTTGACGATTCTCCGACAAAGCGCGTCGGCGGCGAACTGCTCAAAGAGTTTGTGCCGCATATGCACATCAGGCGACTGTACAGCCTCGATAAATGCAACAGCTTCGACGAGCTGCGCGCCTGGTTCAAAAAGCTCGAGGACGCGCTGGGCTATCGACCGGAGTGCACGCTCGAATATAAGCTCGACGGACTGACGCTGTGTCTGACGTACGACAAGGGAAAACTCGTCACGGGCGCGACGCGCGGCAACGGCGAGGAGGGCGAAACCGTAACGGAGCAAGTAAAGACAGTTCGTTCCGTTCCGCTCGATATCCCGTATAAAGGCGTTGCGGAAATACAGGGCGAGGGAATAATGCGCATAAGCGCGCTCGAAAAGTACAACGAAACGGCGGCTGTTCCGCTTAAGAATCCGCGAAACGGCGTTGCGGGAGCGATAAGAAACCTCGATGTCAGAGAAACAGCAAAGCGCAATCTCGACATCATATTTTACAATGTCAATTATTCGGACGGCGACTGCAAGCTCGGACAGAAAGAGCAGATCGAATTTTTAAAAAACAACCGCTTCAAGACGGAAATGTGTTTTGTGTCCGACGACATAGAGGAGATCATCGCAAAGATATCCGCAGTGGATAGGTCCGCGCTCGATTTCGTAATAGACGGCATGGTGATAAAAGTCAACGACGCGTCCGTGCGCGCCGCCCTCGGCTATACCGATAAATTTCCCAAGTGGGCGATCGCTTACAAATTCGAAGCGGAAGAAACCACCACCGTTTTGAAAGACGTGCTGTGGCAGGTGGGCAGAACGGGCAAACTTACGCCGCTCGCAGTTTTGGAGCCCGTAGAGCTTTGCGGCGCCACCGTTCAGCGCGCGACGCTCAATAACTACGGCGATATCTGCCGCAAAGGCGTTACCGTCGGCTCGCGAGTGTTTATCAGAAGGAGCAACGACGTCATTCCCGAGATACTCGGCGTTGCGCAAGCGTCGAAAGACGCCGCGCCTGTGGAAAAACCGAGCGTGTGCCCGTCCTGCGGTGCGGAGCTTACCGAGTACGGCGCAAACCTATTCTGTCCCAATTTTTACGGGTGCAGACAACAGATAGTCGCGCGGATCGTGCAGTTTTGCTCAAAGGAGTGTATGGATATCGAGGGCGTCAGCATAAAGACCGCCGAACAGTTGTACGACAAGCTGAACGTGCGCTCCGCGGCACAGCTTTACGATCTGACGGCGGATGACCTTGCTATGATCGACGGGTTCAAAGCGAAAAAGACCGCCAATTTTCTGGCGGCGGTGCAAAAATCAAAAAACGCCGATCTTCCGCATTTTATAAACGCGCTGTGCATAGATAACGTGGGAAGAAAGACGGCGCGCGATCTCGGCGCACATTTCGGGTCTGTGGACGCATTGCGCAAAGCGAGTGTGGAAGAGCTTGTAAAAATACCGGACGTCGGTGAGATCGTGGCGCAATCCGTGGTCGATTATTTTGCGCAGCACGGCGATGTTGCGGATAGATACAAGGCTATCGGCATCGACCCCAAATATGAGGTGAGTACGGGCGGCGCGCTGCGCGGCGTCAAGTTTGTGCTTACAGGCACGCTGCCCACGCTTACTCGCGACGAAGCGCGAAAAATGATAGAGGACGCCGGCGGCGTCGTGCTATCCTCGGTGTCGAAGCTTACGGATATCGTGCTCGCAGGCGAGAATGCGGGCTCAAAGCTCGACAAAGCGCGCGCCCTCGGCAAAAGAATAATATCCGAAAGCGAATTTAAGGATATGTTAAAATAGCGGAGCGCACAAAACAGAATGTCGTATCTTTCGGGTATTTTCGGGCTGAAAGCCGTCACCGGCTAACGCGCCTAAAATCCTTTGAAAATTTTTTAACATTCTTTATTTGTCCGCTCATTAAAACAGTTGAAAATATTTTTTACATGTGATATAATGTAATTTGTATTGATAGGCTTTGCCGTGATACGGCAAGGCGCCGAGGTGGACATGAAAAGTATGACAGGCTACGGCCGCGGCGTGGCTGCTCGCAACAGCCGTACCGTTACCGTAGAACTCAAATCCGTCAATAACAGATTTTTGGAGATCTCGTGCAGGCTCCATAAGTCTATGGCGTACGTTGACGATGCCATACAAAAAAGCATTAAGCAGTCGGTGTCGCGCGGAAGCGTTGACGTGTATTTTTCGTACGAAAATCTGTCCGAGTCCTCCAAAAAAGTCAGTATAGACCGCGCTTTGGCTGCGGAGTATGTAAACGCCGCCAAGCTACTTCGAGCGGAGTATATGCTCGAGGACGATTATAATGTAACTGCGCTTTTGCGAACGCCCGATGTAGTCAACGTTTCCGTGCCGGAAGACGACAGAGAAGAAGTCGTGGCGTTGACGAAAGAAGCGGTCGCGGCAGCCTTGCTAAAGCTCGACGAAATGCGCAAAACAGAAGGCGATGGCATTTACAAGGATCTCATGTCGATAATCGGCAACCTTCAAAAGTTGCTCGACGCCGCCGTCAAGCGCGCTCCGCTTGTCGTTGCGGACTATAAAAAGAACATGCTTGCGCGCGTAAAAGAATTGTTGGACGGCTATGCTCCGGACGAGGCGCGAGTGCTCAATGAAGTCGCGTTTTTTGCCGATAAGGCGGATATCAACGAGGAAATATCTCGGCTCGATTCGCACATACGGCAGTTCAAAGCCATTTGCGCCGAAAACGCGCCGCAGGGCAGAAGGCTGGACTTTTTGACGCAGGAGATGGTGCGCGAGGTCAACACCATGGGCAGCAAGTCCAACGACATCACGCTCACCGGCTACGTCGTTGCCATGAAAAACGAAGTGGAAAAACTCAAAGAACAAGTGAGGAACGTAGAATAATGGACAAAGGATTATTGGTGGTTATTTCCGGTCCTTCGGGAGCCGGCAAGGGCACTATCTACCGCAACATTATAAACGGCACGGACATGATGCGCTCCGTTTCCGTCACTACGCGCAAGCCGCGCCCGGGCGAAGTCGAAGGCGTCGATTACTTTTTCCGCACGGAGGAACAGTATCAGCAGATGATAGCCGCAGGCGAGTTTTTGGAAACCGCGGCGGTCTACAACAACTTTTACGGCACGCCCAAAGCGCCTGTTTTTGAAAATCTCGAAAAGGGCAGAGATGTGCTGTTCGAGGTGGACGTGCACGGAGCGGCTTCGATAAAGAAGAAATATCCCGAAACCGTCACGATCTTCATTATGACGCCCGACTTCAAAACGCTGGAAGCGCGCCTGCGCAGCCGCGGCACGGAAACGGAAAAGAGCCTTAAAACGCGGCTCGGCGCGGCAAGGCACGAGCTTTCCAAGTACAAGATGTTCGATTACATAGTCTTTAACGATTCGGTCGAGGACGCCACCAAAAGTGTGCTCGATATCATCTTTGCCGAAAAAAGCAAGGTCAAAAACAATCTTTCGGTTATAAATAAGCTGTTAGGCTGAAAAAATATTCAACGAGGTGAATTTATGTTAGTCGATCCCCCCATCGATAAAATGGTCGAAACCGTAGGCAACAAGTACGCGCTTGTCGGAATATTGAGCAAGCGTGCCCGTACGCTCATGGAAAAGCGTCACGATTATCTTGCGCAGGAAAATCTCAACCCCGTTTCGCTCGCCGCAAAAGAAGTGGCGGAAGGAAAGGTCGAGGGCGTAGAAGAGGACTGATCTATTGAGCGCTTTGCAGGACAAAGTTATCGTTGTCGGCGTAAGCGGCGGTATTTCCGCATACAAAACGTGCGCTCTCGTTTCCAAGCTGGTGCAGTCCGGCGCGGAAGTGCACGTAATGATGACCGAAAACGCGACAAAATTCGTCGCGCCGCTGACGTTTGAAACGCTGTCGCATAACCGCGTTACGGTCGATACTTTCGACCGTAATTTTACGTGGGAAGTCGAGCATGTTTCGCTTGCCAAAAAAGCCGACGCGGTCGTTATCGCGCCGGCGACGGCAAATGTGATCGCAAAGCTCGCGTGCGGAATAGCCGACGATTTTCTTACGACGACGGTTTTGGCTTGCAAGTGTCCCGTTATTTTCGCTCCGGCAATGAACACAGCTATGCTCGAAAATCCTGTAACGCGCGCCAATATCGGAAAACTCGAAGAACGCGGTTATATCGCCGTTTTCGGCGGCGAAGGATATCTTGCATGCGGCGACAGCGGCAGCGGCAGAATGGCTGAGCCCGAGACGCTTTCGGAAGCGCTTATAAAGCTGTATGCGGTCCGCCGCGATTTCGAGGGCAAGACGGTGCTTATCACGTCGGGCGCGACGCGGCTGAATATCGATCCCGTCAGGTTTTTGTCGAACAGATCAAGCGGAAAAATGGGCTACGCATTGGCGCAGGCGGTTTATGCTCGCGGCGCGAAAGTTATTTATATAAAGGGCTATACGAACGCGTTTTCGCTTCCGTCGGAGTGGAAGGTCATAGATGTTACGACAACTGCGGAAATGTACGATGCGGTGACGAAAAACGCCTCCCAAGTCGATATTATGATAATGTCCGCCGCGCCGTGCGATTACGCCGTAGACCGTTCGCCGCAAAAGATAAAGAGCGATACGCTGGTGTTGGAGCTCAAAAAGACGCATGATTGCGCGGCTTGGGCGGGCGCGCATAAGGTGAACAGAAAGCTCGTTATATTCGCCGCCGAAACAAACGACGCCGTGGCGAACGCAACGGAAAAGCTTAAAAACAAGCATGCGGACATGGCGGTGCTAAACGACGTAACGCAAGAGGGCGCAGGCTTCGATACGGACACAAACATAGTGACGCTCATCACAAAAGACGGCGCCGAAAGCTTGCCTATCATGAAAAAGCGCGAGCTTGCGGATATCATTGCGGATAGAATTCTGTCGTTATGATAGCGAGGGTCATTGTTGATATTTCGGCGAGCGACGTAGACCGTGTATTCGATTATTCGGCTGCGGACGATATCGTGCGCGGCGCGCGCGTGAGCGTGCCGTTTGGGAACAGGACCGTCGAGGGATATGTTATAGATATAACCGAAAAAACCGACGTTCCGCCCGAAAAGCTCAAATCGGTCATATCCGCGCTCGATGACCGCCCGATAATATCCGACGAATTTTTAAAGCTGTGCGATTTTATGACGGCGCGCTTCCACTTGCGCAAGATCGACGTTTTCAGACTGCTTTTGCCGTCGAAAATGCGCGGCGGAAGGATAAAAGCGCTCGAAAAAACGATAATTTCGATAAACCCCGAGTACAAAAGCGCCGACCCGTCGGAGTTTATAAAAAAGTCCGCGCGGTCGCAGCGCGATGTGTTCGACTATCTGTCGGAAGCGGAAAGCGCCGAACAGAGCTATTTAAACGCCAATTATTCCGCGGCGGCTGTGCGCAATCTACTTGCGCGCGGCATACTGTGCGCGCGGCGCGAAAACGTGCTCCGCACGCCGTACAAAAATATCGTGCAAAAGGATCGCGACGTCGAGCTTACAGACGAACAGCGCGCGGCGGTGGACTTTGTTATGACGTCCGAGCGTCCGACGCTGTTATTCGGCGTTACGGGCAGCGGGAAGACGGAAGTTTATCTCGATTGCATAGAAAAGACGCTCGCAATCGGCAAGACTGCGATAATGCTCGTTCCCGAAATATCGCTTACGCCGCAGGTTATGCGCATTTTTCGCGCGCGCTTCGGCGACGAAGTTGCGCTTTTACATTCGGGACTGAGCGATGGCGAGCGGTTTGACGAATGGCGTAGACTGCTTACGGGCGGTGCGAGGGTGGCTGTCGGCGCGCGCTCCGCGGTGTTCGCGCCGCTCGAAAACGTGGGTTTGATCGTTATAGACGAGGAGCACGATACCTCGTACGTGTCGGAATCCAATCCGCGCTACATCACGCGCGAAGTCGCGCTCAAAAGAGCCGAGTACAACGGCGCAAAGATAGTTATGGGCTCGGCGACCCCGTCTGTAGAGAGCTTCTATCGCGCCAAGTGCGGCGAGTGTTCGCTCGTTCGGCTTCCCAACCGCATAAACGGCCGCTCCATGCCGGAGATAGAAACTGTAAATATGTGCAGAGAAGTCACATACGGCAATTCGGGCATGTTTTCCGCAAAGCTCGTCGGCGAGCTCGACGCGTGCCTTAAAAGCGGCAATCAGGCGATACTTTTTTTGAATAGGCGCGGTTACAGCTCGTTCGTCATGTGTAAAAAGTGCGGATATGTGGCAAAGTGCGAGGACTGCGACGTTTCGCTCGTGTATCACAAGGAAGAAGACGTCTTGAAATGTCATTACTGTCAGCGCAGATACGCCATGCTCGATCTGTGCCCGCAGTGCAAAAGTCCGCATATAAAACAGGGATTTATGGGCACGGAGCGGATAGCGGAGCAGATACACGCTATTTTTCCGTCGTCGCGCGTCATACGCATGGACAACGACACGACACGCGGCAAAGACGCGCATTTGAGCCTGCTCGGGGAATTTGCGTCGGGCAATGCTGATATACTCGTCGGCACGCAAATGGTCGCCAAAGGACACGATTTTCCCAATGTCACGCTGGTCGGGATAATCGACGCGGACATGAGCCTGCATTTTTCCGATTTCAGAGCCGTCGAGCGGACGTTTCAGCTTATAACCCAAGTCGCAGGCAGAGCCGGTCGGGAAACAAAGACCGGAAAAGTCATACTCCAGACGTATACGCCCAATCATTACGCGTACAGATACGCCGTGCAGTACGATTACGAGGGCTTTTACGACAAGGAGATCAATTTGCTGCAAGCGACGGGCTTTCCGCCGTTTACGGAGATACTGCGCTTATTGATATCATGCGAGGACGAGCATACGGCGCTCGAAGCAACGCGCGTAGCGGCGGAGAAAATACGTGAGCTGTCGCGCAACGAGCCCGACGCGTTCGTATATCTGAATGCGATGCGCGCGCCGAAAAAGCGCATACAAACCAAATATCGCATGCAGATACTTATGCGCATAAAGCCGGAGCGGGCGGATATACGTTCCGCCGTGTATGAAACAGCCGACTACATAACAACCGAGTTTCCGCAAGTCACGTGCTTTACGGAAATCAACCCAAACGATCTAAACTGAGAGGTAAATATGGCAAGAAGACACATTTATCAAGTGGGCGACGACACGCTTCGTCAGGTCAGTAAGCCCGTCACCGAGTTCGACGACAGGCTGTCACAGCTCATCGACGACATGATAGACACGCTTATATACGCCGACGGCGCAGGACTTGCCGCGCCGCAGGTCGGAGTGCTCAAGCGCGTTTTCGTGGCGACGTTCGACGGCGGAAGCACGATAGTAGAAGCCGTCAATCCCGTCATAGTCAAGGCTAAAGGGAAGAGAGTCGCGCCGGAGGGGTGCCTGTCGATACCCGATATCCGCGAAAAGGTAGAGCGTCCGCGCCACGTCGTAGTGGAAGCCTTCGACCGTCACGGCAACCCGATAACGCTCAAGGCGGACAACTTCGAGGCGTCGTGCTTTTGTCACGAGATAGATCACCTCGACGGCGTTTTATTCACCGATAAATCGGTGCAAATCAAGGACAGCGGCAAGCGATGAAAATACTTTTTATGGGCACTCCCGAATTTGCCGTGCCGAGCCTGAACGCGCTGTTGTCGTCCTCGCACACCGTGGTGGGCGCGGTAACGCAGCCCGATCGGGCGCTCAAGCACGGAAAGACGGAGATCGGCGCAGTTAAAAAAGCGGCGCTTGCGGCGAATATCCCCGTATTTCAGCCCGATAAGATCAGGAACGAGCTTGAGCGCATAAAGCGGTTCGGCGCGGATATCGCCGTGACGGCGGCGTTCGGGCAGATACTTACGCAGGAAATATTGGACGCGTTTCCTCGCGGAGTTATCAACGTGCATGCGTCCGTTCTTCCGAAATATCGCGGCGCGTCGCCTATCTATGCCGCAATAGCCGCAGGGGAAAGAGAAACGGGCGTAACGATAATGCGCACCGACGTCGGCATAGATACGGGCGATATTTTGTCTGTGCGAAAGACCGATATACGCGACGGCGAAACGTGCGGCGAGCTGACGGAGCGGCTCGCGGCTATGGGTGCGGAACTGCTCGTAAAGACGCTCGACGGGCTTGACGGCATAACGCCAGTCAAGCAGAACGACGGCGAAGCGACGCGTTGCCGCACGGTGAAAAAAAGCGAGCAGTACATAGATTTCAGCGCGGACGCAAAGACGGTGGCGAACAAGATACGCGCGCTGTCGCCCGTTCCGTGCGCCAAGACGGCAATAAACGGCGAGATATATAAAATATACAGCGCCGCCGTTGCGGACGGAGTGCATGCCGCGCGGGCAGGCGAGATAGTGCGGTGCGACGATAAGCTTATTATATCGTGCGCCGACGGAGCTGTGGAAATACTGCGCATACAGGCTCCGTCCAAGCGCGCGCTCGATATTTCGGAGTTCTTGCGCGGAAAGCGATTCGATGTCGGGGTGATGTGTGCAAAACCGCAGTAATATAAACAAAAACGCGGCAACCTATGCCGCATTGCAGACGGATCGCGCGGTTTTCGACGCGCTGCGGGCTGTTTTTATCGACGGCGCATATTGCGCGCAGGCTATAACAAGGGCGTTGCGCACCGTAAAGGATATTCGCGCTCATGCGTTTGTCACGAGCGCGTTCTACGGCGTGCTCGACAGCAACGTTCGGCTCGAAAAGATGATAAGAGGGCTTTGCGCCAAACCGCCCGAAAAAACGGCGAGCGTCGTTTTGAAAATCGGACTTTACTATTTGTTGTATGCGGACATGCCGGACTATGCGGCGGTCAATCGCGCCGTCGAGCTTTCCAAGCATGTCGGCGCGTACAGCGGATTTATAAACGCCGTCCTTAAAAAATCGAAGGACTATGTGCCCGAATTCAAAACGGAGCTCGAGCGTTTTTCGTACGAGCACAATGCGCCGGAATGGCTGTGCGGCGCCGTTATTTCCGATTACGGCGAAACGCGCGCCGCGTCTTTGCTCGACGCTCGGCTTCCGCAAAAAACGCATATTCGACCGGTCAAAAACCGCATTGCGCCCGATGAGTTCAAGGCGACGGCTCGCGGCGGCGAGTTCACCGAATACGGCTGTTATTGCGATAAATCCGCGCTCGATCGCTTCGAGCAGGGCTCGTACGCCGTGCAATCGCTCTCGTCAATGCGCGCCGTGCACGCGTACATAGACGGCATTACGCATGGGAGCGTGCTCGATCTATGCGCCGCGCCGGGCGGAAAGTCGGTGTATTTGAGCGAACTCGGCGACTTCAAGATCACCGCTTGCGATATTTATCCGCATAAGATAGAACTTATGCGCGGCTATGCGAAAAAGCTGGGCGCGCGCATAAATACGCAGCTTAACGACGCAACTGTGCTCAACGAAAAATTCGTCGGCGCCTTTGATGTGGTCATAGCAGACTGCCCGTGTAGCGGAACGGGCACGCTTAAGACCAAGCCGGACGTGATGATAAAACGCAAGCCGACCGATCTTCCCGAGCTTTGCGCATTGCAGTCGAAGATACTCGATGTTGCCGCCGCATACGTGCGCGTCGGAGGCGTTCTGTGCTATTCCACTTGCTCGATATTGAAATGCGAAAATCAAGGCATAAGCGATAAATTTGCGTCTTTGCATCCCGAATTTAAGAAAATAGACAGTACGACGCTACTGCCCGACACCGATAAGTGCGACGGATTTTTTATAGCGCGGTTCAAAAAGGAGCGCGACAGGACATGAAGCAACCGCTCTGCGACCTCGATATCGCCGAGTTGGAGAAGCTTATTTCCGACCTCGGCGAGCCGAAGTACCGCGCAAAACAGCTTATGCGGCATATCGTGGCTTTCGATTCATACGAGGAGTATACGGATATTCCCAAGAGCCTTATAGAAAAACTGTCCGAAAAGTACTCGGACCGTGCGCTTTGCGAAAAGACGCGCGTCACCGCGTCGGACGGAGCGGTGCGCTATCTGTTCCAAACAAATGACGGCGATCTTGTGGAATCGGTTTTTTTGCCGCACCGATACGGCAACTGCGTGTGCGTTTCGTGTCAGGTCGGTTGCGCAATGGGTTGCGTCTTTTGCGCGTCCGGCTTTTACGGTCTTAAAAGAAATTTATCGGCAGGCGAGATACTTGCGCAAGCGCTGTTTATCGCGCGCGACAAAAAGCGCGAGGGCGTAAAGAAGATAGTGATGATGGGTAGCGGTTCGCCGCTTGCCAATTACGACAATACGTTAAAGTTCATAAAGCTCGTCAATGCCGAGTGCGGACTCAATATCGGCATGCGCTCGATATCCTTGTCTACGTGCGGATTGCCCGACAAAATAGGCAGGCTCGCCGCCGACGGGTTTACGGGCACGCTGTCGCTTTCCCTCCACGCCGCGACGGACGAAAAACGCAGAAAAATTATGCGTATTGCGGAACGCTATTCGGTGCGTACGCTCATAGACGCCATGTGCGGATTTTTCGACGCGACGGGCAGACGCGTTGTAATAGAGTATATTCTTATAGGCGGCTTCAACGACACGGACGCGGACGCCGTTCGCCTAAAAGAGCTTTTGAAGGGTCTTTGCTGTCATGTAAATCTCATACCGCTGAATCCCACCGACAACTGCGATCTTAAACCGTGCTCGCTCAAACACGCATACGTGTTTTGCGACAGATTAAATTCACTGGGTGTGTCGGCGTCCGTGCGTCGCTCTATGGGCTCCGACGTCGCAGGCGCTTGCGGACAGCTTAAAAACAGAACCGCGGAAGCGCAAAAAATGCGCGAGGATAAGTAAAAATATTTTAAAATCGACGTTAAATCACTTGCTTTGGACGTTTGATTATGATATAATTACCGAGAAATATGTCAATATTTTACGCGTAAGCGTTTTTTCGACTTGCGCGGAGTTATAGAAACTCAGGAGGCAGTATGAGCAACATCATTGCGGAAATCGAAAAGGAGTACATGAAGACGGATGTACCTCGCTTCGATGTGGGCGATACGGTACGCGTATCGGTCAAAGTCAAAGAGGGCAACCGCGAGCGTATTCAGGCGTTCGAGGGCATAGTTATCGCTAAGAAAAACGGGTCTGTTCGCGAATCTTTTACCGTTCGCCGCGTATCTTTCGGCGTGGGTATCGAGCGCACTTTTCCGCTCCATTCGCCGCGCATTACGGCTATCGACGTCATAAAGTACGGCAGAGTGCGTCGCGCAAAGCTGTATTATCTGCGCAATCTTTCCGGCAAAGCCGCTAAGATAAAAGAGAAATAAACAACTATACGTTTAAAATTTTCGACGGAAATGTCCGTCGATTTTTTTTGTCCGAAATTTTCCGGGTTATTATGTATTTTTCGGTAAATCGTAATTTATTGCCTGTAGATGTCAATAATTTTTTCGGATGGAGCAGTTCCTCATAATAATTGCCATAATCGCGGCATGCGTATTGCTCGGCAGAGCCGTGGCGCCGCCGCGCCGACCCGATTTTACCGTTCGCGACAGACTGCCTATGGACGGTATCGTGTACGCCGCCGCCGCGCTCGGCAATGCGTGCCGATCGACGGAACGCGGAAACGGCGTGGATATGCGGAGTTTGAGCGAGCTGAGGCGTATACTGTCAAAACTGTTTAAGGATAAAAGTACGCGCGACCGCGAGGCGTGGGAGATAACGCTCATGCGGAGCGAAAAGGTCATCGTCGGCGCGACGGAAAAATCGAAGCGCGCGTTGAGGTCGTGCTATATGCTCGGGCATGTGCGGTCATTTCCGCGAGTGTTCCTGCTGTGCAACAAGGTAGTATGCTCGGCGCTCGGCGACGTGTCGGAAACGGTATTTACGGAAGCCGTTAAAGCTTTCTGTAAAACTGCGCCGCTGACGTATTCGGAGATCTCGGTCTTGCCGGATATGCTGAGATTTTGTCTGTTGGGAGTGATGTACACAGTCGCCGAAAAGGCGTATGAAGATCTCGGTATTTATCGCAAGGGCGAAGCGGACGGCGCGGTCGGCAAGATCGACCTCGATTCGCTTAGGCTGTGCGATTATGTTTGCGGACTGTATTCTAAGGCGAGCGCGGCGACGGCAGCCGTTTACGACTCGATTTTGTCGGGTAACGGAATAAACCGCGCGGAGTGCGAAAGATCGGAGCGGCTAAAGCTCGCAAAGGTGAATGCGATAATAGACGCGGCCGTGCGCTCGCTCGCTACCGCAGATATGTTCGACGTGCAAAAACTGACGGAGTTGTCGTCGGCGCATGCGATACTGCTAAGCGATAGGTCGTACCGCGCGCTCGACGCGAAAACATGGGCGGCGTGCCTTTTACGTATAGAAAAATACGCAAAAAAGAACGGAACGAGCGAGGAGGAGCAAGCATGGCGCGCGATATCGGAGACGGAAAGATCCGGCAACGAGATAGCCGATATAATACTTAAAAGACATGTTCGGAATAAAGAATTGCGTCTGTTTTTAATGTGGGCGCCGGTGCTTTTGTTCGTTGTGGCGTTTGTGCTCGTCTGCATATTTTCGCCGCCGCGCTATGCCGCGATATTTCCCGTTTCCGCGGTCATAATTTACGCCTGTTTTAGATTGTTCGTTCCCGTCGAAGCGGTGCGGATACTCGCTAAACCGTCCGACATTATGACGGCCGCCTTGGCGAAATGGCGCGGACATATATCGTCAAATGCGTCGGAGCGCGTCATCCCACTCGAAAGCACAGGCGAATTATCTGGCGACGTCGCGGAATGTAGGCGCGACACGCTTTGCGGAGGCGTTTTTACGGTTGCGGACGACTGCGGCGCAGTTACGGTCATCGACTCAAACGACAGTGAAGATACCGCTTGCTCGCTGGGCGTTGGGATATGCGTCGGGTCGCATGCGATCGATCTGCCGATGTGCGATGCGTCGTTTATCGGTTATAAGTCGGTGTATCGCGCCGTGACCGAAAGCGTGGAATTTTCCGCGCAACTCGTGTCGGTGGCGGATGCGAAGTGCTGTTGCATAAAGCTCACTGCGTTGAACCGCACCGACGCAAAAATACATGTCGTTCTCGCCGTGGCGTGCGAGCCGATCTTATCGGACAGCGCCGACGCGTTGTTATGCGAAACGGTAAAGATATCGGGCGGCGCGGCGCTTTACGGTCGCGGTGTTTCGATAGGGATCGGCATGGGAACTGATGCGGAGTATTTCGGCGTGGAGCGTGCCGCCGAGCATGCCGCTTGCGGTCTGCGTATTTTCGGCAAAAGCCTTGCGCCCAAGCTGTCTGCGCTAAAAAGTGTGGAAATAGGCGGGTTTTCGCGCGTGGAAGAAACGGTTTGCGTCGCATTTGCGGATGGGTGCAGGATGCTGGAAAGACAACTCGCTTTGGCGCGCAGCGACGGGTATTTCGAGTTTGCGGAGAGCGCCGCGCGCGTCTATTGCGATCGCATGAACAAGCTTCGGGAAGCCGATATTAAAATACCCGAAATTGCCGGTCGTTATGTCGCGCTCGAAACCGAAAATACAAAACTAAAAGCGCGAGGCGTCGCAGTGATCCCGAAATCGGAATACGCATTAAAGCTCGGCATAGGCGGATTTTTGAAAGACGGCGGATATGCTATCGAGTATGCGGACGGCGCGCCCGGTCGCGAGTGGAAAAACTGCCTGTGCGACGGCGAGATATGTTCGGAGATGACGCACAGCGGCGGAAGCTTTTTTTACGGCAATGCGCTTCCGCGCGCGTTGACGGCAGACCTGCGCGGCGATCGCGGCTTGCCGTCGGCATTCGTCGCTATAGGCGAGCGCGGGTGTATTTGGTCGCCGACGGCGCGTCCTATCGGCAAAGGCGATCTCGCCGTCGTTCATCGCTTCGGGTACAGCGAGTTTTTGTGCGAGTATAAGGGCGTCCGCTGTTCGCTTAAACGCTATATCGCGCGCGGAAAGCGCGCGGAGATATTCGATCTCACCGCAGAAAACCGTGAAACGACGGAGCGCAAGCTCGACGTCATGTTTGCGATTTCGGCGGCTGACGGGTGGAAAGACGTCGAAATCGATAAAGACGGTGTAACCGTGTCGGACGGCGAGCATAGGTTTAGCATTTTGTCGTCCGAGCGTGTGCGCAGTGCGACGGCATACAGGGAAGGGTATTTTTCCAACGGTATGGTGGATAGAACGTGCATGTTCGGAAAGACGGGTAGCGTCATTGCGCCGGCGCTGTCCGTGCGCGTATGTGTTGCGCCGCGCGGAAAACACCGTGCGGTGTTCTGTATCGCCGCAATGGCGGAAAACGGCATAGAAAAAATAGACCTGTCGAGCGCGGACGCGTATTTTTCGGAAAATGTCGCGGTTTTTAAGAGTTTGGGACGCGTAAAGCTGGCGTCGTCCGACATTTTGCTCGACTGCTTTCACCGTTGGTCGCTGTATCAGAGCTATGTCTACGGATTTTTGCGGCAAAAAGCCGTCGGTACGTCCGTAACGCGCGCGGCGCTTATTTCGTGCGTTTCCGTGAAATATATCGACATCACCGCCGTAAAAGACACGCTGCTCTCCGCGTGCGCGTTGCAGTCCGCCGACGGGTCAATAGCGCTTATCGACGGACGTTCGCCGTATGACTGTTTGCTTTTACTTTATGCCGTAAAGGACTATATAGAGTACACCGACGATTATTCGATATTGGAAGAAACCGCACGATTTGTTTTTCGTAAGCGCGAAAGCAAGGTAGTGCGCTACGCCACGGTCGCCGAACATTGCATGCTCGCCGTCGAGCGCGCGATAGAACTGTACAATAGCGCATCGAATAAAAAACTACGCCGAATTTATCTCGCCATACTGCGGTTTTATGCCGACTGTTGCGCCGACACGAAGCGACGCACGGCGTTTATAGCGGAATACGGAAAACGCGTCGGCGAACGATCGCGCTCGCGCGTCGAAACCCCGTGCGAGGCCAGCGAGGCGGCAGACGGCGCGCGCGTATACGGCATTGCCGCTATCGACGCACTGTTGCGCATATCGGAGTTGTTCGACGCCGACGAAACGGATATAGCATTCGGCGAGCTTAAGCGGATCATAGAGCGCGGCGACACTGCCGAGTCGGCATTCAGATACGGCGCCGAGCCGTATTTTATATGCGAGTATATCTTGCGCGGAGATATGTACGGCGTCGCGTATGGGGAAGGTCACGATGCCGCCGCGGTGTTTTATGCGGTCGTGACGGAAAAACTCATGGGCGTAAAGATACGCGGCTCGCGCGCGCGATTGGACCCGAAACCGCCCGTCGAGGCGCTCGGAATGGAATATGTGCTTGCCGCATGTAAATCGGATGTGCGCGTGAGCGTGGATACGTCCGAGCCTGTCGGCGAATGGCAGATACGAACGGACAGGATAACGTACGCTACCGACAGTATCGACATTTCGGACAGGTGCGAGCGGCATGTTATACTGCGCAGGAGCGGCGATAAAAAGTAAGATTAAAATACGATTAAAAAGCGCCCGATACATTCGCAGATGCTTGAATACGTACGAGTTTTATGGTAAGATATGAATGTAAAATCGCGTAAAAGGAGGGCTTACATGTTAGAGATCAGTCATGTTTCCATGGCATATGCAAACGGGCATGTAAAGGCCGTGGACGATCTGTCGTTTTCTCTTAAGGAAGGCGAGATATTCGGATTTTTGGGCGCCAATGGCGCGGGTAAGACCACAACTATCAAAATGGCGACGGGCATACTCCCCGTTAAGTCCGGAAGCATAAAGATTTGCGGTCACGACATAACGCGCGATTCCATAGCGGCAAAGCGCAATTTCGGGTTCGTGCCCGACTCGCCTATAATCTTCGACAAGTATACGGGACGCGAATATATCGACTTTTTGGGCGACATATACGGGGTCAGCGCCGAGCAGCGCAAAAAGGTGAGCGACGAGCTGTTAAAGCGGTTTTCGCTCGAGGACGCTTTCGACAAGCGCATAAGCGGATATTCGCACGGCATGAAGCAGAAGATCGCAATAATAGGCGCGCTCATTCACAGTCCGTCGCTTTGGATACTCGACGAGCCGATGATGGGCCTCGATCCGCCGTCCGCGTTTGCGCTTAAAGAACTGATGAAAGAGCACCGCGACGCGGGCAAGACGGTGTTTTTCTCCACGCACGTACTCGACGTGGCGGAAAAGATATGCGACAGAGTGGCAATAATCAATAAGGGCAAGCTCGTGCTGTGCGGCGATATTGACGAGATAAAAGCCGCAAAGGGCGACGAGAGCTTGGAAGAGATCTTTTTGTCGGTGGCAGGCGGCGATGAGTAATTTTGCGACTGTTTTAAAAGCGCTGTTTAAAAATAAATTGCGTTTCGGCACCGAAACGAGCACAAGAAAGAAAGTCGGCATAATGAGCCTGTTCGCGCTTGCATATGCGGTCATTATGTTTTCGGTGCTTTCTTTGATCGTAACGATCGGAAATATGTTCGACATGCTTGAACTCTACATCATGTTCTACATGTTTTTGTTGATGACGGCGGCGATAATAGTGCTGATCTTCGGCATTGTCAACCTGATTTCGGTGCTGTATCTTTCCAAGGACACCGATTTTTACTCCGCGTTGCCGATAAAGCCGTCCGTCGTTTTTGCGGCAAAGCTGGCGTTTGTATATCTCATGGAAACGGCGATCGTGCTTGCCGTGCTTCTTCCCGGGGTGATAACGCTCGGAGTGATCTCGGACGCCCGGGCATGGTATTACGTGATATCGATATTGACTGTCGTAATCGTTCCGGCGCTCCCGTTGTTCATTGCGTGCATTTTCGCAATACCCGTCATGTTCTTTGCAAGCAAGCTCAAAAACCGTGCTATAGTTTCGCTCGTGTTCTATCTGGCGCTTTTCGGAGCTATGTTCGGCGTGTACATCTATTTTATTACGGTTTCCACCGGTATAGATGCGGAAAACGTGACGGAAGCGCAAATGCAACGTCTTATAGACGCCGTGGCCGTTATCAACTATATTTTTTATCCGTATAACAGGCTCATTTTAGCGCTTTACGGTGTTCCATCGTTCGGGCTGGGCGTCGGCGCTTCGACCGTAGTCAACCTTTTGATATTTCTCAGTATTTCGATCGCGCTCACTGCGGTATTGCTGTTTGCCGCGAAATTTATGTACTCGCAGTCGGTAAAAGAGAACAATCAGACAAACGACGAAAAGGCAAAAAAGGGCGAGTTCAAAGCTAACGGCAGTCTTAGGGCGCTCGTTAAGCGCGAATACTTGAGCTCGCTACGTACAACGCAAGTGGCGTTCCAGTGTTACGCTGTCATGCTGCTCCCTATTATCGTTTCCGTAATATTGGGCATAATGTTCCGCAATATCGCAAATTCGCCCGATATGGAAGGTGGAATGACCGGTTTCTTTTTGCTAATGCTGCTGTCGTTTATGATAGCGATATTCGCCTCGCTCGGGAATGCGGCAAGCACCACTTTTTCGCGCGAAGGCAACGCCTTTTCGTCGCTGAAGATTTTGCCGCTCGACATAAAGCGCATACTGCTTTCCAAAGTGCTCGCTTGGCTTATCCCGTCCGTAGCTGTGGCGGCGGTTTGTCTTATAATAATAAACGCCATGATATTCGATGCGCTGTTTTGCGTGTTGTCGTTTATCGCAGTGTTGCCGCTCGTTGCGGAATTTATCACGTTCGGAGCGCTGTGGGATCTCGGCGCGCCCAAGCTGAAATGGACTGACCCGACGCAGGCGATAAAGCATAACACGCACGTCACGATCGGGCAGGTATTGATGATGGGCTCGGGCTTTTTGTCCGCCGCGCTCCTGTTTATCCTGTCCGCGACGCCGCTGTCGGCAAACGGCATAATGATCGTTCAATGGTGTTTTATATTCGCAATAGTTGTCACTTTTGCGGTAGTTGACATATTATTATACAGAAAAGCGAATGTTTATTACGACAGAATAGAAATATAAACCGTAGAGGTCGTTGTTTTGGATTGGTACAATAAATCGGCAGACAGCGTATTGGACGAGCTTGAAACGTCCGAGCGTGGTCTTTCCGAGACGGAGGCGCAAAGGCGTCGGAGTGTTTACGGCGAAAATAAGCTCGCAGAGCCAAAAAAGCAAAGCGTGCTTATAAAATTTCTGTTGCAATTTACAAATGTGATGGTGATAGTGCTCATTGCGGCGGCTATCGTTTCCGCAGTGATCGCCGTTGTCGAAAAGCAGTATTCCGATTTTATAGACGTGGCGATAATACTCGCCATAGTTATACTTAACGCCGTTATCGGCACTGTGCAGGAATGTAAAGCGGAAAAGGCGATGGAGTCGCTCAAAAAAATGAGCGCGCCGTTTTGCAAGGTCCGTCGCGACGGCGAAGTAAAAAAGACGCCGACTTCGGAGCTCGTAGTCGGGGACGTGGTGATATTGGAAGCCGGCGACGTCGCGCCTGCCGATATGCGCATAATTAAGTGCGCGTCGCTTAAAGCCGAATCGTCAACACTGACGGGCGAGTCCGTTCCTTCCGACAAGTTCTCCGAAGCTATCGACGGCGAAAAGCAGCTCGCCGATCGCGACAATATGCTGTACAGCTCAAACACCGTTACGTACGGTCGCGGCGAAGGCGTAGTTACGGCTATCGGCATGTCTGCCGAGATAGGAAAGATAGCGGATATGCTTTCTTCGAGCGAAAAAGAAATTACGCCGCTTCAAAAAAAGCTCAATGCGGTCGGGAAGTTCATTTCCATAGCGGTGCTGATCATTGCAGCGGCGGTGTTTGTTATCGGCGTGCTGTCGGCATTCGGAACGGGCTCGGTTACCGCCGACGCAATAATCGATTCGTTTATGACCGCCGTCGCGCTTGCGGTGGCGGCTATCCCCGAAAGTCTTACGGCTGTCATAACCATAATAATGGCGCTTGGCGTGCAGAAGCTGTCCAAAGAAAACGCCGTCGTCAAAAAGCTGCCGGCAGTGGAAACGCTCGGAAGCACCAATGTGATATGCTCGGATAAAACGGGCACGCTTACGCTAAACAAGATGACCGTCGAAAAGCTCTATGCCGACGGCGCGTTTTCGCCCGATAGCGACAGCGCGACCGTGGAAAGACTGCTCAAGTGCATGTGCTTATGCAACGACACCGTAGCCAAATCGGAGAGCGGAAGCTTCGTCACCATAGGCGACCCCACCGAAACTGCGCTCGTCGATTATGCGCACAAGCTGGGCGTGGAAAAAACGGCGCTCGACGCCGCCTGTCCGCGCGTGGACGAGATTCCGTTCGACTCCGAAAGGAAGTTGATGACGACGGTCAACCGCGAGCCGGACGGCGATATCGAGTACACAAAAGGCGCGGCCGACGAGCTAATTGTGCGCTGCACGCATATTCTCGACGGCGGAAAGTCGCGCGAGATAGCGCAAGGCGATATCGACGCGATAATCGCCGCCAATAAGGAAATGGCGGACGCCGCACTTCGCGTATTGGCGTATGCGTACAAAAAAAGCGACGGCGGCGCGCGCGAGCAGGGACTTACGTTTATCGGGTTATCCGGCATGATAGATCCGCCGCGCGAAGAAGTTAATGATTCGGTGGCGCTATGCAAAAGCGCCGGAATAACCGTAGTGATGATAACGGGCGATAATCTCAATACCGCCGTCGCCATCGCTTCCGCGCTCGGGATATGCGAAAATTCCGATCAAGCCGTTACGGGCGCGGACGTACAGGCTATGACGGACAACGAGCTCGTTCGCCGCGCGCCGTCGCTTAGAGTGTATGCGCGCGTTTCGCCGGAGCACAAGGTCAGGATAGTCAAGGCGTGGAAGGCGAACGGCATGATCGTCGCCATGACGGGCGACGGCGTAAACGACGCGCCGAGCATTAAGGCGGCGGACATCGGCGTGGGAATGGGCATAACGGGCACAGAGGTTACAAAGGAAGCGGCGGACATGGTGCTCGCCGACGACAACTTTGCGACGATAGTCACGGCTGTCAGGACCGGCAGGACCATATTTTCCAATATGCAAAAGACTGTGCAATACTTGCTTGCCGCCAATCTTTCGGAAGTGCTTTCGCTGTTTTTGGCGACGTTGATATTCGCGTTTTCGGACGATCCGTACGTATTTTTGCTTCCGCTTCAGATATTATGGGTAAATCTCGTGACCGACAGCTTGCCTGCGCTCGCGTTGGGACTCGAGCCGCCCGAGGGCGACGTTATGGCAAGTCCGCCGCGCTCCGCAGGCGACAGCCTTTTTTCGGGCGGCGTCGGCGTAAATGTCGTATATCAGGGAATATTGCAGACGTGTATTGTTCTCGGCGTATTTTTGGGTTGCGCCTTTACGGGCTGGGGACACGAAGTGGGAACTACAATGGCATTTCTGTCGCTGTGCTTTGTGCAACTGTTCCACGCATTTAACGCGCGCAGTCTTAAAGGTTCGCTGTTTAATAAGAATTTCTTTAAAAACAAGACCATGTTTATCGCGTTCTTCGTAGGCGCGGCGCTGACAGTCGGGGTGGCATGTATTCCGTTTACTCACGATATTTTTTCGTTGCAATGGCTTAACGGCATGCAGTGGCTGACGGTCATTCTGTGTTCGCTGTCCGTAATACCCGCAGTGGAGATCGCAAAAGCGATAATGCGTCTATATCGCAAAAAGCGCGCCGCGTCGGAACGTAAAATTAATGCGGAAATTTTAAAATAGGTATTGCATAACCGCAGTAAATGTGGTATATTATCCGTATATCAATCGGATGGCTTTACTTATGGATAAATGGGATGATCGCTTTATGGATATAGCTCACACCGTCGCGTCGTGGTCGAGCTGTTATCAGGATAACCGCCAGATCGGCGCAGTTATAGCAAAAAACAAGCGGATCATGACTACAGGGTATAACGGTGCGAGTTCGGGCATACAAAGCTGTAAAGAAAAGGGCGAGTGCCTGCGCAGAAAACTCAATATCCCGTCCGGTACGCGTCACGAACTGTGCTATGCGACGCACGCGGAGCAAAACGCGATAATACAGGCGGCGCGCATGGGTATTTGTATAGATGGAGCCACTTTGTACTGCACGCATCAGCCGTGCGCCATCTGCACCAAAATGATAATCAACAGCGGCATCACGCGCGTTGTCTACGAAAACGGCTATCCCGACGATTTCTCGTTGGAGCTTTTCAAAGAAGCCGGCGTAGATATAGAACGGTATTCGGCGGATAAGACGGATAAATAGTGTCTTTTCGATCGTATATTTAATTTTCACACAAGGAGAGAAAGATGAATTATTGCACAAAATGCGGCAATCCCATACCCGAAAACGCTAAGTTTTGCTCGAAGTGCGGTGCGCCCGTAAGCGGCGGGCAGTCGAGCGCCGAAAATGTATCCGCGCCGTCTGTCGTAGAGGAAAAGCCGCCGAAAGAGCCTAAAAAGCCCGTAGACTTTACAAAGTTCAATAAGATATTTTGGATGCTGTTCGTAGTTTCGGGCGTGTGCGCATATCTGCTGTCGGAAGCCGCCGTGGCGTATACGAGCGTTTCCACCGGCTTTACGATCACGCTCGGTGTGCTCGCCATAATAGCTGCGATTTGTTTCTGCGCGACGGGTATAGTCAGATTTATCTCGTTCCTGAAAGAAAGCGAGGAAAATCGCGCCAAATACCGCCTGTGCAATAGCCTGTGCCTTGCTATCGGTATTATCGTGTTTGTGTTTGTGCTGTTGGTGTGCATAGCTGTGTTTATTTCGGCATCCGACTATGCGGATATGTCCGACGCGTTTTCGTCGCTGTTCGGTTGATATCTAAAGCAACATTTCCGCTCCGCAAAAGTGCAGAGCGGATTTTTTGTTGCGTTTCGACATTTCGCTATAAGTGCCTTGACTTTTGTCGGTAGGCAAGATATTTTATAAATAAGCGGCGAGGCATGTAGCCCATTGCGAGAAGATAATGCTTCTTGCGGCTCGTCGCTTTTTTTTGTTTTTTCTTTCCGATACGCATAAAAATATTTTTTGATTTTTTGTTAAAAAGGCTTGACATGCCGGAAGATACGTATTATAATTCGATTATAGTTTGACTATCTTTGACCTTTGATGAAAGTCGAACGATGCAGAGCGGTCAAAAGGAGGTATCATGACTGTAAGCGATATAATAGAGCGGTTCCTGTTGGACACGATGGGCGAGGACATGTCCGTCAATTTCAATCGCAACGAGCTTGCTCAGTATTTTTCAGTTGCGCCCAGTCAGATAAACTACGTGCTGTCCACGCGCTTTACGGTGGAGCGCGGTTATCTAACGGAGAGCAGGCGCGGCGGCGGCGGCTCCGTAAAGCTGATGCGCATAACCGAAAACGCGGACGACGTGTTGTTACGATATATAGACGACACGCTTTCCGAGGGAATAGAATACTCTAAGGCGTGTCAGATAGTGGAAAGGCTCGTAAACGACGGCGTGTATACCGACAGCGAGGCGGCGCTTATTAAAGCCGCAATATCCGATAAGGCTTTGATCGCGCCCACAATGACCAAGGGTAGGCTGAGGGGTTCGATATTGAAGAACATACTGCTCGAAACGCTTAAGATACACAACGGCGAAGCGGCGAGCGACGAATGATGTAATTTCCGCCCTTTGGGGAAGAATATAATATGCGGAGGCAATAATGAAGTGCACCAAATGCGGGCTCAGAGAAGCCACGACGGAAGTCTTGCAAAGACACAATAATCACATAGAAAAACAATATCTGTGCAGCGAGTGCGCCAAAGACTACAGGCCGGAATCGCTTGCCGACGAGTTCAACATACTCAACAAGTTGATAAACGGGTCGCCTATGGGACTTTTATCCAATCTCGATTCGCTTTTCGGCACGTCTGCCGTTAAGACCCTTATATGTCCCGATTGCAGGACCACGAGCGAAGAATTTATAAAAACGGGGTTCGTCGGCTGCCCGAGATGTTACGAGGTGTTCGAGCCGCTCGTTGCGCAGACCGTAAAAAAGCTACAGCAGTCGGATAGACATGTGGGAAAAACTCCGTTCGGCGCGGAAGATCAGGCGGCAGAGGAAGCGCGCTTAAAGAGCGAGCTTATGGCGGCTATCGACAGCGGAGATTACGCAAAGGCGAGTGAGCTGAGCGCCAAGCTCAACGGCATTACCGGAAAAAATGGGGAGGTCAAATAAATGGACGATACGACGATAATTTCCACAAGGATACGCCTTGCGCGCAATGTTGACGGTTTGCCGTTTCCGCACAAGCTCGGGGAAATGCCGGCAAGACAGGTGACGGACAAAGTCGCGCAGGCGCTCATGCCCGTGGATAAATTCACGCGGTTCGACATGAGCGGCGTTTCGCGGCTCGAGGGCACGATCTTGCAGGAAAAGCACTTGATAAGTCCCGACCTCTTGGAAAGTTCATTCGGCGCAGTGCTGATAAATGCGGACGAAACCGTTTCCGTCATGGTCAACGAGGAGGATCACATTCGCGAGCAGGTGATAATGCCGGGCTTATCGCTCGATCAGGCGTACGACAGAGTCAACGGCATAGACGATATCTTGAGCAAAAGCATAAAGTTCTGTTTCAGCCGTCGGTTCGGATATCTTACTTCATGCGCAACAAATCTCGGCACGGGCATGCGCGCATCTGTTATGATGTTTTTGCCTGCGCTCACCATGACCAACATGATTGACGCTTGCATAAACGACGTCGGACGGCTCAATATGACCGTGCGCGGAGTGTACGGCGAGGGCAGTAAGGCCGACGGATATCTTTATCAGATAAGCAATCAACGCACTCTCGGCGTAAAGGAATCGGAGATACTCGATTCGGTAAAGGGCGCGATAAATCATATCCTCGAGTCCGAGCTTCGCGCGCGGCAGCTCCTAAAGCGCGACGAGGCGGAGCTTAAAGACAAGATATATCGCGCCTGGGGGGTCGCAGAAAACGCCTACAAGCTGTCTACCGCCGAAGCTATGCAGCTGCTCGCAATGGTGCGTTTGGGCGGATATTACGGATATATCGACGTCAAGGACAGCGGCGCGCTTCAAAAGCTCATTACAAACTGCCAGCCTGCCAATATGCAGTGGTTGGGTGGTAAAAACATGAGTACGGACGAGCGCGATATCATGCGCGCGCGTTACGTGGCGTCAACGCTCGGCTCGGCGGCGGCAAAGACAAAAAATAATTGAATTTAGATGCTTGAAAAACATTTCATGTAAATGAAAAAAGGAGAATAACATCATGACATTTCCGATGGACGACGGCGCAAAAGCCGCATTCGAAGCAGCAAGAAAAGCCGCACGCTACTATTCCAACGAATTTACGGGCACGGAGCATTTGCTCTACGGCATACTCAAGACGGATTGCGTCGCGACAAAGATATTCAGAAGCAACGGGCTCGATCCGGAGCTCATGACACAACTGTTTGAAAAGACCGACGCAAAGAGCTCGACGGAGCCGATAGACTCGCCGCGCATACAGCAGCCGATTCCGTTTGCGGCGTACCGTATAGCGACACAGTTCGGCAGTTCGCTAATATCGCCCGATCATCTTATGCTCGCTATACTCGAGGACCCTGCCTGTTACGCTGTAGACGCGCTGTATCACATTTACAGCATAGATATCAATTTGTATCGCAACAATATAAAAATGTTGCTCAGTCGCGGCGGCGTCAACGCGTACGGTCAGACGCAAAAGCAGTCGCAACTGCCTTCGCAGCTCGCTGAGCTCGGCGTTGACGTTACGCAAAAAGCGCGCGAAAATAAGCTCGATCCCGTCATAGGTCGGGAGAACGAAGTCGAACGCATAATAGAAATACTGTGCCGTAAGACGAAAAACAATCCCGTTCTTATCGGCGAGCCGGGCGTCGGCAAGAGCGCCATAGTGGACGGCTTGGCGCGCGCCATAGTGGACGGAAAAGTTCCGCGTCAGCTCCAAAACAACATAGTGTTTTCGTTCAATATCGGTTCGCTCATGGCGGGGACGAAGTATCGCGGACAGCTCGAAGAACGGCTCAAAAGCGCTATCGATCTTATAATAAGCAGCGGCAATATAATCGTATTTATCGACGAGCTCCACACGCTCATGCAAGCCGGCTCCAAAGACGGCGAAGTCACTCCTGCCGATATCTTGAAGCCGTATCTCGCGCGCGGCGAAATGCATACCATAGGCGCTACGACTACGGACGAATATCGCAAGTATATAGAAGCGGATAAAGCCATGGAGCGCCGTTTCCAGCCCATAACCGTCGAGCCGCCCACGACTGAGCAGACCGTGGAGATATTAAAGGGCGTAAGACCGAGTTACGAGAGCTATCACAACGTCAAGCTTTCCGACGAGGCGATCGAGGCAGCGGCAAAGCTGTCTGACAAATATATAGCGGACAGATTTTTGCCGGACAAGGCGATAGACCTGATAGACGAGGCGATGAGCTGTGCAAAGGTGAGCGTTTCCACCGCTCCGTCGGATATCAAAGATTTGACCGCACAGCTCGAAGAATGTACCAAAAAAATGGAAGAGTGCGCGGCAAAACAGGACTATTCGCAAGCAGACGCATATAAAAAGAAGAGCGCGGAGCTCGAGCAGCTCATTAAGTCCAAGACGCTTCAAAACGCCGCGGAAAACGAAAAGACGACGATGACGATAACAGCCGATAACATTGCCGACATCGTGTCGAGGTGGACAAAAATACCCGTGAGCAAGCTTACGGAAACGGAAAGCGAGCGGCTGAAAAATCTCGAAGCGTTGCTCCACAAGCGCGTCATAGGTCAGGACAAAGCCGTCGAGGCGGTGTCCAAAGCGATACGCCGCGCGCGCGCCGGGCTTAAAAACGACGGCAGACCGATAGGCTCGTTTATCTTTCTGGGCCCTACCGGCGTCGGCAAGACCGAGCTTACAAAAACACTCGCCGAGGCGATGTTCGATAACGAAAATTCCATAATACGTCTTGACATGAGCGAATTTATGGAATCTCATTCGGTGTCCAAGCTCATCGGCGCGCCTCCCGGATACGTGGGGTTCGACGACGGCGGTCAGCTTACGGAAAAAGTGCGCAGGCACCCGTATTCCGTAGTTCTGTTCGACGAGATCGAAAAGGCGCATCCGGACGTATTCAATGCGCTTTTGCAGATACTCGACGACGGGCGACTGACCGATTCGCAGGGCAGAACGGTGTCGTTTAAGAACACCATAATCATCATGACGAGCAACGTCGGCGCGGGCGAGGTTTCGACAAAGCGCGAGATCGGCTTCAATGCCGTCGGAAAAAAGGAATCGGACGCGCGCGACGAGGGCTATATGAAAGCGCTTCGCGCCATGTTCAAGCCCGAATTTTTGAACCGTATCGATGTGATCTGCGTTTTCGACAAGCTGACGAAGGACGACGTCGCAAAGATAGCGGCGATCATGCTTCAAAAAGTGGAGAATACGCTCAAGGACAAAAATATAACGCTCACCGTGACGCAGAGCGCACTCGATTGGCTCATCGACAAAGGCTACGACGCGGAATACGGCGCGCGGCCGCTCAGGAGAGTTATCGAACAGAATGTTGAGGACGAGATAGCCGAGGCTATAATCGACGGACGCGTCACGCCCAACAGCAGCGTAAAGGTGGATTGCGCGGACGGCAAGATCGTCATTTCTTAAACGGTAATTCGAGGAGCAAATTTGCTTGCTTGCAATGGCAAATTTGCGACGTGGACAAATTAGGTTTTATACACCGCCGCTTGCGGCGGAACACCCGCAGGGTGTCCAGGGCAAGCCTGCGCACGATTACAAGCGAGAACGTACGCAGTGTTTCGTGCAACATTCGGTTGCCGTGCTGGTCCATGGCTTGCCCTGGGGTATAATACCTAATTTATTTTTCAAAAGCCATTTACAATCGCCGCGGAATATGATAGAATATTTCTAAGGAATGTTTTAGACGTTCCGCATGCATTTTAATATCGGAGGGGAAAATGAACATCGAATTTCTTGGCAAAAACTACACACCGAGCGACAAACTCAAAGCAATTATCGACAAGAAATTGCAGAGATTGGACAAGTATTTCGAGGACGACACGCGCATTAAAGTGGTGCTCAAAAAGGGCAACACGCGCAGTACGGACGATCTGTATACGCTCGAGCTGACTATCTTGCTCGACAACGCTATAATGCGCGCCGAGGTCACGAGCGACAACATGTATTCCAACATTGATATCGCGCTGCCCAAGCTCGAAAAGCAGGTGGTAAAACATCACAAAAAGCTCGCGTCCAAGTCCAAAAAATTCCGCGCTAAGGACATTGCGCCCGAAGATTCGGTGTCGGAGGAGCCCGTCGAGGAAAAATCGATCGTTCGTTCCAAACATTATACGCTCGTACCCATGTCGATCGACGACGCCGTGGAGGAGTTGGAGCTTGTCGGACACAGTTTTTACGTGTTCCTCAACAAGACGACAAATTCCATAAACGTTCTGTACGTGCGTCAGGACAGCAATTACGGACTTATAGAAACTGTAGTTTAAAATTCGCTGTGTAAAACGCCGACAATTTTCGTCGGCGTTTTATGTTGCAATATACGTCAATATCGCTTGCATTTATTTTCGGACAGCGGTATAATATTATGGCAAATATTCAAGGAGAAAAAATATGAAGCTTAAATTCGATTACAACAATATGATGGAGTCAGCCATCGGCGCGCACGGCATCAAGCAGTCGGATATCGACAAGGCGCAGAATGCGCACGAGGCTGCTTTCAACGAGGTCATCGGCAACAGCGGAAAGGGCTGGCAGGAATGGGCGGACACGCCGCTCATCGATAAGTCCGAGATAGACGAGTTAAACGCCTTCGGAAAATCGATACGCGAAAAAGCGTCAAGCTTTGTAGTGCTCGGCATAGGCGGTTCCGCACTCGGTCCGATCTGCGTATTCAACGCGCTTTTGCATTTGCATCACAACGAGCTGAGCAAAGAAACGCGCAAAGCGCCCAAGATCTATGTCGAGGACAATATCGATCCGGAAAGAATGAGCGCGCTTTTCGATGTTATCGACATCAAGACTACATATTTTAACGTTATAACGAAGTCGGGCGAAACGAGCGAAACGCTCAGTCAGTTCCTTATTCTGTACAACGCGCTCAAAGCGGCGGTGGGCGAAAAGGCAGCCAAAGAGCATATCTTCGTCACGACTACGATAGGCAAGGGCGCGCTTTATGCCGTCGCGCAGAAGGAAGGATTTAAGATCTTCGGTATACCCGGCGGCGTCGGCGGCAGATTTTCGGTGCTTTCCAACGTCGGGCTTGTACCCTTTGCCGTTATGGGCATAGATATCGACAGCATGCTGTACGGCGCGCGCGCCATGCGCTCCGCCTGCGAGCGTCCGGACATTAAGTCCAATCCTGCGCTCATGACCGCGTTTTTGCAGGTAAAGTCCATGAAGGACGGCAAAAACATTTCCGTTATCATGCCGTATGCCGACGGGCTCAAGACTATGGCGGACTTCTATTGCCAGATCTGGGCGGAATCGCTCGGCAAAGCCGTCGATAAAAAGGGAAAGACGGTCAACTTCGGTCAAACTCCGGCTAAATCGCTCGGTGTGACCGACCAACACAGTCAGGTCCAGCTGTATACGGAAGGCCCGTTCGACAAAGTGGTCACATTTATCGGTGTGGAAAAGTTTTCGTGCAGCGTGGATATTCCCAAAGACGAGAGCGCCGAAATCGGCGACTTCCTCAAAGGTCATACGCTCAACGAGCTAATCACCGCCGAGCGCAAGTCCACCGAATTTGCGTTGACCAAAGTCGGAAGATCCAACTTTACGATCATGTTCCCAGAGATCACTCCGGAAACCGTCGGCGAGCTGTTGATGTACTTTATGTACGAAACGGCGTTTGCGGGCGCGTATCTCAATATAGATACATTTAATCAGCCGGGCGTCGAGGAAGGGAAAAAGGCGACTTTCGCCATGATAGGCAGAGCCGGCTACGAAGAAAAGCTAAAAGAGCTCGAGTCGCTCAAAAAAGACGACAAGTACATTATCGGATAGATTTAAACTATACCTAAATTTATAAAAACTCTTGCAAAATATGATTTCGTATGCTATCATATATGCATATGGTCGTAGCGCCGTAATTTAGCGTCGCGACCGAAACAAAATCAGCCTATGGAGGGTGTCATGAAATCGGTTAAAGTTCATTTTCCCACAACGGAAAGCGTAAAAGACTTTGTCAATGCTGTGTCGCGCTATCCGTACGAAGTCGATCTGCACAACGGCAGATATGTCGTGGACGCCAAATCGCTTTTGGGCATATATTCGCTCGACCTCGCAAAGCCTATCGTCTGTGAGATCTACAACGACAGCTGCGACGAGCTTATTAAAGACATCACTAAGTTTATCGTAAAATAATCAACAGTACATTGCCGAGCGGCGAGATTTCTCGCCGCTTAGTTGTGTGCGATAATTTTCGGAGTAGACATGCGTCGTGATTATATTGACAATATGAGGGCGGACGGCTTCGGCGAATTTCTCAATGCTTGCGAAGAACTTAAAAATTGCAAGTACGTCATAGCCGAGAATAAGATCGCCGCCGTATTAAAGTCTATCGCGGACAATAAACAACTGTATTCCATGTTCGGCGCCGCGCTGTACGGGTTCGACTACAAAACCACTTTTACGTGTTGTATAAGCGACAGCGGATTTGTTTTGCCGTCCGACCCGAAAACGGCTATTGCGCTCGTGTTCCGCATCTTGCTCGATATCGACGGAAATATCATGCCGCTCAAGAATTTTTTGCAGGCGTATTTTTACAGCGAATCGATAAACGAGTCGTTTGCGCGGTTCGGGCTGGAGGTAGTAGCGCCGTTCATTGCGTACTGTCGGGCGTTTTTCGTGCAATCCGACGCTGCCGCGGCTTCTTCGCTCGCCGACGGCGACGACGGCAAAGCGGCGAGCGGCGAGGTGGACGGACGGATAGCGCAAGCATATGAAAGCGTCAATTCCAAAATGTACAAAGACCTCAAAACCGACGCGTCTAACTGCCTTTCGGTTTTGCTCGAGATCGCGGAAGACGCGATAACCGGCATAATAGACCGAGCGGAATATTCGGCTTGTCTTAACGGCTTGGTGCGCGCGCTTAAAACGGACAGCTACGACGATATCATTTCGGCTTTTCTCGGCGTAAAGTATGCCGTCGCGTATTTCTTTAAATCAAACAGAAACGTCATCGATATTTACAAAAAGCTCGAGTACGATATAAAACACCTCGCAAATTAGCGGGATGTCGCGCTCGTAGCTGTGTCATAATTTAATACAAAAATACGGGTGTTTCGCTATAGCGCGCCCGTATTTTAATTTATGATAACATGATTTATAATAACATGCGACGGAGCTACAGATTTATAGTATTTTCGTCGTCGCGAATAAGCTCTACGTTAAAAATAAACAGCCTGCGCGTGATGAAATTGTATACAAATACGATAAGCTGTACGATAAGCTTTACTATCCACATATTTCCGCCTATTACGTCGTAGCCGATCCAGCTTCCGAGCGAGGTGATGCCGAGCCCTATAGCCGAAAATATAATGAATTTAACAAACCCGCGTTTGTTCTTGCCGACGTTGCCGTATTTATATACGAATATCGACGATAAGATGTAGTTTATAAGTATTGCGGCGACAAATCCTATAGCCGTAGCCGACACATACACGGACGACGGGGGATCGTACGCCGTTCCGCCCGTTGTCGCGCCCGTAAAAACGCCTAAAAAGCCGTTATAATATTCGTGACCGTAGGCGTACAAAAAAGCCGCCGTAAGCAGAAAGTCAACGGCGTTGGAAAATAGGCCGACGGCGATAGACTTTAATACCTCGACGGTGGTCTGTTTGTCTTTAAATGCGGAAAATATCCCGTTTTTCATTTGCGAATTTTCGGATCACTGCTCGTCGGAGCTTTCTTTGCTTTTTGGGATAAAGCCTTCGAAAATATAATTGTCGCAGATCGTGCCGTGGACTTTTTGCGCTTGTATCTCGCTTTTTACCGTCCAGGCGATGACGGGCAGACCTGTGTTTGTAACATACTTATTGGGCAGGTTGGAAACCTTGTATGCTATGAAGTCCGGATGCGAAATGTCGTTGTATTTCAGTTTTTTAAGACGCTTTTTTTCGCGGCGCGTGGTGTCGAAATCGGCGTGATGGAAGTATGAAGCGAGCTGACCGCGCATTATTTGGTTTGCGTTTTTGTAGAAATATTGCATCGAATACGGGTCGAAGGATTCGACGGCATATTCGCCGGAATACGATTTAAGCATGTCGATGAGCTTTTCTTCGAGCGCAAACGACTGTCCGGCTTTTTTAAGCTCTATCAAAAGCGGAACTTTGCCGTTTACCGTTTCGAGCACGCTCTCGAAGGTCGGGATACCGTAGTCGGTTTTGAGCAGTCTGATATCGTCGAGATTGGAAGATGTGAGGTTGGGGACATAACCGTCGCGATCGGTCATGCGACTGAGCTTTTCATCGTGGAAAACTACGATCGTTTGGTCGTCTATTATTCTCACGTCCAGCTCTATTGCGAAATTATGCGCGACGGCGTTTTCGAAAGCCGGAAGCGAATTCTCGGGGAAATCGAAATTATGCAGTCCGCGATGCGCGATAGGGGTATTAATTACCCAGGAGGTTTTTGTTTCCATGGAATATCCTTTAGAGTTGTCACTGTAATTATATCATCAATCAATCGATTTTACAATAGATTTTCGATAACTTTAACGATTTTTAATCAATTTATCGAATTTTATTGCCGTTTTTATCGTGCTGTGCTATAATTTTCTTATGGATAGGCAGAAGTATATACGCAATTTCTGTATAATTGCGCACATCGACCACGGTAAATCCACGCTCGCGGACAGGCTGATGGAAGTCACCGCCACGTTAAGCAAGCGCGAGCTGTCGGAACAGATGCTCGACAGCATGGATATAGAGCGCGAGCGCGGAATAACGATAAAATTGACGCCCGTGCGCATGTTTTACGAATATAACGGCGAGCGATACACTCTCAACCTTATCGACACGCCCGGGCATGTGGACTTTACGTACGAGGTTTCGCGGTCGCTCGCGGCATGCGAGGGCGCTATACTCGTAGTGGACGCCGCGCAAGGCGTGGAAGCGCAGACGCTCGCAAACGTCTATCTTGCGCTCGATAACGATCTCGATATAGTGCCTACGATAAACAAGATCGATCTTCCTGCGGCGCGTCCCGACGAAGTAAAAAAAGAAATAGAGGACATAATAGGACTGCCAGCGGACGACGCGCCGTGCATTTCCGCTAAGGAGGGCATAAATATCGACGACGTTTTGCGCGCCGTCGTGGAAAAAGTGCCGCCGCCAAAAGGCGATGCGGAAAAGCCGTTAAAGGCGCTTATATTCGATTCCTATTACGACAACTATAAAGGCGCGGTCTGCCTGATACGCGTGGTGGACGGCTCGGTAAAGGCAGGCGACAACATAACGATGATGTCTACGGGCAAGTGTTACGATGTGACCGAAGTCGGCATTTTTCAACCGAAGCCGTTTGCCGCGCCCGTTCTGTCGGCAGGCGATGTCGGATATCTTTGCGCGTCGATAAAGTCCATAGCGGATACCGCGCCGGGCGACACGATAACCTTTTCGCAAAACCCTACGGAAACGCCCTGCCCGGGCTATAAAAAAGTCAAGCCGGTGGTCTACTGCGGCATTTATCCGGCGGACGGATCGCGTTACGGCGACCTTAAAGACGCGCTCGAGCGTCTTAAGCTTAACGACGCGTCGCTTTTTTACGAGCCGGAAACATCTTCGGCGCTCGGCTTCGGCTTTCGGTGCGGTTTTTTGGGTCTTTTGCACATGGAGATCATCGAGGAGCGGCTCGAGCGCGAGTTCGAACTCGATATCATCACTACCGCACCGGGCGTTATATACAAAGTGTATACGCCGTCGGGGGTCACGGAAGTCACAAACCCGTCTAACTTACCGCCGATCGCGACGATAGAGCATATGGAAGAGCCGGTCGTAAAGGCGTCCATTTACACTCCGTCCGACTATATCGGACCGATCATGGATCTGTGTCGGGAAAAGCGCGGCGAGTTCATAAATATGACGTATATAGAAAAGACGCGCGTACTGCTGACTTACAAAATGCCGCTCAACGAGATAGTGTACGACTTTTTCGACGGGCTAAAAAGCAGGTCGCGCGGTTACGCGAGCTTCGACTACGAGCACGACGGATACGTAAAAAGCGACCTCGTAAAGCTCGATATCGTATTGAACGGAGAGGTTTGCGACGCGCTCAGCATTATCGTTCACCGCGAAAAAGCGTACGCACGCGGTCGTGCCATGGCGCAAAAACTGAAAGACGTCATTCCCCGTAAACTGTTCGAGATACCCATTCAGGCGGCTATCGGCGGCAAGGTCATAGCGCGCGAAACAATAAAGGCGCTCAGAAAAGACGTTCTCGCCAAATGCTACGGCGGCGACGTTACGCGCAAGAAAAAGCTGTTGGAAAAGCAAAAAGAAGGTAAAAAGCGCATGCGGCAATTCGGCACGGTCGAAATACCGTCGGAAGCGTTTATGTCCGTGCTTAAACTCGATAACGAAAAGAAATGACGGACTTTTTCGATAAACAGTACGGCGTATACATTCATATCCCGTTTTGCAAGGCTAAGTGCAATTACTGCGCGTTTGTTTCCACACCCGATATGTCATTGCAGCGCGCGTACGTGAACGCGTTGATCGACGAGATAAGCAAAAGCGCCGCACGAGGCTCGCGCGTCGATACGATTTATGTCGGCGGAGGCACGCCGTCATGTTTGTACGGTTGGGCTCTATCCGATATCATAAGCGCGGTTTACGATACTTTTTCGGTAGATTCGAATGCTGAAATAACGGTCGAGATAAATCCCGAAAGCTGTACTCGAGAATTTGCGGCGGAGTGCGCGGCATGCGGCGTTAATCGCGTCAGCATGGGTCTGCAATCGTCCGACGATAAAATTCTTAAAGCGATAGGACGCTTGCACGACCGCAGCGGTTTTTTGCGTGCCGCCGAAATTTTGCGCGCCAAGTTCGACAATATTTCTACGGATATCATTTTAGGGTTGCCCGAACAGACTGCGGCGGATATCGAAACCGCAGTGAATATAGCATCCGACTTTTGTGCGCACGTGTCCGTGTACGCACTTACTGTGGAAAACGGCACGAAACTGTGTGCGGACGGCTATGCGCCCGACGACGATAAAACCGCGGACTTGTACGATTGCGCGTTTCGGCTGTTGAACGACAGGGGATATAAACGTTACGAAGTCAGCAATTTCGCGCTTTCGGGACGGCAAAGCAGGCATAACGGCAAATATTGGGCATGCCTGCCGTACTTGGGCTTCGGCGTCGCGGCGCACGGCTACGACGGGGAATATGTGCGATGCAGACATTCCGACGATATTGCGAGCTATATAGCGGATCGCGAAGTTTTTTTGACGCGGCTTTCGGACAAAGACAGATTTAACGAGTACGTTATGTTGCGCTTGCGCACCGAAAACGGCATCGACCGACAGAATTTCCGCAGGCGGTTCGGCTTCGATATTGCGGAAAAAAAGGGCAAGGAGATAGCTCGGCTCTGCGCAGACGGCTACATTATCGCCGATGATTGCTCTGTAAAGATTGCTCCCGAATATATGTTCGTAATGAACGGAATAATCGAAAGTCTTATGCTTGACTGAACGGCGAGCGAATGATATAATCGTGTTAATGGCTAAGATATACGACTACAAATCGGCAATAAAGCTGAATATGCTCGATCAAAAGCGGCGCATCATTCATAAAATGAATGAGTTTGCCATTATTGCCATTTTGGTTTGCGGCGCCGTCGGAGTGCTGCTGAACTATATACTGCGCATGCTCAAAAGCCCGGGCGGCATGTATCTCATTTACACTTTGTGCGGTTGCGCGCTGTGCTTTTTGTACATATACATGCACGAATTTACGCACGCGCTCGCCGTTTTCGCCGTAAAGGGCAGGTTTCCGCATGTCAAGTTTGAAAAACTCGCGGCCACATGCGGCGCGCGCGACATCGCATTTACAAAAGCGCAATACGTTTTTGTGGCGTCGTGTCCGCTCGTGCTGTACTGTGCGGCGCTCATACCGCTGTGCGTGCTTTTGCCGCCGTTGTATTTCCCGATACCGTTCCTGCCGCTATGCTACAATGTTTTCGGCTCGCTCGGCGATCTGTATATGATAAAACGCATGTTGGCGGCTCCGAAGGGCAGTATAATTATCGACGAGGGCGCGGAAGTCGGCGCGTATATGCCCGTCGTCCGCAATAAGTAATCTGTCGAATTTTTTTGCTCGCAACATTTTTTGTTTCGATACAGTATGAACTATCGATAACAATATAATTACTAAAAGGTAACTATATCTATATATTGTGGTCGGCGATTTTTCGACACTCTATTTTTGGAAATCAATATTAAAATTTGTGCAATATTATTGAAAAAACGATTGACAAAGGTATTGCCGTATGCTAAACTTATTTTAGCAGTCTGAGGTTTTGATTGCTAAAACATTTCGGTGCGCGAGCGTTGATGGGACTGACGGGCAGAAAAGAAAAAATACTTCAGGCGATCGTAGACGGGTATATAGAGAATTGTCAGCCCGTTTCGAGTTCGGAGATCAAAGAAAAACATCTGCCGGCGCTGTCGTCCGCGACCATACGCAACGAGATGGCTGCGCTTGAGGAGATGGGGTATCTCACTCAACCGCATACTTCGTCGGGCAGAGTGCCTACGGCGGAAGCGTACAAGCTGTATGTGGAAAAGCTCATGCCTCGCCGCAAGCTTACGCGTTCCGAACTGAAGATCGTCAAGCGTTATTTCAACAAAAAAGTGACCGAGCTCGACGATATGCTCAAAAGCACGGCAAAGGTCATATCGGAGATAACCAACCTCACTTCTGTGGCGTACGTTCAAAACACCGAGGACGCAACGATAACGAATATTCGCATAGTGCGAATAACCGCGTCAACCGCGCTCATAATCATAGTGACTAATTTGGGCGTGCTAAAGGACACCACCGTGGACATAGCGAGCGGTGTTACAGACGAATACTGCGACCAAGCGTCGAAGTTCGTGACCGAGATATTCGGCGGACGCAAGATAAGCGATATAAACAAGCCCAAGTCTATCGTAAAAGAAGTCAAAAAGGAATACACGCAGGTTTTCGATACGATATTGCACATTTTAAAAAGCTATTCGCACGAAGAAATGTTTTCGGATATCGTGCTCGAGGGTAGCGCCAAGATACTCGAACAGCCCGAATATTCCAATCTGCAAAAGGCGAAAGCAATGCTCGAATTTTTGGACGCAAAGGATGAGCTCGTGCCCGTACTCCAAAATTCGGACGACATGAACATTTCCATAAAAATAGGCAAGGATAACGAGATCCGCGACGGTATGCCGGAATGTGCTATCGTCACGGCGAGTTACAATATCAACGGCGTTACCGTCGGCAACGCCGGAGTTATAGGTCCGATACGTATGGACTATTCCAAGGTTGTATCGGTGCTGGACTATCTGTCCAAAACCGTGCAAATGTTGCCGGCGGGCGAAAGCGCTTCGGAGTATGTAGAAGAAAGCCCCGACGACGGCAATAATAAATAGAAAACAGCAGCGGAGGATGCAATGAACGACGAAAAGACCAGAGAGCGTACACGTGAACTGCCGATAGTTGAAATGCAGCAAGAAGAATTCAAAGCGCTGCAAAATCAAATGGCGGCGGCGACACAACAGCTCAGTATCGCGCAGGCTATCGCCTTAAAGGAGAAGTCGCGTTCGGAGGAGCTTGCCAATTTGGTCAATCGCATGCAGGCGGATTTCGATAATTACCGCAAACGCATGAACGACACAAACAAAAAGCTCAAAGAGGACGGCATTTGCGCGGTTCTCGAAAAGCTTATCCCCGAACTCGACGTACTTAAGCAGGCTATTCAAAGCATTGCGGACGTCAAGGTTCAAGACGGCGTAAAGATGATTTATCGCCAGATACTCGACATACTTACAGCTTTCGGAGTGGAGGAAATTCCGGCGCTCGGCACGCAGTTCGACCCCAATTTGCATAATGCGGTCATGCAGGTCAAGACGAACGATCCGACGAAGGTCAACATGGTTATCGAGGTTTTCAACAAGGGCTACAAATTGGGCGACAGAATATTGCGACACAGCGTCGTAAAAGTCGCCAATTAGAGCATATATTCCATTTAAAAATTATTTTGGAGGATAAAATTTATGGGTAAAATTATTGGTATTGACTTGGGTACTACCAACTCGTGCGTTGCCGTTCTCGAAGGTGGCGAACCCGTCGTCATTCCCAATGCCGAAGGGTCGCGTACTACGCCTTCCGTAGTCGGATTTGCCAAAGACGGCGAGCGTCTTGTAGGACAGGTCGCAAAGCGTCAGGCGGTAGCAAATCCCGACAGAACCATCATATCGATCAAACGCGATATGGGAACATCCAAAAAAGTCAATGTTGACAAACGCGACTACTCGCCGCAGGAAATTTCCGCAATGATCCTGACAAAGCTCAAGAAAGACGCGGAAGCATATTTGGGCGAAACCGTTTCGCAGGCTGTCATCACCGTTCCGGCGTACTTCAACGACTCGCAGCGTCAGGCGACCAAGGACGCAGGACGTATCGCAGGCTTGGAAGTTTTGCGTATAATCAACGAGCCGACGGCGGCAGCGCTCGCTTACGGTCTCGACAAGGGTCAGAACTCCAGCCAAAAGGTGTTTATTTTCGACCTTGGCGGCGGTACGTTCGATATTTCGATCTTGGAGATAGGCGACGGCGTGTTTGAAGTTATAGCCACTTCCGGCGATACGCGTCTCGGCGGCGACGACTTCGACCAAGCGATCATAGACTATCTCGTAACGCAGTTCAAAAACGATCAGGGCATCGACCTCAGCAAAGACCGCATGGCTATGCAGCGTCTTAAGGAAGCGGCGGAAAAAGCCAAGATCGACCTTTCCGGCACGCAAAAGACCACGGTCAGCCTGCCGTTTATCACGTCGAACGCGACGGGACCTCTGCACCTCGAGTACGAGATCACGCGCGCTAAGTTCGAAGCTTTGTCCGCAAAGCTCGTAGACCGCACGATCGAACTCACCAAGAAAGCTATGTCGGACGCAGGCTACACCAACAACGATATCGACAAGGTCATCATGGTCGGCGGTTCGACCCGTATACCTGCGGTCGTCGAGGCTGTTCGCAAGCTTTCCGGCAAAGAGCCGTTTAAGGGCATCAACCCCGACGAATGTGTCGCGGTCGGCGCAGCCATACAGGGCGGCGTTCTCGCAGGCGAAGTTAAGGATGTTCTGCTCCTCGACGTTACGCCGCTTTCGCTCGGTATCGAAACCGTCGGCGGAATATTCACCAAGCTCATTCCGAGAAACACGACTATCCCTACCAAGAAATCTCAGGTGTTCTCCACGGCTACCGACAATCAGCCGTCCGTCGATATACACGTATTGCAGGGCGAGCGCGAGATCGCGGCTCACAACAAGACCCTCGCGCGCTTCGAGCTCGGCGGCATTCCGCCCGCACCCCGCGGCGTTCCTCAGATCGAGGTTTCGTTCGATATAGACGCCAACGGCATAGTCCACGTATCCGCAAAGGATAAGGGCACCGGCAAAGAGCAGCGCGTAACCGTTACCGCTTCCACAAACCTCACCGAATCGCAGATCCAGCAGGCTATCAAGGACGCGGAAAAATTCGCGGACGAGGACGCCAAGCGCAAAGAGGTCGTCGAGGCGAAAAACCAGGCGGATATGCTCATATTCTCTATAGAAAAGTTCTTGCGCGAAAACGGAGATACCATTTCCGCGGACGACAAAGCGGAGCTTAACAAGGAGATGACCAACACCAAAGAGGTCCTGCATACCGACGATATCGAGGCGATACGCGACGCTGTGGAATCCTTGCAAAAGCTTTCCAACGGCATATTCTCCAAGCTCTACGAAAACGGCAACGCCGCTCCTCAGGACGACATCGAAGTAGATTCCGCCGAGGAAGTAGTGGAAGACGTAAATCCCGAAAATCTGTAAACCATTCAACCTATTCAGTCCGATTTAGGATTGCGGAGTTATAAGCATGGCTGAAAATTACTATAGTGTTTTAGGCGTCGGGAAAACCGCCACCGAAGACGAACTGAAATCCGCCTTCCGAAAGCTGGCTCGACAGTATCACCCCGATCTCCATCCGGGTGACGAAGTCGCCGCAAACAAATTCAAAGAAGTCAACGAAGCGTACGAAGTGCTGTCCGATCCGCAAAAACGCGCGGAATACGATGCAAGTCAATCCGCAGGCGGCGCCGGAGCCGGGTTTAAAGGCCCGTTTTCCGGCGGCGCAGGCGGCAGCAGACAGCGCGGAACGTTTTTCGACGAGTTTGTCAACATGTTCAGCGGCGAACAGCACGGCGGCGAAGCGCACGGCAACGGCGGCGATATAAGCTTAAACGTAACACTTAGCTTTGAGGAAGCCGCGTTCGGCACGCAAAAGGAAATAACAGTCAACCGTTTCGAGCCCTGTTCCGCCTGTCGCGGAACGGGTGCGAGCAACGGCACGCAGTTCGTAAAATGCACCAACTGCGGCGGCACAGGTAAAGTGCGCTACGCGCAGGAAACGCCGTTTGGAAGAGTGGTCAGCATGAAGCCGTGTAACGTTTGCGGCGGAAGCGGTCGCATTATAAAGGAACCGTGCACGGTGTGCTCGGGCCGCGGATCTTTGCGCAAAAATTCCAATCTTCGCATAACCTTTCCGCCGGGAGTGGAGCCTAATCAAATAATGACTATACCCGGCGAGGGCGAGCGCACGCGTTCCGGCTCAAAGGCGGGCAATCTGATCCTAACGATAACGGTACTGCCTCATAAGCTGTTCCGTCGCAAAGGGCTCGATCTTTTGGTCGATATTCCCGTCACGTTCACACAGGCGCTCCTCGGCGACAAGGTTCTCGTTCCGACGCTGAAAGGCAATAAGATAGCTTTCCCGTTGCCCGAAGGCGCGCAGAGCGGAATGACTTTCAAGCTGAAGCAGCAGGGAATAGAAAATCCCAAAAAGCAGATAAAGGGCGATTTGCTCGTCACTATCGATATAGAATTGCCTAAAAATCTATCCAAAGAACAAAGACAGAAGCTTAAGGAACTTAACGACAGCTTCAAGCCCGAGCAGTACGATAAGGCTCGGGAGTTTATGAAAAAACAATAAATCATACAGCGTAGCCACCGTCGAATACTCGGCGGTTGTTGCGTTTTTAAGCTTACAACGGAGATATCATGAAAATACTTGTTATAAACGCAGGCAGCTCGTCGCTGAAATACCAGCTTATAGAAACGGACACCGAAGCGGTTTTGTCCAAGGGCGTTTGCGAACGCATAGGCATGGACGGATCCACGCTCAACCATAGCGGCAAAGGCTCGGTAAAGCTCCAAGCTCCCATGCCCACGCACAAAGAGGCGATAAAGCTTGTTCTCGACGCGCTCGTAAACGGCGAGTACGGTGTTATTTCGTCCATGTCGGAAATAGCCGCCGTCGGGCATCGCGTACTCCATTCGGCTGAGGACTTCAGCGATTCGACGTTGATCACGCCCGTAACGCTTAAAGTTATAGAGTCCAACGTCGATCTCGGACCGTTGCACATGCCGCCCAATATCATGGGCATAAAGGCGTGCCGCGAAGTAATGCCGAATGCGCCCATGGTCGCGGTTTTCGACACGACCTTCCACTCGACTATGCCCGATTACGCGTACATGTACGGCATCGATTACGACGACTACAAAAAATACAAAGTCAGAAAGTACGGCTTTCACGGCACAAGCCACGCGTATGTGTCCGGCAGAGCCTCCGCGCTTATGGGCACGGATAAAATAAAGACTGTGGTTTGCCATCTCGGCAACGGCGCGAGCATAAGCGCCGTCAAAAACGGCAAATGCGTAGACACGTCAATGGGCTTGACCCCCCTCGAGGGACTTATAATGGGCACGCGCAGCGGCGACCTCGATCCGGCTGTCGTTGAGTATCTCATGGACAAAAAAGGCTACGACGTGCATCAAATGACCGATTATCTCAACAAAAAATGCGGAGTTTTCGGCGTCAGCGGCGTAAGTTCCGATTTCCGAGATCTCGAAGCGGCGGTCAATGCAGGCAATCCGCGTGCAAAACTCGCAATAGACATGTTCTCGTATCGCGTTAAGAAGTACATCGGTTCGTATGCCGCCGCTATGGGCGGTCTTGACTGTTTGGTCTTTACGGGCGGAATAGGCGAGCATACCGCCTGCGTGCGCAGCGCCGTTTGCCGCGATATGGAGTTTTTGGGCGTTGTCCTCGACGGCAAAAAGAACGAAAATCCGCCGCGCGACACGGAAGTGGATATCAGCGATAAAAAGTCCAAAGTAAAGATATTCATTATCCCGACAAACGAGGAGCTTTATATAGCGCGCGAAACGTTAAAGCATAAAGACGATTGAAACTAAAGCACATCAGCGAGATCATTCAAACGCTCTATCCCGACGACATCAAGTGTATTGTGTGCGGAAAAGAGATACATCCAAACCGCTACGGACTGTGCGACGGGTGCGGTTTCGATCTAAACGACAACTATTGCTTGCGTTGCGGCAGGCATAAGGTCGGTATCGGCGATTACTGTTCCGAATGTTCAGAATCGGTTTTGTACTTCGACGAGGCGCGTTCGTCCGTCAGTTACGACAGCCGCGCAAAAAGCGTTATAGGCAGACTGAAGTACGGCTCCGCGAAGTATTTGGCTCGTGCGCTTTGCGAGTATCTTTTAGACACGCTGTTGACATCCGATTGGGATTTCGATTGCTTTACGTTTGTGCCCATGCATGAAACGCGGCAGCGCAAACGCGGATACAATCAGGCGGAGCTTTTGGCACGCGAGCTTGCCGAGCGCACAACTACGCCCTGCGTTCCGCTTTTGAAAAAGAAAGTCAAAACACCCAATCAGGCGCGTTTGGACAGGGAAGCGCGCATGGCAAATCTCGACGGCGCATTTACGGCGATCGGCGATGTGCCCGATCACGTGGTCCTTGTGGACGATGTAATGACTACGGGCTCCACGGTAAACGAGTGCAGTAAAGTCCTCAAGAAAGCCGGCGCGAAATTTGTTTATGTTCTGACGTTTGCGTCCGTTCCCGAAAGACCGTTTACCGACCGTTCGGGCAAAAATATCGCACAATTTCGCAGACAAAAAACTTGACTGTATGTGTCGATCGTGCTATAATAATATCGGCATATAATTGCTGTATTCGATTTTACGCCGAACCGCAAGGTCGGCATATAACAGATACAATATAAAAAGGAGAATGTCATGACCCTACTATCAAGTACGGAGGCTGTTTTATATACGGTTTTGCCGATATTGGGCATTATCGTCGGCGCCGTCGTCGGTATTCTGGTATTTAATATATTCAGAAACAAAAAAGTCGGCGCGGCCAAACAAGCAGCTAACAAAATGGTCGAGGACGCGGTTAACGAAGTAAAAGAAATGCGCAAGACCGCGGCCCGCGAAGCAAAAGAGGAACTCGAAAAAGAACGCACTCAGTTCGAAAAAGAAATACGCGAAAAACAATCGAATATTTCCAGATCGGAACAGCGTATCCTGCAACGCGAAGAAACGTTGGACAAAAAAGAGCAGTCGCTCGACAGAAAGCTCGACGAGATCGAAAATCAAAAGAACTCTCTTGCGCAAAAGCATGCTGAAGCGGACAAGCTTAAAACAGAGCTCAACAACGCCAATAATAAGATATTGGACGAGATCCAACATATCGCAGGCATGACCAAGGACGAAGCTAAAACGCAGCTTATCGACGCTATACGCGACGAGGCTAAGCGCGACGCCGCCAAGATAGTTCGCGAGATCGACGCCGAAGCGAGAGAACAGGCCGATAAAAAAGCTAAAAATATCGTTGCGCTCGCCGTCCAGCGTTGCGCGGTAGACCACAGCGCAGAGCTCACCGTTTCCACCGTCGCGCTTCCCAACGACGAAATGAAGGGAAGGATAATCGGCAGAGAAGGTAGAAATATTCGCGCGCTCGAAACTGCCACCGGTTGCGATCTTATAATCGACGACACGCCGGAAGCGGTCGTGCTGTCCTGCTTCGATCCCATTCGCCGCGAGATAGCTCGCATAGCGCTCGAAAAGCTCATCAGCGACGGGCGTATCCATCCGGGCAGGATAGAGGACCTTGTGGAAAAAGCGCGCAAAGAAGTTGATGTAAAAATCAAGGAAGCCGGCGAGAATGCCATGTACGAAACGGGCGTTTTCGGGCTCAACCCTGACCTCGTTCGCATACTCGGCAGACTGCGTTTCCGCACGAGCTACGGTCAAAATGTGTTGCGTCACTCGATAGAAACGTCCAACCTCGCCGGCATAATGGCTGCGGAGCTCGGCGCAAACGTGTCGCTTTGCAAGCGCGCCGGACTGTTGCACGACATAGGAAAAGCGCTCGACCACGAAATAGAGGGCACGCACGTTTCCATTGGCGTGGACGTAGCGAAAAAATACAAGGAGTCGAACGAAGTCGTGCACTGCATAGCGGCGCACCACAACGACGTCGATCCCGAAACTATAGAAGCCGTGATCATACAGTGCTCCGACGCAATTTCGGGCGCGCGTCCCGGCGCTCGTCGCGAGTCGCTCGACAATTACGTCAAGCGTCTTGAAAAGCTCGAGGAGATCGCCAACAGCTACGAGGGCGTCGAAAAATCGTTTGCCGTTCAAGCCGGACGCGAGGTCCGTATAATCGTCAAGCCGGAAGTCATCGACGACGTAAAAGCCATGTATATGTCCAAAGAGATCGCAAAGCAGATCGAACAGGATATGCAGTATCCCGGTCAGATCAAGGTCAACGTCATACGTGAAACTCGCGCAGTAGAGTACGCAAAGTAAAAATTAACAACAATGTAAAACGCACTGCAAAAAGCGGTGCGTTTTATATTGTTTCGAGCAAAAGTAAAACCGGCAGGCAAATACTTGTCGGTTTTTTAGTAGAAAAATAACTATTGTGTCACTGTTTTGTCGATAAATATTTGAATATTTGTTTTTTTTGATTGACAAAATTAAAATAACAATGTTATAATAACAGTGTTATGAAAAAGAAGAACGAACTTGCCGTAGATAAAATTTTAGAGTGCGCCAAAGCCGAATTTATGGAAAAAGGCTTTGAGGGCGCGTCTATGCGCACTATCGCAGATAAAGCAGGGTACACGACAGGTATGCTGTATGCGAGATTTGCGGATAAGAGCCGACTTTTTAAGGAACTCGTGGGCGATGCGGCTGATAAACTTTTTAATTATTATGCCGGCATACAGGACGAGTTTGCGTCATATTCCGCAGAAAAACAGAAAGACGAAATGCACAGTTACGTTGACAGTAAAATGGACGTAATGATCGATATTGTATATGACAATTTCGACGCTTTCAAGCTCATTATCTGCAAGAGCGCGGGGAGCGGCTACGAATACTATGTCGATAAAATGATTGATATTGAAACGGAAAATACGCACAGGTTCATAAAACAACTGAACGAAGCAGGTATCAAGATAAACGAAGTGCGCGCGGATTTGGCGCATATACTCGCAAGCGCAATGTTTAACGGTATATTCGAGGTAGTATCTCACGACTTGTCGAGAGATGACGCAAGATATTACATCAAACAGTTGCAAGACTTTTTCAATGCCGGTTGGGATCGATTGCTCGGTTTTCCGTCGGATTGGCAAAGTTCGCTGAAATAAGGTTATAAGAGATCGTAGTAATCTCTTTTTTTACGGACACGAGTTAGCCATTGCTAACTAAAATATAACATATATGGAGGTTTCAAACCGAATGAAAAAGAAACGAAGCAACTTGTCCGAGCTTATGCAATTTGCGGGCAAACATAAAATTCTTACATATGCGTCGTGGGCGCTGTCTGTAATAAGCGCAGCGCTTGCGCTTATTCCGTTCGTGTATATCTTCTTTATCATAAAGGAAGTTATAGAAGTTGCGCCCGATTTTTCGCAAGCAACGCGTATCGTGTTTAATGGTTGGATGGCTGTCATATTTGCGGTGGCGTCGATTCTCGTTTATATCGCAGGGCTTATGTGTTCGCACCTGTCGGCGTTCCGTATAGCAAATAATATGAGAAAGAAAATGCTGACGCACATTGCCGAACTGCCGCTCGGATTTATCGGAGAACAGGGGAGCGGAAAGATACGCCGTATAATAAACGACAGCGGCAAGGCTACCGAAACGTACCTTGCGCACCAACTGCCCGATATGGCAGGCGCGATCGCAACCCCTATCGGAATGATAGTAATGCTGTTTTTATTCGATTGGCGTTTCGGACTGATAAGTCTTGTGCCCGTCGTTTTGGGTTTTTTATGTATGTTCAAAATGATAGGTCCGAAAATGGCGTCGGACTTAAAACTGTATAACGATGCGCTCGGCTGTATGAATAATCAAGCGGTGGAGTACGTCCGCGGCATTCCTGTGGTCAAGACGTTCGGGCAGACGGTACACTCGTTTAAAAAATTTCAGGGCAGTATAGATAACTATTACAAGTATTGTATCTCTTATACAAAGCGTTGCCGTATGCCTATGCTGTTCTGCACGATGTTTATTAACAGCGCGTTTGCGTTCCTTATCGCGCTTGCTTTAATACTTGCACAAGTCGGCGGAATAAGCGAAATACTTTTGAATTTTATTTTCTATGTTATCTTTACTCCTGTTATCGCTACGGTTCTTACCAAAGTTATGTATATGAGCGAAAACGGAATGATAGTCTCGGACGCACTCGGGCGTGTTCATTCCATACTCGATATGAAGCCGTTGCCCGAATCTGCTACACCCGAAGAACCGCAAGACAATTCCGTTGAGTTTTCGGGTGTTACTTTCCGCTATTCAAACGCACAAACGGACGCCCTTTCTAACGTATCATTTAAGGTAAATTCGGGCGAAACGGTTGCTTTCGTAGGACCGAGCGGCGGAGGTAAAACGACGGTTGCGGGACTGATTTCAAGGTTTTGGGACGTACGCGAGGGTGCGGTCAAAATCGGCGGCGTAAACGTGAAAGATATAAAGCGCGAAGAACTTAATAATATCGTGTCTTATGTGTTTCAAGACAGCAGACTTATTAAAGCTTCCATTTTCGAAAACGTAAGATTGGGAAATTCACGCGCAAGCGAATTCGAAGTGAAAGCAGCGTTACATAAAGCGCAGTGCGACGATATAATTGCAAAACTGCCAGACGGAATAAATACGGTCATAGGAACGAAAGGCGTGTACCTATCGGGCGGCGAACAGCAGAGAATAGCCATAGCCCGCGTTATGCTGAAAAACGCGCCCATTGTCGTACTTGACGAAGCGACGGCGTTTGCCGATCCCGAAAACGAAGCGCTCGTGCAGAAAGCATTTGAAGAACTGTCGAAAGACAAGACGGTCATTATGATAGCGCACAGGCTTACGACCGTAAAAAATGCCGACAAGATATTCGTTCTCAAAGAGGGACGAATCGAAGAATACGGCAGACATACCGAACTCATGGAAAGCAATGGACTGTACGCAAAAATGTGGAAAGATTATCGGACGTCTATTTCTTGGAAAGTCGGAGGTGCAAAATGATAAAAGCGATTATGAAAAAATTTGCGCTTTCCCGTAACGGTGCAAAAGGCTTTATATGGGCGGTAGCGGCTTGCGTTGTGCAAGACCTAATGCTTATGTTGCCCGTAAGTTTATTGTACTTTCTCGTAAACGATTTTATTGACGGAACAATCCCTACGGCACACTACTATTTGTACGGTTTCGGTGCACTCGGCGCATTGCTGCTTATCTTCTTTGCGGCGTGGTGGCAGTATAACGCAACTTACTTTACTACCTATAAAGAATCGGGCGTTCGCCGTATTCGCCTTGCCGAAAAGTTGAGAAAACTGCCACTGTCATTCTTCGGGAAAAAGGACTTGTCTGATTTGACGAATACCGTTATGGGCGATTGCGCTACTGTTGAGCAAATGATGTCGCATTATGTTCCGCAGTTCTACGGCTCGATTGTTTCTACTTGTATTATTGCGGTAAGTTTGTTTGCGTTCGATTGGCGTATGGCGTTTGCGGCGCTATGGGTATTGCCCGTTGCGCTTTTGATCGTCGGCGTATCGAAGAAAGTACAAAATCATTTCAGTAGGTTACAGTCGCAAGCGGAAATTGCGGTCGAGGACGGCGTACAGGAAGATTTGGAAACTATCCGCGATTTAAAATCAAATAACGCTGAAAAGAAATATTTGGACGGATTATTCAAAAAGATAGATAAAGCGGAAGGTCGGCATATAAAAAGCGAACTCGGCACGGCTATGTTCGTCGTGCCTGCACAGATGATACTAAAACTTGGCATAGCGACTGTTGCCCTTGTAGGCGGTATACTTTTAATAAACGGAACACTATCCTTAATTACGTTCTTTATGTTCTTGCTTGTAGTGTCGCGCATTTACGAGCCTATGTCCGGCTCGCTCATAAATCTTGCGGCAATGAACTCTTTGCAGATTAACATAGACAGAATGAATGAAATGGAAAATACCGAAGAACTTGACGGCGGTACGGAGTTTGATCCGGACGGCTATGATATTGAATTTAAGGACGTAGGCTTTTCGTATAACGAGAACGGCGAAACGGTTTTGGACGGCGTGTCGTTTACGGCAAAGCAAGGCGAAGTTACCGCGCTTATAGGCGAAAGCGGCGGCGGTAAATCTACAGTAGCAAAACTTGCGGCAAGATTTTGGGACGTAAACAGCGGAACGGTTACTGTCGGCGGAGTGGACGTAAAAACGGTCGATCCCGAAGTACTCTTAAAGGCTTATTCTATCGTGTTCCAGGACGTTACGCTTTTCAATGATACGGTTATGGAAAATATCCGCATAGGCAAGAAGGGCGCAAGCGACGAAGAAGTTTTACGCGTGGCGAAAGAAGCGCAATGCGATGATTGTGTTAGTAGGTTGCCGCAGGGATATGATACGGTTATAGGCGAAAACGGCGCTATGTTGTCGGGCGGCGAACGTCAGAGGATTTCGATAGCGCGTGCTATGCTCAAAGATGCGCCTATCGTCATAATGGACGAAGCGACAGCGTCGCTCGACGCCGAAAACGAAACGGAAGTTCAAACGGCGCTGTCGGCTCTTATTAAGAATAAAACCGTGCTTATAATCGCGCACCGCATGAGAACGGTTGACGGCGCCGAAAAAATCGTCGTATTGCAAGGCGGAAAAGTTGCCGAGCAAGGAACTCCCAAGCAACTTAAAGCAAATGGCGGCATATATGCTCATATGTCCGAATTGCAAGGGCAGAACGTGTAACAGTTAAGTTAATATACGGAAAATTTATTTGCCCGATCGTTCCGACATGGCGACAGTCGGGCGGCAAAATAGTCAAAATCTACGGATTTCGGCTATTTTTTATGTTTGTAATTATGCATTAGTTTTCGAGCGGATTTTTTTTTATTCGGCAGATGCAGACAAAATGCTACAGTTTGCATTTGTTAATATTATGTCGGAGATCGAAATGAAGATAGAACATTGCAAAAACGGCGGCGAGCTGCATATCAAGCTGTGCGGCGAGTTGGACGAGCGGTTTAGCTCGTACGTAAGGCTTACGTTAGACGGCTTGATCGACGATCAAACGGTCAAAAAGGTCTATATTGACATGTCGGATCTCGCATTTATGGACTCTACGGGCATTGGAGTGCTTATCGGCAGGTATAAACGGCTTAAGCCGCGCGGCGTGCCGATATATCTGCAAGCGCCGACGCCGACGGTGGACAGGGTGCTTGCGCTTTCCGGCATTTACGACATTATGATCAAGGCAGGTTGAGTATGAAAAACGTAATGAAGTTGAAGTTCAGCGCTTTATCCGAAAACGAAGCGTTTGCTCGCAATGCGGTCGCGGCGTTTTGCGTCGGGCTCGATCCGACGATAGATCAGATAAACGACATAAAAACGGCTGTATCGGAAGCGGTGACAAACAGTATAGTGCATGCATACGCACCCAATTCGCAGGATAACTTCGTGGAAATAGAAACGGAGATCGAGGACGATACCGTACATATTGTCATTTCCGACAACGGCGTGGGTATAGAGGATATAGAACGCGCAATGCAGCCGTTCTACACCACCAAGCCGGAGCAGGAGCGCAGCGGTATGGGCTTTACCGTTATGGAGTCATTTACGGACAAACTGACGGTAGAAAAGAACACGCCGACGGGAACGATCGTATCAATGACAAAATCGATACGGGGTGCGGATTGGAAAAAGAAGAAACACTCAATTTGATAGCTTCCGCGCAGAGCGGCGATAAAGCGGCGAGCGAGGAGCTTTTAGTCAAAAATTCACCGCTTATCAAGTCGGTGATACGTCGATATAAAAACAAGGGCGTGGAATACGACGATCTTTATCAGCTCGGCTGTGTGGGCTTTATAAAGGCGGTTAAAAACTTTTCCGCCGAGTACGACGTGCGTTTTTCCACTTACGCCGTTCCCATGATAGCAGGCGAAGTAAAGAGGTTTTTACGCGACGACGGGCCTATAAAAGTTTCTCGCGGCACAAAGACCACGGCGATAAAGATAGCGCGATTTATCGAAGGATATAAGCACGAAAACAACGAGTCGCCGACGATCGACACCATTGCAAAAGCTTTCGGTTTAGAGCCGCAAGAAACCGTATTTATTATGGATTCGGGCAAGTATCCGGTGTCGCTCTACGACAAGGCCGACGACGACAGCTCGCGCATGCTTTTGGATAAGCTCCAATCTTCCGAGAACGAAGACGAAAAGCTCGATAAAATGATACTTAAGCAAATTATTTCTACGCTTGCGCCGCGCGAAAAAAAGATAATACTGTTGCGGTATTTCGCCGATAAAACCCAATCCGAAGTAGCGCGCGTAATGCACGTTTCTCAAGTGCAGATATCGAGGTTGGAAAGCAAAATACTGTGTAAAATACGTTCCGAATACGGAGATATTTAGCCGCAATATTAATATGTGCGGCAATTTGTTTTGTGTAAAAAGCGGGTATACAATACCTAATTTATTTGTTTTATGAATAATACGCCGTGCCATTCGGCAAATTATTCATATGGAAAAGGCAAAGGATCCAAAAATAGGCGAAGGATTATGCACGGTTACCGAGCGCGAGCAAATGGTAAAACAGGTGAGATCCCGTCACAAATAATGCGTAGAGGTGTGTTTAGATGGCTGACAAAATGAGCGCAGTTCAAGAGCGCAATAACGCTTACAATCAATATGTCGAAACCGTAACGCCGAAAACGAGTATTCCGAAGGCGCTTTGGCACAGCTTTGCCGTCGGCGGCATAACTTGCGTCATCGGACAGGCAATAGGCGATATTACCGCCATTATTGCGCCGTCGCTGTCCAAGGATATGATATCGAATATCACTTCGATGATATTAGTAACGGTGGCTATTCTGTTTACGGGCCTCGGCTTTTTCGATGTGATCGCGCGCCAGGGCGGCGCGGGCTCGTTTTTGCCGATAACGGGGTTTGCCAATGCCATGGCGAGCGCGTCCATGGAGTTTAAAACCGAAGGATTGATTTTCGGGACGAGCGTTAAGATGTTTACGGTAGTCGGGCCTGTTGTAGTCAACGGCGTGGTGTGGTCAACACTTGCGGGACTAATTAATCTTTTGATTTTGGGAATGTATTGATATGGCGCTTTTCAAAAATATAAAACGCAGTAAGCCGGAATCGTCGTCGCTGTTCAATGCGTCGCTCTTTCCGCCGCCGACAGAATTATCGCCGCGGCCGAGAGTAATGCGGTTTTATAATACTCCGCGCATAATCGGAAGAATGAGCGTGGTCGGCGAAAAGGAATCGAAAGGCCCTGTCGGCATGTATTTCGCTCAGTGCGAAACGGACGATAAAATGGGCGAAAAGACGTTCGAGCGCGCCGAAATAAGAATGTTCGATACCGCCGTGCGCGGCGCTGTGCGCAACGCAAAGCTCGAGATAGACGATATCGACATGATGATATCGGGCGATCTGCTCAATCAGATGACTACATCGAGCTATGCGGCTCGGGATATAGGCGTGCCGCACGTCGGCATTTACGGCGCATGCTCGACCATGACGGAAGGGCTGATGCTTGCCGCCGCTATGGTGGATGGCGGATACTTTTCCAACGTGCTGTGCGCCGCGTCCAGCCATTTCGCCACCGCGGAGCGACAGTTTCGTTATCCGCTCGAATACGGCTGTCAGCGTCCGCCGTACGCACAGTGGACGGTTACGGGCGCAGGCGCATCCGTCGTGGGCAAAAACACGAAAGAAACGGAGCGTTTTCCCAAGATAGTAATGGCGATCCCGGGTATAATAACCGATTTCGGAACAAACGATCTAAACAACATGGGCGCGGCGATGGCTCCTGCGGCTATGGACACCATGTTTACGCTGTTCACGCAGAGCGGCTATACCGAAAAAGACTTCGACCTTATCGTAACGGGCGACCTCGGCAAACTCGGTTCCGACATATTGCGGTTTTTAATGCAAAAGCGTGGGATACGGCTCGGACAGAACTATATCGACTGCGGCAACATGATATACGACGTCGATCAAAAGTGCTATCAGGGCGGAAGCGGCTGCGCTTGCTCTGCGACGATATTCAATTCGTTCATAATGGAAAAACTGACGAGCGGCGAGTACAAGCGCATAGCATACCTGGCTACGGGCGCGCTTATGAGCACTCAAAGCTGTTATCAGGGCGAAACCATACCGTGCATATCGCACGCCGTTGTGGTGGAAAGCCCGTTCGGAGGAGAATAGTGATGGAAATTTGGAAGAACATAGCGACATACTTGATAGTGTTCGCCGTAGGCGGATCGCTGTGCGCAATAGCGGAGCTCTTAATAGTGCGCACAAAACTGACGCCGGCGCGTATTTTGGTGATATTTTTGATCGCAGGCATAATACTCGAAGGCGTAGGCGTGTACAAGTATATTTACGATGTGTGCCAAGCCGGTATCGCGGTGCCTATAGTCGGCTTCGGCGCGTCGCTCGCAAAAGGCTCTATAGAAATGGCGCGCAGTGTCGGATTTTTGGGCGCGTTTGCAGGAGGGCTTGTCCGCACGGCTTACGGAATAGGTATAGCGATAGTGATGAGCTATGTCGTAACGCTGCTGTTCAATCCGAGAACTAAGTGACATAAATGTATCTTTTTGCGATGCGTCGGCATATATATCTATGTGAGCAGTGCGTGTAAAGTATTGAAGAAAAAGCGCAACAGACGAAAAAAACTGTTTGTTGCGCTTTTAATAATAGTTTTTGCGGTCATAGGCGTATCGGTATTTATTGCCAAAAACGTAAACCCTATGATCGTTACTATTTCCAATGAAAAAATACGCGCCCTTACAAACGATGCGATCAGCAATTCGGTGCTCGAAGTAATGAGCAAAAATGCCGACGCGTCGCTTGTTTCGGTGGTGCGCGACGAAAAAGACAACATAAAAAGCGTGGACCTCGATTCTGACAAAATAACCGAGCTCGCGCAGGAAATAACGATAGTTGCGCAAAAAAAGATAAACGACTCCGGTCAGGACGGAATAAAGATACCCGTGGGCTCGCTCAGCGGCGTAACTCTGTTTACGGGCTTAGGTCCGGATATAAACGTAAAGATATATCTGGTGGGATCGACGCAGACCGAGATCACATCCGTATTCAGCGAGTCGGGCATAAATCAAACGTTGCACAGGCTGTATCTCGACGTATACGGCTCTGTGGCTGTCGCTGTTCCGGGACTTCCGTCCACGATAAATACATCGACAAAGGTTTTGATGAGCGAAATGATAATCATAGGCGAAGTTCCGCCCACGTACTTGAAAGCCGCGTCGATAGGCGATATGCTCGACCTCGTAGTAGATTAAAGCATAATTCTTACTAAATATATCGAATTTGTTTGCACTATTCGGTTTTTCGTGTTATAATGATATCGTAAGTTTCGTAATTTTACGGAATTTGCGATCGACATTATAGATGCGTTTGAGTACGGCACAAGACTTTGCGCAAAAAATACAGAGAGCCGCCCGTGGCTGAGAGGCGGCACGCGTAAAAAAATATTCACCGTACAAGCACCGTCGCCCAAACTACGTGTAAGCGACGGCGTGTGCCGCGTTATGTGCAAAAACGAGTCCCAAGTCGGGTGGTACCGCGTCAATGACGCCCTGACGTTCAGGGATTTTTTTATGCCGATAAATTGACCGTAAAACGGAGGAAGTATGGACTTAAAGGAACTGATGTCGGATATATCCGACAAACTCGAAAAGGTGAGTTCGGAGCGCGAGCTCGCGGAGCTGAAAGCTACCGTGTTCGGCAAAAACGGCGCTATTACCGAGCTGATGAGGTCGCTTAAAGATCTTCCGCCCGAGCGCAAACCGCTTGTGGGTAAGGAGATAAACGATCTGCGCACGGCGTTTATAGAAAAATGCGACGTCAAAGAAAAGGAATTGCACCGTCTTGCCATAGAAGCAAAGCTCAACGGCGAATATCTCGATCTTTCGATAGACAAGCCGAGTATTGCCGTCGGCGCGCTCCATCCGTTAAATCAGATACGGAACAAGCTTGTGGACTATTTCGTCGGCAACGGGTATATCGTGTACGACAGTCCCGAGATAGAAACGGATTATTACAATTTTCAGGCGCTCAACATTCCGCCCGACCACCCTGCGCGCGACATGCAGGATACATTTTTCATAAACGACGGCATATTGCTGCGCACGCAGACGTCGAGCGGTCAGATCCGCTTGATGGAAAAGCATGCGCCGCCGCTTAAAATGATATGCCCGGGCCGTGTCTTCCGCAATGACGACGATTCCAGCCATTCTCCCGTGTTTCACCAAATGGAAGGGCTTGTAGTCGATCGCAACGTTACGCTGTGCGACCTTAAAGGCACGCTCGAGGGTTTTGCAAAATTCATTTTCGGCGAGCAGACGGTAATAAGATTTCGTCCGAGCTATTTCCCGTTTACCGAGCCGAGCGTCGAAGTTGACGTTTCGTGCTTCAACTGCCATGGCAGCGGTTGCAGGCTGTGCAAAAACACCGGCTGGATAGAAATTTTGGGCGCAGGCATGGTCAATCGCAAGGTTTTGGAAAACTGCGGCATCGACCCTAACGAGTATCACGGCTTTGCTTTCGGCATGGGTCTTGACCGCATCGCCATGATACAGTGCGCTATCAACGACATAAAATTGCTGTGGGAAAACGACGTGCGCTTTTTGCGCATGTTTAGATAGGAGGAAGAAAAGTGAAACTGCCTTTAAGCTGGTTAAAAGATTACGTCGATATAGGCAAAATTACGCCGCAAGAGCTGGCGGACAAGCTGTTATCCATAGGGTTCGAGGTGGAGGAGATCATCGAGCCGCGCAAGGACATTACGGGCGTCGTCGTCGGAAAAGTTAAGTCGATAGTCCACCATGAAAATTCCGATAAACTGTGGATATGCAGCATAGATACCGGCGCCGAAACGGTGCAGATAGTTACGGGCGCGCAAAACGTCAAACAGGGCGATCTCGTTCCCGTTGCGACAGTCGGTTCACAGCTCCCGGGCGGTAAAAAACTTGCCGCCGCCAAATTGCGCGGCGTAGACAGCTACGGTATGCTGTGCTCGGGACAGGAGCTTTGCGTAGACGATACGGTCATCGACGGCGCGGAAGTAGACGGAATACTGATCTTGCCCAAAGACAGCAAGGTGGGTGATAATATAATGAACACGCTCGGCATAAACGATACCGTTCTCGACGTTTCGATCACCGCCAACAGACCCGATTGCCAAGCGATAGTCAATCTTGCGCGCGAAATATCGGTGCTCCTCGACAAGCCGTTCAAAATGCCCAGCCTTAAATATAAGACAACGGGTGCAGGCGATATCCCGTCCGTATCTATTGCGGATAAAGAGCTTTGCAGCCGATACATCGGCAGAGTTATACGCAATGTCAAGATAGAAAAATCGCCCAAATGGATGCGCGACAGACTGAGAATGTGCGGTATACGCCCTATAAACAATCTTGTCGATATTACAAACTACGTTTTGCTCGAGATCGGACAGCCGCTTCACGCGTTCGATCGCAGCTATATAGACGGCGGAATAATCGTCAGAAAGGGCGTCGGCGGCGAAAAAATAACGGCGCTCGACGGCAAGGAGTACGACGTAAACGACGTGCTTGTTATAGCGGACGGGAAAAAGCCGCTCGCCATTGCCGGAATTATGGGCGGAGAGTACACGAGTATTTTCCCCGATACGCAAACGGTGTTTTTGGAAGCGGCTCGCTTCGAGCGTAGCAATATTCGGCGCACTTCGCGCAAGATCGGCTTGCGCTCCGATTCTTCCGCGCGATACGAGAAAGGCGTTGACTGGATGTCTGTCGAGCTCGGGTCGGAGCGTGCGCTCGCGCTTATCGACGAGCTTTGTTGCGGCGAAATCGACGGGCACACCGTTTCGGACAGCACAGAAGCGCCGAAAGAGAAGATCATCAAGACGACCAAACGTGAGATATGCGGGCTTTTGGGCATAGATATTGCCGCAAGCACGATGAAATCAATACTCAAAAAGCAGGGGATATCCGTCAAATCGGAAGGAAACGCCCTTGTTTGTACCGTTCCGCTCGTGCGCGAAGACATAGACGGATATGCCGATCTTGCCGAAGATATAATGCGTTTTTACGGATATGACAACATAGTGTCCACCCACTCCGAAAACACGCACCAGACCTGCGGCGGCCTCGGCGTTCACGACCGCAACTTGAACGCGTTAAAATTCCGCATGAGAGCTTTCGGCGCGGACGAAATACTCAATTATTCGTTTATTTCGCCCGATTCGACGGATAAACTGTTGCTCGATAAAAACGACCCGTTGCGACGCGAAATACCGATAAAAAATCCGCTCAGCAGGGATATATCCGTCATGCGCACACAGCTTGTCAGTCCGATGCTGACATCTATCGCGCGCAACTGTGCGCGCAAAAACAGCGTAATGCGGTTTTTCGAGCTCGGCAAGGTGTTTATCACCGACAGTCTGCCGCTCGAAAAATTGCCGAACGAGCGCGACGTGGTTTGCTTCGGTATATGCAACGACGGCGATTTTTACACTGTAAAGTCCGTTGTCAATTCCGTTGCGGACATGTTCGGCGTGCAAGCCGAGTTCACTCCCTCCGTTGTTCCGTATCTGCACCCGAAGCAAGCTTTGCATATCGAGGCGCGCGGCATGCGCGGCGATTTCGGCAAGCTCCACCCGTTGGTGTGCGAGAACTTCGATCTGCCGAACGAGGTATACGTCGCGCATATCGATGTTACCGAAGCGCTCAACACCGAAATAAATACAGCGCGCTTTACGCCGATATCCAAGTTGCAGCCCGTTGACCGCGATCTCGCTTTCGTAGCGGAAAAGCATGTACCCGTCGGGGATATGCAAAAGTTTATTGCGCGGTTAAGCCCGTATATCGCCGAAGTAAAGCTGTTCGACGTGTACGAGGGCGAGCAGATACCGCAAGGCTTTAAGAGCGTGGCGTTTTCGGTACGCTTGCAGCCCGTGGAAACGACCTTTTCCGATGCGGACATCAAAAAGTTGATGGACGAAGTAATTAGTAAAGTCTCCGAAGCTTTCGGAGCAAAGCTGCGCTGATATGCAGATCGTAGCGCCGGCAGGCTCTTTTTCGGCACTGCGTGCGGCGGTAAACGCCGGCGCTGACGCCGTATATTTGGGTATGCCTAAGTTCGGCGCGCGCGCCAAGGCGCAAAATTTCGACTTTGATACTTTACGCACCGCCGTCGATTACGCGCATATTTTCGGGACGGAAGTTTTCGTCACCCTCAACACGCTCATAAAGGACGGCGAAATGTCGGACGCGCTCGAGGCTGCACGGTTTGCGCGCGACTGCGGCGTGGACGCTGCGATCGTGCAGGATATTCGTTTCATAAAAGCGCTTAAAAACGCTTGTCCCGATCTTCCGCTCCATGCGAGCACGCAAATGGGTATACACAATGCCGACGGAGCAAAAGCAGTTTTGGATATGGGTATTCGTCGCGCCGTGCTTTCGCGCGAAACGTTGCCGTCGGACATTGCGGAAATCAAAAAGACGGGCATTATAATAGAATTTTTCGTGCAGGGCGCGCTGTGCATAGCGTTTTCCGGCAACTGTTATTTTTCGTCGCTTGCCTCGTCGTACAGCGGCAATCGCGGAAAGTGTATGCAGCTTTGCAGAAAAAAGTATTCATTTAACGGAAAAACCGGATATTTTTTGTCTGCCAAGGACATATGTATTTACGATAAGCTTGCGTATCTCGAGCAGCTCGGCGTAGACGCGGTAAAGATAGAAGGGCGCATGCGCTCGGACGAATACGTCTATCAAGCGGTCAAGGTGTACAAGTCGGCGCTTCCGCCTGCGCAGGCGCGCGAAGCGTTGAAAACAGTGTTCAATCGCGGCGATTATTGCACGGCGCATTTGGAGAAGAATGCGCCGTTCGATATCGTCTATCCCAAGGCGCAAGCCAATATAGGCGTATCTGTCGGCAAGATAGACAAAGTCCGCGGAAATATCATAAGCGTAAACGGCGCAACAGTGCACGCAGACGACGGATTTAAGGTAATGCGCGACGGAACGGAAGTGTGCGGCGCTTTTGTTCGCGGCGGCGATATAGTTGCGGACGGCGTATGCCGATCCGGCGATGAACTGCGAAGAACGTTCGACGGCAAGCTGTCGGAGGATATCCGCAAAGCGGATCGAAGGATAAACGTAGACGTTAATGTTTCCGTTTTCGACGGCAGGTATCCGTCAGTCGTATTGACGGCAGACGGAGCGCCGCCCGTCGAAGTAGTAGGACGTTATATGCCGCAGAGCGCCGTCACGAGCGGCATCACCGTTGAAGATATACGGCGCGTGTTCGGGAAAGTGGGCGACTTTCCGTTTGCGCCCAATATATCCGCAAACATAGGCAGCAGCGTTTTTATGCCGATTTCGGCGTTGAATGAACTCAGAAGATCGGCGTATGACGAACTGAAAACGCATTTGTCGGAACAGCACAAGCCCAAAAGGACTGTCAGTGAATATCGCGAGCCGAGTTATAATAAATTTCGCGGTAGCGGGACCATGCTTATGATCGAAAAAGCGGATCGGATCGATGCGGAAATTACAAGATCCGTCGATTGGCTTGTCCTAAATCCGCGTGATTATAACGACTTCGATATTCCCAAGACGGATATTCCGATACTTTTGAATCTGCCTATAGTCATGCGCGGCGACGATAGGGAAGCTATAGTGCGAGCGGTCGCTCGTGACGGGATATACGGCGCGGTTTCCAATAATGCTTATGGCTTTAATATCACCGACAAGCCTATATTGCTCGGAGTAGGGCACAATATAATAGGCGACACCGATCTTCCGCATATACGCTCGTTCGAGGCGGACAGCTTGAGCAAGACCGATTTCGTCTATGCGTTCGGATATGCGCCCGTGATGACTTTTTGTCATTGCCCGTACGGGAAATGCGTCAAATGCTCGGGCGACGACGTGCTTACGGACGAAAAAAACAGAAAATTCGCGCTGAGAAAATACAAAATTGCGCACTGCTATTATCAGTTGTTCAACTGCGTGCCGCACGATTTGAGAGATATATCCGACTATCCGAACAAGTTTTACGACTGCACGCGACTTTCGGCGCGAGATACTTTAAGAGCGTTGCGCGGCGAAAAAGTATGCTCCGATTTCACGCGCGGCAACATCAACAAAGGCTTGAAATAACATGAGATCTATTTATAAAAATCTCGAATTTGACTTAATACTTCAAAGAATAGCGGAGCTGTGCTATTCCGAAACGGTTGCGAATAAAGTGCTCGAAACCGAACCGAAAACAGATGTTCGCGCCGCAAGCAAGCTGCTTACGCAGACCTGCGACGCACTGCATATTCTCGCGTCGTACAGACCGATTACGGCTTTCGACGATATCGAAACGCTTGTCAATAAGGCAAGGGTCGGAGCGACGCTTCAGCCCGACGAACTTTTGAAGATAAACAAAAGCCTGTCGGCAGTTCGCAAACTCAAAACGTGTATCGACAATGCGGACGGGTGCGATTCGCTCAAGGATATAACCGCATATGCGCGCACATGCGACGAGCTGGAGAGCGAAATAGTCGGCGCTGTGGAAAACGATTCCGATCTAAAAGACAGAGCGAGCGAAAAACTGTATTCTATTCGTCGTGCGATCTTGCGCTCTGCCGCTAAGCTGAAAGAACGGCTCGACGCTTTTACGCGGCAAAGCGAAGTAAGCAAATATTTACAGGACAACATAGTTACGTTGCGCGGCGGACGGTATGTCGTTCCCGTGCGCTCCGAATGTCGATCGAACGTAAAGGGACTTGTGCACGATGTGTCGTCAACCGGCGCGACAGTCTTTATCGAGCCGTTTGCCGTTGTCGAAGCCAACAACGAGTTAAAGACGCTTAAAACCGAGGAGCAAAACGAAATAGAGCGCATTTTGGCGCAGCTCACCGCGCTCGTCGCGGAAAACGCCGATGAGTTGACGCAAAACCAAGATGTCCTTATCGAGTGTGGCGTCATATTCGCAAAGGCGGAGTACGCTCAAAAGACCGATGCTTACCGTCCTATCCTCAACGACGTCGGAAAAATAGTATTGCGCGACGCGCGCCACCCGCTGATAGAACGCGACAAAGTAGTGCCCGTCGATATAGCGCTGGACGACAAGCGCGTATTGCTGATATCGGGACCGAATACGGGCGGAAAAACCGTTGCGCTAAAGACCGTCGGGCTGTTTGCGATAATGGCGGCGAGCGGAATACTGCTGCCAACAAACGACGGAAGCGAGATGTGCATTTTTTCCGATATATTCTGCGATATCGGCGATTCCCAGAGCATTGCGCAGTCTTTGAGCACGTTTTCGGCGCACGTCAAACACCTGTCGGAAATTTGCACCGATATTAACGCGCGCTCGCTCGTGCTACTCGACGAGGTGGGCGACGGTACCGATCCCGACGAGGGCGCGGCGCTTGCTATAGCAGTCATAAAAAAGATATTGCGCACTTCCGCGGTCGCTGTGGTCACGACGCATTTCAATGCGGTCAAAGAGTTCGCGCTTGGCTGTGACGGCATAGCCAACGGGTGTATGCAATTCGACAGCGATAATTTTAAGCCGACGTACAAGCTGTTGCAGGGCGTTTCCGGCTCGAGTTATGCGCTTGAGATAGCGGAAAAACTCGGGCTCGACGCGCAAATTATTTCCGACGCGCGCGCGGCACTGAGCGCCGAAAAAGTCGCTTTTGACAAGATCATGCGCGAAGCGGAAGATCTGCGCAACGCGGCGCTGCGAGAAAAAACCGAGTGTGCGCAGATAAAGGCGCAGGCGGATGCCGATGCAAAAAAGGCTCGCGAACTAAAGGTGCGCTACGAGTCTTTGATCGGCGATGTGGAAGCAAATGCACGTATAGCGATAAAACGCCGTGCCGACGAATATTCCGCACAAGCCGATGAACTGATAGAGCAGATCAAAGAACTTTTGAAAGAAGCCGACGATTCGGCGCTTTTTAATGCGCGCAAGGCGGCAAAAAAGCTCGAGTACGACGGTCTTACGGCGGACGTCAAACCGAGCGTTTCGGACACGCCTGCCGATGTTTCCAAGCTCAAAGACGGCACGCACGTATTTGTTTCCGGCTTCGGCAAAGACGGAACGGTGGTGGGCGTTCCGCGCGGCGGAAAAGTTACCGTCGCCATCGGGTCTATAAAAACGGAACTGCCCGTTTCGTCGCTCACCGTTATAGAGGACGTCCGCATCCCTAAAAAATCGGTTTCCGCGCGTTTCGATCGCGAGCCGGAAAACAGGGAAGTGATGTTACTCGGTAAAACCGTGGACGAAGCGGTGGAAATTTTGGACAGAATTATCTCCGATTTAGCGCCGCACAGCACTTTGCGTATCGTGCACGGAAAAGGCTCCGGCGCGCTCGGCAAAGGCGTACAGAGCTATCTTAAAAGGCATGCGCGTATAAAGACATTCCGGTACGGCAGGTATGGCGAAGGCGATACCGGCGTTACGATAGCTGAGATCAAGTAAAGTTAATTTTTAAATTAATAGTGCGGAACTTTGCCGTTTATTATCTCGTCGTAGTTGTACGCCCGTAGCAATATCTCAGATTTATCGATAATTTTGCGGCGAAAAATATCGAGCGAAATAATGTAAACTATGTAGTTTGTCGCTCGCATGCCGAGCGCGGATATGCCGTCGTATTCGTCGAGCAACACGGTTTTTGCATAATCGTCGAAGCTGTCTTTTATAGGAAAAAACGCGCTATCGACCGTTGTGTATAGCGAGCGTCTTGTCCTGCGAACACACGTTATTATTTCGTCGGCGGATGTCGGAGTTATCTCGTCGTTCAATATCAAATTAGCAACTATGCAGTCGCAAACGGAGCGGCTCGACATATAATGCGCACTGCGGAAATGCTTGCCGACGTACTCCGCGACTACGGAATACGTTATGCTGTTTTGTGCGGCATCGATCAACCGCAGTATTTCGCTTTCGGGGATGGCTGTATTCATACTTTTATCAACGAATAATTGTAATAATCGCCGTCTAATCGGCAAACGGTATTGTAAAGTGCGGTTGCGCGTTCCTCTATGTCGAGCGATCTTTTTATTTGCGCATCTTCCGCCGCGGCTTTCTTCAGTGATGCGTTGTCCGTCTTTACGCAGTGGGGAAGAAGCGAAAAATCAAAGTTGTTTTTGCATGCCAGCAATCGTGTGCAAAATTTATTGTCGATATCCGATCTTTCTATGCCGAGTAAAGCGTCCAACATAAGCCGCGCTATGCGCTTTTTTCCGTAACGCTTTCCGACAGCCTCGGCAATGTATCTGTCGTAGTCGAAAAATCGCGAAAGCTTTTTTATGAGAAATTCCATACCTTCGGAGCAGTGTCTGAGTTTTGCTATATCCTCGGCAGACGCGCACTTTACGGCGTATACCGCAAGGCTTTTAAAAAGCGAAATATCCGGCGCGTGTTCTTGCCGCCAAGCGTAAATATCATCGGCTTTATAGGGGATATAGAGTTTTACGGTGTCGAACTCGCCGATATCTGCGGCATGGCGCACGGCGGTGGCTGAGATATGCTCGTCATTCTGACGAAGGTCGTTATAAGCCGCGCCTTTGCGCATTATTATCAATGGTTCGATATCGGCGGCGCAGTTATAGATCGCGGAAATGTATTCTATACACAGTATATTATTTGGGTCCGCAAGTGTTTTTTCTACCGAAATATCGGGGTGCAGTGCGGAACAAAGTTCATTCAGCGCACAGACAGTTGACGCATTATAGCTTTTCCCGCTCGAAAGCGCGTTTTTAAGCAGGGCATTGAACCTGTCGGCGTGGCGGATCTTAGCGTCGGCAATGCGCAGAATATCGGACGGCTCGGCGCACGCTCCCATAGCGAGAGTTTTTATGTCTTTGATCCCGACAATAAGCTTTACGGCGCCCTGTGCAAAAATCTGCGCGCTCGCGGTGGAAAATACTGTGGGAAGCTCGATGACGGCGTCGGCGCCGCCGAGTACGGCACATTCGGCGCGCAACGCTTTATCGCAAAACGCCGGCATTGCGGACTGAACAAACGCGCCGCTCATAATGCAGACAATATTGTCCGCTCCGTGGGCGCGTATCCGGTCGAGCTGATATTTGTGACCGGTATGAAAAGGATTATATTCGCAAATGACGGCGCAATTATTCATGGAAATACTTTACAATCAAATCAAATAATAGTATAATAAATTAGGTATTATACCCTCAGGGCAAGCCCTGGAGCACCCTACGGGTGTTCCGCCGCCAAGCGGCGGGGTATTACACCAAATTTGTCGTCGTCGCAAATTTGCTCCCGCAAGCGGGCAAATTTGTTCCTCGAATAAATTATATCATATATCCAATAATTTGTAAATAAACAGGAGCGAAAAAATGAACGATTTATTGCAAACCATTCGGCAAAAGGCAAAAAGCCTCAAAAAGACCATTGTTTTAGCGGAAGGCGAGGAGCCGAGGATCATCACTGCCGCTGTCAAGGCGCAGACGGAAGGCATTGCCGATATCGTACTTATCGGCAGCCCTAAAGTTATCGCACAAAAATGTCCGGACGCTGACCTCGGAAAGATCAAAGTCGTAGACTTAAATTCCGTCGATACCGAACCGTACGCCGCACTTTTGTACGAGCTTCGCAAGGCAAAGGGCATGGATATGGACACCGCGCGCAAGCTCGTTAAAGACCCGTTATACTTCGGCGTGTTGATGGTAAAACGCGGTGAAGCGGACGGTATGGTAGCGGGCTCCGTAAACGCTACGGGCGACGTGCTCCGGCCCGCGCTCCAGATAATTAAAACAGCGCCCGGGATCAAGACCGTAAGTTCGTGCTTTATTATGGCGTTGGACAAACATTCCAAGTACGGCGAAAACGGAGTGCTTGTGTTCGGAGATTGTGCGGTCAACCCCAATCCCGACGCACAGCAGCTCGCTGATATAGCTGTCGCATCCGCAAATACCGCCGTAGCTATCGCCGGAATTTCTCCGAAGGTGGCGCTCCTTTCTTATTCCACTAAGGGCTCGGCAAAAGGCGAGCTCGTGGATAAAGTAAAGCAGGCGCTCGAGCTTGTTAAAGCGGCGAAGCCCGAACTTAACATAGACGGCGAGCTTCAAGCCGACGCGGCGCTTGTGCCTACGGTGGCAGACCTCAAAGCACCGGGAAGCACGGTCGCAGGCAAAGCGAATGTTTTGATTTTCCCCGACCTTCAGGCAGGCAACATCGGCTATAAGCTCGTACAGCGTCTGGCAGGTGCGGAAGCTATCGGACCTATTTGTCAGGGATTCAACAAACCCGTCAATGACCTCTCGCGCGGTTGCAGCAGCGAAGATGTGGTAAACGTCGTCGCAATGACCGTACTTCAAAGCGCGATGGCATAACCTGTTTATTCCAGATAGATGAAATTTAAACAGATAACGGTAAATTGCACATCGGAAACCTCCGACGCCGTGTCTTATGCTTTGCACGAGGCAGGCAGTATGGGCGAGGTTTTCGACGACTATAACGATATTCGCAACGTTTTGAAAGAAAAACGCTGGGATTATGCCGATGCGGCATTGTTCAACGGCAGCGACAAATGCTCGGTCAGTGGGTTTTTTCCCATGGAAACAGACGAGAATGTCGTATTGGACGGCGTTATGGCTCTACGTAACTGCGATTGGGCGGATTTTTCCGGGCTGAGTGCAAGCGTGGATATAATCGAATCCGAGGCGTGGGAAAACGAGTGGAAAAAATACTACAAGCCGTTTTCCTTGGGAAAGATCGTAATTATTCCGGAGTGGATAGACCATAAGCCGAACGACGGCATTGCGGTGCGCCTAAATCCCGGGCTCGCGTTCGGAACTGGAACGCACGAAACCACGTCCATGTGCATTGAGCTGATGCAGAAAATTCAAATCGCCGACAAGCGCGTATTGGATTTCGGCTGCGGAAGCGGCATACTCGGCATTTGTGCAAATGCTCTCGGTGCGAGCTCGGTTATTTTTGCCGACACCGACGAGCAGGCTGTTGATGCAACGCGGTATAATTGCAGACTAAACGGCATGAACGATCCAAATGTGCTGCAATGCGACGTTCGGGATATGGAGAAGCCTGCAGATGTAGTTATTGCCAATATAACGGCAGATGTTCTTATAGCCGTAGAACCGATAATCAAATCGGCGCTGAAAACGGGCGGTTACGCTATAATAAGCGGCATTATTTCAGCTAAGACTGCCGCTGTCGTCGATGCTTATTCTCGCGATTTTACGCTCGCAGACAGCAACAGAAAAAACGAATGGAGCGCATTTATATTTAGATCATGAGATTTTACTTTCCGGATATAGAAAAAACCGCCGAGCTTACCGGCGACGCACATACGCACGCCGCGTATTCTCTGCGAATACGTACGGGCGATTACATAACCGTTTTCGACGGGAAAGGCACGGAATACTCCTGCCGCGTAAAAGACGTCAAAAAAGACCGCACCGAACTCGAGATAATCGACCGGTCAGAAAACGTGGGGGAAACCAAGACGGATATTTCGCTGTATCTGTCGGTTATCAAGCAGGATCGGTTCGAGCTTGCGGTGCAAAAAGCGACGGAACTCGGCGTTACGAGGATCATTCCCGTTTATTCCACCTTTACGCAGCGCGGCGGCTCGCTTAATTTCGAACGACTCAACAGAATAGCCGTTTCCGCGTGCGAGCAATGTGGCAGAAGCCGTGTTCCCGAGATAGAGCCGTGTATAGAATTCGAAGAGCTGTTGGAGCGCGCGGCAAAGACGCATACGATATTCCCTTGGGAAAGAGAGATGAAAAACTCGCTTAAGTCCGCCATAGATAAGAGCGCGACCGCGATCGCCGTGTTCGTAGGTCCGGAAGGCGGAATAACGGAAACGGAAAAACAGCAGTTGACCGATGTAGGCGCGCGCGCAGTCACGCTCGGACCGCGCATACTTCGCGCGGAAACCGCCGCGATAACCGCATTGTCAGTCATTTGCTGCGAAATGGGGGAGTGGAATCTTTGAAAATACGCGTCATCACTCTCGGGTGCAAAGTAAATCAGTGCGAAAGCGCTTCCATAGTCGCCGCGCTCGCCGAACGCGGTTACGATGCGTCGGAAGGATACGATCCTGCCGACGTTTATGTTTTGAACACATGTTCCGTCACGGCGGAAGCGGACAGGAAATCGCGTCAGCACATATCTAAGCTGACCGCGCTGAATCCGGACTGCCGCATAATAATTGTCGGTTGCAGTTCGCAAAATCAGCCGAAGCAATACGAAAAAAACAATGTTACAGCTATAGGCGGCACTGCAAATAAGACCGAATTTGTGCTTAATGCCGTAGACGAATTACAGTATTACAAACAGTGTAGTATTCTAAACAATAGAATACTTTTCGATAAAAATATCGAAAATGTCGGCAAAAATGACGTTTTTTGCTGTGAAATGTACCCAAAATCGGATAAAACACGTGCATTTATTAAAATTCAAGACGGTTGCAACAGATTTTGTTCATATTGCATTATTCCATATCTGCGCGGACGAAGCAGGTCGAGAACCATAGATGACATAGTGTGCGAGTGCGAGCAAACGGGATCGCGTGAGATAGTGTTGACGGGGATAGACATATCGGAATACGGAAAAGATATAGGAACAGATCTCAACGCGCTTTTAAGAGCGCTCGGCAAGATAGATGCGCGGAAACGCCTTGGCTCGATCGAGTGTGAGATAGTAAATGACGAGATGTTGGAGATAATGGGCGAGTGCGGCTACTGTCCGCATTTTCATCTGTCTTTGCAAAGCGGAAGCGATGAGGTGTTGCGTTCCATGAACAGACGGTATACCTGCGACTATTTTGCCTCCAAAGTCGATCTCATAAGAAAATATTTTCCGCTCGCCGGTATTACGACCGATGTGATAGCCGGTTTTCCTGCGGAAACAGACGAATTGTTTGAAAATAGCGTGCGCTTTATAGAGCATTGCGAATTTTCCGATATACACGTGTTTCCGTATAGCAGTCGAGCGGGGACACTTGCCGCAAAAAAGTACGCGCCGTTACCTAAAGACGTCGTAAAACAGCGCACACAGCGTCTGCTCGATGTAAAGATGCGCTCCAAAATGGCATTTTTGCAAAAAAATCTTGGAGAGACTGCGGAAGTATATGCCGAAACGCGGTATCAAAATAACGGGCTTACGATAGGATACACTCCGAACTATATTGCAGTATATTCCGATACGCCGTGCGGCAATATAAAAATTCTCGAGCTGTGCGACCTGTTTTGCGACGGCATACTCGGAAAACTTGTTTGATACTTGTATGTAGTTTTTGCATAAACACATAATATCGGTTGAAACCTCCTGTATTATCGAAGTGTTGTACACATTTATATAGATAGGGTAGAAATAGAAGATTTTTGTCACACATCACAATTTACTTCGCAAAAGACAGCTTTTGCGAAGTAAATTGCTAATTTTTGTGGCAAAATACACGAAATTACGCATATCTGCTGTTTTTAAGCTGTTTTGTCGAAATTATTTATGTCGCTCATGTTCCTTATCGCTTCTATTATGCTTGTGCGGCATTATACAACACAGTATGCGCCGTATACCGTCTACATAAAAATTATCTTTAATAAGATACTATAATCATGAAAAAATCGGCTAAGATCACCTGGATAATATTTTCCGTAATTTTGGGCATTGTAGCAAGCGCCGTGGGAATTTTCTTTATTTTGATAGAGCCGAACATCAATGTTATCGAAACGCCCGATCTCGATCTGACACAGTTGACGTCTTACTCGCGCACGGTCGTATTTCTCGACGCCGACGGCAACCCTATAGACGACGCCATGTATGACGGGAATAAATTTTACGTCAGGCTTGACGATTTGCCGTCGCATACCGTCGATGCGTTTATCGCTATAGAGGATAAACGGTTTTTCGATCACGGCGGCATCGATTATAAACGCATGGCGTCGGCGCTCGTTTCCAATATCAAGTCGCGGAGCTTTCGCGAAGGCGCGTCCACGATCACACAGCAGCTCATAAAAAATACGCATTTATCTAACGAAAAGACCATAAAGCGCAAGCTTGTGGAAATGCGCATGGCACGCAAGCTCGAGCGCATTTACGACAAAAATCAGATACTCGAGAGTTATTTCAATATTCTTTACTTCGGGTCCGGCATACGCGGTTTGGGCACGGCAAGTCGAGTTATGTTCGATAAATCGGCTTCGGAGCTCACCCTCGCCCAGTCGGCGGCGCTCGCGTCGGTCATCAATAACCCGTCAAAATACAGCCCGTACAACAATTACGACAATCTGACAAAGCGCAAAGAGCTGGTGTTAAAGCAAATGCTCGAGCAAAGCCGTATCACGCGCGACGAATACGATACTGCGGTCGCCGAAGAAATCGTCTTCGGAAAAAACAAACAAAATCAGTATGTTTCTGCCGCGCTTAAAAGCGCGTGTTCGGCGCTCGGCTGTACGGAAAAGGAGTTGTTTATCAACAATTATACGCTTAAAACGTCGTATAAGCCAGAAATTGCCGCCAAAGCCCGTGAGCTTATCGGCGACGTGGATACCGATTTCGCGCGAATATTGGTGCTCGACAATGCAAGCGGCGGAATAGTGTGCGACGAAACGAATAACACGGGGTATATAAATCCGCGTCGTTCTCCTGCGTCCGCTATCAAGCCGTTTCTGTCGTACGCGCCGGCGCTCGAAAACGACATGAATCCCCTGTCGCAGATCGACGACAGCCCGACGAATTTCGGGGATTATGCGCCCGGGAATTATAAAGGTATTTATCGCGGATATCAGTCGCTCGAGGATTGCCTTGTGTATTCGTCAAACGTCGCGGCAGTGTCGCTGCTGAAGCAAAACGGCGTTGAATACTCCAAGCGCATAGCGAGCGCATTCGGATTGCCTTTCGACGATTCCGACGATTCGCTTACCGTAGCGCTCGGCGGAATGAAGTACGGCGTGACTTTGATCGAGCTTGCAAATGCCTACAGAACATTGGCAAATGGCGGCATGTATTCCGATGTGCGATATATTAACTCCGTTTATGACGGCAATTATTCAAAATATATCGCAAAAAACGAGTACACGCGCGCCGTCGGCGACGATACGGCGTATTTGATAACCGATATGTTACAAGCGTGCGCAAAGCGCGGAACTGCGAAAAAGCTTAAATATTCGGGCATTATAGCCGCCAAAACGGGTACAAACGGCGACGAAAACGGCAATTACGACTGCTATTGCATAGCCTACACGCCGCAATATACTATAGCGGTATGGTTCGGTGCGGACGGCACGCCTATTCCAAACGATATGACCGGCGCGGCGTGCGGAAATATCATCAAAAAACTGTGCGACGGGGAAACGATAAAAACCGATACGGAATTTGAAATGCCGGACTCTGTTGCGTATTACGACGTGGATATGAACGAGCTCGATGACACGCACAGTGTTTATCTCGCCGACCCGTTATTGCCGAAACGCTATCGCAGACGAACGCTACTATCAAAGAAGCACTTACCCATTAGAAAAAGCGTAGACATATTCGATTTTTACGATAGATACTTTATGTGGGAAGATATTTACGACACCGAAAGTGAATAAATATCGTGTCGCAATAATAAAAGCGTAATACGCCGATTATGGCGCCGTTTCCGCTTGCGCGAGCGCCTTTTCTATCAGCTCGTCGTAATTTTCTATACGGCTCTCCTGCTCCTCGACTTTTTCTATTGTAGGCTTGATGAGCGGATAGTCTGGCAAAAATACGGTACAGCAGTCTTCGTAAGGCTCTATCGACGTTTTGAATGTGCCGATCTTCTGCGCGATCTCTATTATTTCGTCCTTATCCATGCCTATAAGCGGTCTAAAGACAGGCATATCCACGACGGAATTGGTAACGGTTATGCTTTCGAGCGTTTGGCTTGCGACCTGACCCAAGCTTTCGCCGTTTATTATGCAGCCGCAGCCGTTGAATAACGCTACTTTTTGCGCTATACGCATCATAAATCTGCGCACGAGCGTTATCATGTAATTGGGCTTGCATTTTTTGTGTATCGTTTCCTGTATCTCGGTCAGAGATACGAACACCAGCTTCATATTCGGGCAGTATTCGCCTATTATCCGCGCAAGCTCCGCCGCTTTTTCTTTGGCGGCTTGCGAAGTGTACGGATATGAATGAAAATGCAATGCCGTCAAGCTCATGCCGCGCTTGGCGAGCATGTATCCCGCTACGGGACTGTCTATGCCGCCGGACAGCAAAAGCAGTCCGTTTCCGCCAGTGCCGTACGGCATGCCGCCTGCGCAACGCTCCGATGCAGTGAATATATACACGTCACCGTCTTCGCGGACGTCTATTCCCAAAACGCAGTCGGGCTTGAAAAGATCGACGGATAACTGCGGTTTTGCCGTAAGTATTCGCTCGCCAATAAGCTTATTTATCTGCAAAGAATCGAGCGGATATTTTTTGTACGATCTGTGCGCCGACACCTTAAAGCTTCCGCTTTGCGGCGACATTTCTATTGCGAGCGCGGATATCTCTTCAAAATCATATCCGCACCGCCGCGCGACGGACAGCGAGTGCAAACCGAACACCTGCTTGAGCCGGCATATTATAACGTCCTCGTCTGTCTTGTCGAAGTCTTTGACGACATAACGACCGCGCCCGAAATACAGCTTGCAGTTTATGCCGTCGAGCTTACTGCGAATGTTATCCTTTAAAACATTTTCGAAATAATTTTTATTTTTGCCCTTTAGATAAAGCTCGCCGTAGCGTAATATTATCACGTTATCCGACATTTCCCCTCCTAATGCGCTCTGCCGCGTCGCAAATTATTTTTGCAGCTTCCATCGCGTCTGCTGGCGCAGTGTCCGTAAAAAGGCTTATCCGCACGCAGCTTTCTATCTGTTTGCCGTTTAGCTTCATCGCCTCAAGCACGCGGTTGCCGCGTTTAGAGCCGGAACACGCCGCGCCTTTGCCTATTATGACGCCACGGTCGTGAACGATGTTTTGTAATATCTCCGCTTTAACGTTCGGTATGCACACGCACAGTATATATCCGCTGCACGCGCCGTCGCCTATGACCGTGCAACCGCGCTCCTCGAAAAATCGAGCGAGCTCGGAACGCAACCGCGATGTTTTTTCGTTATCCGCAAGACTCTTGAAATTTTCGACTGCCGACGCGAATGCGGCAATGTACGGCGTGTTTTGAGTGCCCGATCTCCTGCCGTTTTCCTGCCCTCCGCCCAAAATGTATGGCGCGATATTCACGCCTTTTTTGATATACAAAAGCCCTATTCCCTTGGGTGCGCCGATCTTATGCGCGCTGGCGCTGTACAGATCCACGCCGAGCGATTTGATAGGTTCGTCGGTCTTGAGCAAGCCCTGAACGCCGTCGCTGTGAAAAAGCGCGCGCGGCGCGCGTTCACGCACTATGGACACGAGTTGTTTTATAGGATTTATGACGCCCGTTTCATTGCTTACGTGAATTACCGAAACGAGCGATGTATGTTCGTCAACGGCGGCGCGGAATGCCGATATATCTATTGCGCCCGATCTGTCGAGCGGAACAAAGCGAACATCGACGCCGCGCGAAGCCAACGCCGCCGCAGGTTCGTAAACCGACGCATGCTCGCCTGCCGATACGACTATATTGCCCTTGATGTTCTTCCTTCCGTTATTTATCGCCCAATTATTGGATTCTGTCGCGCACGAAGTAAATACAAGCTCGTCCGACGCCGTGCCGATAGCGTTTGCAATGCTGCGCCGTGCGCGCTCTATATCGTTGCGCACGCCGACGCCGCTCGAGTACGTGGTATTGGGATTGAAGTATCGGTTGCGCATACTGTCGTTTGCGGCGCGTATGGCGCAATCGTATATCGGCGTCGTCGCCGCATTATCCAAATAGATCATTCGCTATCTGCCTCGTTCATTCGCTTTTCGAAATCGGCAATGCTTTTGTCGAATACAGTCAAAGCCGAAACGCCGCGCCGCAGCGTCATCATAAAACCGCGATCGGGCTCTATAAATAACAGTCTGCGGCCTTTTTCGCAGCGATAAAGGATATATATTATCGATTGCTCGTTCTCGTAATTTACAAGGGCGAGTATCTTTTTCGATGCGTTACACTCCGCTTTTTTATATCCTTCGGTGTCGAATACTCCCACCGACTCTATGTTACGAAGTTTTATTACATGTTTGAGCTTGCGCGTGTTGCGGAAATATATTTCCGTTATCTTGAGCGCTTCGTCGTCGAGAACATAGTCGTACTCCGTATTGTTGCGCTTATTTATACGACCCAAAATGAACGTAGCGACAAAAAACGGTATGGATAGCGGAATTATCAGCCAATAGTACACCCAAAGCACGGAAAACAGCATAAGTATGCTTACGCCGAAGAACAGGCATATCGTTTTGGCGATTATAAGCGTTTTCGTCTTTTTGGCGCGCTCGTCGATATTTTTGTTGACGACGTTTTGTTCGTAGTATAACTCCACTTTTACGTCTCCTCTCCGGTTTTTTCGTCGCCTGCGACGTTTTCCGCCGATTCCGCCGACTTGATTATCTTGCCGACATTTACTTTATGTTTTGCGGGATCGAAAAGCGTGAGCGTAAATATAAACGTAGCGCCTGCGCCGCGGCTGCTCTCTACCCATATTACCTCGTTGTGCTCGTCGATTATCTTTTTTACTATGGACAGTCCGAGACCCGAGCCTTTGGACTTGACCGGCGAACGCGATTTATCCGTCATGTAAAATCTGTCCCAAATGAGCATTTGGTCTTTTTTGCTTATGCCGTACCCGAAATCGCGTACCGTAACGTACACTTTATTGTCGTGCACATTGCTCATCAGAATAATGCGCGAATACGCCGGCGAGTATTTTATGGCGTTGTCTACGAGGTTAGTCAAGACTTGAATTATCTTGTCTTTATCCGCGTACACATAGCAGTTTTCTCTGGAAAAATCAACGTTTATCTGCAACGCTTTTTTATTGAGCGTCGGCTCGAACTTTGCGGCGGTTTCGCGTATGACGTCGTTTATGTTGAATTTGGAAAATATCAACGGGTTCTTTCCCGAATCGAGCCGCGACAGATCGAGCATGGAATTGATCAACGCGTTCAGCCGTTTGGTTTCGCTAAGCGCTATCTTAAGATAGCTGTTGCGGTCTTCCTCCGACGCGGTGCCGTCCAAAACCGCTTGCAAAAAGCCCTGCACGGAAGTCAACGGCGAGCGAAGCTCGTGCGACGCGTTTGAAACAAACGATTTGCGCACTTGCTCCAAGCGCATGTATTCTTCGGCGGTGGAATTTGCGGCGTTGAGCACTGCCTCGGCGGTGTTATCCGTTGCTTTTGCGGAAGTCCGCTCTATATCCCCGTCGCGCGCCATCGCCTCGAGACGCTTTGACGCGTCGTTGATCTTAACGTACACGCAAAAGTGCGTTACGAGTATAAACGCCAACAGCTCAAACAGGCATGCGAAAATCACGCACACGAGGACCAGCCCGCGGCTTTCCGAATCGACCGTCGGATATGCGTACACGAGCGGAAAAAATACGGTCGCAAACATTATCGCGGCGGAAACGACTATCCTGAATATATGAGATTTGAAAAACCTTTTTATCGATTTACGTATCAATTTATTTGCCTAAAAGACTTCTATTTTATAGCCTATTCCCCACACGGTAGTAAGCCGCCAGTGCGGATTGTCGCCGAGCTTTTCGCGCACGCGCTTTATGTGCACGTCCACAGTACGCGAATTACCGTCGTAGCTCTGTCCCCAAACGCTTTTAAGCAGATCGTCCCTCGTAAAAACGTGCATAGGCGTTTTGACGAGCGTATAAAGCAGCTCGATTTCTTTGGGCGGCATGTCCACTTTTTCGCCGTCGAGCGTTACGGTAAAATCGGTAAGGTTGACGGACAGATTGAAAAGGTCTATGCGCTTGACTTCTTCCGAGGGCTTAAATCTGCGCAGTACGGCGCGTATGCGCGCTATAAGCTCCTGCGGCTCGAACGGCTTGGTTATGTAATCGTCTGCGCCGCGCTCCAAGCCGGATATTTTATCGAGCGGCTCGCCGCGCGCCGAAAGCATGATGACGGGAACGTTGGAAAACTTGCGCAGCGCCGAAAGCGTTTCAAAGCCGTCGATGCCCGGCATCATAACGTCGAGCAGTACGACGTCGTATTTGCGGTCGCGTAATTTGGAAAGCGCGTCTTCGCCGTTAAAGCAAAATTCCGCGTCGAAGCCGTCTTTATCGAGATACAGCGAGAGCAACTGACAAATATTTTTATCGTCGTCCACCATCAATATTTTTATCGTTTTGTCCATAACGTTGCCCTTTATGATAAAATTTCGTGATAAGTAATAGCGTCCGAGCGCAGTTCGATGCACTCTTTTTCGTCCGCCACCGAGTAGTTGTAATATATCTTAAAAATCGCTCCGATAGCTTCCAACGCCGCGCTTATCGAGCATTGTATCGAGGATATGTCGCAGTTCAACAGTCGCGCGGCGATCACGGCAAATTCCGTATTGGCGCTGATGTTGAACGCAATATTGTTATATACAAATTCGGTATCGACGCGATAATACTCCGCAATCTTGTTTAACGCCGCGTCTTCCGCGTAGTCGCTGTCTACAAGATACATGACCGCAAGGCGCGAAAGATATTTAAATCCCACAAGCTGAACTTTAAAGCGCAGTATCGCGAGAATATCTCTCACGGCGGACAGCAATATTTCTCCCCCGACTACACGTTCTTCGACAGCTGTTTCGAATAAAAACGAGTTCAACGTAAGTCGAGAATGAGCGCCGTTCCGCTCTTTTAAATAACGGTTATTCGACATGCTATTCATAGTGCGCTCCGCCGTAGAACCGAGTTCTTACAAAAAGCGCCACATCGAACATAGCGTCCTTAGCCGTGACGGGCTTGGAGTCGGTCAAGTATTCTATTCGTTCCGCTACCCAACCGTCATAAATATCGAAGCAGTTTTCGACGGCGTGAGTGATCGCGGAACGGCTCGCGCCTATTTTATTCGCGACCTCGTCCATAAGCAAAGCAATATCCGTTTCGGGATGGACTGCGAGCTTTTCTATCATGTACGCTATCGCGGCGTAGTGTTTTGTGCGTTTAAAAACGTCCAAAAACAGCAGTACTTTTATAATAAACGTGCGTATGTATTCGTACCGTTTGTTGACGATAGCCGCGTCGCTTCGAGTTATTCCGAAAGCTTCCGCGCACTCTTTTTCGAAAGCGCACGCAGCTTCTTCGAAAATATCGAAAAAGTTATCGACCGCCGCGTCGCCGCGGTCGATATTGCGAGCGTGATCGTACAGCGCCGTGCCTTCGAGCACGGACAGCGGTTTAACGCCTATCGGACGGTCTGCCGAATATGCGATATTAAATGTGCCGGTTTGCTTCATCTGTATCGATGTAATTCGGAAATGCCAATTTTTGACCGCCGATAAGGTGCATGTGTAAATGCGGTACGGTCTGCTCTGCGTCGTCGCCCTGATTGATAATGAACCGAAACCCATTCTCGAGCCCGAGCGAATTTGCGATCTCGCCTACTTTTTTCATGCATTGACCGAGATCTTCGGCATCGCGCGCCGTCATCTCGTTTAAGTACTTATAATGCTTTTTCGGTATAGCCAAATAATGCCGTTTTGCCTTAGGCGCAATATCGGCAATGACTATCATCAGCTCGTCTTCGTAAAATCTGTGCGACGGAATTTCACCGGAAATTATTTTACAAAAAATGCAGTCGTCCATTCGACATCTCCTTATGCGCCTTTTTCGGTATATTGTATTGATTATACAACAAATCGAATAAAATTGCAATACTATACGGTTGCTTTTTATAATATAAAATTTAACGGTTCCGCTAAAGCGGAACCGTTGTTTACTCATCGACGCAAGTTAAAGGCTTTATCGCCCGGATATACAGCCGCACAGCCGAGCTGTTCTTCTATTCGCAACAGTCGGTTATATTTAGCTACTCTTTCCGACCGACTCGGCGCGCCTGTTTTTATCTGACCGGCATTGAGCGCAACGGCGAGATCGGCTATCGAGGTGTCTTCCGTTTCGCCGCTTCGGTGCGAAACTACTGCGGTATAACCTGCGTTTTTTGCGAGCTTTATCGCTTCGAGCGTTTCGGAAAGCGTGCCTATTTGATTTAGCTTTATCAGCACAGAGTTTCCGCAACGCAAGTCGATGCCCTTTTGCAGACGCTTTACGTTTGTCACAAACAGATCGTCGCCCACGAGCTGAACGCGCTGTCCCAAAGCTTGCGTAAGCTTTTGCCAGCCTTCCCAATCTTCCTCGTCGAGCCCGTCCTCGAGCGAATATACGGGATATTTTTCTGTGATCGCCGTCCAGTGCTCGATAAGCTTTTCCGATGATAAAACGGTGTTGGCTTTGGGCAGGCGGTACTCGCCGTTCTTGCCGCTTTTCCACTCGCTTGCGGCGGCGTCGATAGCGAGCACGAAATCGCTCCCGTCTTTAAAACCCGACTTTTTTATCGCTTCCGTAATATTTTTAATGGCCTCCTCGTCGCTCGCGAGGTTTGGTGCAAAGCCGCCTTCGTCGCCCACGGAAGTCGCGAGGTTTTTGCTTTTTAATATAGCTTTGAGCGTGTGAAACACCTCGGTGCACCAGCGCAGACCCTCGCAAAACGTCGGCGCGCCCACGGGCATTATCATGAACTCCTGAACGTCCACCGTGTTTGCGGCATGCGCGCCGCCGTTTAATATGTTCATCATCGGCACGGGCAGACGCGTCGCCGAGCAACCGCCTATGAATTTATACAGCGGCACGCCGAGCGCGTTTGCCGCCGCATGCGCCGCGGCGAGCGACACCGCAAGGATAGCGTTTGCGCCGAGCCTGGACTTGTTATCCGTGCCGTCGGCATTTATCATAGCCCTGTCTACAGCATAGATGTCAAGCGCGTCTATCCCGACAACGGCTTCGCGTATTTCGGTGTTGACGCTGTTAACGGCGTTTAGCACGCCTTTGCCGCCGAAACGCGATTTATCCCCGTCGCGCAGTTCTATCGCCTCGAATCCACCCGTGGACGCGCCTGACGGCGACGCGCTTCTTCCCAAAACTCCGCACTCGAGCAACACGTCCGCTTCCACGGTGGGATTTCCGCGCGAATCGACTATCTCCCTCGCTGTTACTTGTTTTATTCGTGTATCAATCATAATTAACTCCTTTTCGCAATGTGGCGACGGAGTTAATTATGGACATCTCAATCGATATTTAAAACTTCCAAGCACTTTTCCAAGGCGATAATGCCGTGCTCAAACGTCAGTCCGCCTTGCAGATATGCGATATACGGCGGTCGCATGGGCGCGTCGCACGAAAGTTCTATAGACGCGCCCTGAACAAACGCGCCGGCGGCCATTATAACTTTATCGGTATATCCCGGCATATCCCACGCTTCCGGTACGGCAAAGCTGTCTATAGGCGATACGCTTTGCACGGCGTGACAGAAATCTGCGAGTTTTTTTTCGTCGTTGAATTTGACTGAACATATTATGTCGCCCAATTCGTCGGTCGGTTTCGGCATTGTTTCAAAGCCAAGTCCGGACAGCGCCGCGGAAAACAGTATCGCCGTCTTTAAGCTTTGCGCGACAACATGCGGAGCGATGAACAGTCCTTGAAAAAACGGCCGGTAATCGCCTGCGTACGAACCCACTTCCCTGCCGACCGACGGCGCGGTAAATCGTCCTTCTATCTGCTTAAGCGCTTCCGACGTTCCGCATATATATCCGCCGGTCGGAGCGAGTCCGCCACCGGCATTTTTGATGAGCGAGCCGACAGTGACGTCGGCATACGCGGACGGCTCGACTGTTTCCACAAACTCGCCGTAGCAGTTATCGGTAAGTATCCTTGCGGTAGCGCAGCTACTTCGCACAGTATCGCATAGTTCTTTGATCGAAGCCACGGTAAGCGCAGGGCGCATTTCGTAACCGCGCGACCGCTGTATTGTGACTAACGCCGGCTTTAGACGCGCACACAGCCTTGCGATTTCTTCCAAATCGGGTGCGCCGTCCTTTAGCGGCACTATTTCGCATTTGACATCGAAGTCTTTGAGCGAGCCTATGCCGTCGCCGAAAATAACGTCGTGCAGTGTGTCGTACGGCGCGCCCGTAGCGCACAGCACGGTCTGTCGGGGGCGTAATAGTCCGAATAACGCTATCGTCAAAGCGTGCGTGCCGGAAGCGATCAGCGGCGATACGATAGCGTCCTGCGCGCCGAAAACATCGGCAAAAAGCCTGTTGAGCGCCTCGCGTGCCGCATCGTCGTAGCCGTATCCTGTGGTAGGCGTAAAATGCCTTAACGCTATCTTGTTGGATATAAACGCGTCGAGCACCTTGCGCTGATTTATCAACGCCGTTTCGTCTATGCGCGAAAACGCGGGTGCGAGGTCTTTTAACGCTTTTTCGATATGTTTGTTCATTATTGCCATCCGATAAAATTTTTTACGCACTTAAAGATCTCGTCTTCGTCGCGCGCGTCTATAAAAACCTTGTTGAGTTTTACGTTTTTAAAATATGTGATCTGACGTTTCGCGTAATTGCGCGTCTTTTGCGCGACGAGTTCGACAAGCTCGTCGCGCGGCATTTCGGGATAACTTATTATCTGCTTATAACCGAGCGCCTGCATGGATTGCTTATCGGCATACTCGGCTAAGCTTTTAGCTTCCTCGATAAGTCCGTCGTCGAACATTTTGCGCACTCGCGCATTTATACGACCGTACAGCATGTCCCGTGGTAGTGTCAAAACGATCGTCATATCGTCGTAAGGCTTTTTAATGTCCGCGGCGGCGGACTTAGGCTCGCCTTTTATCGCGAATATCTCCAACGCTCTCACGACGCGTTTGACGTCGTTTTTTGCTATTTTTTGCGCCGACTCGCCGTCTACGGCGCGCAGAAACGAAAATATTACGTCCGCGCCGAAGATGTGCGCACACAGCTTGAGCGCGGTGCGGATAACGTCGTTTTTGGGCGTATTAGCAAAGTTACAGCCCGAAAACAACGAGTACACATACATGCCCGTGCCGCCCGTTATGATAGGAAGCTTGCCTTGCGAATGAGCGTCTGCTATCGCCTTCGACGCGAGCTCTACATAGTCGCCCACCGAAAAAGGCGTGTCGCCGTCCGCTACATCAATGAGCTCATGTCGCACTCCGCCCAATTCGGATTTTGTGAGCTTCCCCGTTCCTATATCGAAGCCTCGGTAAATCTGCATCGAGTCTGAGCCGATTATGACGCCGTTAAACTCGCGCGCCAAGCGCAGCGCAATCGCAGACTTGCCGACGGCGGTGCACCCCACTATCGCGACCGTTTTTATACGATGCGCTTGAACCACTTTTCTATCTCCTTTTTGGAAAAGCACACGGCAATAGGTCTGCCGTGAGGACAGAACAGCGATATTTTGCGTTCGGACATTTCGCACAGCAACGCGTCGATCTCCGATTGCTTCAGGTCGTCGATCTCGCCCTTTACCGCGGCTTTGCATGCGGCTTGCATAAGGCGTTCGCGAAGCGTGATCGGACTTTTATCGCGCGAATTAACGAGCGACAGCAGATCCGAAACAAACGACTGCATGTCTATACCCGAACATTCGTACGGCACGCTCGAAAGCGAAAACGTAAAATCGCCGAACGGAACAATGCCGAAGCCGCAGTCCGCAAGCAGGTCGGAATTTTCGGTTATCGCCTCGGCGTCTGCCGCGGAAACATCGAAAACAAACGGCAGGATAAGCGGCTGCGTTTTCATTCGCTTCTTTTCGTAATCTTCGAGCAATCTGTCGTAAAGCAGCTTTTCGTGAGCGGCGTGCTGATCTACAAAATAACACTGTTCGTCCTTTTCGAGTATCAAGTATGTATTGAACAGCTTGCCGATATACTTACATTCCGTCGGCGCGAACTGTTTTTCCTGTGAAAAATCGGCTACGCTGTCGTAAATATCCGAATATCCGCCGTTCTTTGCCGCGGAAAACTCGTCCGTCGCATCCGTCGGCACGGTTTCCACATGCTCGATTATTTGTTCCGTATCGACGCCGACGGGGATATCGCCGCGTGTTATAGGCGGAGCAATGTCGAAGAATGAGCGCAAAGAGTGCGATTTTCCGAAATCAAGCGGAGCGGACTGTTTCGCGTAATTGAAATCTTCGTCATTTAGACGTTTTGCTTCGGTGAGGCGCGGCATTACGGCGTTCTTTACGGCGCGAGCTGTCAGAGATTTGACCTTTACGTCGTCTGCGAATTTTACCTGTAATTTACTTGGATGGACGTTAACGTCTATCATGTCGTAAGGCATTGTTATGTATAGAACGAACATCGGGTATTGGCGTTTCATAAGATACGGCGCATAGACCGAATACACGGCGTAAACTATGTCCGAACTCTCCACATATCTGCCGTTGATTATTATGTTTTGATAGTTCTTTGACGGTTTGGTGTACGACGGCACGCATGTAAAACCCGTGATCTTCATGGGCGGTTCGTCGAGTTCGACCTTTACGGTATTATTGAGCGCGGACTCGCCGTATACGGCATAGACGGCGCTTTCCGCGCCCTCGCCCGACGAGGAGAAATGCTTGGTTTCGCTGTCGAACTTAAACACCGTGTTCGGATTGGCGAGGACGAGATGCTCTATGAGCGTAAAGATCTTGGTTTCTTCGCGCGACGGTTTATTTAAGAACTTTTTGCGCGCGGGAATACGCTCGAAAAGCCGCTCGACGAGCACGGTCGTTCCGAGTTTAGCGCCGTATTCCTCATGGGAAAGCAATTTACCGTCTTTATACACTACCTTGCCGCCCATTTCGCTATCTGCGGCACGGGATATCATAGTGACGTCTGCGACGGCGGCAATGCTCGGAAGCGCCTCGCCGCGAAAGCCGAGCGTCGATATTGTGTCGAGGTCTTCCAGCGAGCTGATTTTGCTCGTTGCATGCGGCATAAAGGCGATTGGCATATCGTCGAACGCTATGCCGCTGCCGTTATCCGTTATGCGTATACTTTCTATCCCACCGCCGCGTATCGTCACGAAAATTTCCGTAGCGCCCGCGTCTATGGCGTTTTCCACCAATTCTTTTACAATGGATGCAGGGCTCTCCACCACTTCGCCGGCGGCAATACGATTGAATATATCGCTCGAAAGTTTGTTAATTTTCATGCGTCGATTTTTTCCTTTAGATCGCTTAGGATATCCAGCGCGCCACGCGGCGTCACGTCGTTTATATCGAGCTCGCTTATTATCCTGATTATTTCGTCGTGTTTTGCAACGCTGTCGAACATGGAAAGCTGACGGCTGTCGTTCGCCTTGTGTGCGATATCTGCGTTGACGAGTTGCGAAAGCAGTTGCTTTGCGCGATCGAGCACCTGCTGAGGCAGCCCTGCCAAAGCGGAAACTTCTATACCGAAGCTTTTGTTTGCGCTTCCGCGCATGATCTTGCGCATGAACTTAATGCCGCCGTCGTGCTCTTTTGCGGTGAATTTGTAATTTTTGAGCCCGTTTATTGAGCCCTCAAGCTCGGTAAGTTCGTGAAAATGCGTGGAAAACAGCACTTTCGCGCGCGAACTTTGCGCAATAAACTCTATTACAGCCCAGGCGATACTGAGCCCGTCGTATGTCGAAGTTCCGCGGCCTATCTCGTCCAAAAGTATCAGGCTCGCGTCGGTGGCGTTTTCCAATATCTGCGAAACCTCGCTCATTTCCACCATGAACGTGCTTCTGCCGGTGGACAGATCGTCGCTAGCTCCGACGCGCGTGAACACCTTGTCCACAAGTCCGATGCGCGCCGACTTTGCCGGCACAAACGAGCCTATGTGCGCCATTACGGTGATGAGCGCGACTTGACGCATGTACAGGCTTTTTCCTGCCATATTCGGTCCTGTTATGAGCATTATTCTCGAGTCGCCGTTATCGAGCGCCGTGTTGTTGGGAACAAACAGCTCGTCGGACGGTAAAAGCTCCGCTACCGGGTGTCGCCCTTCCGAAATGGATATCTCGCCGCTTTCCGTTATTTCCGGCTTTGCGTAACCGTTCTGTTTTGCCGCCGTCGCGAGCGATACAATGCAGTCGAGATCGGCTATGGCTTTTCCGAGCGCATTGAGCGCGCCGCATTTTTCGCGAAGCGCGGACAGCACTTGCAGATACAGCTCATGCTCGCGTTTTTCGGCAAGCTCCGCGGCGTTGAGAACTTTATATTCTGTTTCTTTGAGGGCGTCGGTTATGTACCGCTCTGCGTTTGCGACGGTCTGTCGGCGGTGATAATAGTCCGGAACGAGCGAATCGAACTGCCTCGGAACTTCTATAAAGTAGCCGAACAGCCGGTTGTAAGAAATGCGCAGATTTTTGATCTTGGTCTTTTCGCGCTCCTCGCTTTCTATCTTCGCAATAATAGCGCGAGAATTTTTGACCGTAGCGCGGTACTCGTCAAGCTCGCCGTCAAACCCGTCGCGTATGAGATTGCCGTCGCTTTCCTTGTCGCTCGACAGTATCGCGGAAACGGCGCTGTCGATAAGTTCGGACAGCGCGGACAGCGGATCGATATCCTTATCTATCCTGCCGTACATAGACGCCGAAAGTTCGCCGAGCGTTTTCTTTATTTCGGGCAGCGCGTGCAGCGACTCGCCGAGCGCCAAAGTGTCCTTTTGCTTGATCTCGCCGAGCGCGAGGTTTGCGGATATTCGCACTATGTCCTTAATTCCGCCGAGCAATCCCCTAAGCTTTTCGCGCGTTATCGTGTCGTTGTACAGTTCTTCTACGGCGGCAAGACGCTCGTCTATCTTGGCTTTTACGCACAGCGGACGCATTATCCATTTTTGGAGCTGCCTGTCGCCCATCGGCGTGCATGTTTTGTTTATGCAGTCACGCAACGTCGTTCCGCGTTTGCGGCTTTGCGATTCCGTAAGCTCGAGTGTTTTTGCGGTGTTGGCGTCGATATCCATGTAGATATCCGACTCAAATGATTCCGCGCTCCCGATATTGACGTCGTTACGGAACTGCATGCTCCGCACGTAAGCTATCAATGCGCCCTCGGCGCACACGCAGTTCGGGGTCTTGCACATATTTTTCAGTTCGCGCTCGTCCACGATTTGAGCTACGGTGCGCTTTGCAGTTTCGAAATCGAACATAGCGTCGTCGTACTGCGTCATGCCGCAAACCGATCCGAATTTGATCACTGAAAGCTCCAAACTCTCCTCGAGCATTTTTGAATTGCAGATTATTTCCGCAGGGCGAATACGCATTAAAAGATCGTTCAACCGAACCTTTACGGGACACGGAATAAAATGGTTGTACGTTTCCGACGTGGTAATGTCCGTCCAAACGGCGCCGACGCCGCTGTCGTTCAAATACAGCGACATCAGATAGTTGTTTTTGTCGTCCGAAAGACTGTCCGTATCCGTTATCGTGCCGCCCGTTATAATGCGCGTAACATCGCGATCCACAATACCTTTAACGTCGGCAGGGTCTTGCATTTGCTCGCATATAGCGACCTTATACCCTTTTTTGAGCAGTCGCGATATGTACGTCTGCACGGCGTGATACGGCACGCCGCACATCGGCGCGCGCTCGCTCAAGCCGCAGGCTCTTCCCGTAAGCGTAAGATCGAGTTCGCGCGAAACGGTTATCGCGTCGTCGAAAAACATCTCGTAAAAATCGCCGAGTCTGAACATTAAAATCGTGTCGGGATAATTAGCTTTGATTTTTTTATATTGGACCATCATCGGCGATAGACCCATATCACTGCACCTCACCTTTCAAATTGGCGTTTTTAGCCGAAGTAATTTTAACATTGACGAAGTCGCCGACCGCGGAATTTGCGTCTTCGAATGTGACCGCCGCGTCGTTTTCCGTCTTTCCGAAGCATTTATTGTCTTTCTTTTCGGAAACGAGCACCTCTACGGTGCTGCCTAAAAAACCTTCCGCGACGGCTTTTGATATTTCGAATTGGCATTTGATAAGCTTATCTATGCGCGCCTGCTTTGTCTTGTAATCGAGCTGCGGCATACCGTCCGCAGGAGTTCCGCTCCGACGCGAATAGATAAACGTAAAAAGATTGTTGTACTTAACGCGCCTGACAAGATCGAGAGTTTGCTCGAAATCTTCCTCCGTTTCGGTCGGAAACCCGACCATGACGTCCGAACTCAACCCGATATCGGGAACGATATTTCGCACATGATCTATCTTTTTAAAATACTCCTCGCGAGTGTAATGCCTGTTCATAGCCTGCAATATCCTATCGCTCCCCGACTGCACGGGCAAGTGAAGGTTGCGACTGAGCACTTTGGACGTTCCGTAAAGTTCGGCAAGTTCGAGTGAAAAATCCTTGGGGTGCGACGTCATGAATTTAAGTCTGTATTTTGCTCCGCAGTCCAAAAGTTTAAGCAGATCGATAAAACTTTTCCCGTCGCACGAATACGAGTTGACGTTTTGACCCAAAAGCGTTATCTGTTTATAGCCGCGCTTTAAAAGCCCGTCCACGTCGCGCAGAATATCGTCTATATGTCGGCAACGCTCGCGGCCGCGAACGTACGGGACAATGCAGTATGTGCAAAAATTATTGCAGCCGTACATGATATTGACCCAGGCGTTTACGCCGTCGGCGCGCACCGCAGGACAGGCGGACGAAATATCGCGTTCCTTTTCCCACACATCGACTATCTGTTTTCCGCAAGCATAAAACGTGTCGATGTATTCGCCGAGCAACGGCTGGTTGAATGTGCCGATAACAATGTCAACAAACGGACAACGCTTCGCCAAACTTTGCGCTACATCGCGCCGTTGCGTCATACAGCCGCAAACAATGAGAAGCGCGCCAGATTTTTTTTGACTTTTAAGCCTGCCCAAATGCCCGTAGACCTTGGTTTCCGCAGTTTCGCGCACACAGCAAGTATTCATTACGATGATATCCGCATCGCAAACATCGTCGCACGCCGAAAAACCGCGATCGCACAAAATGCCCGCCAATTTTTCCGATTCGTGTACGTTCATTTGACAGCCGTATGTGTGTATGAAATACTTGTTGTTCATTCGTTCACCGTATGCCGACGGACAAACTGCCCTTACGGCGCATATTCTCCATTATGGAATACACAATAATTATACAACAAATGCGACGGTTTGTACAGCAATTCGACACATTAGTTGTTTTCAAAACAGTCGAATTTTGCTTTTAGCTTTTCTTCGTATCTATCGATATACAGCGCCACGTCGCGCATATTGGCAAATCTCACGATATTGCCGCCTTTCACTATTTTTGATATTGCGCCCGCGCCACAAGCCATTACGCCGACCGATTCTTCCATAGTCGTTATATTGTTTATACACTCTTTATCGGGCAGAGAAAATCCGACGTTTTCCAAATTTCCTGCCTGCCGTTTCTGCCGATAGAGATAATACGGGCGATAGTCGCCGAGGTGCGACAGCGCATAGTCCGTCATTTCGCTCGCACAGGCGTTTTCCCCTGCCGCGTATCGTATTTCGCTCCCGTTCTTTTTGGACAGCGAATGTACCGTTATGTTCTGCGGTTTCAGCGCCTTTGTCTTTTCGAAGCTTTCAATAAAAATATCGAGAGTTTCGTCCGCAAGCCCTGCAATAAGGTCGCAGTTTATATCGAAACCGCGGCTTTTTACTGTTTCGAACGCCCTGAAAAAGTCCTCAGCAGTGTGCCGCCTGCCTATTGCGGCAAGCGTGGCGTCGTTCAGCGTTTGCGGATTGACGCACACACGCGTTACGCCGTGCTCTTTTATTATATCAGCCTTGGACTCCGTCACGGTATCGGGTCTGCCTGCCTCGCACGTATATTCGCAGTCGTGAACGCCTATACCGTCCAAAAGTTTGCGAAGCAATCCGTCATCGAGCGCCGTCGGCGTTCCGCCGCCGATATATACGGAAAGAATTTTTTTGCCGTGCGCGTAAAGAAAGTCCAGCGATCGCTTTACTTCGTCGCAGAGAAGATCGACATACCTTTCCGCCTGCGCCATGTTCTTGTCGATCGGAGTGGAAACGAACGAGCAGTATGTGCAACGCGTTGTACAGTACGGAATATGAACATAAAGATTAATACAATCGCTCGGGAAACGAACTTTACCGCTCTGTACGGTCACTATCTCTTTTAAAATTTCGGCGCGCGAGCCGTCAATGCGGTATACGGTTTTCAGTATATCCGCACATTCATCGAGCGAATATCCGCCGTTTAAACACTCGTAAAACAATTTTGTCGGACGGACGCCAGTAAGAGCACCCCATATCATTTTTCGTCCGGTGTGCGCGCTCAGCGCGTCGTAGAGCGCGATCTTGCTAAGTCGTGTCGTTCTGTGCGCTTGCGGTATAACGCCGTAAGCATCGCCGTCGTAAGTAAATGCGTACTGTTTGCCGTCTATAAAAACGCCGAATGTATTTCCGCAGTCCGCAGCGACTTCAATATGCGGAAAATCGTCGCCGAAAAATAGCCTTGCTACGTCCGCAAGCTCTGTATTATTTTTTATATCTGTTGACATACGGATTGTGTTTCCTTTCAAAATCCAGCGTCGTGGCGTCGCCGTGTCCCGGTAAAACCGCGTATTCGCCCTTGAGCGCAAAAAGCTTTTCGAGCGATCGCTCCATTTCCGACACGTTGCCGTATCTGAAATCGGTGCGGCCGACGCTCATCTTGAACAGCGTGTCGCCCGAAAAAACGATCCGTCCGTCAAGGATATAACATACGCTGTCCGGCGTATGCCCGGGCGTCGCAATCACTTTGTACTCGTGTCCGGATAGCATAAGTACGTCGCCGTCTTTTACAATGGCGTCCGCGTCGAACGATACTGTATTTTCTATATCGAAAAATTCGGCAAACTCATCGTTAAGGGCGGAAATTCCGCAGTCGAGTGCGGACATGTATACTTTTGCGCCCAAGCGTTGCAGCTCCGCGACCGCGCCGATATGATCAAAATGCGCGTGAGTGAGCAATACACACTCTATTTTAGCGTTCTTTTGGGCAGCCGTATTCAGTATTGTTTGTGCGGAACAGGACGGATCGACGACAACTGCGCTGTCGCCTTCCGTTATTATATACGTATTCGTCTGCATTTGACCGAGAACGAGGCGCAATATCTCCATGCTCTATCCTCAGTTCATCGTGCGAAAAACTTTGTCAACGTTGCGTATGGCGCTTATCTTCTTTATGACTATATCGAGCTGTTCCTGTGACGTTATGCGCAGTCCTATGGATATGATGCCCTTGCTGTCCTTTTCGCTTACGCGAGCATTCAACGACTCTATGGAAACTTTCATATCCGATACGGCTTTGGTGATCTTGGCGAGCACCCCGCTCGAATCCTTGCACTTGACCGTAAGCGATACTACAAACGGTGCGGAGCGATTTCCGTTCCAATGCGCCTCTATCAACCGAAAACTCTCCGCGTTTTGGATATTGGGACAATTTTCGCGGTGGATAGTTACGCCTCTGCCGTGAGATATATACCCTATTATGCTGTCGCCGGGAACGGGCGAACAACACTTCGCTATACGCACGAGCAAGTCGTCGCAACCGCTGACGGTTATGCCGCGCTCGGCATTTTTGAGCGACTGCGAAGCTACGTGCAGTGTCGGCTCGACGGGATTTTCACGCCTATAAAAATCTATCAGCTTTAAGAGTATTTGATTGGGCGTATATGCGCCGTACCCGACCGACGCGTACATATCGTTGAGCGAAGAAAACGAGTATCTTTGCATGACGGCGTCCAACCACTTCGGCGCCATCAGATCGGAAAGAGCAAAACCGCGCGACTTCGCCTCGCGCTCCAATATCTCCTTGCCGGACTTGATATTTTCTTCCTTCATCGCGTGCTTGAAAAACGCGCGTATCTTGCTTTTTGCCGTCGAGGTCTTAACAAAACGCAACCAGTCGCGGCTCGGGCCTTTTGACGTAGGCGATGTTATTATGTCTACGTAATCGCCCGTTTGGAGCTTTGTTTCGAGCGGAACTATGCGGTTATTGACCTTTGCGCCCACGCACTTATTGCCCACCTCGGAGTGTACCGTGTATGCAAAGTCTATAGGCGTAGCGCCTTCCGGCAGTGACAAAACGTCGCCGCGCGGCGTAAAAACAAACACCTGTCCGCTGTAGAGATCGAGCTTGAGCGATTCGTAAAACTCCTGCGGATCGGCGGTCTGCTCCTTTTCCTTTTCCATTACGCCGCGCAACCATTCGAGCTTTTCGTCGAGGTCGGAATCGACTACGCGGTTTTCCTTGTACTTCCAGTGCGCGGCAATGCCGTACTCGGCTATTTCGTGCATCTCGAAAGTGCGTATCTGTATTTCAAACGGCGCGCCGTATGTCGTCATAACTGCGGTGTGGAGCGATTGATAGTTATTGGGCTTTGGCGTAGCGATATAGTCCTTAAACCGCCCGGGAATAGGCTTCCACATCGTATGTATGACGCCGAGCACGGTGTAACAGTCGCTCACACTGTCAACGAGCACGCGCACCGCCGACAGATCGTATATCTGATCGAGCGTCTTGTGCTGATTGACCATTTTTTTGTAAATGCTGTAAAAATGCTTCGGTCTGCCTATGACTTGCCCGTTTATCTTTAGCTCTTTAAGCGTAGCGCGAATTTGCTCGCAAATATGGTTGATAAGATCCTGCCGTTCGGCGCGTTTGAGCGAAATTTCCTTCACCAATTCGGCGTAAACTTCGGGGTGCAGAGTTTTTAAGCACAGATCGTCGAGCTCGCACTTATAAAATGACAAGCCGAGCCGCGACGCGAGCGGCGCGTATATATCGAGGGTTTCGGTAGCTATCGCGACTTGACGCTCGTGTGAAAGCGCGTCGAGCGTGCGCATATTGTGCACCCGATCCGCAAGCTTGATAAGTATGACCCGAATATCCTTAGCCATGGCAAAGAACATGCGTCTGAAGTTCTCCGCCTGCTCCTCTTCCTTTGACTTAAAGACTATCTTTTCGAGCTTAGTCACCGCCGTGACGAGCATACATATTTCCGAACCGAAAAGCGACGAAATTTCTTCCTGTGTCGCCGCGGTATCTTCTATGCAGTCGTGCAAAAGCGCTGCGGCAATGGTGGAATGGTCCATTCCGATATCGAGCAACAGATTGGCGACCGCAATCGGGTGCACGATATACGGATCGCCGGATGCGCGTAGCTGCCCGTCGTGCATGCGCACCGCGTAGTCCAAAGCTTTGTCGAGCAGCTCCGCCTGCTGCTCGTTATACATCAGCGAGTAACGCGATCTCAAATGCGACCGCGACTGTTCTACCGTCATCTGCGCGTCTGTCATTTTTGCCAGCTCACTATGGTGTTGTATATAGAGGAATTTTCGAGCCGATTCGATACGGGCTTTACCGTTATGCCGCCGTTTTGACTGTATGACATGATCCCGAGTTCCGTAAACACGGAAAGGCATGCGATAAATTGCGGCAGCTCGAGCCATTTCATGCGATTATGCGTCGATTTGAAGTACGCGTATATATTGGGCGCTTTTATGTCCGCATTGGACTTTATCGCTTTAAAGTAATCGCCGAAAATATTTCTGTCCGCCTTTACGCACGAAAATATCTCGCTGCGGTTATCCGATCTCGGGACGTACACCGTTGCGGACGACCTACGATTTATGTAGCCGACTACGTTTTCGGACGGCGGAGTGTCGAGAAAAATCACTTTTTTGTAATTCTCGAGCATTATGTTATTGCCGAGCTCCGGCGAAACCATCAACCGAGTATACACGTTTACTGCGGTTTCGGCAAAGATTTCGTGTAAAACAACGTTTTTGTGTTCGCTTGCGACGAACTTTTCGTAAGTGTCCTTGCAGCCGGCGATCAGCAGTATGCCGAACGGAGAATCGATCAATTCGCTCAAATCTTCCGCGTCGTATTCCGTGGAATTTACCGCGGCGGCGGAAGCGTAATTGAGCATGCGCAAGTAGCCGCCCTTTGCAAGAGCGTCGTTTACGAAAAGCTTGTCGAACGCACAGCCGCGAAGATACAGCCGAGGCGAATAATCGCTGTCCGCAAGCTCGTACACCATTTCGCGGTTAGTCACGCCGTTGTAATACGTATTGAGCCGATAGGAGTTGTACGCAAAAAATTGCAGTCCGCTCGGCGTTTTCAAAAGCGTGTGATTGGGATTGTTTTTCAACGGCGTTGCACTGAGCGCCGACGTCCTTGTCATGAACAGCGGTTTGGGATTGCCGTTATTCCCCGTCGGCTCGAGCAGCTCGAGGGAAGTCGCAAACTCAGACGTAACATCGTTTTCTTCAAGCTCCATGTCGTACTTGAACGACGGGATAAATTTACCCACATCGACTTCTTTAAGCGCCGCATATATTCTGGACTTGAACTCATCTATATTTTGCGCTTCAATAGTGAAGCCTGCCGCTTGATTATGCCCACCGAACTCCTTTAGGATATCCGAATTGGCGCTTAAAAGCTCGTAGATGTTAATGCCGTCGATGCTTCTGCACGTGCCTTTGTATTCGCCGTTGTTCTTTACGAGCACGAATGCCGGACGCTTAAAATCGCCCACGAGCCGCGCAGCCAAAATTCCCGTAATACCCTTTTCCCACTTGTCGCTCGTGATGATTATTGCTCTGTTTTCTACCAGGTCTTCCGTTTTCAAAATCGCTATCGCTTGCGCATACAGTTCGTCGCACAACGCTTTTCGACTATTATTTGCCTCGATTATTTGGTTCAGTCTGTCGCCGATGACCGCAGGATCAGCCGACGTAAACAGCTCGAAAGCGCGATACGCGCTGCCCATTCTGCCGGCGGCATTGATACGCGGCGCTATTTTGAACGCTATGTCGGAAGAGGTCACGGTTTTAAGCTTCAGAGAATTTACGAGCGCGGCTATCCCGAAGTTTTTGCTGTTGGACATATTCATCAAGCCGAGCTGGACGATCAAACGGTTTTCGCCGCTAAGGCTTACGATATCGGCGACCGTGGCAATGGCGGCAAGGTCGTAAAACTCGCGCGCTGCTTGCGTTCCGCCGAGCGCCTGCACTATTTTAAGAGCTACACCCGCGCCGCAAAGATCCTTGAACGGATATTTGCAGTCCTTTTGATGAGGATTGACTACAATGCAGTCGGGAGCGGCTTCGCCCACTTCGTGGTGATCGGTGACGATAACGTCAACGCCGAGGTCTTTTGCAAGCTCCACTTCCTCGACGGCGGATATGCCGCAATCGCAAGTGACGATGAGGTCCGGCATTGCGTTTTCTATAATGCGCTCGACACTGTCTACATTCAGTCCGTAACCCTCGCCCACTCGATCGGGAATGTGCGTATACACATTCAGACCGCGCGACGAGAGATACAGCGACAAAATGGCGGACGCGCAAATTCCGTCTGCGTCATAATCGCCGTAAACGACTATATTTTCGTTGTTCTCTATCGCCTGCTCGAGCCGTGCCTTACATTCCGACATGCCCAGCATGGATTCGGGCGAATGAAGCCCGTCTTCGCTCGGGTGAAGAAAATCCTTTATAGCGTCGATAGTGTCATAACCGCGCAAAAACAGCAGCTCGACGAGCTTTCTGTTAAGCCCGAGCGCCGCTCCGACACGCTCTACTTCAGCCATATCGGGTAAAATATCGTTTATTTTTTGCGTGGTAAGGTTCATTTGCAGCCCTTAAATATTTATTGTACGGCAAAAGCCTTCACGTACGGAAGGCTTTTATACACATCATGCTATTACGCGCCCTGTTCCTTGGGTTCTTTTTCGGCTTTTTCGACCTTTTCGTTCTTTTCGCCCTTCTTCCCGTCTTTCTTGTCTTTCGGAGGGAGCGCAAAATTATTTCTGTTTTTTCCGACGCGCTGGAACAATGCCCAGAACGACGGAGCTATGCATATCGACGAGAAAGTACCGGCGAGCAAGCCGATTATGATCGGGAATGCAAAGATCTTTATGTCGCTTACGCCGAGTATCGCGACCATCAATATCATGATCAACGTCGTGATAGTCGTATTGATCGAGCGCAGCAACGTCTCTTTTATCGACTTATTCGCTATCTGCTCGGGCGTCATGTTCTTGGAGAATATCGACTTAACGTTTTCGCGTACGCGGTCGAATATGATTATCGAGTTGTTGATGGAATACCCGAGTATCGTTATCAACGCCGCAATGAACGTGCTGTTTATCTCTATATGGCAGATAGCCATAAATGAGAACATAATAATTATATCATGGAACAGCGCTATGATACATGCAAGTCCGCTCGACAGCTGGAAGCGCAGTCCGATATAGCACAGCATGAATACCAATGCGAGCGACACCGCCAATATCGCGTTAAAGAGCAGTTCTGTGGATACCGTCGCGCCGACGAGATCGCCCTGCGTGACGCGGCCCGAATATTTGTCGTCTATCCTCATGCCGGAAGCGATAGCGTCTGTCGCGTCGTCGGAGTTCGTGAACGCCGTGCAGCTTATGATTATTTGCTTTTTGTTTTCGGCATTTAATACTATTCCGTCGTCCGCAAGCGTTATTCCGGCGCTGTGATCGGAGTTGAGCGAAGGCATAAGCTCGATAAACGCCGCTTTACGATCATTGAACATGGGATCGCTGAGCACTTCGCCGTATGTGATATAGATGGTGTTTCCGTCAACAGACACGTCGGGAATGATCATCAATATCCTTTCCTCGAGCGCCTTTTGGATAGCCGGATTGACATCGTCTATCATTTCCGATTCGCTCGCGCCGCGGACAGCGAAGTATTTTACGTGAATGGTGCTGTTATCGCCGGAGCCCTGACGCTGCATATTGTCCACACGAATGGAATACGTCTTGCCGTCATCGGACGTTACGGACTCTAAGATATTTTCCACTCTGTCGCAATACGAGCGATAGTTGCTGTCGGTAAGCTTATCCCCGAGCATAATATCGATAGAATATCCGCCCGTGAAATCCGTGCCGAGATTGAGTGCGGAGCCCAACGTAAATCTGAAAATGATCATGAGTATCGCCGCGACGAAAATTATCGCAAGCGGTACCGCAAAAATCACTTTGCGCTTTTCGACGATATGAAAATCCTTTTCGAGGAGGTTTTCCAGCTTTTTCATTATTTTTTACCTCCTTCGTGTTTCTTGGCGCGACGCTTCGACTTTGCTTGCGCCCTATCGTTGCGCTTCGCTTCCTTAGCCTGCTTTTTCTCCTGCGCCGCAAGCTCCATATCGTGTGCGATAGCGGCGTCGGTCGCGTTTGCGGCGAGGCTTTCGTACTGCTTGCCACGCTTTAAGTGATAGAGCTTTTCGCTGTAAGAATTGAGGTTGATAAAGCAACGCAGCACCGTGCGCGATATGATAAGCGCCGAGAACAGCGATATCAAAACACCGACCAAAAGCGTAAGAGCAAAGCCGCTGATAGATCCAGTGCCGAGCAACATCAGCAGTATACATGCGATGACGGTGGTTACGTTACTGTCGAGTATCGAGAAAAGCGCCTTTTTAAAGCCAGAATGGTACGACGCCATGATCGATTTGCCGTTGCGATATTCTTCCTTTATGCGCTCGAAGATTATGATGTTTGCGTCAACAGCCATACCTATACTCAACAGTATACCTGCAATGCCCGGCAGTGTGAGCTGTACCCAAGGCAGCACTGCGAGGAAAAACAGATATATTACGACATACAGGAACAGCGCTACGGACGCGGCAAGCCCGAGCATTCTGTATATTACGCACAAAAACGCTATGACGAGGAAAAATCCTATTATGCCGGCTATCAAGCCGTACTTGAGCGCGTTTTCGCCGAGCGTAGGAGATATCGTTTCCGATTCTTTCAGCTCGAGCGCCACGTCGAATGTGCCGCTCATTATCTGATTGGCAAGGCGCTCGGCGGAGTCAGCGGTGAAGTTACCGGATATTATTGCGTTGCCGCTTATTGCGGAGTTGATCCGAGGCGAACTGATCGTAGTGGACTCGCCGCCTATCGTCACCACAATGCTCATGGTTTCGCCCGTGTGATTGGCGGTGGCTTGATAAAACTTTTCCTGTCCTTCCGAAGTAAGCTCGAGCGAAACGACATAACCGCCGTCGTTTGCGCTGTAGTACGCTTCCGCGTTTACGACATCCTCGCCCGTTATGACCGTTTCGTTGGTGTTGTCGAGAACGAAAGATATTTCGGCAGGCTCGCCGATTATACTCAAAATTTCGCTGGTGTCCTCTACGTCCGGCACCTCGACACGTATACGGTCGGAGCCCTCGCGCACTACCGTCGCCTCGGAGTAGCCTTTGCTTACGAGCAAGCTCTCGAGCGACGAGCGAGTGCCTTCCATCTTGGATTCGAAATTTTCCGTGTCGTCGTTTGTAGCTTGATAAACGGCGTAGACGCCGCCCTGAAGATCGAGTCCCAGACTTATCGAATTCCAAAACGGCGTGTACACGGTAAAGCCGAACCGCATAGGGCAAAACGCAAAAATCATGCCCACTACAAGCGCTACGCCTATAAGGACAAGTTTTGCTATTGTTGACTTTTTCTTGACGGCTTTTCGCGCCGGCGCCGTATCGCCTATGCGCTCGGGCGGCTCCGGCTGCTTGACCGGTTCGGCCTCCGTCAAAGAAGTTGTTTCGTCCATAAACTGTTCTCCACGATATGTGCTTCTCAACGAAATAGTATTTTGATCCGTGTTACGATATTATACTACTTCAATATTATATAAGAATCGAATGAGCAAGTCAATTATTTACGACGCCTATTGCGAAATTATTTTGAGCTTTTTGCGTCTTCGGCGTCACTTTCCTCTATCGCCTTTACGGCGAGGGCGCACTCTATACGCTTTTTCATGAGTTCGCACGCCGGTTTGTAAGGCATGTTGATGTCGCCGTTGAATTTATAGGAGTTTGCCATGCACCCACCCGAGCAATAGTATTTTGCCCAGCACGCGGAACATTCGGGCTTTGACGCGACGGAGCAGGCGTAAAACTTCTTTCTAAGCTCGTCGCCGCTCAGTCCGTCGAACACGTTGCCGAGCTTCGTTTTTTCTATCCCGTCGAACTGGTGGCAGGGATAGATCGTTCCGTCGGGCGCGACCGCGACGTATTCTCCGCCTGCGCCGCAGCCCTTGAGGCGCTTTGTCGCGCACGGAGCATTGTCTACGTCTATCATGAAGTGAAAGAAGTTGAACCATTTATCCGTCTTGCGCCGCTCTATATACGCCTCGGCAAGCCTGTCGTATTCCGCGATGGCACGCGGTATGTCCTCGTCGCGTATGGAAAGCGGATGCTTCGAGTCGAGGACAACGGGCTCTATCGATATCTGATCGAAGCCGAGATCGTTCAAGAACAATACGTCGTCGCAAAAATCGAGATTGAGCCGTGTGTATGTGCCGCGTACATAATATTGCCCTTTTCGGCGTTCTTTAAACCGCAAGGCGTTTTTGACCACGGTATCGAAGCTGTCTTTTCCGCCCACGGTTTTGCGCACTCTGTCGTGGACGGCTTTTCTTCCGTCTATGCTGATAACGACGTTGTACATTTGCTCGTTGAAAAAGTCGATGTCGTCGTCGGTCAGTCTGTACGCATTGGTGGTGAGCGTAAATCGGAAATTCTTGTTTTTGCTCTTTTCTATGGAGCGCGCATAAAGCACCGTGCGCTTTACCACGTCGAAATCGAGCATCGGCTCGCCGCCGAAAAAGTCCACCTCGAGGTTTCGCCTGTTGCCGCTCGATTCGACCAAAAAATCGATCGCGGCCTTTGCCGTGTCGTACGGCATGTTAAGCCGCTCGCCGCTATATGTGCCGCCGTCGGCAAAGCAGTACGCGCATGCGAGATTGCAATTATGCGACACGTTTAAGCACATCGCTTTAATTACGGGCGAAAACGGCGGAAGCTCCGCTTTGAGCGGCGGCGCAAACAGCACGCCGTCGTCTTTAAGCTGTTGTATCTCATCACGGGCGCTTGCTATTTCGCACGACGAAAACGGCGACGTATCGTCGCCGTCCAACAAAGCTTTGACTATCGGATCTATCTCGAAAAACGAGCCGCTTTCGGTATCGAGAGCGAATGACCGCCCTTTGAGTCCGAACGTGTGGACCATTATTTCTGCTTCTTTTGCGGATTCAATACCTTGACGCTCTTGCGCTCGCACGTCTGATTGCCGACGGTGCAGCTCGTCTTGCAAGCGGACTGGCAGCTCGTCTGGCACTCGCCGCAAGCGGTGTCGCAACCGTTGTCAACCGTAGATTTTCTGATAACCTTAATGTGAGTCATGATTTCCTCCGAACTTCTTTTGTACTATTATACATCGCCTTGAAACAAAAATCAAGTATTTATATAACGCATGCCGCAAAATTTCAATGTTTTCTGATATTTACCGAAATAATGCCGCTTATCATGCCGGCGACCGCGCCGAGCACGCAGTCGTTAAGCAGTCCGAGCCCGAACACAAATTCCGCGTCGAGCGCCGAAAACACCACGTACGACAGCAGTGCGAATATAAGTCCGCATATCAAGCCGCGCAGCCAGCCGTTGTTCGGTTTTTTCAGCGAAAATACGCAACCGAGAAAGATCGAAACGCTTTTTATACACTGATTGATTATCGGTATCGCCGTGTCCGGCACGGTAAAAAGCTTTACAGCAAGCGCCGACAGCAACACTGCGCCGAGCGCCACCAACAGCGCTATGATGTTGGCTTTTACTATCTCGAACGTATACCCTCGCGATTCCCTATCGTTGCTTTTTGTGCGCATATAAAAACCCTCCGCTTACACTTTTAAAGTATGCGGAGGGCATAAGCTATATTCTTTTTGCGGCAATTACTTTTTTGTCGAATTTTTGCTTGCGACCGGCTTTTTCTTTGCGGGCGTAGCGGCTTTGGGCTTAGCGACAGGCGTGGGCTCGACTGCTTCTTCCTGCACGGGCGCAACTTCCGCCGCAGGCTCTTGCGAAACGGCGACGGCGGCTTCTTCAGCCTCGGGCGTCGGCTCGACGGCAGCTTGAGGCTGCTCCTTTTCGGCAACGGGTTCTTCTTCCGCTACGGGCTCGACGGACGCCGCTTCCGCCGTGGGCTGTGCGCTCGTATCTTCGTTTTCGAAAACCTGAGAAGACGATCCGGCAGCGCGGCTCATAACCTGATAAAAAGCCTGAATGTCGAAAACCATCGTGGTTTTGTTGTCGCCCTCGCCCGTTTCGATGACCATTTCTTTGTCTACGGGCGAAACCTGGCGCACTTCTTTGATAGTGCCGATAATTCCGCCGACGGTCTTAATGACATCGCCGGGACGAAGCGAATTGTGCAGCTCGCTCGTCTGCTTTGCGCGCTTTTTGTTGGTGAACATAGGCACGACGAGCAAAACGACGACGAGGACTACCAAAAGCGCAACGAATATATAAGTCGTTGCGTTACTTTCTGCGGATAAAAACATATTTGAAAGCATGTTCGATCTCCTTCTGTTTATTAAAACGAATTATACCACACTCCGCCTCAAAAAGCAAACGAAAAACGGACGCATATCGGAATAATTATTACTTTTTTGTCTTATTTTTATAAGTTGCGGATGTTTTTGCGTCGAATATGCCGATGAGCCTTTGCGACAGCTCGCTGTTGGATATGCTTCCGTCTATTATCAGCTCGAGCGGCGCGAGATCTATCAGATAATACATTAGCTCGAGCGCATCGCACGCACTCAAGTCGAGCGTGCTGTTTTTAAGCGCGCCGGTCAGCCTGTACTTTCCGTCGTTTTCGCAAACCGTCAGCTTGCTTATTTTGGGATTTACGGCGCTAATAAGAAACTTCAAAAGTTCGTTATACGTCTGATCGTCGTAAAGATATGCGCCGTTGCTCTTTGTAAGATTGCATATCTCCAGCCAGCGCTCCTTCAGCTCGCCCAATTTAAAATTAAAAACCCCGTCCAATGCCATGCCGTCTTCCACATGCAGGGCGTTTTGCAGCAGTTTATGTTCGTTTTCCCTATCGAACGCCACGAGCGTGCGCAACAAAATTTCGTAGCGTATATGCGGCAGGCTCAACGACAGATTTTTCTTTATATAATCGAATTTGGTCACAACGGCGTACATCTCGACCAAACATTCTTTAATATCCGCAAGCATCTGCGCGCGATACTGCGGTTCACAGCCGAAACCGCAATAAAGCCTGCGGCCCGACATACTCAGTGCGGACACGGCAAAGCAGTTGTTCAGCTTGTTTTTAATAATGTCTTCGACCGAATATAACCAATCCGCTTTGGAGCTATCGACGCTGACCGTTAATTGAAACATACCACTCCTTTCTTCCCCTCTAAGTATTTTATGAATAGCGCGAGCATTTTACGCACGCAAATTCAATTTAGTTCCGACGCGCGACAAATAAAAAAAGCAGAAAAATTTTCATTAAATCGGTGCAAAAAGGTTGATTTTTACTCTGCGTTTTGATATTATAATACAGCACTGCAATTAGGGAGCATAGCTCAGCTGGGAGAGCATCTGCCTTACAAGCAGAGGGTCATAGGTTCGAGTCCTATTGTTCCCACCATTAAGCATATAATGTTTATATACAGTGCGGCGCCATAGCCAAGCGGTAAGGCAGAGGCCTGCAAAGCCTTAACCCCCGGTTCAAGTCCGGGTGGCGCCTCCAAACAAAACGCATTGACTGTCCGCCAATGCGTTTTGTTTTATAATTTTATATCGAGCCGCTGTGGTGGAATAGGCAGACGCAAGGGACTTAAAATCCCTCGGGTGAAAGCCCGTACCGGTTCAAGTCCGGTCAGCGGCACCAAGTCAATTAAATCCGAACCAAATACTTGTAACAAGTGAGTGGTTCGGATTTATTTTTTACATTGAGTAAACAATCATAGACACGCTGGGCTTGTGTAAACGCTATAAATATGCTACAATATAACCGCTCAATCGGAGCGATAAACCGAGCTATAATTTATCGAGGAAAATTATGAATATCGTGGTGATAAACGGCACGGAGAAACGCGGCGTAACCTATAAATTAAAAGAGAAATTTTTGGAAAGTTTTAAGTCGGCAGCCATAATCGAATACTATCTGCCGAAGGACTGTCCGTCTTTTTGTATAGGTTGCACGAATTGCTTTGTTAAAGGCGAAAATACTTGTAAAGATTTCTCATACATAAATACAATCGAAAAATCACTTCTGCAAGCCGATTTGATCATTTTTACTTCGCCGGCATACGTTATGCACGCGACAGGCGCGATGAAAGCATTTTTGGATCACTTGGCTTATCGTTGGATGCCGCACCGACCGGCGAAAGAACTGTTCGGTAAACGCGCCGTAATTATTACGCAATGTCTTGGCGCGGGCGCAAGATCGACCGCAAAAGACATCAAGCACAGTCTGTCTTGGTGGGGAGTATCGAAAATCGGTACATTCGGCAGTTCGCTTATGAACGATATCGTATGGGATAAACTTCCCGAAAGAAAACGAAAAAAGCTTACCGGCAAAATCAACAAACTTTCTAATCGGTTTGCTAAAATCGATTATGCAAAACCTGCGCATACCACGCTTATGACTAAAATCAAATTTAATATATGCCGTATGATACAAAAGAAAGTGCGTAAAAGCGGCGCTGTGGGGATCGATTACGAATATTGGCATAATAACGGTTGGCTTGGCAATCGCCGCCCATGGAAAAGTTAAATTTCAAGAAAACGACTACAGTCGGGCAAATGACAGTTTTTTGTGTATAATACCTAATTTATTCGGCGCCTTTCAGCGCTTCTACCATATTGATCTTTTTGTTTTTGCGCGCGACGAACAGACTGACTAGCATAGACACGCCGAATGTCAGCAGTATGCTAACGCAGTATGTAAGCGCGCCGATAGTCATTTTCAGCTCGTACTCGCTTGCGAGTAAAGTGATAAGCAAGTACAGCACGCCGACGCCTGCCGGCAAGCCGATAATAATTCCGATGAAAGTCAGCCATATGTTCTGCCCTATCAGTATGCGCGCTATGTGCCTATTTTTAAAGCCTACGACCTTTAGCGTGGCGAGCTCGCGACTGCGTTCGGTATAGCTCATCACGCCGAGGTTATACAGCACGACGATACCGAGTACGACCGCTGCAAGCACAAGTATCCACACCATTATATTCATGACTTCCATAAATGAATTGTATGAGTCCATCACGGAAGCCTTGCTCTGCGTTCCCGTTACAAAGTCAGCCGATTCTATTTGGCTCGCCGACTTATTTACAAACGCCGCCGTGACTGTGTACGGAAGTTCTATGCTGTCTGCGTAATCGGCAGTGACGACCACGCTTTCCGCTATCATAGAGCGAAGCAAACCCACTACCTTGACGGAATATGTTTTATCGCTCCCGTACGGCGAAAATTCAATCGTGTCGCCCACTGCGTACCCTCTGTCGGCAACTCGCAGGCTGATATACGCGCCGTCGCTTTTAAGAGAAACCGGTTTATTGTTTTTGTCTATAAACCGCATGTTGTCGTGCGATACGCCGTACACTTCGAGTACGATCGGCTCGCCTTTTATCTGTACGCTCGTCGTAGCAACATAGTCGCCGTCGTATTTTTGCGCAAACGCTATCGCCTGTTCGTTCGTGACCGTTTCGGCAAAGTTGATGCGCGTTTCGTAACACATTATACGCTTGTCTAAAGTGTTCAAAAATCCCGTCATCGTATCTTTCATGCCCAAGCCGCCGACAAGCAACACCATGCAACCGAATATGCCGACAAGCGTCATTACAGTGCGCGTCTTATGGCGGAACACATCGCGCAAATTCCACTTAGTTGCAAACTTCAGTTTATCCCACACTCTTGTCTTTTCGATTGCAAGCGGCTTCACCTTTTTGGGCGTGTACGGCCGGAGCGCATCAGCCGCCGTGCCTTTTAGCATTTTCTTGACCGAAAGGAAGCTTATAAGAGTAAGCAGTACGATAATGCCGACAAGTATGAGCCACGTCCACCAAGGCGCGTGCAACCCCCAATCGGGCAGGTCCATATAAGTGCCCATCATGCCGACGGGATTTATAACAAGCGCGCAAATACCTATGCCGAGCGCAACGCCGAGGATACAGCCGACTATGCCTATAAACAACCCGTAGGACGTGTAGTGCACAAGAATTTTTCTGTTCTTAAACCCCAACGCTTTGAGCGTGCCTATCTGCGTTTTTTCGTTGGCGGTTATGCGGTGCATCGTCGTTATCATGGTGAGCACGCCGATAAGCAAAAACAGCACGGGAAGCACCGACACCATGGTCTTGCCTTCCTCGATTTCGCCCTGAGTGCCTGCATATGCCGTGTGCTCGCTCTTTCCGAGCACAAGCGTGGTGCGTCCGAGCGCGGTCTTTATCGCAGTTTCCATTTGCGGCTTTTCCAAATCGGACAGTACGTTTATTTGCGGATAAAACGCAGATCCGCCGAGCGCTGCCGTCAGCTTTTCGGGCGAAGCGTATACAAAGCCGAACGTAGTGTAATCGGGCATAAGCTGACTTTCGCCCGAAGTGCAGATCATAAATTCGCCGCTCTTACACAGGCCTACTATCTCGCCGCTAATTTCCGCATTGCGATACTTTACCGTAAGCGTGTCGCCTAACTCCACATTGTTTGCAGAGGCATATTTATCCGACAGCCAAAAACCGTCCGACGCCCTGTCGTAGTCTTTTCCGCTTACGATGAGCATTGTCGATACGTTATAATCTTCGGACACGAACAGCGCAAGCGATTTGTTTTCATCCTTTACGTCAACGTTTACGCTCAAACACCGCGTCGCCCGCTCTACGCCGTCTATGCTCTTTATCGCCGCTATGTCGTCCTCTGTAAAGCCCTTTTCGTTCATCAAACGATAGTCGGCATAATCGGTCTGCGCGAAAAACTTGTTTGTATCGACTTCCAACGAATACCACTCCATATTGAAGCCGACAAACACCCCGATGCCGATGGCGACCATTATTATCATCGAAATGAACTGCGCCTTATACTTCCACGCTGTTCTGAAAAGCTTGCGCAACAGCATATTACCAATCCACCTCGTCCGCGCTCATCGGCTCCGTCTGCACTTCGCACGACTTTATCTTGCCGTTCTTTACACGTATCACCACGTCTGCCATTTTCGCTATGTTCTGATTGTGCGTTACTATGACTATCGTCTTGCCGTATGTGCGCGCCATTTTGAGCAGCAGCTTAAGCACGAGCACGCCCGTTTCGCTGTCGAGCGCGCCCGTAGGCTCGTCGCATAAAAGTATTTTAGGATTTTTGGCGAGCGCGCGCGCAATGCTCACCCTCTGTTGCTCTCCGCCCGACAGCTCTGCCGGAAAGTTTTTGATGTGGTCGCTCAATCCCACCTCGTCGAGCATCTGCTTAGGATCAAGCGCGTCCGGCGCTATCTCTTTTACGAGCGCAATGTTTTCGTACACGGTAAGCGTAGGTATGAGATTGTAAAACTGAAATACAAACCCCACCTTTGCCGCGCGGTATTCGGAAAGCTCGTTGTCCGACAGCGTGGATATGTCCTTCCCGTCCACCGTTATCGTGCCGCTTGTGGGACTGTCGAGTCCGCCGAGCAAATTCAAGAGCGTGCTCTTACCCGCTCCGCTCGGCCCGAGTATAACTATAAACTTGCCTTCATCGAGCGAAAGATCTACGCTATCCAACGCCTTCAGCTCGTGATCGCCCGTTTTGTACACTCTCGATACGTTCTCAAACGTCACTATCGGCATATTGCACTCCCTTTAGTTAGCCATTGCTAACCGCTACGCTTAAATTAAACGGCTTTTTGGTTAGCCGTTGCTAACTACATATTAATATTTAATTAAATTTTTGTCAAGCGTTTTTATGTACATAATTATCCGAGCCGAAAAAACACAAAAAACGCAAGCAAAATCTGTTTTTGCCAGCGCTTTCCGATATCTGCATATAAATACGTTATTATGTGTAATGTGTATTAAAGCACGCCCAAGCCGTCTATCCAGCTTTTGACGTCGGCTTCGCTCAAGTCGCTTATGAGCTTTCCATCTAACCACTTAGCATCTTTTCGATATGCTTTGAGCACAGCTTCGGCTTTATCCAAATCGGTGCCGCCGCTTGTCGCAAAGCACACAAGCGTTTTGCCCGAAAAGTCGTAGCTGTCGAGGAACGTCTTGATTATAGACGGCGCGTTGTACCACCATATGGGAAACCCTATAAACAGCGTGTCGTAGCTGTCCATGTTGTGAACGCCGCCGGCGATCTCGGGACGCGCCGAAAAGTCGCGCATTTCCACGCTTGAGCGGCTGTCTTTGTCATGCCAATCGAGATCGGCGTAGGTGTACGGCGTTTTGGGCTCGATCCTGTAGATATCCGCTTTGGCGAGCTTTGCCACAAGCTTAGCGGCTTGTTCGGTCTGATTGCTGCAAGAAAAATATGCGACAAGAATTTTACTCATAATTATTACCTCACTGAAATTATTAAACGTTGATTTCCGCTTTAAAAGGCGTGTATTTTTCCGACTTCAAAAGCGGATCGATGTACTCAGTCAAAAAGTCGTCCACTTGCTCCGACGCCCTGCCGATGAAGTTTTCGGGACGAAGTATGCCGTCTATAGAAGTTTTGACTGCGGAAAACTTGGGATCGGCTTTTATTCTGTCTATAAGGTCGTTACGCTCGCCGCGCTCTTTCACCGCTTTTGCGCTTTCCATAGAATGACGCCGTATCGCCTCGTGCAGTTCCTGCCTGTCGCCGCCGGCTTTGACGCACTCCATAAGTATTTCTTCCGTCGCCATGAACGGCAGTTCGTCGTCGATACGGCGCGCTATGACGTTGGGGTATACAACAATGTTCTCGGTGACATTGATGTAGATGTTCAGCACGCCGTCGAGAGCGAGAAACGCCTGCGGTATCGTGAGCCGCTTGTTTGCGCTGTCGTCGAGCGTGCGCTCGAACCATTGCGTTGACGCCGTAACGGCTTCGTTGAACGGAATGGACTCGACAAATCGCGCAAGCGCGCATATCCGTTCACTGCGCATGGGGTTTCTTTTATACGCCATTGCCGACGAGCCGATCTGGGTTTTTTCAAACGGCTCTTCCGCCTCTTTGAACGATTGCATTATTCGCATATCGTTGGCGAATTTATATGCGCTCTGCGCTATTTGCGACAGTACGGACGTCACCTCGTAATCGAATTTGCGAGTATAGGTCTGACCGCTTACGGCAAACACGTTTTTAAACCCGAGCTTTTCCACCACTTTGCGCTCGAGCTTTTTTATCTTGCTTCCGTCGCCGTCGAACAGCGACAAAAAACTCGCCTGCGTGCCCGTCGTGCCCTTTACTCCGCGCAACTTGAAATTTTTGATAACATGCATTAGATCGCAATAATCCAAGTACAGATCGTACAGCCACAGCGACGCGCGCTTTCCGAGCGTGGTCAACTGCGCCGGCTGCAAATGCGTATAACCGAGCACGGGCAGGTCTTTATACTTCCTCGCGAACGTGCGAAGCTTGTCCATTACCGTGAGCAGCTTTACGCGAACGATCTCAAGTGCGTCGTATATCTGTATAAGCTCCGCGTTGTCTGTGACAAAGCAGCTCGTAGCGCCCAAGTGGATTATGGGCTTGGCTTTGGGCGCTTGCTCGCCGAACGCGTGCACATGCGCCATAACGTCGTGGCGCACGATTTTTTCTTCCCTTTCGGCGAACTCGTAATTTATATCCTCGGCAAACTCTTTCATTTGCGCGATCTGCTCGTCGGTAATGTTGAGCCCAAGCTCCTTTTCGCTTTCCGCGAGAGCTATCCACAGCTTGCGCCAAAGCTTAAACTTGTAATCGTCCGAAAAAATTTCGGCAGTCTTTCTGTCGGCATAGCGCGTGATTAGCGGATTTTCGTAGAGTGATCTATCCATGCTTGTTCTCCGTGAAAAAATTAAAAGCGTTACTGTAAAATATTTTTTGTAAAGTCGGCTCGTCATAACCGAGCGCGACGAGCCGCGGAGCAAGAGCCTGTATCGCCGCGTAGTCGCACAGGTCGTCGGGAATATCTTTTGAACCGTTAAAATCGGTGCCAAGCGCAAGGTTGTCTGCGCCGTACTTTTGCACGAACGCGTCGATCGCAGCTGCAAATTCTTCCGCCGACGCCGCGCTCGAAAAAGCCGAAACCGTACACAGCCCTATTATGCCACCGGCGCTTATCAATGCGCGTATCTGCCGAGCGTCGAGACAGCGTGGATGATCGGCAAATCCCGTGTGCGAGCAAATAGGTCGTGCGGCATACTCGAGCGCGGAATAGAAGCTTTTTTTGTTCAAATGCGCAAGATCGATCGCGCACTTGCCGTTCATAAGCTCGATAACATCCTTTCCGAGCCGCGTAAGATCGCCGTCGTCGAGCGCTCCGCCGGCAAAACGGTTGTTGTAATTCCATGTCAAAGAGCAGTAAATATACGGCGAAAAGTCGAACTCGAAGCGCTCCGCGTCGGTCAAAAACCCAAGGTCCTCTATCGCAATGTGTACAGCCCGATTTTTGCCGCAGGACCGCAAACTGTTTGTGATAGCATCAACAGTTCCTCGCGCCGTATCTTTATCGAAGTCCGACGTCCATATAGCCGCAGTGACCGTATTTTTTCCGCACCCGTCCAAATACTTGCGGTATTCACGCGGAGAAAACGCCGTCGGAAAATCATTGTGCAGATCGAATATCACACATTGATATTATGCGCGCGGCGGCGATATCGTTACCGGTAGCGTCAATTCGATATTTCTTCGAGCACTGCGTTATACAGATCCAAAATGGGCCGATAAAAATTCGACTGCTCGAGGTCGTCTATCTTGTAACCCCAAAGCAGGAGGAATTCTTCGCATATCATTTTGCAAAGCTTGACGAGCTTGGCGCGGCTTTTATCCTTGCCGGGCGCAGTGTAGCTGACGTACGTTTTGAGCGCGGGCATACAGCAGCATGCGCTCGTATACAGCAACTTTTCGTAGTACTTAAAATCGTCGCCGCGCGTTGCCTGCATTTTATTTACCAGCTTTGCGCTCTTTTCGAATTCCGGCATAAAGTACATTTCCACGATATCGAGCACTTTTGCGTAGAATTCCTGCAACGAGCGGTCGGAATTTTCGTCGTAGTTTTTAAGATCGAAAATGATGTTTGTAAGGGTATTGCACCAATCGACGATATCCGAAAAATTGCCTATCTGTAACATCACGTGCTTTTTATCCACCATTACGGCGCGCGGCATCAGTATTCGGTACAGCAAATTCAACCCGTCTACGAGCAAGTGCAAATGCTGATCGCAATGACGGCTGCACATAGAGCGATAGCAACTGCGGTACGTAAAGGTTATCGCCTTTTTACATTCCTCGAGTATTTCGTTATACTCCGTGATATCGCCTATCAAAAACTTTTTCGCGTTGGCTTTATTGGATTCGTCGAACTCCTCGAACCTGCTCAATACCTTTTCGTTGAGCATGGTGTTCTGAGCGAAATCGGGCACGTAATTGCGCGCATTGAACTGCGGATCGAAGGACTGCGCAAAAAAGCAATAATCGTTACACAGCATTACGAGCTGCTTGTACTCGAGATTTGTGGGCAAATACAACTCGCCGCCTATCGCGACGGTCTGCACCGCCTTGTAACATACCTTTATGGCGCAGTCGATTATTTCCATAAGGTAGCCGGTTATCGTCGGAGAAAACGTCATAAGCAGTTCTCCGTCGATCTTAAACAGCTCCATGAGCTTTTGCAGGTCGGCTATAGCCTTTTTACGATACGTAACCACATCCGTTTCGTATATATCGTCGTAAGAATTGAGCCTGTTTATAACTATGATCTTGATTTCCGCAAGCATAGCGATAATGAACGCAAGCTTGTCGTCAACTGTGACGTTTGCGCGCGACATGAGCGTAAGCGACGATTTAACGGTGTAAATAACGCGCTCCATGACGTCGAAATTCTGATTGGATTCTTTCAGATAGATCTCGCACAGCGACGCAAAGTATTGCGACAGATACGAATTTTTGTTCGCCTCGAGCGCCTTTTTGAAGTGTTCGGCAGCGCCCAAAAAATCGGTATTGACAAACAGGTCTTTGGCTAACTTGATCTCGCTGACTTCGAGCCCGGTATCGACCAAAAGCTTTTTTCTGCTGATATCCGTGTATGTCAAAGGTTGACCGCAACTCGGACATTGCTTCGAAGTGCGTTCAATGCTTATCGTTCTGTTACAAATCGGGCATACCGCAAGTTTAGGCATAAAACTTGTCCTCCAAACGTATCGTTTACTTTAACATTCGCTTTAGGAAGTTCGCATACCATAATGCACGTGAACACAAACTCGAAAAGCGACAAAAAACGCGCGTCCCACATACTGCGACGCGCGTTAACAAGCTGTTATTTATCTGCGTTATTATCGGTTTCGTCGCCTACATTTTTTAAGAGATTGGCAAACACGTTGTTATCCGACTTTTCACTGTAAACATCGCTTTCCTCGACTTTCTTTGCAGCCTTCTTTTCGGGCTTGGCAGTCGGTTTGACCTCGTCGAGGCAAGCGCGGATACTGAGCGTAGTCTTGCGATGCTGGTCGTCGTAAGCCATGACCTTGACGGTAACTTCGTCGCCGACATGCAAAACTTCGTTGATGTCTTTTACGTAAGATGCCGCCGCTTCGGATACATGCACAAGACCTTCAACGCCCGGCTCGATCTCCACAAATGCGCCGTACGGCAACACGCTCGTCACTTTGCCGGCAATGACAGAGCCAACGGGATTTTTTTCCATGCACTTATCAAAGGGATGCGGCTGGAGCTCTTTGTAGCCGAGCGACACGCGCTGCTTTTCCCGATCGGTCTTAAGCACCAAAAAGTCGTACGTCTTGCCGACTTCCAAAACTTCGTCGGGCGATGTGATGTGCGAATACGAAAGATGATCGATATGCGCCAAGCAATCTATGCCGTCCACGCTGACAAACGCGCCGTACGGGCTGATACGCTTTACCTCGCCCGCCACGACTACGTCGGGCTTGACGTTTTCCCAGAAAATTTCCGCTTTTTTATCGCGCTCGTCTTTTTCCTCTTGCAGAATGACGCGCTGGGAAGCGACTATCTTGTGATTTATGTCGTCTATATCGAGTGCGCGAAGACGCAGTGTTTTGCCCACATACTTTTTGAGATCGGGCACGAACTTAAGTCTTATCTGCGACGCGGGAACAAACACTCGGTATGTGCCGAGCGCGCCGATCAAGCCGCCCTTTATGTCCTTTTTGACGGTCATTTCAAAGGTCTGTCCGTCGCGTATTCCGTCTACAGCCTCGTCGGTTCTGCGCATAAGATCGGCACGACGCTTGGAAAGCAACACGCAACCGCTGACGTCGTCGCGCTTTTTGATTATGATAGCGTCGATCTCCATGCCCGACGGGAAATCCTCGGGCTTGTATTCGCAGCCGTCACACGCTTCGGACTTATCGATAAAGCCGTCGTTTTTGCCGCCGATATTCAAGCGGATACCTGCCGCATCTGCGGAAAGGACCGTTCCCTTGACGGCTTTGCCTTCGCGATAACCCGTTACGGTTTCTTTGTTGATGGCGTTGATGAACTCCTCGTTGCTCGCTTCGCCGAATTCTTGACCCATGTAAGCCTTTACCTCCATAATCGACTCTGTCGGAGTCGATGCTCCTGCGACAATGCCCACTGCACCGTCTTTAGGAAATTTAATATTTTTTAGATCCGCCTCAGAATGAATGAAGTGCGTATCGGGATTAACTGCGGCGCACAGCTCGTATAGTTTGTTCGTATTCGAGCTCGCTCTGTCGCCTACAACCAACACAACGTCGCACTTTGCGGCTAAAGAAACCGCCTCTTTCTGACGCTCGTAAGTAGTATAGCAAATCGTGTCGAAAATTTCAACCGTTTTTGATTGAATTTTACGTATTTTTTTTGAAAGTTCTTTGAATTTATTGCCGTCGAAAGTTGTTTGACAGACTACGCAAAGCTTATCGTGCTTATCGAGCTCCGAAAGATCGCTGTTTTCGTCGATAACGGTAGCCGAATCTTCGCACCAGCCGTTCGTGGCGACAACTTCCGGATGATCCGCCGCGCCTATTATCACTATATGATAGCCGTCGTCGAAATGTTTTCGAACTATCTCGTGTATCTTTCCCACGAACGGGCAAGTCGCGTCCACCGTGTCGTAGCCTTTTTCGCGGATCTTGCCGTACGTCGCCTGCGAAGCGCCGTGCGAGCGAATTATCACCTTGCCGCTTTCGCCGTCGGAAAGTGCGGGGAGTTCATCGATAGAAGCGACGGACAGTATTCCGCGCCTTGACAGCGAATCGACTACCGTCCTATTATGGATGAGGTCGCCGAGCATATAGCAGTTTTTGTCGCCCACGTGCTTTTCCGCGGACTCGATAGCGCCCTTGACGCCGAAGCAAAACCCTGCGTTATTCGCAACGAGAACTTTTAGCATAATCGCTCTTTGCCGCCTTGTATTGCGACTTTAATTTTTTCGCTTCCGCTCTTTGGAGCTTCTTTTCACGCTTATATCCCTTTTCCTCGACCCACTTGTCGAGCTTATCGAGCGTTTTTTGCATTCCGGCGCGAAACCTATCCGTCGCTTCCTGCATCACGTTTTCGTCTACGCGTTTGCCGAAAAGATCGTCGAGCGGCACCGGATCGCCCACGCCGAGATAATTGCGCTTAAAGAACTTGCCCTTATGGTGAACTACGATCGGTATTACGCTCGCATTGCCTTTGAGCGCAAACATAGCGGCGCCCGAATGCATGGGTCCTATCTCGCGATTGACGCGGTTGCGCGTGCCTTCCGGAAATATCGACAGCGTCTGCCCGTCCTTCAATGCGTTCAAACATTCGCGCATAGACGAAAGCTCGGGCTTTTCGCGGTTGACGAAAATTATTCCTATGCTCTCGAGCGCGGCGCGCCGAAACTTTCCGCCCGCGTTTTCTTTTTTGGATAGCAGCCGTTTAAAACCCGGCGTGCAATAATAGAGATACGGCACGTCCATCCAAGACAAATGGTTGGTTATTATAATTTGACCGCGCGCGTATTTCTTGTATTTTTGCTTGTCCATCACCTTGAACGGAAAGCATATCTTTGCGAACAAAAACAGCAAGCATCGCCAAAACATGAACCAGATCTTCATTCCAAGACCTCCGTAACCGTCGCTACTATCATATCCGTCACCTGCGCCGCAGTCATACCGTCGGAATCTATCTCCGTCGCGTCGTACGCTTTTTTGAGCGGAGCGATAGCCCTTGTGCTGTCGTTGCGATCGCGAGCGTTGACGTCTTTTAAGACTGCCTCGTACGAAACATTCTCGCCTTTAGCGCAAAGCTCGTCGTATCTGCGTTTGGCGCGCACTTCCGCGGACGCCGTCAAAAAGAACTTAAATTCGGAATCGGGCAGCACCACCGTGCCGATATCGCGACCGTCGAGTATTACACTGCTCTTTTTTGCAATGTCGCGCTGTATGCCGAGAAGTTTTTTTCTTACAAACGGTATGGCGGACACCGCCGAAGCCGCCATGGATATTTCGGGCGTGCGTATTTTATCCGAAACATCCTTGCCGTCCAGCAAAACGCGCTGAGCTCCGTCGCGATATTCTATGGACACCTCCGCGTTTTCGAGAGCTTTTTCTACCGCCGCGGCGTCGTTCGTAGGCACTTTTTCGGCGACGGCTTTCAGTCCGAGCGCGCGGTACAGCGCACCCGTATCGAGATAAGTTATGCCGAGCCGCTTCGACACGGCTTTTGCGACCGTGCTTTTCCCCGCTCCCGACGGACCGTCGAGCGCAATGGAATACACATCGCAAAGATCCTTGCGGAGTTTCCGCGCCGCGCCGAGATAAATGTTGCTTACGGGGTTGTCCGAATACGCCGTTATCATGGCGCGTATACAGCCCGTCGGCGCTCCGTCAATACTCGGCTCTACGCACGAAAACAGCGGAACGGCATGTCCGCTTTCCCTAACCGCGCGCGCCGGATAAAACGCCGTAATGTCGGGCGTGGACGAAATGATTATATTGACGACATCGACATCGACTATGCCGTTTTTAAAGTACATTCGGTCGATAAGCCGACGCGATACGCGCGTTATGTCGTCCGCCGTATTTTGCGCGACCGCCGCGCCGCGTATAGAAACGATCTTTTCTTTCATGCCCGATTATCTCCTGTATATTATACTGCCGCAGCGCTTGATCCTGCGACATACCCCGTCGCAAGTGCGATGTGAAAGTTGTAGCCGCCCGTAAGCGCGTCCACATCGAGAACTTCTCCGCCGAAATACAGTCCGCGCACAATGCGCGACTCCATCGTCTTGGGATTGACCTGTCTTACGTCCACGCCGCCGCTTGTGACGACGGCTCTGTCAAATCCCTCGTTGCCCGTAATCGTCAGCCGAAAGTCCTTTATGAGCGAAACGATGTTTCGGCGTTCCTGTTTGGTCACGGAATTTATCGGGCGCGCGACGGGAATACCCGACCTTTCTATTATAAACGGAATGATCGATTTTGGCAAGAGTTCGTCAAACGCATTTTTAAATTGTCTGTTTTGTTGCAACCCGAACTCCCTTACTAAGCGCGCGTCGAGCTCCTCGCTCTTTACGTGCGGCTTTAAATCGATATGCACCTCGTACGGATAAGCGCGGCGCGCCGCGTACGCGGAAAGCGTCAGCACAATCGGTCCGGATATGCCGCGGTCGGTTATCATTAAATCGCCCGATATGGGCTTTATCCCGTCGCAGGCAATGGACACGTTTTTGAGCGTCAATCCCTCAGCCGCGGAAACGTTCTCCGCCGTTTCGAGCGCTACGAGCGACGGAACGGTGCTGACGATGCTGTGTCCGAGCTTTTTAATAAGTTCGTAGGCGCTTCCGTCCGAGCCCGTTTGCGGATAGCTTCTTCCGCCCGTGCAAATTATCACCTTGTCAAAGTCCTCGCTTCCGCCGATGTAATCGATCTTAAATCCGCGGTTCGTCGGCTTGATCTCTTTGATTTCATGGTACAGGCGTATGTCGGCGCCGTTATCCTGCGCGTAACGCACGAGCGCTTTTGTCACGTCGCTCGCTTTGTCGGACTGCGGAAACGCGCGTCTGCCGCGCTCGATCTTTGTTCTGCAACCGTGGGAATTGAGGAGCTCAACGGCGTCCTGCGGCGTAAACCTTGCAAGCGCGGAGCGCAAAAACGGCGCGTTTACCACTACATTGGATAAAAACGTTTCGTTGTCGCAAAGGTTGGTAAAGTTACACCTGCCCTTGCCGGTGATGTAAATTTTTTTACCCACTTTGTCGGTGTGCTCGAAAACCACTGTTTCCGCACCCTTACAACTGCCGGCGGCGATCAGTCCCGATGCGCCTGCGCCGATGATCGCGATCCTCATAGCTCGAATTTTTCCCCCTTCATTTTGTCGAGCGCAGCGTGATCGGTCCTGTCGATAGTAAGCGGCGACACTGTGACGTAGCCGTCTTTGCAATAAAATTCGTCCGTGTCCGTGTAAAGACCGGTATAATCTCGTCCGCCGGCAGGCAAAAGCTCGCCGTTATCCGACAGATCATACAGCGGCTTCCAGGTTTCCTGCGTGTTCATGCGAACAGTTTTAAAGCCCTTGATATTGCCGTAAGGTATGTTGATATTAATAATATCGCAAATGCCGGAAAGCGCGTAAAATCTATCGAAATTTTTAAAAAACAGCTTAGCGGCACGCGAAAAATCGACATTGCACGCGCTCTTTTTCACATCGAGCGACAGCGCTATCGTTCTGTATCCCATGAGCGCCGCTTCGGCTGACGCCGACACCGTGCCCGAATACAAAATGTCGCTGCCGAGGTTCTGACCGAAGTTAATGCCCGAGATGACCAAGTCGGGTCGGACGTCGAGATATCTGCACGCTACCTTTACGCAGTCCGCAGGAGTTCCGCCTACGGCAAACACGGGATAATCGCGCCCGTCGATTTTTTCGCATGAACCGGTGTACGGCTTTAATGTAAGCGAATGAGAAAACCCCGATCTTTGAGTGACCGGCGCCGCTACTGTTATTTCGTGATCGGTCTTAAATAAATCGGCGACGGCATACAATCCTTGCGAATCGTACCCGTCGTCGTTTGTAAAAAGTATCCTCATATCGGTTGGACCAACGAATTTTCGTTGCAGATAGTCTTATCGATGCCGTGCAAACGCGCCTCGCGCTTTTTAAAGAACGGTATCGCAAGCTGCGGAAACAGCGCGTAAGTCAGCACGTCTTCTTCCTGTATCGCGTATTCTTCTATCTCTTTTCTGTAAACGTCCAGCTCGGGAGATAAATTATCCGCAGGACGGCAGGTTATGCGCGGCGCTTCGCCCAATATCTTTTTGACGATCTTCGCGTCGGGCTCGACGGGAAGCTTGCCGTACTCGCCTGCCAAAACGCCTTTCGTTTCCTTAGTAACAGACTTATAACGCTCGCCGCCGAGCACATTCAGCACCGCTTGCGTTCCGACGATCTGCGACGACGGGGTGACGAGCGGAGGATAACCGAGGTCGGCGCGCACGCGCGGGACTTCCTCGAGCACTTCCGTAAGCCTGTCGGACGCGTTCTGCTGCTTCAGTTGGCTGATAAGATTGCTCAGCATGCCGCCGGGGACCTGATATATGAGCGCATTTACATCGACTTTGAGAACTTTGGGATTGAGTATGCCGTCTTGCGTAAGACGCTCTGCGACCTTGCGGAAATACACCGTGCACTTGTTGAGCTTGTCGAGGTCGAGTCCCGTGTCGTACTCCGTGCCCTGAAGCGACGCGACGAGCGCTTCTGTCGAAGGCTGGCTCGTGCCGTTCCCCAAAGGCGAAAGCGCGGTATCTACGATGTCGCAACCGGCTTCGATAGCTTTAAGATTGACCATATCGCCCGTTCCGGCGGTGTTGTGTGTGTGCAAGTGAACGGGTATCTTTACTTTGTCTTTTATTCTGGATACGAGCTCGTATGCGGTATACGGCAAAAGTAAGTTCGCCATATCTTTTATGCAGACGATATCGGCGCCCATTTGCTCGAGCTTTACAGCGAGATCGACGAAATAATCTATCGTGTGCACCTTGCTTGTGGTGTAGCATAGCGCGGCTTCCACCGTTCCGCCGTATTTTTTGGCGCTGTCTATCGCCTGCTTCATGTTGCGGATATCGTTGAGCGCATCGAAAATGCGGATAATGTCTATACCGTTTTTGATAGACAGTCGGCAGAACTCGTCCACCACGTCGTCCGCATAATGCTTGTAGCCCAAGATGTTCTGACCGCGAAACAGCATTTGCAGCTTGGTGTTGGGGATATTCTTGCGCAATGCGCGCAGCCGCTCCCACGGATCTTCGTCGAGATATCTCAAGCACGAATCGAAAGTTGCGCCGCCCCACGCTTCGAGCGCGTAAAAGCCTACGTCGTCGAGCAACTTTGCGGCAGGCAGCATTTCGTCGGTGCGCATGCGCGTCGCGGCTTGCGATTGGTGCGCGTCGCGCAGTATCGTTTCCATGATCTTAACTTTTGACATAAGAGTTCTCCGAAAATTTCAGCTATATTACAGGAACATTGCGAGCAGTACGCCCGCCGCGACGGCAGAGCCTATAACGCCTGCCACATTGGGTCCCATGGCGTGCATCAGCAGATAGTTATTGGGATCGTCCTTTTGCGCGACAGTCTGCGAAACACGCGCCGCCATGGGCACGGCGCTCACCCCGGCGCTGCCGATAAGAGGATTGACTTTGCCGTGCGACAGCAAGCATAAGAGCTTGCCCATCAACAGTCCGCCTATAGTGCCCATCATAAACGCAACAAGCCCGAGCACGACTATCTTGAGCGTGGACACGTCGAGGAAAGACGTTCCCACAGCCATAGAGCCGACTGTTATACCCAAGAATATCGTTATGCAGTTCATGAGTCCGTTGCTCGCGGTCTGCGACAGTCTGTCCGTGACCATACATTCCTTTAACAGGTTGCCGAGCATGAGCATGCCGAGCAGCGGCAGCGAATCAGGCAATATCAGACCGCAAATTATAGTGACTACTATCGGAAACACTATCTTTTCGCGCTTTGACACGGGACGCAACTGCTCCATTTTTATCGCGCGCTCCTTTTTTGTGGTGAGGAGCCTCATGAGCGGCGGCTGTATTATGGGAATGAGCGCCATATACGAGTATGCGGCGACGGTTATTGCGGAAAGCATACTGTCCGACACGCCCATCTTTGTCGCTACGTAAATAGACGTAGGTCCGTCCGCTCCGCCTATTATCGCAATGGCGGCGGCTTCCGTTCCGTCAAAGCCGAGCAAGATCGCGCCGAAAAGCGTCATAAAAATGCCGAGCTGCGCCGCCGCGCCCAAAATAAAGCTCTTGGGACTTGCGATCAGCGGCCCGAAATCGGTCATAGCGCCTATGCCCAAGAATATTATGGGCGGAAATATGACCCACTTGACGCCGCGACTTATATAGTACAGAAATCCGCCGGCAGAGCCGTCCTGCGGCGCTTTCATAAGTATATCGTACGCTCCCGGAATGTTGATAAATAGCATTCCGAAACCTATGGGCACGAGCAACAGCGGTTCTTTTTTAAGCCCTATCCCGACGAACAGCAAAACGCACGCGATGACGATCATCACGTAGTTTTCCCATGCGGATTGGGCGAAACCGGTGCTCGACCATAGATTTTTCAACATTTCAACGAAATTCATCGAAACACCTTATTTTATATACGCGAGGACCGCTCCGGTCTCTACATTGTCGCCCTTCTTGACGGCATAGGTTATCGTTCCGCCGACGGTCGCGTTTACGTCGTTCTCCATTTTCATAGCCTCGAGAACGAGCACCTTTTCGTTCTGCTTTACCGTATCGCCGTCGCTGTGTGCAAGTGACAGGATAAGCCCGGGCATGGGCGCTTTTATGGGCGTGCCCTCGCCCGATACCGCGGCTTTAGGCTGCGTCGGCGCGGCGGCGGATACGGGCGCTACAGCGCTTTGCGCGTCGCCCTCTATCTCCTCCACGTCCACAGCGTATGACTTTCCGTTTACTACTACATTGAATTTACGCATGATCCCTCCGTAAATGGTTTTTATTTATTTACTTTTTCCGCGAAATGCGGCGTATCACAAATTCCGGCGCGGCGTTTCCGTCCTCAGACATCAGCACCGTTATCGCGGCGGTGATCGCCGCTACCGTTTCTTCGTCGTCCTCGCCCGAAAAATGCTCCTCGGCGGCTTCAGACGGCTCTTTGCTTTTGTTCTTTTTCCCGAAAGAAAACAGTTTGTCTTTGCTCAAAAACTTAGTGCGGAACAAAAACCCCGACAGATAGAATATTCCAACAAGCAAAGCAAGCACGGCAAGAACTATCAAAAACCCGACCAATGCGCGCACCGCGGCGTCGGATACGGATATATCGGAAGCGGATAAAAACATATCTGTCATAGCTTACTCCACGTGCGCCAGCAGCGCCGCGCTGAGGTATGCGCGCGTCGAGTTCGGCTCGATAACATTGTCGAAATGCCCTTTACGCGCAAGGACCACCGCCGAGCAGTTTTCTTCGGCATACGCCGCAGCAAGCTTTTCCGCGGTTTTATCTTTGTTCTTTGCGGACTTGATCTCATCGGCATACAAAAGCCGCGCCGCGGACTCCGATTCGAGCGCGCCGACCTGAGCGATGTCCCAGGCGATCTTATATTCGCACGGCGACACGAGCGCGGTATACGCCGCGCCGATCGCTTTGCCGTACACAACGGCAAATGTGTCTACATCGAGCGTGTTCACACGATAGATAAGGTCGGACATATCGCGAATAAGCCGCGCGTCGTTCTCCGTAAGTTCCGTTCCCGAGCAATCGGTCAAGAACACGACGGGACACTCCGCGTTTTCGCAGGAATTGAGGAATTCGCAGATCTTTACGCATGCGTCGGCGGTAAGCCTACCGTCCGACACCTTTATGTCGGTCGCGACCACGCCTACGTTTATTCCGCACAGCGTGGCAAAGCCAGTTACCGCAACGGGCGCAAAATCGGCACGCACGGGCAAAAAGCTGCCTTTATCGAAAACTTCTTTTATTACGACATCGCAACCGACGCCGGCTTTTAAGCCCTTGCACACCCTGTTGGGATCGTCGGCGCTTTCCTGATCGCCGCAAAAAGCCTTAAGAGCGCGAGAAATAACGCCGCGGAGTTCGCTTTCTTTTACGATATTGGTGATTATTCCGTTTGCGGCAAGCTTTTGCGCCGAGCCGACCGTTTTTTCCGATTCACCCGTTTTAGCTGCGAGTACCAAAGGCGAAGCCGACGCCACAACGCTGCCGGACACCGCGATAACAAAGTCGCTCACGCCTGCCACGTACGACGATATGCCCAAATTGTTGCCCTTAATTACCGATATAATCGGAACTTCCCCGTAAGCCACCGCAAACGCGCGCAATATTTCGCAATAACCGTCCAAGCAGTCTATGCCCTCGGCGAACCGCGCTCCGGACGTATCCCACACAGCTATTATCGGTTTATCGGCGCGAACGGCATTGTTGACGGCGCGCGTTATCTTTTTTGCGTTCAACGCGCCGACGGAGCCTTTGAGGACGTCGTGGTTTGTCGCAAAAAGACACACGGCTACACCGTCCAGCATGGCAAACCCGCTTACAACGCCGTCACCGACGCTTTCCGCATCCGAAGTGATAAATGCGTCCGTTTCCACAAACGACTTTTCGTCGATGAACGAATTTATAAACGCAAGTGTATTTTTATTGACCGCCGCGAGCGTTTTTTTGATGTTTTGCAATGAGTCCATAAACCCTCCATACCGCATATCGCCGCCGAAAATCCTCGACATGTTTAATTATATCATTTCGAAAAAATTTTTTCAACAAATTGCGAACGTTTTTCGCTAATAAATTCTTATAGGTTATCCGATAACGCCTTAAAGCGATTTCAAATAATCGAGCTCTTTGGCGTTCAAAAACCGCCACTCGCCGCGCCCGAGGCCGCCCAACCGTATCGAGCCTATGGCGACGCGTTTTAAAAACAGCACGCGCCGACCCAAAGATTCTATCATGTTCTTTATCTCGTGGTTTTTGCCTTCGGTGACTGTTATTTCCAGCCGCGTTCCGCCCTCTTCCGCGCCCAAAACGACTACGTTTGCGCCCGAATACCGAACGCCGCGGAACTCGATGCCGTTCCTGAGCCTTTTGAGCTCCGCCGCAGTCGGCTCGCCCTCGACGCGCACCGAATATACCTTTTTTACGGCGTTTTTGGGGTGCGTTATTTTATTGGTTATATCGCCGTCGTTGGTTAGAAGCAGCAGACCTTCCGTATCGTAATCGAGCCTACCGACGGGAAATATCCGCTCTTTCAGATTTATAAAATCGAGTACGGTCTTTCTCCCCTTGTCGTCCGACACGGTGGACACGCAGCCCTTGGGTTTGTTGAGCATAATGTACACTTTTTTATGCGACAGCGAAACGATGCGTCCGTCCACCTCGACGGAATCGCCGTCCTTAACGTCGGTAGAAAGCTCGGAGATCACCTTGCCGTTTATGCGCACGCGCCCTTCTCGGACGAGATTTTCGCATTTTCTGCGGCTGTCTATGCCGCAAGAACTTAAATACTTGTTTATCCTCATAATAAAACGACCATGAATATATCATAGTCGATTAAAGAATAAAAATCAAGCGTTTTACCTGTTAAAAGCCATATCCATGAGCCGCATACATTCTTCAAACATATCATAGCAGTTCAGCACGGTGCAAATATATGTCTTACCGTCGCGAGTTGCGGAGGAAACCAAACATCTGCCCGAAGCGCGCGTATAGCCCGTTTTGATGCCGTTGCCGCCCTCGTAATTGAACAGTATTTTGTTTTTATTCGGGAAATTCCTGTCGTAGTCGTGCCCGTAATAAGGCGTTCGATGGCGTTTTGTAGATACTATCTGCCTGAAAACATCGTTTTTCATTGCGTAATACGATATGGCGCAAAGATCGCGCGCAGTGGTGTAATGCTCCTCGTGGTGCAGACCGTGCGGATTTACGAAGTTGGTGTTGACTGCTCCGGCTTTTTTTGCCGTATCGTTCATAAGCTTTACAAATCCGTCCACGCTTCCGCCGACTATCACGGCAAGAGCTACGGCACAGTCGTTGCCCGATTGCAACATCAGCCCGTAAAGCAGATCGCGAACGGACAGCATTTCGCCCTTTTGAAGATACAGCGACGAGCCCTCGACGCCCACCGCCTCGTCGGGCACGGGCACGGGAAGATCGAGCAACGTGGTGTTTTCGAGCACTGTGATAGCTGTACAAATTTTTGTCGTGCTGGCAGGCTCTCGCCGCGCGTCGCAGTTTTTGGAATACACGAGCTCGCCCGTATCCCCGTCCATAAGCGCCATGGACGTCGCCGAGCTGTTTATTTCCGTTCCGACGCGCTGTACTTCGGCGGCAGCAGCCGTTCCGCACGACGCGCAATACAAAAATATCATAATGACTGTAATTAACGCAACAAACCGCTTCATTTCTTTCGTCCGAAAAGCGACCCTACGAGATCGGGCACGGTGTCGATAATTTTGTCCAACGGGCCTTTGCTTCCCACATTGAGCATGCGCACATTCTTTCCGTCGCTGATAAGAAAACACACGGGCGCGACGCTCATACCGGCGCCGGACGCTCCCGCGAACGGAAATTCGTTTTGCTGTTTTTGACTGTACTCGCCGCCGCCCGATACTATGCCTATGCTGATCTTGCTTATGGGCACAACGCTTGTGCCGTCGGGCATGATTATAGGGTCGCCGACTATCATATCCGCGTCGGTCAGCATGTGCATTTTCCCGAACGCGCTGTCCATTATCCGTTCGATCGGGTGTTCTTGTTGTTCACTCGGCAACAGTGTTTGCATTTGCGCTCCTTTTGCCGTTGCCTTTAGTCAATTTTTTGAAAACTACAACGCATACGGCATAGATAATATCTGCAAAACACAGCGAAAATATGCCGATAAACGACAAATCTATACATTCGGAATTGTAATCGGGTCTGATATCCGCAATTGTGCCGTCGCGATATCCCAAAAATGCGCACACCTGCGAGTATGCTATCTGCAAGCTCCCCACCGCAACGGCGGTGACCGCGGCGTCACCTGCGCCGATCCTCGCGTCGAGATCCATTTCGCGCACGCGAATACGCTTTGCTATTTCAAAAGCGATCTTTATCAAAAGTTTTTTCAGCTTGCCGCCGTGCTTGCGTTCGCCTTTTTTCTTTGGCTCTTGTTCGTCATCGGCGCTATCGCCGCCGCCTTGCAAAAGCCGCTCGCGCAACCCGTCATAACTCAACCGCTTGGAAAAAACGGGTATGCCGAAGATCCGCGCCGTAAGCTTCCCCGTTTGCCTGTCGGGATCTATCGAAACGCTTACGCCGAAAACCATCGGCAAAACAAGCAGGTGCAAAGAAATAACGGTAAACGCCAAGTACATCATATACATAGTGTTTACCGTTATACAATAAATATTTACCGATTTTTTGTCGCCGAGCTACTGCGTGTCGTCTGTCGCGGCGGCTTCATCCGCCTCTATTTTGACTACGTCCTCGCCCTCGAGAAAATCCGGCTTTTCTTCTTTATCGGCGTAATTGTAGAGTTCCGCTTCAGTCGGCTCGGGCGCGCTTTCCTCTATCTGCCGTATCTTTTCGAGCAACACTTCGCGATCGGGCAACTGCTCTATATCCTCTATGCGAAAACGCTTTAAAAAGTTTTCCGTCGTGCCGAACAGCAAGGGTTTTCCGAGCGAGTCCTTTCTGCCGACGATCTCTATGAGATTGTTTTTCAAAAGCGCCTGAAGCGCATAGTCGCAGTTGACGCCGCGTATGTGCTCTACTTCCAAACGCGTTACGGGCTGACGATAAGCTATAATGGACAGCGTTTCGAGCGCAGGATTGGAAAGCGCCTTTTCCTTTATGGGATTGAGCACGCACGCTATTACGTCCGAATACTCGGGATTGGACGCAAACTGTATCTTGCCGTTATATGTGATCAAATGTATGCCGAATTTACCGCCGAAACGCTTTTGCAAGCGCTTTACGGCGGAATTGACCTCGCTTTTTTGCAATTCCAGCAAGTCGCATATATCCGCGATCTTCAACCCGTCGCCGGATACAAACAAAAGCGCTTCCAGGATATCGTCGATAAGTTCAATTTCCATCGTCCGTCTTGCTCCTTTTGACTATCGTTATAATATCGAATATTTCTTTCTGCTCGACCCTTACTTCCTGCAATTTAAGTAGCTCGAGCAAAGCCATGAATGTCGTAACGATCTCGCTCTTTTCGGGCGCGTCGCTGAAAAGATCGTCGAATATCACTCTGTCCGCCGACATAAATTTTTGGCGTATCAGCGACATTTTTTGATCGACGGTAAACGGGTCGAGCGCGACCTTGCGCGTTTTGAACACCTGCTGACGCATGCTCAGCTTATCGAACATCTTGCGAAGCGCGTTGACAAGTCCGTCCATCGTCATATCCTTAAGCACGAGCCGCGGCTGCCCTACAGACTCGTCGGGCGCACGATAATGCATGTTTATAACTTCCTGCTCGCGCATCTTTTCGGCGGCTTCCTTGAACAGTATGTACTCCGCTTCGCGCTCTTTCAGTTTTACAATAAGTTCCGTCTTGGGATCGTCGTGCGGATCCTCTTCCTCCGGCGGACGCGGCAACAGCGCGCGCGACTTTATTTCGACAAGCGTCGATGCGATAACGATAAAATCGGCGGCCTGCTCTATATCGAGCTCATCGAGCTGATCCATGGCAGCCAAATACTGATCGATTATATCCGAAATAAAGATATCCTCGATGCGTATCTTCTTGCGATGAACGAGGTCCAACAGCATATCGAGCGGACCGTTGTAATTGGATAACTCCACACGATAGCTTCTGTCGTTTTCGGAAGTATTAAATTCTTGCTCGACATTATTATCCATGCTACACGATCCCACCGTATCTAAATATAAATAGAAACAGCAATATTTGCCTATACCCGTGTATTATCACTCCCCAAAACGACGTAAATACCCAGGTGACGGCATTGGCGCAGATGTTTATATATGTGCCGAGTATGTCGAAATACTCGAACCAATACGGAATATTGCTTACGTAATTGAACGCCATGGACACGATTATGCCGAGCAGAACAAGTCCGTACAGCAAATATTTGCCGTTAGTGCGCATAAACGCGCAGTATTTATTCCCCCTGTGCGTGCACGCTTCCACGAGCTTGAACCCGTCGAGCGGATATATCGGCAGAAGATTGAAAAACGCGAGCGAAAGATTGACGCGAGATATTATGCGAAACATCTCCGCAAAGTAGAACAGCGCTTCGAACGCCTTTTCCGACCCGACGTTGTACATTCCGAAATAAAGCAAGCACCCTATCATGACCGCAAAAAACGCGACGATCAAATTCATTACTATTCCGGCTATCGACACTGTGATTATTCCGCGCCTGTAATTTTTGAAGTTGCCGGGATTTATCGGAACGGGCTTTGCGTAACCGAAGCCCACAAACATCATCATGACAAAGCCTATCGGGTCGAAATGTTTTATCGGATTTAACGACAGCCGTCCCATATTCTTAGCCGTATAATCGCCGTTCCATTTTGCCACAAGCCCGTGCGCAACCTCGTGCGACACGAGGCCTATCACCACCGCTATAAGCGTAAACAGCACATACAGAAAGAATGTCAGCGGATCGTATCCGTACATTGCGGCAAAGATCATAGTTTACCCTCTGCAAACGGAATGACGTCGTTGCGCGCCATGTCCTCGAACGTCTGCGGCTTTACCATATAATCGGCACGCCCGTCTTTTACAGCGACTACGGGCGGCACGGCGTTGCGATTGTAATTGGACGCCATGGAATAGTGATATGCGCCCGTGGAAAGCACGGCAAGCACGTCGCCGCTCTTAAGCTCGGGAAGCTTGATGCCGTCTATAAGCACATCGCCGCTTTCACAGCACTTTCCGGCTATGGAATACACGTCAGTCGCTTCGGCGTCCGCCCTGTCGCACACCACCGCGGTGTATTGCGCGTCGTACAGCGAAACGCGCGGATTGTCGAACATTCCGCCGTCAACCGCCGCGTATGTCTTTATGTATTTAATGCGTTTTATCGCGCCGACGGTGTACAGCGTAACGCCGGCTTCGCCCACAATGGAGCGCCCTGGCTCGACTATCAAATGCGGCGCGGCGATATTTTTGCGCGAAACGGAGTCTTTAAGATATTTTACGGTGTTCGCCATGTACTGTTCGGGCGTCAGCGGCTTGTCCTGCTCTATATAATGAATGCCGTAGCCTCCGCCCAAATCGAGCCGTTCCGCCGCTATGCCCAAAGAATTGAGCTTGACTATAAAATCGGTCATTTTGTCGATAGCAAGCTCAAATGACTGCGGCTCGAATATCTGCGAGCCGATATGGCACGCAATGCCGACAAACTTTATGTTTTTATAATCGGAGAGCGAACGTATTATCTGCTCTGCCGTACCGTCGGCGATAGAAAAGCCGAATTTACTGTCGGTAAGCGTAGTCTGAATAAATCTGTGGGTATGCGCTTCCACACCAGGGTTGACGCGTATCATCACGTTTTGAGGCTTATCGGCGTGCTTATCTATAAGCGACAGCTCGCGCTCGGAATCCGCCACAAAGCAGTTTATACCTTGTTCTATGGCGTAAACTATCTCTTTTTCGGTCTTGTTGTTGCCGTGGAAGTATATTTTGTCGGCGCTCATTCCGCCCTTAACTGCGGTATACAGTTCGCCGCCCGAAACGACGTCCGCGCCCAAACCGAGCGGACTTAAAAGCGAGTAAATGCCCGTACAGCAAAACGCTTTGGACGCATAACACACCGTCGAATTCGGGTATTCGCGCTTAAGGACGTTTACGTACGACTTTGCCGTATCGACGGCGCAATCCACGTCGAACACATACAGCGGCGTGCCGAATTCAGCCGCGAGCGCAGAAGCGTCGCAGCCGCCTATAACAAGCTTATGCTTTTTTATCGATAGTTTCCCGAAATTCATTCGTCATCGCCGTCGTCGGCAAGATTGGCGTTGTGGTAAACATTCTGTACGTCGTCGTTGTCGTCGAACATATCGAGCATGCGCCTGATCTTCGCTTCGGTTTCGCTGTCCACATCTACGGTAGACGACGGGATCTGACTGACTTCCGCGGAAAGAATGGTTCTTCCCGCTTTTTCGAGCGCGTCGCGCACCGATCCGAGATCGGACGGGGTCACTGATATGTAGTATTCGCTTTCGGACGCGTCGAAATCGTCCGCGCCGAGTTCGAGTGCGAGCATCATGACTTCTTCCTCGTCGTCCTTGGGATCTTTGCCCACGGTTATGACGCCCTTGGACTCGAACATGTACGACACGCAGTTAGTGGTGCCGAGCGAGCCGCCGCACTTGTCGAATATATGCCGCACTGCGGCTGCGGTGCGGTTTTTATTGTCGGTAAGTGCTTCGACTATCATTGCGACGCCGCCGGAGCCGTAGCCCTCGTACGTAATGGCGTCGTACACGACGTTGCTGTCCTCGCCGCTCGCCTTTTTTATCGAGCGCGAAATATTGTCGTTGGGCATGTTTGCGGCACGAGCCTTGGCAATACAGTCGCGAAGGCGCGGATTATTGTTGGGGTCCGGACCGCCGCTGCGCACCGCTACCGCTATTTCTCTGCCGATCTTGGTGAATACGTTGGCGCGAGCCGCGTCGGTCTTGCCTTTTTGACGTTTGATAGTAGCCCATTTGCTGTGTCCTGACATAAATATCTCCGATAATAATTTGTTGATAATGATTATACTATACGTTCGGCATATTGTCAATTATTCGAGGAGCAAATTTGCTTGCTTGCAATGGCAAATTTGTGACGTGGACAAATTAGGTTTTATACGCCGCCGCGTACGGCAGAACACCCGTAGGGTGCTCCGTGGCTTGCCACGGAGGTATAATACATAATTTAATTTCCGCCGACGCGATACTTCAATGTGTACATCATAATTCCGGCGGCGACGGCGGCGTTGAGCGATTCGATATTACTCTGCGGTATAGAGATAACCCTGTCGCAGTCGTTAATTATTTCCTGCGCCACACCGTTCGCCTCGTTGCCTATCACTATGCAGTATTTTCCGCGCGGCGCCGACGTTTTAAACAGGTCGCCGCCGCCGATATCCGCCGCTATAAGCTCGTAACTGTTTTTTATATCGCCGTGAGGGATATTCGCGCCTATGCGGCATTTAAGCAGAGCAGACATTCCGCTGCGTGTCACCTTGGGCGAATACACGTCGGCGCAATCGTTAAGAACAACGTCGTAACCGCACGCGACGGCGGTGCGGAGTATCGTTCCGACATTGCCGGGATCGCGCACCCTGTCGAGGAGCAAGCACCGCTCCCCCGTCGGAAACTCGTATCTCGGTATCTTGTTTACGGATATAACGCCCTGACAGCTTTGAGTGTCCGACAACTTGTCCATAAGCGCGTCCGCCATTACATAAACCTCGCACGACGAAACGCGCTCGGCGTGCTCCGCATAGGCGCGTTCGCTCAAAACGATCGCGCACACGCTGTCCGGAGCGGCGGAAAAAGTGTCGAAAACATTGCGAGCTCCCTCGATATAGAACTCGCCCGACTCGTCGCGATATTTCTTTTGTTTAAGCTTTGTTATGTGCTTGAACAATCGATTGGATGTTGACGTTATGATATCCATAATTCACCGTTCACCAAAAAGAGCGCCGTGCGACGCTCTTTTGCATGGTTTATTTGCCGGAAACCGCTTTTGCGGCGGTAGCCGCAAGCGATTTGAACGATTCCACATCGTTGACGGCGATATCCGCAAGTACTTTGCGGTTGAGAGTTATGCCGGAAAGCTTAAGCCCGTGCATAAATTTGGAATAAGAAAGTCCGTTCACTCTCGCCGCGGCGTTTATTCTCGCTATCCACAGCGAGCGGAAGTCGCGCTTTTTCAAGCGTCTGCCGATGTATGCGTACATCTGCGACTTCATGACCGCCTGCCGCGCGACGCGGTAAGAACGGGATTTGGAACCGAAATAGCCTTTGGCTAACTTAAAGATCTTTCTGCGCTTTTTTACAGCGTTGACTGCTCTTTTAATTCTCATAACGTCCTCCTACTTTTGCGCCATATTGCGAATGGTTTTTTCTTGCTTAGCGGACTTGAGGTATGCGCCTTGACGCAATCTCATGATGCGCTTTCTCGGCTTTTTGTTGAGAATGTGGTTTTTACCCTGCTGCGCTCTTTTGACTCTGCCGTTTGCGGTTACGCGAAAGCGCTTCTTCGCGCCGCTGTGGCTTTTCATTTTGGGCATTTGTATATTCCTCCGAAAAAAATTATTTGCTGTTTATGGGCAAAAGGTTCATTACGATACTTCTGCCATCGACCGAAGGCTTGCGATCCATAGTGCAAACTTCCTTAACGGTCTCGTAGAACGCGTACATTACATCAACGCCCATTTGCGGACGCGCCATCTGCCTGCCGCGCATACGTATGGATACTTTTACTTTGTCGCCGTCCGACAAAAACTTGGTCGCTTGTTTGGACTTCGTATTGAGATCGCCCGTATCTATAGTCATGGACAGCCGAATTTCTTTGACTTCCGTGCGCTTTTGATTTTTTTGCGCGTCCTTGGCCTTTTTAGCCGCGTCGAAGCGGTATTTGCCGTAATCCATTATCTGGCATACGGGCGGCTGCGCATTGGGCGTTATCATAACGAGATCGAGTCTGCGCTCATCGGCTATGACTTTTGCCTGACTTGCGCGCATTATGCCGAGCATTGCGCCCGTTTCGTCCTTGACTCTTACGTCGAGATTGTCCGATATCCCGTCGTTTGTAACAAGCTCTTTAATAATGGTTTGATCCTCCGAAAATAAAAAAATTGCGAGCAAAGCAAATTTTACTCACAACTAAACCGATGTTTTGTTTGTTTGAACCGTTCCGAGTAGACCCGAACGGTGAGAATAAATCTGCTTTACTCGATTATTATATGACATACTTATTCATTTGTCAACCGTTTTGACGCTGTTTTTTAAATATAATACGCGCCGTGTACACTCTCCCATCGTTCGCGCGCCGCGCATAAAACGCCAATGAAAAAACAACACTACAAAAAAATCCGTCGTAATCGCGCTGCGATCCGACGAAACAGGAGCAAAAAATCATGAAAAAAATCATCATATCGGCTGCCGCGCTGGCGCTTTCCGGCGCACTGCTGTGCGGTTGTTCTTCGGGAACGGCTAACGACGCGAGCTACGATGTACCCGAGGCGCCGCGCGAAGCGCGTGCGGTCGAGGACTTCAGACCGTCGTCGCGCCGCGAATTTACTGTCGAGATAGAGGGCGCGTCCGAAGCGCGCGGCGGCTTTTTCAGGTCGCCCATATCGGGCGTGCGCAGACGCTTTGCCGAAGCGCGCGAAGGCGTATACACAGTGGAATATGTGCACGCTCCGCAAGGCGCCGAAAAAGACGACACGCTCGATTACAGGCTCGAGCTTCGCGACGACAACACCTTCGACCTGGCCGTCACCGCCGACGGCGTAAGCGTTTCGCACAACGGACATTGGTACGCAAGACGGCACGAAATAATGCTGTTTTACGACGAAGATGTCGATCCTACGGCACACAACATCTACGTGTGCGACAGCATGTACGGAGATATTCTGCCTCAAGGCAAAATAATGATATACGACAACTGCAATATCATAGTGCTTTCTCGCGTTGCTACGGATACGACTGCCGATTGACCGCACAGCTTACGCAAGTTCGTAAATATACGATCCGCTGTCGAGGGTGTAAATGTTTTCGCCCTCGACTTCGGCGTGATCGCAAAGATACACGATATTCGGCATAACTGCCTCTACAGTTCGAGTGCGCACTGCGTCATACACCGAAAACGCGCGCTCGTCCGTTCCGTTCTTTGCAAAAAGTATGTCGCCGAATTCGTAACCTATCATTTCGCCGCCGACGTATGCCGGACACACGGCATACTCGCCGTCGGGACTTACAACTTCGCAGTCGATATCATTATCGTCAAACATTTCCGTGAACGCATCGGCTTTTTCACAATAGACAGTTCCTATTTCAAAGTCGTCGCGCAGCCCGAGCACCGCATTGACGGTGCGGATATTCGGATCTAACAGAAATATCCCGTCAATGCGTTTGCAACAGTTATTTTCCAAAGCGTCCTCTACAGAATAACGGTCGCGTACATAACCGATAACATACACTTGACCGCCGACGCACAGCACGCTTGTATTGTCGGCGCTCGACGCCGCGATCAATACATTGTTGCGCATCGGAACATGGATACAGCATAAGGCTATATACACAGCCGCGGAGTATACGGCGACGGCGGATTTGCCTTTCGGCATCATAAAAAATTCGCTCGCGCAAAACATCACCGGATAACAAAGAAACACAGCCGCAGTGCAATACACCTTAACGTTGGCGAACGGTATATGCGCCACTCCGTACGCTATGTAGTCCGGCGGTTTCAAAAGATATTCGCACAATTTAAGCGCCGCGCCGCAATGCGGTATGGCGGCTATCGGCGTCAAGCACACTATTGCGATAAAAACGACCGAAATATACGGAATGAGAACTATATTTACGATAAACGAAATGGGCTGAAATCCGCGGAAAAAGTACGTGAACGGCGGGATTATGCCAAGTTGCACGCTGACCGCCGTGCCCACCGAATCGCCCACCTTTCTGCTTGCGTTATGCTTAGTCAAAAAGCGCGATATCGAACGCGAAAACATGGCAATGCCGAATATCGAGCCGAAACTCGTCAAAAAGCCGACATCGAAAAGATACAGCGGTTTGACCGCAAGTATGACGGAATACGAAAACATCAACGACGACAGCAGATCGCGCCGTCCGCCGACGAACACCGAAAACATGGAAACCACTGCCATGATGACAGCCCTTACGACGGACGGAGAAAAATCGGCGAGCGCGGCATACGCAATAAGCACCGCAGTGATCACCGGAAATCGCACCTTGCGGCTTACGCGCGAAAGAACAAGATCAAGAAACAGCGCCAAAAATCCGATATGCAAACCCGAAACAGCCAATATATGCCCGATACCGGCGGCGGAAAAGTAGCCGTACACGCCGATATCGAGCGCATGCCTGTCGCCCGTTATCATGGAGTACGCTATGTTCCCGTACTTGTCGCCCATATTGTCGGTATACAGCCTGTGCAGAAAGCCCGAAAACCGCTCTATGAGCTTCGGCTTGCCGAAATCTATTTCGATGCCGTCCGAGCCGACGGTAGAATAATATCTTATGTCGGTGCGGTAAGCGCTTCCGTTTATCTTGCCGTCTGCCGACAGTTTGACGGCGGTGATGTACGCGCTGAAAGTCAGCCTGTCGCCGTAATCGATAAACTCCGAGATGTTTCTGTCGGACGCGGAAACAGTGAGCCGCAATATGCCGGAAACAGACCTGCCGTCCACCGTCAGGTCCTCGAGATCGAACCTATAATCGCCCGTACGCGTATCCGCGGCGCAAACTCTGCCGCTGATCGACCTAAAGCCGCCGAGCTCGAGGCTGTTTTTCCAACCGTCTATCGATATCGCGGCTATCGGGAATGCCGTAAGACATAGCGCCGTAGATACGGCAAACGCAATGAGCGTTCGCAGCTTAGCGCTTCCGCGGAATACCCCGATCGCGAAGTACACAGTAAAAGCCATAAGCGAGCAAATAAGGACGCAAGCCGACACTATTCCGACAGCTCGATTCAGCGAGTATATGTACGCGCAAAACACCGCCGCGGTCATGAACACCGCAACTGTCAAAAATGTTCTGAAATTTACGGGTGCGCGTGAAGTCAATACCATAAACCTCTGTCTTTAGTGTGGGATATCTATGTATGCAGAACTACATATTTAACGGTTATCGATCAATTCATTGTGACGGAACGTATAAATTCCGGACTTTTGAGCGATCTCGTTATAGACGGCGACGAGCTTCCGTCGGATATAAGGTCGTCGGAAAGCGCGCGCGCACGTTCTATTGTTTCGCCGTCTATCTCGAGCGTGCCGTTGCCGTGCTGTCTTAGCCCGACAAAATCGCCTGCGCCGCGCAAACGAAAATCGAGCTCGGACACCGAAAATCCGTCCGTCACCGAGCAGAACATTTTAAGTCTTTCGTTGCTCTCTGGCGTGCCGTTTTCGCTCAGCAAAAAGCAGTACGATTCTTTTGTGCCGCGCCCTACTCTGCCGCGGATCTGATGCAGTTGCGACAACCCGAACCGCTCCGCGTCGTAAATGACTACGGTGGTAGCCTCCGGCACGTCTATACCCACTTCGACAACGGTCGTCGAAACCAACACTTTGAGCTTTCCCGACTTGAAATCCGCCATGACTTCCGACTTTTCCGCGTCCTTCATTTTTCCGTGGACACAGCCGGTAACGCTGCCGAGCGGAGTTTTTTTAAGCTCCGCAAAAACGCTCTCGACGCTCGTCGGCTCGCCATCGACTGCGTCTATCCTCGGACATATTATATAAGTGCGCTCGTCTAATGCGGCGCGTTCGCTTATGTAGCCGTACATTCCGCGCACTTTTGCCGGCGGCACTACGGCGGTATGTATTTTAGGGCGGTTTGACGGAAGAGCGCGTATATCTATCTGGCGCAGTTCACCGTACAGCGACAGTGCGAGCGTGCGCGGTATAGGCGTCGCCGTCATAACTATCATATCCGTTTTTTTGCCTTTATTTTCGAGCTTGGCGCGCTGGTTGACGCCGAACCTTTGCTGTTCGTCCACTATTACGAGGCGAAGATCGTAAAAATCTATATTTTCGCTTATCAGCGACTGTGTGCCGACAATACAGCTCGCCGCACCGTATCTTATATTGAACAGCGCCGCCTCGCGCTGTTTGACGTTCATGGAAGCGCATAAAAGCTGCGTCTTTACGCCGAGCGGCTCCAAAATTTTGATCATTGTTTCGTAATGCTGTCTGGCAAGCACTTCCGTCGGCGCCATGATTGCCGACTGATAACCGCTCATGGCGGCATAGTACATAGCGCACAGTGCCACGACGGTTTTGCCGCAACCGACCTCGCCCTGCACGAGCAGATTTGTCAACTTGTCCGATCGCATCGACGAAATTATGCCGTCGATAGCATTCGTCTGATCGGCAGTCAGCTCGAACGGCAGACTTTTGCGGAAATTCTCAACGAATTGCAACGGCGCATTGTATTTATGATCGCGTTTATCGTCTTTAAGCAACTTGTATGACGTTATGACATAGCACAGATTTTCCACGGCGACGGACTTCTTGGCTTCCGCAAGCAACCTTGCGTCGGTCGGAGCATGCACTGCCTGTAACGCCGATTGAAGCGGCATCAGCCCGTGCTTTTGCGCGAGCGCGCTCGGAACATAGCTGTTGACCTTGACGTTTTTTAAAGCGACGTTCACCGCCGACGCGAACGTGCGCGACGGTATTGCCGTCTTATATATCGGCACGATATCCCCGTCGCCCTCGATCGGCGGCATCAGCGTGGGATTTACGAGCTGAATGACGCTTTTGAATTTTTTTACCCTGCCGCAAACGTAAACCCTGTCGCCCACGACGAGATTGCGCGCCGCAAACGGCTGATTGAACCAGGAACAGCGGACAGTTACGCCGTTATTCGCAAAAGCGCACGACACTACGGACAATCCGCGGCGAATAAATCTTCTCGACGCGGGCGAAACGACCTCGCCCAAAAACGAGATCTCGTCGCCCTCGCGAACATTTTTATCGATCTTGAAGTCTTTGAATATGTACTTGTCGGGAAAACGCAACAGCAAATCCGACGGAGTGTATATCCCCATCGAATTGAGCGCCTGAACGCGCTTTGCGCCTATGCCTTTTATCTCGTTAAGTTCCAAAACTACCTAACCGCCGCACAAACCGAGCGTTTTCGGCGTGTGCGGCGGCGTGTATATATTTTACTCAAGCGACACGATGAAGTAGTAAAGCGGCTGTCCGCCGTAATGCACATCGACGTCGCAGTCGGTATACTTTTTGGTGATGTCGGCGGCGATGGCGTTGGCGTCCTCTTCCTTTACGTCGTTGCCGAAGTACAGGGAGATACAGCTTACGTCGTCGTCCATCATTTTGTCAATGAGCTGCTCGGTGACGTCGCTCACGCTGTCGCCCTTTGCGACGATGTCTTTCGCGTCCATGCCTATGATGTCGCCCTCGTTGAGGTCGAAATCGCCTATCTGAGTGCTGCGCACGGCATACGTGACCGAGCCCGAACGCACCGCGGTGAGCGCGTCGTTCATGTTTTTGAGGTTGCCGTCCACCGTATCTTCCGGATTAAACGCCAAAACGGCGGAAAGTCCCTGCGGAATATTGGCGGTGGGTATGACGTGAATGGTGCGCTTTGAAAGCGCTTTTGCCTGGTTTGCGGCGAGAACGATATTTTTGTTGTTGGGGAACACGAATACGTCTTTTGCCTTTACCGCGTCGCACGCCTTGGCTATATCGTCGGCGGACGGGTTCATCGTCTGACCGCCCTCGATGATGTTGTCCACAAGCAGGTCTTTGAATATGGCGGTCAAACCGTCGCCGGCACAGACAGACACAAGACCGAACGGCTTGAGATCTTCCTGCTGCTTGTTTTTGAGCTCGCGATTTTGCTGGAGCATGTTCTCGATCTTGAGGTGGTCGAGCTCGCCGAGCTCGAGCGCGTAAGTAAGCACCTGCCCGGGCGCGTTGGAGTGGACGTGCACCTTTACCATGGAAAGGTCGCCTATAACCAAAACGCAATCGCCTATGTTCATGAGCTTTTCTCTGAAAAGGTCGATATCCGCTTCGGTCGTCTTTTTATAGATATTGACGATAAAGAACTCCGTGCAGTACGCGAACTCTATTTCCGCGAGATCGTTGTAATTGAAGTGCGCCTGCTCGTCGTACGGGCTGTCCGACCCGTCGGCTTTGTACGAATCGTCGAACTCTATGGAGAAATCCTCTTCCTGCCCGAGCAACACGTTCAAAAATCCCTGCAATAAAATCAAAAGACCTCTGCCGCCCGCGTCCACGACGCCCGCTTTTTTGAGTACGGGCAACATCTCTGGCGTCTGCTTAAGCATAGCTTCGCCCGATTCGATGACGCTTGCGAAAAAGTCTTTGAGTTCTACGTTCTTTTTTGCCGCTATTTCCGCCGCTTCCGATATGGCGCGAATTACGGAAAGTATGGTTCCTTCTTTGGGTTTTGTGACCGCCTTATACGCTACTTCCGTTCCTGCGGAAAACGCTTTGGCGAATGTCTTTGCCGACAGCTCGTTGCTCCCTGCGAGCACCGAAGTCATGCCCTTTAATATCTGACTGAGAATAACACCGCTGTTGCCGCGCGCGCCGCGCAGAGCGCCTTTTGCGACCGCGTCGCACAGTTCGGTCATGTTGTTGGTTGAGCACGCCGCCACTTCTCTCGAGGCGGACAGCATAGTCATCGACATATTTGTGCCGGTATCCCCGTCGGGAACCGGAAAAACGTTAAGTTCGTTTACGTGCGCCTTGTTGGCGTCGAGTAGTTTGGCGCCGTTCAGGATCATTTTTCTGAAAGTAGCGCCGTTAATCGATTTTTGCATTTTAATCCTCCGAATGTTCGGGACTACACCTTAATACCGACAACGTGGACATTTATCGTATCGACCACCATACCGGAAAACCGCTCTATCCGATATTTTACGGCTTTCTTCAATGATTGAGCGACAGCTTCTATAGACAGACCGTATTTGATTATTACGTAAAGGTCTATGAATATCCTGTCGCCGTTGGTGAACACGTTTACTCCACGCGACAATCGCTTGCGCCTGAACAAGTCAGACAGGTTGTCGGAAAACGTTTTGGATACCAAATCAACTATGCCGTAACAGTCCATAGCGGTATCGGCGGCGACTTGGGCAATGGAATCCTCGGTCACCGTTATTCTGCCGTACGCATTGGATGTATGAACGCTCATTGGTCCTCCGAAACAGTTAAGTATATGTACCGAACACTGATATTTTAACCCATATCGGTTTTTTTTGCAAGAGATTTGGCTTATTTTTTTATATTTTTACCAAAAATATGGCTTTTTTGGTTGCAAAACAGGCTTGAAAGTGCTATATTGTTATAGAAATTTGCGATTAACCGCTTCAGGAGGTCAACAAATGAGCAAGGTATGTTCGGTTTGCGGCAAGGGCAAGGTATCCGGCAACAATGTCAGCCATTCCCATAAAAAAACCAAGCGCAGCTTTAACGCCAACGTCCATAAGGTCACTACGGAAGTAGACGGCAAAATCTCTCACGAGTATGTTTGCACGCGTTGTCTGCGTACCGCCAAAAAGCAAGAGAGCGAGTAAGCCGCAGAAAAACTATTCAAAAACAAAATGAAAAATCCGAGGTCAACGCTCGGATTTTTTGTTGCACCATTATTCCATTATTCTTTCATCGCTCGGTAGCGCACTCATCGCGCAATGCCTACGCCGCCGATATTATAATACATCTTATATATTCTTATTACGTTTGAACAATCTTAAGAATTTTCCCAAAAGCTTGGGCATTTTTATGCATATTATTTTTGTCATGCCGCACCCCCTATCATTATTTATGAGGCATAGCGCCGCATTGACACATATTTTTGCGGCGTATCAATTTCCGCGCAGGTTCCTGAGCGCACGCTTTCTGTCGCTCGCGCCAAATATGGCGTTTCCCGCAACAAGCACGTCGGCGCCTGCCGCTACGATATCCGCGGCGTTATCCGTAGTTACGCCGCCGTCCACTTCTATCAGCGCGTTCGGCGCGTATCGCTTACGCAGTTTATCGGCGGCGGCTATGCGCTCGAGTGAGCCGTCTATGAACTTTTGACCGCCGAAGCCCGGGAATACCGACATGATAAGGATAAGGTCGAGATCTTCGAGATACGGAACGAGCGAATCCACGGGCGTATCGGGATTGATCGCAAGTCCGCATTTACAGTCGGCGCTTTTGACGATCTTTATCGCTTCCGCTATATCTTTTTCCGCCTCTATGTGGAACGAAACGAGCTGCGCACCCGACTTTACAAACCGCTCGACGTAGCGTATCGGCGAGGTTATCATCAAATGCGCGTCGAAAAACAGATCGGTAAGCGGACGCAGGTCCTTTATCATTTTGAACCCGAACGTCAGATTGGGAACGAAAACCCCGTCCATTACGTCGATATGGATCCAATCTGCTCCGATCTTTGTCATATCGACTACTTCTTCGCCCATTGCGGCAAAGCTTCCGCTAAGTATGGACGGCGCGATAAGTGTGCTTTTCATGAAAACAGTTTAGCACACCGCGCGCCGTCGGTCAACAAAAATCGCCGTTAAAATGCGGGATTACCACTTACTTATGAAATCTTCCACTATATCGATATAGCCTTTTTTGTCGCACGAATTTTGCGACACGGCTTTTATCGAAGCGTATTCCTCGCCGTTGAGCTTTATGACGACTTCGCCCACTTCACTCCCCTCGGCTATCGGCGCGCAGAGCTCGGATATGTGCGGCTCGACGACAAACTCCGCTTTATCGCCCGTTTTGACGAACGCCGTACAGTCTTCCGCGGCGACGGCGGTTATCCTATCTGTCTTGCCGTTATTCACGTCGAATTCGCCCAATATGTCGCCGCGACGCACGGCATACACCGTTTTATAGTTGGCAAACCCGTAATTCAACATCTCGGAAACTTCCTTGTTTCGCGTTTTGGAATTTTCCGCGCCTATAGATACGCATATAAGACGGGTATCTCCGCGCTTTGCGGTGACTGTTATGCATGAGCGCGCCGCGTCCGTGTAGCCGGTCTTGCCGCCGTCGCAACCGTCGTAAAAGCGAATGAGCTTGTTCGTATTGGTAAGCTGTGTCACCCGTCCGCCCGGGTGCGAAAAATCGTACATCCACACGCCGGCGTATTCGAAGAACTTTTCGTGGCGCATAAGGTCCTTAAACATGACCGCAACGTCCGCGGCACAGCTATACTGACCCTCGCGCGGCAGTCCCGTGCAGTTTACAAACGCCGTGTCGGAAAGCCCGAGCGCGGTCGCACGCTCGTTCATCGCCTGTACAAACGCTTCGACGCTGCCGGACAGATATTCCGCAATCGCAACGCACGAGTCGTTTGCCGACGCCACTACTATGCTTTTAAGCAGCTCGTCGAGCCGGTACGACGCGTTCGCGTCCAAAAATGCCTGCGATCCGCCCATGGACGCCGCGTTTTCGGACGCGGTTATCTCGGTATCGAGCGGTATTTCTCGGCGCGCCAGCTCGTCGAAAGCGAGCCCGAGCGTCATTATCTTTACCATGCTCGCTATCTGCAAATGCTCTTTCGCATTCTTTTCGAACACGACAGTACCCGTATCGCTGTCCAAAAGCACCGCCGCCTTCGACGTATTCGCAAGCGCGGATTCGGCGTGCGCCGAGGAATGCGCGGCTCCGCCTATCGGCGCAAAGGCAAAGAGGACCGTCATAAGCAAGGCGATCCCCGTCATCAGTTTCTTATTCATATTCCCTCCGAAAATAGTCATACAGCTATTTTGTCAGTATTTCGGAGTTTTAATTCATCATATTATCCCTATGAGCGCAGAGCCGAAAAGAGCCACCGTAAACGCCTTTACGAGCGTCAAAAGAACAATTACAAACGCAAACGGCAATGCGCTTCTGTAATATTCCCGAACGTCGTTCCGCGACGGCATGCATCTGCCGTTTAGCGAGGCAAACACGAAACATCTGTGCGACAGCATGCACATTATCGCTATGACCACGAGCTCTATCGGAACGAACAGCACGAATATCATGGGTAGCGCCGACGCGGAATACGCGGAAATGATGACGCACGTATGCATGCCTATCGCATACGCGCGATAAATGCACGGCGCTAAGGAAAAGACCGTCGTTATACGAAAAACGAACATCGAAATGCCGAACACGCAATACAGGAGCGTGAGCGACACATCGATAAAGAAAAACGACACTATCCCCACATCACCGCGCAAAAAGCAAAATATGACCGCGCCGTTGCGTTCGACATATGCGGTCTTGTCGGCGAAATTTATGCCGAAAGCGACGCCTATCACCAAAAACAGCAGACAGCACAGCACATACAAAAGCACGGCAAAGCGGTTGCGTCTTACTACATGCGACAGTCTGTAGAACCAGTCGGCTATTATATAAGAACGTCTCATACCCATACTGTATGATTTAAAATACGCGCTTATTCGCCTAATTCAAACATAATTCTTTCTTTTATTCTCGCAATAAACGCCTTAGGCGTGCACGGAGCGTCGGAAACCGTTTCGCCCACCGCCCGAGCCACGCTTTTTTCCACGGCAGCCGTCCGTACTCCGCGATTTTTCGCTATTGCAGCGTATATATCCTTAAGCGTCATTCCGTCTTTATACAGAATAACGGCGTCGGCAATGTATTCCGTGCCGCCGCCGCGTATGCCGGCTTCTTTGAGCAGTTTTTTCACTTCGTCCCTCATGACCGAATAATACCGCCGTTCGGTCGGTTAAAAACGTATATTTATACGGCATAACCGCTTATTTTCGCGAATTCGATTTAATTAAGACAGTCCGCGTAAACGCCGTAGCCTTTTGTGAAGTCGTTTAGAAAAACATGCGTGACTGCGCCGACGAGCTTGCCGTTTTGGATTATGGGCGAACCGCTCATGCCGCGGACCACACCGCCCGTCAATTCCAGCAGACGCTCGTCCGTCACTCTGAAAACAAGACCCTTTTCGCGCTTTCCGTTTTGCTTGGACGCCTTTATTATTTCGATATCGAAATATTCGGCATTGCCGTTTACGGTAGTGCGTATCTTAGCCGCGCCGGGCTTAACCTCCGAACGCTCAGCCACATCGATCCTATCCTCGATATGTAGCTCGGTCGAATATTTGCCGGCTATTCCGAAATTATTGTTGCATGTGACCGTGCCGTAGATCTTTTCGGGTATGACCGAGGCGAGGATCGCGCCGGCTTCGCCCTTTTTTCCGCGCTTTATGCCGAGGATCTTGCATGCATGAATATTTCCGCCGGCAAAAGGTATGTCGAAATCGACGTCACTGTCGCGTATTTCGTGACCGAGCGCGGTATAAGTTCCGTCCGCGCGGACAAACGTGACCGTACCCACGCCGTATATCTTCTCTTTTATCTTAACGCCGAGGCGCGGCATGGCGGTGTACGCTTCGACGATAGGTCTTATATCGGCAATGACGGTGTCACCGTCGCGAAGCAACTCTATAGTTACGTCGCCGCCCGTAAGCAAGCCCTGCATATCCGCGACCGTCTTTACTGACTGCCCGTTAACTTTTTTGATTATGTCGCCTTGCTCGAGCCCGTCAACGTATGCCGTGCCGTACTCCGTTTCGACGCCGGTGACGCTTTCTATAAGCAAGCCGCCTATATCGAGCGATATCCCGACAGGAAATCCCCCTATATATACGCTCTCGCCGTCGGCTTCAGCGGCTGCGCCGATCGGGTACGCCGCGAATATCATGACAAATGTAAGCAGAACACATATGAGCAAACGAATTTTTTTCATACGCTTTTTAGTGTTTGCCGATTGTCGAATTATATACTAAAAAAACGCATACACGGCTGATCGATATCGCGTGCATGCGTCATAGCGGAATATTATCGTCGAAAAAACTTACGCTATCTCCGCCTTAAAGCGGTCGCTCCAATCCTTGAGCTCCGTTGCGTTTTTATCCGATGTCGTGGAAACGTCGCGCGTTCCCGAAAGGCGCGATATTTCGCCTATCTGACCGCTCCTGTCGAGCGGCGTGACGCGCGTCGCAGTGTCGCCCGACGCTTCCGTTTTTTCTATATAATAATGCGCGTCCGCCATTGCGGCTATCTGCGGAAGGTGCGTCACGCAAAGCACTTGCCTGTTGCGCGACAGTCGGCACAGTTTTTTGGCGACTCCGAGCCCTACCGCTCCGCTTATTCCCGTATCTATCTCGTCGAATATCATAGTGTCGATATTGCCGAGATCGCCGGTTATAAGTTTTACGGCGAGCATAAACCGCGACATTTCGCCGCCCGATATTATTTTAGCGAGCGGCATGAGCGGCTGCCCAACATTGGGACTTAAGTAAAACTCGAACTCGTCAAAGCCGACCGCCGTGACCTTTTCCGTAAAATTCTCCGCCGTCGGCGCGTCCGAAAACATGACTTCAAACGCGGAATTTGCCATGCCGAGGTCGGCAAGCTCCGCGAGTATCTTGCTTTCGAGCTCTTTAGCGCCCTTTCGCCTTAACTGCGAAAGTGTCGAGCTGCTTTCGTAAAGCGCTTTTCGCAGTTGTTCCTCTTTTTTGCGTAACGCCTCGTAAGTTTCTTCGCCGCTCTCGAGACGCGCCAGCTCGTCTTTGGCTTCGCGCGCGAACTTCTGCATGGCGGCATATGCGCCGTACTTGTTTTTGAGCGCGCGCAGCTTGTCCAAACGCGCCGCAACGGCGTCGAGCTCGTTTTCGCTTTCCGACATGGTGTCCAATTCGTCTTTTGCGCACTCCGCTATGTCGTCGAGCTCTATAGCGACCGACTTAAGTCTGTCATGGAGCGCGGAATACGACTCGTCAAACGACGCGACTGCGGCAAGCGCGCGCATAGCGTCGGCAACCGCGGAGGTAGCGCCGTCGTCACCGTCGATACGGTCAAAGCACTCGCCCAACGCATTTTTTATGCGCTCTGACGCCATAAGCGTGTGCCGACGAACTAACAACTCGTCTTCCTCGCCATCGTACACAGCCGCTTTTTCTATTTCCTCTATCTGATATTTTAATATGTCTATGCGCTGCGCGCGCGTTCTCTCGTCGCCCAGCGACCGCATATCCGCGCACACCTTTTTATATTCGTCGAAAAGCGCGCGCTGACGCTCGAGCGGCGCGCCGTCGTTTTTGAAAAGAAAATAATCGAGTATCTTTCGCTGTTCGGACGTCTTTAAAAGCGACTGATATTCGTTTTGACCGTAAATATCCACATAGTTCTGCATAAGCTCGCGAAGCATCGACGTGGTGGTCTGCTTGCCGTTTATGCGTATGTCGTTTTTCCCGTCCTTGAAAAACTTGCGCGTCACTATAAAAAGCCCGTCGTCGTCCTCGATACCCATTTCCGCAAGCGGCTTTACATCGGCGCACGAAAAAACGCCTTCGACGTAGCCTTTATCCTCTCCGAACTTCAAAAGCGATTTATCGTAGCGCGCGCCGATGAGCAACATCAGCGAATCCACGATAATTGATTTCCCTGCGCCCGTTTCGCCCGTAAAAACGTTTAGCGACGGGCTGAACTCTATTTCGAGATCGCGTATCAGCGCAAGATTATGTATTGTGATACGTTGAAGCATCGTTCCTCCGCGCTACCAGGAATTGAGTTTGTTGAGCAAGCGCGAATAGAAGCTCTTGCTGTTAAAGCGGACGAACAGCGCGCTCCTGTCCCAGCCCGTGACGGAAACACATTCTCCGCCGCGGAGCGTGTCCGCCTGCTCGCCGTCCACAAAGATCACGGCTTCGCTTGCGCCGACATACTTTAATGTGATGTTTTCAAACGAACCGACCACTATAGGGCGCGTGCGCAGTGTGTGCGGATTAATGGGCGTAAGCGCTATCACCGGCGTGTTGGGTCCTATCACCGATCCGCCTGCGGACAGCGAATACGCGGTAGAGCCCGTAGGCGTGCACGCTATGTAGCCGTCGCATGTAAACCTGTCTATTATCTCGCCGTTGACGCACACTTCCATAGTTATCATGCGTCCGCCGACGGCGCGCACCACAAGGTCGTTGAGCGCGCGATAATGCGAGCCGCGAAGCGTCGCGTCGATAAGCGCGCGCCGCTCGATCAAATACTCGCGCGAAGCGAGCTTTTTTAACGCTTCGGCAAGCTCCGACGGCTCTATCTCCGTCAAAAATCCGAGCGTGCCCTTATTAACTCCGAGTATAGGGGTTTCGGACAGCGCGCTGTCTTTGGCGATACGCAGAATAGTTCCGTCGCCGCCTATGGACACGATAAAATCATAGTTGCCGCCGGACGTGTACGGCTCCGCATCGATTCCGTTTTCCTTTGCCGCGGCAAAAACGCCGTCGCGTACCGAATTGTCCGGATCTTTATTGGGATTGGAATATACACCGATCTTCATATCGACATTATACTCCGTTTATCCGAATTATTCAAGGTTTTTCACAACCTTGATCAAATTTTCTTGCGTAATTCCCGACGCCTCGAGCGACAGAGCGACGTCGCGCTCGTCGATAAACGCGTCGCCGTGCGCTATGACCGTGCATTTGGCTTTCATGTCTAACCCGTTAAGTGCGGCGAGCACGCTTTGCCCGAATCCGCCGCGCTCGATATTGTCCTCTACCGTTACGATATGATTGCCCTTTTTGTTTACGGTGCGCAAAAACTCGAGATCGAGCGGCTTTACAAACCTGCAATTTACGATATTTATATCAGCTTTTTCGCTCGCGCTTTCGGCAATGTCCAAAGCGCGCGAGCCGGCGCACAGCACGTACGTTTTGGAGTTCGACGCCTTTACGACTTCCCATTTACCGTACTCTATCGGCGAGTGACTTCTGACCTTGCCGTATGACTTGGGGTATCTTATAGCGAGCGGCGCGTCGAAGCCGAGCGAGAACTCGAGCATGCTTTTAAGCTCCTCGCCGTCCGTCGGACACATGACCGTCATCGACGGCATGAGTAAAAGATAGCTAAGATCGAATATCCCCTGATGCGTCGCTCCGTCCGCGCCGACGACGCCTGCCCTGTCTATGCATAGCGTCACAGGATATCCGCCTATGCAAACGTCGTGCAAGAGCTGGTCGAAAGAGCGCTGTAAAAATGTGGAGTAAACCGCAAAATACGGCTTCATGCCGGCGGCGGCGAGCGCGGCGCAATATGTTACGGCGTGCTCCTCCGCTATGCCGACGTCTTTGAACCTGTCGGGACGGGTCTTGGAAAAGTTTTCAAGCCCTGTGCCTATCGACATTGCGGCAGTGACGACCATTACGCGATCGTCGCGAGGCGCGACGTCCTCGAAAAATTCGCCCAGCGCATCCGAAAACTGCTCGGCGTCGTCCTCGCCGCCGAGCGCCGCTATCCCGTGCGAATGTTCGGGATCCGTCTTTGCGCTCGGCAAGCCGTGACCTTTATCGGTTATCACATGCACTATCACGGGACCCGCCTTAGCTTTAACGTGAGTAAAAACGTCTATCATCTCGCCGATATCGTGCCCGTCGAACGGACCGTAATACGATATACCCATTGACTCGAATATCTTATTGGATAGGACCAGGCGTTTTAAAAACTTCTTGCCCTTGTCCATTAAACTCTTTATGCCGTCGCCGAATATCGGGATTATGGACACCGCGCGCTTTATCTCGTTTTTCATGCGCGCGTAACGCCTGCTGCCGCGCAACCGCGTGAGATACTTGCTCATTGCGCCGACGTTTTTGCTTATGGACATCTCGTTGTCGTTGAGAACGATTATAACAGGCAAGCCGTCGCTTCCTATGGCGTTGAGCGCCTCGTACGCCATGCCGCCCGTCAGCGCGCCGTCGCCGACGACCGCGACCGTGCGATACGATTCGCCTTTTTGCCGCGCCGCCTCGGCAAAGCCGAGCGCCACCGAAAGCGCGGTCGAGGCATGCCCCGTGCCGAACGCATCGTGCTCGCTTTCGTTCGGCTGCGGAAATCCCGAAATGCCGCCGACGCGACGCAGTCCGTCGAATTTATCGGCGCGGCCCGTCAAGAGCTTGTGGGCGTACGACTGGTGCCCGACGTCGAATATTATCTTATCGACCGGACTGTTAAAGACGTAGTGCAACGCCACGGTCAGCTCCACCGCACCCAAATTGGACGACAAATGTCCGCCGTTGTTTTCCACGGTGGAAATTATCTTCTCGCGTATGCTATCCGCTACCGCGCCGAGTTCGGAAATATCGAGCCGCTTTATATCGAGCGGCGATTTGATATCCTTTACGTCCATATTACGCAATGACAAACCTTTTAGCTATCGCGCGGATATACGACGTGTCGCAGTCGTATTTATCGAGCGCCGAAATCGCTTTGTCGATAAAATTATTGAGCATCGACTTAGCTTTCTCGAGATCGCAAAACTGCACGATGCTCGTTCCGTCCGGTTTTTCGCCTGATATAAATTCCGACAAATCGTCGTATATCTGAAACGCCATGCCGAAACAACGTCCGAACTCTTCGGCTCCGTACACACCGTACATACGGAGCTGCTCGTCGCCTAAAAGATAATACTTTATTCTGAAATAGTCCTCTGTACTGCCGATATCGCGCTCGCCCGTAGCGTAGAAATTTTTGCTGTACTCCGCAACATCACCGAATGATACGAATCTATCCGATAACCACGACACGTAATCGAGCGCATACTCGATTTCTATATTTCCCCACTTAGAGCGCTGAGAAAAAAGATATCCGTATACGCACGACAGATAGATCAATGCGGAGGTCTTATGCGCATACATATTCAAAAGGCTACGCAAATCGGTCATCTGCTCGTAGAGATCGGAATACTGACCCTTTACAAGTCCGTAACTGCCGCAAAGGTCGGACACGGCGTGCAACAGCAAATTTTTGTCCGAACAGCACGACTTGATAAATACCTCGTACGCGAGATTTAAAAGCGCGTCGCCGGCGAGCAACGCCTTGCCCTCGCCGTATTTTTTGTGAACGGTGAGCTTTCCCCTGCGCATATCGTCGTTGTCCATACACGGCATATCGTCGTGTATCAACGAATAACTGTGCATGATTTCTATGCCGCATGCAAAATCGAGCGCAAGATCGTCCGGCGGCATAAACAGATCGTGCCACTCCAAAAACAGGATCGGGCGCAATCTCTTTCCGCTCGGGAAAAGCGCATATGACAGTATCTCTTTGAAATCTTCCGAATAATTGCTACTCGCTACTATTTCGCTTAGCCGACGATCTATCTGATCTTTCCAGCCGGAGATACGCTCATCTATATTTTCACTCATCGCCGTCACCGAAAACAGACTGCACGGAAATAATATCGAGCTGTTTTTTAAGCTCCGCAATACGCGCTTGCGTGGCGTTAAGATCGTCCATACATTCTTTCGTAAGAGCGAGCCCTTGCTCAAAAAGCTTCATGCCTTCTTCGAGAGATACGTCCGACTCGAGCGTATCGACTATTTTTTGAAGCTGCAATATCTTCGCTTCGTAATCCGAGCCGAGTTTTTCGGCTTGCGTTTTTGCCTGAACGTTTTTATCCATATTTACTCCGTTTTCGATTTATCGAGATGTATTTTGCCGATGACCGCCGTAGCTATGCCGTCCGAAAATATCAGTTTTACCGTGTCGCCCGTGCGCAGTTCCGCGGCTTCCGTCACGGCTCTGCCGCCCAACATCACCGCCGCATAGCCTGCGCCGATTATCCTGTGCGGATCGAGCGCGGAAAGCACCGACTTCTGCTTTTCCACCGCCGCGCGCTTTGCGTTCACCAGCCCGAACGCGGCGGAAAACAGTGCGTTCGACGCGACGGTAAGTTTGCCGCGGCGGCTTTGGAGTTTTTCTCGCATCGCGTAATATGCACGGTGCGCCGACAGTTCGACCGCATGCAGTCCGTCCGACACGCGCGCACTTGCCGCCGAAACGATGCCGTCGCCTGTTTTTTCGAGCGCGGCTTTTCTTGCCTCGTATTTATCCGCCAGCGCGCGAAGACCCGTATAGCCGAGCCGCATTAAGTCGGTCTTAAGCGCCGCCGCGTGAGAGTTTACTATCTCGCCCGCTATCGACGGCGTACCTGCGCGCGTACCTGCGCAAAAGTCGCAAAGAGTATAGTCCACCTCGTGCCCGACCGCCGAAATAACGGGTATGCGCGATCTTGCGACCGCCACGGCGAGCGCCTCGTCGTTGAAGCAATCGAGGTCCTCGTCGCTACCGCCGCCGCGGCAAAGCACTATCGCGTCGGTTGCGGCGTTTTGCAAGCCGTCTATCGCGCGCGCCATTTGCGCCGCCGCGCCGACGCCCTGTACCTTTACGGGACAGACGCGTATTTTGACGAACGGGCATTTATCGTGAACGACGCGTATAAAATCGCGTATCGCCGCGCCGTCGGGACTTGTGACGGCTACGACGTTCGTCACGTATTTGGGGAGCTGCGGTCGATTTTCAAAGTACCCGAGATCGTACAGCTTTTTCTTGAGCGCGGCAAGCTCCGCGTTCTTTTCGCCGTCGCCGCCTACAAAATATTCGCGATAAACAAACGTGACGGAATTGCGCTTGTCGTAAAAATCCACGCTGCCGCGAAGCGCAAGGCGCACGCCCTTTTCTATTGCGTCGCGCGAAGAAAAATGAATGCACCGCACCGAATAGTTCCCTTCCGCAAGCGTGATAAAAGTGTGACGGTCCGAATACGATACTTCTGCAACCTCGCCCGTAAGCGTCACGTCGTGTAGCAACTCCTCGTCGTCGAAAACGCCCTTAAGGTACGAAGAAAGCTGCGATACGGTCATAGACCTATTCATGCACGGCACCGTCTACGGTGTTTTTGAGGAGCATGGCGATAGTCATCGGGCCCACGCCGCCCGGTACCGGCGTTATATAGCCGGCTACTTCCTTTACTCCGTCGAAGTCCACGTCGCCGTACAAACCGCTTTCGTCGCGGTTCATACCCACGTCTATGACTATCGCGCCGCGCTTTACCATGTCCGCGGTTATGATCTTCTTTTTGCCGACGGCGACCACAAGAATATCCGCCGTGCGCGTGATCGCCGATAGGTCTGCGGTTTTGCTGTGGCACACCGTAACGGTGGCGTCGCTCGCGAGCAGCAACATCGCTACGGGCTTGCCGACAATGTTCGATCTTCCCACCACGACCGCATGTTTTCCGCGAATATCGACGCCCGTGCGGCGTATAAGCTCCATTATGCCGCGCGGAGTGCAAGCAACAAACCGCGTCGGCTCGCCCAAAAACAGCCTGCCGGCATTCACAACGTGAAAACCGTCGGCGTCTTTTTCGGGCGCTATCTCGGCGAGCACCGCGCGCTCGTCGAGCCCACGCGGAAGCGGAAGCTGAACAAGTATGCCGTCCACGTTTTTATCATCGTTGAGCGCATGCACAAGCTCTATCAGCTTATCCTGCGGCACATCGCTTTCGAAACAGTACGAAAAAGAGGCTATGCCGCATTTTTCGCACGCCTTGATCTTATTCCTTACATATATTTCGGAAGCAGGGTCGTTGCCGACCTTGACCACTGCAAGCCCTATCCTGCGCCCGTTATCGGCATAAAACTTTTCGGCTCTTGCGCGCACCTGCTCTTTTACGTCCGCGGCGATCGCCTTGCCGTCTATGATCTCAGCCATTTTCGCCGTTTTCTCCTTTTATGACGGACGCGAGTATGCCGTTTACGAACGCGTAGCTCTGCACGTCGGAATACGCTTTTGCTATTTCCACCGCCTCGTTTACGACGACCGCCTGAGGGGTGTCGGTGTGCAAAAGCTCGTAGCACGCCAAATACATGACGGCAAGATCCGTCTTGTAAATGCGGTCGAACTCATAGCCCTTAGCGTACTTTACGATGAGCGCTTTCAGCTCGTCGCGGTGCGCGGCGACGCCCGCAACGACCGAATCTATATAATCGCGCGAATCCTTGTCCGCGCCCTCGGTAAGTTCGTCTTTGGTTTCCGGATTGTATTCACCCGTCATTACCATTTCGTATGTCAGCCGAAACGCCAGCTCGCGCGCGTCGCGTCGCTTCATGATATCTCCCTAATGCTTAAGAAATTTGACAGACAAAATATTGACGTTGATAACGCCCATCTTGTAATTCGTCATGGTTTCCACCATTTTTTTGATATTGTCCTGAACTTTATAAGCAATATCCGAACAGCTGACTTCGCTGTTTACTTCGATATACACGTCCGCGTCGATAGTATCGCCGACGATATAGCATTTAACGCCTCTGCCGCACACCGATTCGACGCCGCTTATTTCCTGCGCAGCCAAACGAATAGTCGAGCGAAGCACGTTGTGTCCGTACGTCACATTGCCCGATGAATTGTTGTTTCGTTTAGCGCTCATATATAAGACCTCGTTATAACGGAACGGCGTCGGACAAAAGCTTTAAGCTTTATCGCCACGCAACCGCATTCATAGTATAACACATCTTCATGTGAAACACAATAATTTTTCCGCTATTTTTATACCCTATTCCGAGCAAAATTTCCGATAGCAAAAAGCGGACGCTCCGTTTCGGCGTCCGCTCCTTCGATACAAATTGTTACGCTTCGACCGGCTTGATCCGCACATTGAACGCGGTCTTATCCGTTTCCGTCAAAACGACGTCGAGCACCTGCGCGACTTCCTGATCGGTCAGAGCGTCGGACTTAAGGATAACGTTTACGTTTTCCTCGCCGACGGTAACAAGGCAGTCGCTGAAGCCGAGCGCTTTGATGAGCGTTTCCAATCTCTGCTCCGTTTCCATGCACGCCACGAGCGCCGCAAGCTCTTTTTCCGCGCTCGCCTTCGCTTCCTCGGAGGACGCTTCGCTGGCTTTTATCGCCTCGTAGTACATGACGGTTTCGGAGCGCGAAGCGGATCTATCGGTGCGCGACATCGTAAAGTAGTCGGAATACACCTGCGTGTTTTCCGCACCGACGTTTTGCGAAGTAGCCGGACGGTTGAGGAAGTAGTTAAGACATCCCGTCAACACCAACAGCGCGACCATGCTCGCAAGGACAATGATTTTTTTCTTTTTACTCATAATGCCTCCTGAAATTTAATTCGATTTGGGATAAACAATAATTCTGTCTATCGACAGATCCAGCAGTGTCGATACCGCATAGGTCACGTCGAGCTTCACCTTTGTACTGTTTCCGCCGTCACAGACTATCAATGCGCCGACGGCTTTGGGATTTTCCGTAGCCGATGCGGAGAACGAGCTTGTACTCCTGTCCCAGTTGACTACCACCGACGCATCGCCCACTCCCGATATTTCGGACACGATTTTTTCTATGCGCGTCTGCATTGCAGTGCAGTAGTCTGTATCGGAGTACGCCGAAACCGAAACCTCGTTCTTTTCTTCCGAGCACGACAGGCATGAAAAATATACGATAAGCGCCACCGCAAGCAACGCTCCGACGGCGACAAGCTCTATATGCCCGACTTTTTTCAGTTTGCAGAGAATGCCTTTAAGCTTATCCATAGCTCATGATAGCCTCCTTGCCGATGCCGAAATAGTCCGCGATCAGCCCGATGATTTCACTCTTATTTATATGCTCGCCGTTCCCGTTAATACCGTTACGCGAAAATTCGACAACCGCCGAATTTACGCCGTAATCGCCGCTGAGCTCGACTTCGATCTTTATGCCGTCGCATGAATACCCGTTGGCTTCGAGATACTTATACGCGGCTTCTGCGAGCATGTTTTTCTTGGACTCCTCGATATATTCGAGATACGCCGTATCAGGCTGCACCTCGGCGTCGAAATCGAACCTGAACCCGTTTTTTACCAAACTCGGTATGGGCGTAACTATTACGAGCACCGCAACGGACGCAAAAACGGAGCGAATTACTTTGCGCGTCTTGCCCTGCGGCAGCAGTATTTCGGCTACCGTGGATATTACCGCCAAGCCGAGTATGGCAAGTCCCCACGCCGCAAACGCGCTCACAGCCCTATATTCCCCGTGCAGATAGTCATGGATATGAAAATTATATATAAAAACGTCATGGCGATGACGACCGTCGCTATCATCGACGACGATTTGGAAACGGACGTCAAAATGCCGCTGAATCTGTCGCCGCCGAGCGGCTCCGCGATCGCGGCGGTCAGCTTCAGCGTCAAGGTAAATATCACGAGCTTGGAGATAACGGGCGCGGCGCCGAGCGCTATCAACAGCACGACGCCGGAGCCGAGCGCGTTTTTTATCAGCACATTGCCTGCCATTATAAAATCGAAGCCCTGCGACAGATATCCGCCGATGACGGGCACGTATTTGGAAACGGCAAAGCGCGCCGCGCGCATCGATATTCCGTCACGCACGGACGCGGTTATCCCCGTAACGCCGATAACGGCAATGAACAAAAAGAACGCTGTGCCGAGCAGCCACTTGCATGCCGAGCGGAAAAATTCCGCCGTCTTTTCGAGCTTTATCCCCGTGGAAACGGAACCTATTACGTCGAACACCATCGCCATGAGAAGCGCCGGAAAAGCGAAGTATGTGACGGCGTTCGTCATTGCGCCGCCGAGTATCGCGACAGCCGGAGAATACACGCCGGCGGACGCCGAAGCGCCCGTAGCGGTCATAAGCGTAATCAGTACGGGCGCAACGGCGTTTATCTGCGTTTTCATCGACCCGACAAACCGCACCGCAACGCCCAAAAGCGACGAGAAATACCCCACTATAAGCGAAACGGCGAGCGTGCCCGTAGCAAAATACACCACGCGCTCTATCGATTCGGAAGCGTATCTGCCTTTGACGGAATTTAACAGATTGTACGCGATAGCTATTGCGATAATAGCAAACAGCATGGGAAGATACTCGAATATATCCGCGCCGAACAGCGCAAACACGTACGACAGCACGCTTCCGAAATCGCCTGCGTAATCCCCGTTTGCCACCGCGCGTATGCGCTCTTTTATGTCCGAAAACCCGAATACGGATATCTGCGTTTCGGAAAGCGCGTCTACTAAGCTCTGCACGTCGGATAGGTCGAGCTTGTCCAGCAGGTCGTCGATACTGTCGGGTATGTCGTCACTGTCGCCGTCCGCGTTGCGCGCGTATGCGCAGAGCGACTTCGCTGCGCTCGGCGCATTGCCGTCCGCACGCACGGAAAACACCGCGCAGATCGCCGCACACCCAGCAAGCAGGACTGTCATTATTAACATGATTACTGTTTTTTTCATGTCAGCATACCGGCAATGAATTCAAAGAGCTGTACCACTATCGGCAGAGATACACCCACTATTATCAGCTTGCCTGCCAATGTCACCTTGTCCGCAAGCGACGGAAGTCCCACGTCCTCTATCAGCGACGCCGAAAATTCCGCAATGTACCCGACGGCTATCACCTTGAACAAAAGCGTCACCACCGACGTCGCCAGCCCTGCGCGCTTGGCTATATCGGACACCACCGAAAATATGTCGGAAAAGTAATCGACCACCGACAGCAATACTATTATGCCGCCGGCAAAAGTGACGAGAAGCGCAAGTTCGCTTTTGATGTCGCGCAATATCATCGCGCAGAACGCCGTTACGAGCGCAATAGCAGCGATGCGAAATATCTCCATATCAGTACATTCCGAACACTGTTTTGAGGGTGTCGAAAAGCTGTCCTATCATGTTGATTATCATGATCAGGACTATGACGAGCCCTGCGAGCGTCACGAGCGTCGCTATCTCGTCTTTATCCGTTTTTTTGAGTATCTGATTGATTATCGCCGTTATCAGTCCTACTGCGGCTATTTTGAAAATTATATTGATGTCCATATCCACCTACAACGTCAAAACGCCCACGCACAGGCCGAATAAAAAACCGAGCTTTACGGCTACCGCGCCGTATTTTTCGGACTTTTCGGATGCGGATTTGCGATATTCCGAGAACATCGACTCGTACATCTCGAGCTCGCGGAGCTGTGCCGCCTCGTCCGCCGCGCCGAGCGACGAAAAAAAGCCGCAAACGCCGTCGTAAATTTTTTCGGTCAAAAAGCCCTTGCTGAGCGTAATCGTTCCGCCCTTACTTCCGACATAGCTCAAGTATTCGTCGATATTCTTTTTAAACAGCGCGCTCGTCGGCGCCTGCTTAATAATAACTTCCGCCGCCGGATCGCGACGATAAGCGACGTTGCGTTTAAGGTCGGCAATAAGTCCGCATATTCCGTCGAGATACGCGAGATTTCTTTTATAGCTTTTATTTACCGCAAATCCGCACGCCATACCCACCGCGGCGCATACGAAAACCATCAATAATTTTGCGCTCATACCGCCGCGTACTCTCCGTCGAATACGTTAACGCTTCTGTGCGGCGCGTCGCCCAGCACGCAAAAGCGCGAAAATGTGCGGCTGTCTATAAGCTTGCGAAAATCGGGTTTAGAGCGAAATTCGGCAAGGTCGCGCGCGTGGGCTGTTGCGACTACGGCTATTCCGCAGTACGCCGCATGCTTTACCGCATCCGTATCGTCGCCGAAAAGCTCATCGACAAATATAGCGTCGGGACGCATATTAGCAATGCCCATTTTAAAGACGCGCGCCTTGTCCATGCCGCTGACTACATCGGTACACATACCGACGTCGAGCGACGGCACGCCGCTTCCCGCCGAAGCGATTTCGTACTTCTCGTCGCACAGCAGAACGTTGTAACCGCGATCGGAAACGAGCCGACAGAGGTCGCGCAAAACGGTGGTCTTGCCTGCGCCCGGCGGCGAGATAATGAGCGTATTCAATATTCTACCCGAAACGACTTTGCAGTACAATGCGTAAGCACAGTCCGTTACCTGGTGCGGAAGCCGTATGTTTACTGCGGTGAAATTCTTGACCGCGTTCACACTACCGCCCGATATAACTCCGCTGCCGCATACGCCTATGCGTATTCCGCCGGATACCGAAATATAGCCGTTTTTGAGCGTATCTGTCACGGTGTACAGCGAAAACTCGCAGGCGCGCATGACGATGTTTTCCACCTCGTTCTTTTCGGCGACAAACGCTTCGCTCACGTTTTTTGTTATGCCGTTTTTACACAGATAATAATACGCGCCGTCGTACTGCACGCGCACGGGCATGCGGTTTCTCACGCGCATTTCGCACAGCTTGTCCGCGCAGAGCCGACCGCGCACAGCGTCGGCGTAAATATCCGGTATCAGCCTGAAAAGGTCATCCGTCATACTGTTATATTTATGCCGCTTGTCCGCCTTTATGTTATAAAAACGGCAAAGAAAGACCCGAACGAATGTTCCGATGAACAGACGTTCGGGTCCTAATTTCATTTTTGATATGCGGCAACGGCTTTTTGCCTAACGACTATTTTACGCGCTCCATGTAAGTTCCCGTGCGCGTATCGACGCGTATCTTGTCGCCTATATTTACAAACAGCGGCACGCCGATCGTAAATCCTGTTTCGAGCGTTGCGGGCTTGTTGCCGGGCTTAGACGTGTCGCCTTGTATTCCCCCTTCGGTATCGGCTATGACGAGCTCTACGAAGTTGGGCGGCTCGACCGCAAACGGCGCGCCTTTGTACGACGAAATGGTAACGGTCATCTCTTCTTTGATAAACTTCAGTGCGTCGGCGCACGTTTCGTGATTGAGCGGCAGCATGTCGAAAGTTTCGCTGTCCATAAAGTAGTACAGATCGCCATCGCTGTACGAATACTGATATTCACGCCTGTCGATATGCGCTTCTTCGTACTTGTCGGACGGGTTGAACGTGTTTTCCAAGACCTGACCCGTTATTACGTTTTTGATCTTTGTGCGAACAAAGGCGGAGCCTTTGCCCGGTTTTACGTGCTGAAATTCAACGACGGTGTACACCTTGCCGTCCATCTCGAATGTTGTGCCTTTGCGGAAATCTCCTGCCGAAACCATAATTACCTCCGATAAATTAGATTATTAGTTTTTTGTCGTAATTCGTAATGTCGACAGCGCTATCCTCTTTGACAACAAGCATGTCTTCTATACGCACACCGCCCAAACCGTTGATGTATATTCCCGGTTCTGCGGTAATTACCATATTGGGTCTTAAGATCGTCTGCCCGTTCGACCCGACGCGCGGATCCTCGTGGATATCTATGCCCACGCCGTGCCCGAACGAATGTCCGAAATTTTCGGCATAGCCGTTTGCCGTTATGTACTCGCGAGCGAGCGCATCGGCGTCGTGACAGGTCATGCCGGCTTTGATAAACTTGATAGCGTATTCCTGCGCGGCTTTGACTATCTCGTACACTCTTGCGAGCTGCTCCCCGGGGTCGCCGAGGCAGAATGTGCGCGTCATATCCGAGCAGTAGCCGCGATACTTGGCGCCCATGTCTATAAGTATAAGATCGTTTTTGTCGAGCGTCTTGTCGGACGTGTGGTGATGCGGCTGCGCCGTGTTTGCGCCGAAAGCGACGATCGTGTCAAAGGAATATTTATCCGCACCGCCGACGACCATTTCGTAATCGATCTCCGCCATAAGCTCGCGCTCTGTCATGCCGACTTTGGCGTGCGACATGGCTTTTTGCAATGCGCGTTCCGCTATGCGCTGAGCGGATATAATAAGCTCGATCTCCTCGTCAGTCTTTATGGCGCGCTTTGCCTGTATGAGCGCGTCGGCAGGCTTGAGCTTATAGTCCTTGAGCGCCGCCTTGAACTCGTGAAATTCCCCGACGGACATCGTTTCTTCGTACCCCACCGTCTTTGCGCCGAGCTTACCCAGCGTTTCCGCAATCTTTCCGAAAAACTCGGAGTACGTGCAGATGATTATGTCCGCGTCGGTAATATGCTCGCGCGCTTCGGACTCGTAACGGAAATCCGTAATGAACACCGTTTTGTCGCGCGATATAACGACCGCGCCGAACGACGTTTCAAACCGCGTAAAGTAAAAGCGATTGGATTCGCCCATAAACACGAACGCGTCGATTTTTCCGCCGGATTCAAATAGATCGGATGTTATCATTGTTTTCTCCATACCTAAAGCGCCGTGTCGGCTTTTAGGTGTTTTAATGATTATACCACATAACTTTGCATATGTTAAGCGTTTTTGTGCATTTTTTTCATAGCCAAAGCGTCGTCGGACATCGTGCCCGAAGATTCGCAGATCACGTACGGCGACATTTTATATTCGTCGAACAGTTCCGCGAGCGGCGCGTAGTCCGGTCCGTAAACTTCGTCGGCAAAGGTCAAGTGCCGTATCTCGCCCTTGTCGCCGTACTGTATCTTGGAAAAGTGCACGTGCATAGCCGACGCCTTTTCAAAGCCGAGCCTGTCCACGGTGTAATCGAGTATTCTTCGATAATCGTCCTTTGTCTTAAGTCCGCCGCGAGTGTACGCGTTGATGTGCCCGAAGTCGAAGCAAGGATAAAACCTTTCGTACAGCTCGCAAAACCGCACGACTTCCTCCACAGTGCCTATCTGATTGGTTTTGCCCATAGTTTCGAGGCAGACCTTAAAGTCGAAGTCGGCTGCGCTCGCGGCTATTTTTTCGCACGCCTCTGCGAGAAGTTCCAGATTGCTCAAAGTAGCCGCAACGGCGTCCGCGCGCGCAGCCTTGCCGCATGCCGCAGGATGCACCACCACGCGTTCGCCGCCCAACTTATTACAGGCGTTAAGCGTCTGCACGACATAGCCTATCGACTTATTTATCATCTCCGCGTCGGGATTGGCAAAGTTGGTGTAGTACGGCGCGTGCGCGCTTATTGCGATAGAGTACTTTTTAAACTCGGCGTTTATCTTTGCCGCGGTATCGTCCGACATGGACACGCCGCGCCCGAACGAATACTCGAAAGCGTTAAGCCCGAGTTCGTGCAAAAACTCGCCCTCTTCGTAGGTGTGCTTTCTTCCCGACGCGTAAAACGCTTCGCTGTTGCCGGAAGGTCCTATCCTAAGCATTATCTCTCCATTTGATATCGGCGCGGACTTGCTTCGACAGCAGCGCCGGCGTATCGAACTTAGTCACCGAGCGCAATTTTTTGTGGAAAAACAGCGTGACGTCTTTGCCGTAAATGCTGTCGTTGAACCCGTCGAGCATTGTTTCGACGACGGTTTTTGTCAATCCGAAAGTGGGTCGCGCGCCGACGTTTGTCGCACCGTAATACACCGCGTCGTCCACTATGCACGTAGTGCCGTACACGCCGCTCGCAGGGACGATCTTGGACGACGGAAGTTTTATATTGGCTGTAGGGATATCGAAAAGCCGTCCGGCGCCTCTGCCGTGGACTACTTTTCCGCTCATCATAAACGGCGCGCCGAGATATTCGTTCGCCTTTTCGATCTGCCCGTCCGCCAAAAAGTCTTTGACTACTGTGGTGGAAACGCGCATGCCGTTGAGCTCGAACTTATCCACTACTATGCACTCGACGCCGTGCGCCTTGCAGTAATTATTCAATAATTCCGCGTCGCCCTTTGCGCCCGCGCCGAACAGATAGTCGTAGCCGCACACGACGGCTTTTATCCTGTAATGCGAAAACAGCCCGTCCAAAAAAGTTTCCGCCGTGCGGTTTTTTAGGCGCGTATCGAAACGCATGGGCAATACGCAGTCGCAAAGCGGCTCCAACAGCTTGCAACGCTCCGAGTATGTATACACCTGCTTTCCGTTGATGTTGAAAAGCTTATAAGCGTTGTTGGAAAATGTGGCGACGGCGCAGACTACGCCGTTTTTGCGCGCATAGTCGCGCGCGACGGCTATCAAGCTTCTGTGCCCGAGGTGTACGCTGTCGAAGTACCCGAGCGCAAGGCAAACTTCCGTTTCCGACGTAAGTTCTGTCATGACATTTCATCCTTTAAATAAGTTTTTATCTTCAGCACGCCGTCTACAGCATGCCCGATGCCGAAAAATTCCGAACGGCAGTACACCAGAACATCTCCGCTCCTGTCGCACGGCAATTTCCTGCCGTAGCACAAGTCGGCGTATCTGTCGTCGGGAACGACGTACTTCGGGATATCGAGAACGCTGTCCGGCGGAACGAGCGCCGAAGCTTTGCGCACCTCGAGCGCCTCAAGCGACACGCTGTCGCGAACGGAAAAACAGCCCGACGCCGTGCGCTGTAAATACGTGAGCGTCGCAAGTGAGCCGCACATTCGCGCCACATCGCGGCATATTGAGCGTATGTACGTTCCGCACGAGCAATCTATCGAAAACACCGTTTCGGACATCGACGGCTGACAAATAAGCTCCGCGCCGTATATCTCGACCGAAACGGGCTTAAGTTCCGCGCTTTCGCCGCCGCGTGCGATCGCGTACGCGCGCTTGCCGTTTACGTGCTTTGCGCTGTACTGCGGCGGCACCTGCTCGATCTTGCCTACGAGCGACTGCATGGCGTGCATTATCGCGTCCACGCTCGGGATGTCGCAAGTAGTTTCAGTAACCTTGCCGCACGCGTCGAGCGTGTCCGTTTCATAGCCGAATTTGAACTTTGCAATGTACGATTTTTTTCGACCGGACAGATATTCGAAAAGCCGCGTGGACTTGCCGACGCCGAGCACCAAAACCCCTTCCGCCATGGGGTCGAGCGTGCCCATGTGCCCTACCGACTTTTCGCCGAGTATGCGGCGCACCTTAGCCACCACCTGCGCCGACGACATGGACGGCGGCTTATAGAGATTTATAAGCCCGTTCATAGTCCGCGGAGCGCGTAAGCGGCGGCGTCAGTAAGCCTTGCCGCCACGTCGTATCTGTCGCCGTTAACTATACAGCCGGACGCGAGCTTGTGCCCGCCGCCGCCGAACTGTTCGGCGACCGCCGCAACGTCGGCATGCGAGGAGCGGAACGAAACGCGAAAAAGTCCGCCTTCCTGCTCGCACATGGTTATAGCTATCTGCACGCCGCCTATGCTCGTGGCGGTGTCTATAAGCCCTTCCGTGTCCTCGCTCTTGCAACCGCATTCCGACAGATCGTCGAGGGAAATACACATAAGCGCGATCTTGCCGTCTGCGTACATTCTGAGTCCGCCTATAGCGCGCGCCATGAGCTTTATACGCCCTAAGCTCTTGTTGCAGTATATACTGTGATTGAGCTCGCCTACGTCTATGCCGTAGCCGCAGAGCTTAGCCGCCGATTCAAACACCCTCGAATCGGTGTTGGAGTGCATAAAATGTCCCGTGTCCGTGGAAATGCCGACATACAGCATCTGCGCCATTGTTTTGTCTATAGCGCCGACGGCGGAAAACAGCTCGTAAAGTATCGAGCATGTGCTTGCGGCCGTGGGGTCGATATAGTTTATCGCGCCGAACTTTCCGTTTGTTGGATGATGGTCTATGTTTATGCTGTTTGCGGCGTCCTCGAGCTGTCTCCTGTATGCGCCGAGGCGCTTTTCGTTGGCGCAATCGACCGCAATGAATAAGTCGTATTTGTCGCAGCTTGTGTTGCAAAAATCTTCGTATTCCGGCATAAACGCAAACGACGGCGATTTTTCCGCGTCGCACACCGCGTCCGCGCGTTTCCCGAGCGCTCTGCAAAAGTGCCTGACGGCGAGCGCCGAGCTTATGCAATCTCCGTCGGGACGTATGTGACCGCATATCAATACAGCGTTGCTGTTTTTGATCGCGCCTATTATTTCATTTATCGCCGTCGTGTTCATTGTGTAAACCTTTTATCAATACGTCTATATGCTCATAGTACGCCTGCGATCTGTCCGCCTTGAAAACTATCTGCGGAATTATGCGCATTTCGCTCATTTGCTCCGAAAGCAGTTTGCGAACATAGCCGGCGCAACCGTTAAGCGCGTCCAAAACGGCGCTTTCGTCGTTTTCGATATACACGTATACGGTGGCGTGCCGCAGATCGCGCGAAACCTCAGCGTCCACCACGCTCACTCCGTGAATACGCGGATCGGATATCTCCGTTTCCAATATAACGGCGACGTTGCGTTTTACTACGCTCGCAACGCGTTCCGTTCTATGGCTTGTGCCGCCGCGTTTCACTTTTGCTCCTTACTCTCCTTTTCCACGACATAGCATTCAAGCTCGTCGTCTTCCAAGTAATCGACGAAATCCGCGAGCGCTATACCGCATTCCAAGCCGACCGTAACTTCTTTTGCGTCGTCTTTGTAGCGCTTAAGTCCTACAATGTTGCCATCGAAGATCAGCTTGCCGCCGCGGTAAAGCCGAGCTTTTCCGCCGCGCACTATCTTGCCCGTTTGCACATAGCTTCCCGCGACGATGCCGACGCCCGACACCTTGAATATCGTTCGGACCTGAGCGCGTCCCGTGACGCGTTCCACAAACTTAGGCGCAAGCATGGCTTCGGTTTCGCTCTGTATATCGTCGAGCGCCTCGTAAATAACGCTGTACAGCTTTATCTTTACGCCCATGCGCTCCGCATAAGTGCGTCCGTCGCTGTCCGGCTTTACGTTGAAGCCTATGATGTCCGCTTTGGACACGTCGGCGAGCATGACGTCCGACTGATTGATCGCGCCGACGCTGCTGCGCACGACAGTGACCTTTACTTCGTCGGTGGAAAGCTTTTGCACGGCGTCCTTGAGCGCTTCGCTCGAGCCTTGCACGTCCGCTTTGATTATAACGCGATATTCCTTGTATTTATCGTCCGAAAGCTTCTTAAACGCTTCGTCGAGATCCGCCTGCGGAACGTCTGAAAGCATTTCGTTTTTCGCACGCACAGCGCGCTCCTCTATGACCTGACGCGCCATCTTTTCGCTCTCGACGGCAACTATCGGATCGCCTGCCGAAGGCACCTGCGAAAGTCCGAAAACGGCGACGGGAGTGGAAGGACCTGCCGACCTTATGCTCTTGCCCTTGTCGTCGGAAAGCATGCGCACTCTGCCGTACGTCTTGCCGGACACGATATAATCGCCGACTTTGAGCGTGCCGTTCTGCACAATGACATTGGCGATAGGACCTTTGCCCTTGTCGAGCCGCGCTTCGATTACGTAGCCGCGCGCGCTCCTGTTCGGGTTGGCGCGAAGCTCCATGTATTCCGCTTGGAAAAGTATGTTTTCGAGCAGTTTGTCGATGCCCGTATTCTGCTTTGCGGATATCGGGATAATGGGAACGTTTCCACCCCACTCCTCGCATATAAGTTCCTGCTCGGCGAGCTGTTGCTTTATGCGGTCGGGGTTTGCGCCCTGCTTATCCATTTTGTTGAGCGCGACCACAATGGGAACGCCTGCGGCTTTGGCGTGCTTTATCGCCTCGACAGTCTGCGGCATAACGCCGTCGTCTGCGGCGACGATGAGCACGGCGATATCCGTCACGGTCGCGCCGCGCTTGCGCATTTCGGTAAACGCCTCGTGACCGGGCGTATCGAGGAATGTTATCTTTTCGCCGTTGACGTCCACGGAGTACGCGCCGATGTGCTGCGTTATTCCGCCGGCTTCGCCCGATGCTACTGACGTTTTGCGTATGGCGTCCAACAGCGAGGTCTTGCCGTGATCGACGTGACCCATTACGGTGATTATAGGCGGACGCTTTACGAGATTTTCCTCGGCATCGGGCTCCGCATGCAGTTCCAATAGCTCCTCTTCTTTCGTCTTTTCGAGCTTAAGCTCTATGTTTACGCCGAGAGCGTCCGCAACGAGCTGCATCGTGGGAAAATCGACGACGGAGTTGATAGTCGTCATTATTCCGAGCTCCATGAGCTGTTTGATTATTTCCTGAGCGGTCTTGCCTATTTTTTCGGACAGTATTTTTACGGTGAGGTTTTCGGTAGTTATCACCGCGTTTTCGATCTTTATGGGCGCAAAAGGAACGACCTTGTTAACCTTCTTATTCTTGAGCTTGCGCGTGCCCATGCGCTCCTCGTCGGTATTTTCCTGAATATAACCCTTGCGAATAAGCGTGCGCTTGTTCATCTGCCGCTTGTCGTCCGCCTTTGCCGACGATTTTTTGCTCGACGCGTCGCCGCGCTTTTTCGCCGCAGGAACGTCGAACTTGGGGAGCGACGACAGGCTCGACGCCGAAACGGGTCGAGGCGACTGTGCGGAAAAGCGCGCGGAAGGCGTGCGCGCGTCTTTATTGCGCGTATCGGCCCGCGGTTTTCCGTCGCTCTGCGGACGCGGAGTATGCTTGATAACGCCTCTTATATAGCTCGGAATAGCCGTGCGCGTCGCGCCTGCTTGCGCGGGTTCGCTCGCCGCAGGCTGTGCCGGCGCAGGCTGAACGGGCGTCGAAGCAGGCTGAGCGGGCTTTGCCGCTTCTGCCGCGACAGGCTCCGCAACCGTATCGCGCGGTTCTTCCGTTTCCGCCACCTGTTCCGACGTTTCCTCGTCTTTGGCAACGGAAGCGGCGCGCTGCTCTTCTTCGAGCCGTGCGCGAGCGGCCTGCATTTCCGCCAAGTGCGCTCGCTCGGCGGCATACAGTTTATCCACACGCTTTTTGATCTCGGCGACGCGCTTTTGATATTCCGAAAGCTCGTTCGATTCAACCAGAGCGTGCAGTTTTTTAAAACCGGTCGCGGTTTCTTCGCTTTTGGTTGCGTTGTTAGTGGTTGACAATTATACGTTACCTCCGTAAACCGACTGTGTGCTGTACATCGGACTTGCGTCCGCGTATCTTATCATCTCTTGTGCCATGTTCTCGTTTGTCACGCCGAGCGCCTTGACGTTCTTTCCGACCGTCGCCTCGAGCGACCGAGCGTGTATGACGGGTATTCCGAGCCGCCGACCGAGCAGCGATATCCCGTCTTTTAAGTTGTCCGACGCGGTGTCGCTCACCGCGAGCACTCGAACGTTTTTAGCCGTTTTGAGCGCGTCCAAGCCGTATACGATCTGACCGGAACGCGTAGCAAAGCCTATCATTGCGACAAACTTATCTGTCGTTTTGTTGCCCATTCCCGATCGCTCCGTCGCAAGCCGCCACAAAAGCCTCGTACACCTCGGCGTCGATCTGCGTCTTGAAAGCTCTGTTGAGCGCGCGCTTTTTTACCGCGTCGCGCAGGCAGCTTCCGCTTCTGCAAATGTACGCGCCGCGCCCGGGCGTACGTCCGTCGGCGTCGATAACGATCTCTCCGTCGGGTTTGCGCACTACGCGCAAAAATTCCGACTTGTCCGCTTGACGACGGCAAACTACGCAGGTACGCAAGGGCACATGCTTCATTTTGTAAGGTTCTCCTCGAGATCGCCGAGGTCCTCGTCGAATACGTCGAAGTTGTCGCTGCCCATTTGCTCCGCGCGCTCCGTCGCCGCCTTGACCTCGCTCTCCATAGCCGAATACGGCTTAATGTCTATCTTCCAGCCCGTAAGCTTTGCCGCGAGCCGCGCATTAACGCCCTCGCGCCCTATAGCAAGACTTAGCTGATCGTCCATTACGACTACTCGCGCGGACTTGTCATCCTCTTTGGCCTCGACCATGACGACCTTTGCCGGAAGCAATGCGCGAGCAATGAACTCGAGCGGATCTTCGTGCCAAGGAATAATGTCAATCTTTTCGCCGCCGGCTTCCGAAATTATGCTGTTGACGCGCGAGCCGCGGTTGCCTACGCAAGCGCCCACGGCGTCTACGCCCGAATCGGTCGCATACACAGCCATTTTTGTACGGGATCCGGCTTCGCGGACTATCGCTTTTATGACGACTACGCCGCTTGCGATCTCGGGAACTTCAAGCTCGAAAAGCCTGCGAATAAACCCTGCCGACGAGCGCGTAACTATGACCTGCGGTCCGCGCGGTCCGGGTTTTATGCCACGCACGAAAACCTTTATCTTGTCGCCCACTTTAAAGCGGTCGTTGGGAAGCTGATCTTTGGGGTACAGGATCGCCTCGAGCTTTTGTATTTCCACGCACACGTTTTTGCCGTCTATACGTTGGACGATACACGTCACGAGCTCGTTCTCTTTTTCGGCAAGCTCGCCGTACGCCTTTTCGCTCTCGACGGCGCGAAGCTTTTGCGTGACTATCTGCTTTGCCATTTGCGCGACGATCCTGCCGAAGTCGTTGGCGTCCACAGGTCCGTAAATATCGTCGCCCACCTTGTATTTTTTATCTATCAGCCGAGCGTCCTCGAGGCTGATTTCCGTTTCGCGATCGACGACCTGCTCGACGACGCGCTGGCAAGTATAGATATTAAACGTTTTAAGCTCGGGCGTCAGCACTATCTTGATCGATTTTGCAACGCCGTACTGCTTTTTGTACGCGCTTGTAAGAGCGTCCTCCAAAGCATCGATAAACACTTCTTTTTTTATTCCGCGTTCCGTTTCCAAATCGGAAAGCGCGTCGTAAAAATCCGCGCGGAGTGTAAGTGTCGAACTTTTCTTTGCCATTTTGATTTCTCCCGAATATGTTTTTATTTGGTTTTCGTCTTGATTTAAAACTCGACGTGCGGTCGCACCAGCGCTATGGCGGAGCACGGAATATCCTTCGATCCGTCCTTGCACTCCACCGTAACATGCTCGTCCGTGCGCTCGATGAGCGTGCCTATTATGAGCTTATCTTTGCTGCCGGCAAGCGGCGCGTAAAGCTTGACTTCCACGGAAACACCGTAGTTGCGCTCGAAATCGCGCTGTGTTTTAAACGGCCTGTCAAGCCCGGGCGACGACACGTCCAAGCAGTACGGCGCCGAAGCCGTGGGGTCTAACGCGTCGAGCGGAGCGTCGAGCGCATTGGACACTCTTTCGCAGTCGTCGAGCGAAACGCCGTTTTCGGACGCGATATACACGATAAGATGTTTTTCGCCGTAGCGCGTGACGTACTCGATATCCACAAGCTCGTATCCGAGCTCGCCGAGCACTTTTTCTATCGTAGGTCTTGCCTTTTCGATAACGCCGTTTATGACTGCCTCCAATTAGCAAGCGAGAGCGGGCAAAACCCACTCTCACACTAACCATCATTGCTATAAATAATATACTACTTTCATACGCGAAACGCAAGCGTTTTATAAAAGTTTTTATTACAATTTTGCCGCCTAAGCAAGCCGCTTCTGCATAGCGATAAACGCCTTAGCGGTAGCTATCGCGTCCGACAGCGCTCTGTGCGCCGTGTCGTTTACTATTCCGAGCATCTCCGTGACGCGCGCAAGTGTTAAAACATCTATTCCCTTCAGCGCGCGCGGCGCCAGCGCCTGCGTATCGAAAGTGATCCTGTCGCCGAACACCCAGCCGTATCTGTTGCCGTACTTTATCAAGAACGGGAAATCGAACGCAATGTTATGCGCGACGAGTTTGCAACCGTGCGTAAACTTGTAAAAATCGGGTAAAACGTCGTCTATGAGCGGCTGACCTTTGACCATTTCGTTTGTTATGCCCGTTTTTTGCGCCACCTCGTCGGGGATATGTCGCTGCGGATCTATGAGCGTGGTGAACGTTTCCGTTATCGCGCCGTTCACGAATTTGACCGCGCCTATCTCCGTCGGCTTATCCCTGCGAACGGACAGACCGGTCGTTTCAAAGTCGAACGCGACAAACGCGCCCTCGAGCGACGGCGGCAACTTTTCGCGCACGTCGAACAAGCTCGCCTGCACATACTCCTCGTACGGAACGGGCGTCACCGTTTCGTAATTTTTCGGCACTTCCGGCAGACCCTGCGGCTTAAGCTCGGGCGCGTTGCAAAGCGCAAGCGCGTTTACGAACATCACCGTTTCGTCCGTCCTTCCGCGCTCCGGCGTTGTGTTGCCCACTGCGCACACCGTTTTGTTTACGCACTTTGCAAAGTCTATCTTAACGCCGTCGTCAATAAAATACTTGCAGTGTAACGACGTTTCGCCGTCGCACAGCAAAAACTTTTCGTACAGTCGCGGCTTGGAAAAATCGTTGCCCTTACTCAAGAACTCCGTCGGCATCGTCAGCACGCCGCAGACCGCTATGTTCTTGTTATTGCCGGACACGCACGCCGCCGAAACAGCCGACTTTTCGCCGACGATGCCGATGACCGGATCGCCTATATCCACGGCGTAAGTTCTTATCGCATCGCCCGTTTCCCCGTTGGGCGCATAGTCCGTAACGTCTACGGAAACCTTGATGCGCTCTACGAAATTATTGGCGTAAAACTCCTCGAGGCGCGGCAAAAAACCTTCTTTTGCAAGCGCGTACATGCTTTTGTGCATCTTCATTTTTACCGAGCACTCGGGAGATATCTCCGCCGTCACCGTTTCCGCCGCCGAACCGACGTACGGAAATTTAGCCATAAACGCCGTCGTGATGTCGCGGAGCGCACGGGCGCTTATTTTCTGCGGTTTGATATCGAGCTCCGTCGGCACGTTGAACGCGCATATCTCCGAAACGGCGGACTTAAGCTGCGAGTATCCGCTTTTCACTTCGTTCAGCCTGTCCTCGGCACAAACAACGGACACCGTGGCGACGTCGCCGAGCGCGACATTCGGAAATCTTAAATCGGCGTATTTCCCGTTGGTTTTTTCGTTTATTTCGCTGTAAAGTTTATTCATTGCAGTCCCCGACTTTTTGCTCTATCAGCTTCATGAGTTCGGGCAAGATCTGCGAACTGTCTATCGTCTTTACGACCTTCCCTTTTATGAACAGCGCAACTTTATCCGCGCCGCCGCCTGCGACGCCGAAATCGGCATCGCGAGCTTCGCCCGGGCCGTTTACGACACAGCCCATTACCGCGACCTTTATCGGCACGGTGATGTGCTTTGTCGCGTCCTTAAGCGCGTCCACAGTAGACTTTAAGTCGTACTTACAGCGCGAGCACGTGGGACACGATATTATCTCGCAATAATTGCGGTCCACTCCGGCTTCCTGCAAAATGAGCCGCGCCGCTTCCACTTCCTTTACGGGGTCGCCGGACAGCGACACGCGCACCGTATCGCCTATGCCGTCCGCGAGCAGCGAACCTATGCCTATGGCGGAGCGCACTATGCCGCGCAGGTCCGTACCGCTTTCCGTAACGCCCAAGTGCAACGGGTAATCGACGCTATTAGAAAGCTTACGGTAAGCGTCCACCGTGGTCTTGACGTCGGACGATTTGACCGATATCACGGTGTCGTAAAAACCGAACTTTTCGAGCAGCCGAACGTTTCTTAGCGCGCTTTCGACGAGCGCGTCGGACGGCGGCTTGCCTATCAGATCCTTTTCGAGCGAGCCGGTATTGACGCCTATCCGTATGGGCACGCCGTGCGCCTTGCACGCGTCCACCAATATCTTGACCTTACTCTCGTCGCCTATGTTGCCGGGGTTGAACCGAATTTTATCGAAACCTATTTCACAGCATTTTACGGCAAGCCGATAATCGAACTGTATATCGGCGACGAGCGGCATGTCCGTTTTGCCTATTATTTTCGTGCACGAGCGCACTTCGTCGTCGCTCGAAACGGCTATCCGCCCGATGTCGCAGCCGCCGGACTGCAATGCCAAAAGCTGTGCAAGCGTAGCTTCGCTGTCGAGCGTATCCGTATTTGTCATGGACTGCACGGCTATTTTGTTGCCGGCGCCTATCGTTATGTTTTTTATTTTTACGCTTTTACTCACGCGTATAGTTTACAACGCAAAAGACAAAATGTCAACAATCAAAACGAACAACAGCAAAACTATCATGCCGACGAAGTTTATAGTGTTCTGAATTTTTCTGTTTATCGGTTTTTTGCGTATCCATTCCACTGCCGTAAACACGATCTGCGCGCCGTCGAGCGCCGGAAACGGCAAAAGATTGAATATCGCGAGATTGCTCGCGAGCAGCGGCAAAAGTATCAGTATGTTCCGCCAATTCGCCGCCGATAACTGCGCCATTGTGTTGACCGAACCGATAGGACCCGTAACCGAAGTTATGGGTATCTTGCCCGTAATCAGCTGCCCGAACGAGCCCAAAATAGCCCAGGAAAGCTTGAACGTGTACGGAACGCAATACTTAAACGCGTTTGCCGCGGTAGCGCCGACGGTGACGGTTTGCGACACAAACCCAAAGCCGACATATGTCGATATTTCGCCGCTTTCGTCGGTGACGGAAACGGTCCTGCGCGTGACGGGCACTTCCGTCACTTCGCCGTCGCGATCGACGGTAAACGTAACCGTTTCGCCCTCGTCCACCCTGCTCGCAAGGTCCGAAAACGCCTTCATCACCGTTATTTTTTGCCCGTCTACCGCGAGCACGATATCCCCGACTCGAAGGTTCGGGCAGTAAAGCTGACCGCTCGGATCGGAATACACCGAAGTTATTTGCGGCGCGGCGTAGCCGACTGACCAGATGTAAATAAGCGAAAAAATAATTGCCGATATAAAATTGAACACTACACCGCCGAGCAAGACTATAATGCGCTTCCAGGGCTTTTGCTCGTAAAACGTCTTTAGCGGTTTCCCGTCCGCGTTGGTGCGCACCGCTTGAGCTTCTGTCGCTCTCTCAGTTTCCGCACACTCGTCTATTTTACTGCGCATTACGTAGAACAGTAAATCGCCGTCCGCTTCTTTTTCGACCGTCGCCGCGTCGGCTTTTGCCTGTTCGGCGCCGTCCGCGGATATATTATCCGACGTATCGACAGCCGCCTTTACATCGGTTTTATCGCTCTTAGCATCTCCGTCGTCCGTTTCGCCGAGAAAAGCGCAATACCCGCCGAGCGGAAGCATGCGTAAGGAAAACAGCTCGCCGTTCTTTCGGCGCTTTCCGAATATTTTAGGTCCGAACCCGACGGAAAACTCCTCGACGGTAAAGCCGAGGATCTTTGCGGCGGTGTAATGCCCGAGTTCGTGTATGAGCACCATCACGAGTAAAATGACGATCGATAAAATTATAAACGAAAAATACTCCAATTCGCGCTCCGAGCAGTCGATTACATATTCAAGTATATTTTGTCGTAAATGCGATTATGCGTTTCAAAAACGCTTTCGACGTCCGCTACGGCTTCCGCTCTTTCGTGCTGCATCGCGCGTTCCACCGTAGGAACTATCCGATCGAACGGAAGCCTGCGCTCCAAAAACAGTCGTACCGCCGCTTCGTTAGCCGCGTTGAGTATTACGGCGGCGTTTCCGCCGGCGGCTATCGCCTGCCGCGCGAGCTTGGGCGCGGGGAATTTATCCTCGTCGGGAGCGAAAAAGCGCAAGTTGAGCGGAAGATTTAACTCGTCGAACAAACGCGGCGCATGGTTGGGATAAGACAGCGCGTACTGTATGGGCAGTCGCATATCCGGCGCGCCGGCTTGCGCCTTTATCGAGCCGTCTTTGAACTCGACCATGGAATGTACGATACTTTCGGGATGTATCACATAGTCTATGTTTTCGGTGTCGAACAGCCAACGCGCTTCTATTATCTCGAGCGCTTTATTCATCATCGTCGCGCTGTCCACGGATATCTTTTTGCCCATGTTCCAATTCGGATGCGCGACAGCCTGTTCGGGCGTTATCGACGAAAACATATCTTTGGGCGAAAAATAGAACGGTCCGCCGCTCGCAGTGAGTATTATTCGCTTAAAATCGCCGCGCTCGCCGCGCAGGCACTGCCACACCGCGGAGTGCTCCGAATCCACGGGACGTATTTCGCCGCCGCGCTTTACCGCTTCCGTAACGAGCGCGCCGCCGGCTACGAGCGACTCCTTGTTTGCAAGCGCTATCACCTTTCCGTGCTCGAGCGCAGACATCACGGCTTTCAGCCCTATCATGCCGACGACCGCGACCACTACGATATCCGCGTCGCACGCGGCGAGCTTACCGAGCGCGTCGTCGCCGCAAAGCACTTCCGCGGACGGACAATATTCCTTTAGTTTTTCGCGCAGCGAAGGATCGCCAACTCCGAGCAGTTTGCAGTCGAATTCCTTTGCATATGCGGACATTTTTTCTATATTCGAGCCGCAGGACAGCGCACAAACAGCGTATTCGTCGCGATTTGCACGTACAATGTCGAGCGTCTGCGCGCCGATCGAGCCGGTACAGCCCAAAACAGCTATTTTTTTCATAGCAGTACCATTACCGCGAAGTACATGTAAAAGAACACACCGCAGAAAATAAACCCGTCCACTCTGTCCAAAACACCGCCGTGTCCGGGCAACAGATTGGAGTAGTCTTTTATGCCGGCGCGTCTTTTGATAAAAGAAGCGCCCAAATCGCCTATCTGATCGAAAACGGCGCCGACAAGCCCGAGCACGAGCAAATTGATTATTGTGCTCGTCCAGCCGCCCGTCAGCATAGAAAGCCCGAAAAGATCGACTGAAAACTTTTCGGCAAGGTACATCAAAAGCAGTATTACTCCGGCGCCGAGCATGCCGCCGAAAAGACCGCCGATCGCGCCCGACACGGTCTTATTGGGACTTACGGAAGGACAGAGTTTTTTGCCTTTTAACGTGCTGCCTACGAGATACGCAAAGACATCTGTGAGCGCAGGCACCAAAAACATGAGCAATATCCCGACGCTGCGATACGGCAACGAGCTCACAACGCCTATGCCCACCTCGAAATTCATGAAATAGTTGAGTCCGAGCGAGAACATCAATAGCGAACACGGATACAGCATGATGAACACTGTAGAAACCGCATTGCCCTTTACATATGTCTTGGAACACGCCGTAACGATAACCGTCACGACGACGGCGAGCACGAGCACGGCAAAAGCCGCCGCGATCCCCGCCGCATATGTCTTGAAAAAGTACTGTGAAAACCAAAACGCGCCGAAGCTCACTACTATTTCCGCGAGGTCGATAGCGAGTATCGGCTCGCTCATGATCTTGGGCAAAGCTCTCGACATCTCGTACGCACCGCCGAGCGCAAGCAAAAATATGAACACGTCGAAAAATATCGGGTGAACATACAACGCCAACAGTACGACCGCCACATAAACTATGGCTATAAATGTTCCTGTTACAACTCTGTCTTTTTTCATAGTTTACCGAATTTTCTCGTTCGGCGCTTGTATTCGCCGAGCATAGTCGTTAGTTCGCTTTCATCGAAATCGGGCCACAGCGTATCCGTAAAAAACAGTTCGCTGTACGCCGCCTGATATAAAAGAAAATTACTAAGCCGCTTTTCGCCGCCTGTGCGCACTATCATATCGAGCGGCGGAAGCTCCGCTGTGTATAAGTGCCGCTCTATTGCCGCTTCGTCTATATCGCCGCTTTCCGCCGCGAGCCGCGCCGCGCGCACTATCTCCGATCTGCCGCTGTAATTCAGCGCGATGTTGACGACTTGCGCGTTATCGTCCGTGTTTTCTTCGACGATATCGGACATTATCTTCCGCACGTCGTCCGGAAAATACGTTTCGTCGCCCGAAAACATCACGCGCGCGCCGCGCGCTATAAGGTCGCGCGTCATTGGTTTCAAGCGCTTGCGAATAAGGTCTATAAGCGAATCGACCTCGGACTTGGGACGGTCCTTGTTTTCCGTGGAAAACGCGTACAGCGTTACGCATTTAACACCGTACTCGAGTGCGCAGGACACGACGGGCGTAATATTTTTGACGCCTGCGCGGTGTCCGGCGCTTCGCGGCAAAAGGCGCTTGGACGCCCATCTGCCGTTTCCGTCCATGATTATTCCGATGTGCTGCGGCACACCGGTACTGTCGGCGGTGTCAGATCTCAAGCAGGTCGGCTTCCTTTTCCTTGATCAGCTTATCGACTTTTTCCGTAAAGCCGTCGAGCTTTTTCTGAATGAGCTTTTCGTACTCCGCAAACTCGTCCTCGGAAACTTCTTTCTTTATCTTTTTGCCGAAGTCGAGCGCGTCGCGCCGCTCGTTGCGAAGCGCCACTTTGCTATCCTCGCCGACTTTACGCACCTGCTTTATCAAGTCCTTGCGGCGCTCCTCCGTGAGCTGCGGAAAAGACAGGCGAATAACCTTGCCGTCGTCCACGGGATTGATGCCGAGATCGGCGGCTATTATCGCCTTTTTTGCTTCCTTGAGCGCCGAAACGTCGTACAGCGACACGAGGAGCGTGCGCGCGTCGGGCACCGATATATTAGCCATTTGATTGAGCGGCGTCTGCATGCCGTAGTAATCCACCATTACGCGGTTGAGCACCACCGGATTGGCTCTGCCTGCGCGCATGGAGTTGAGTTCGCTCTTTAAATGATCCAAGACCTTGCCGAATTTTTCGTCGATCTTGTTTGACTGTTCGATCAATTTTTCGTTTTGCATACTTACCTCTACTTTATGATTGTGCCGATTTTCTCGCCCGACACCGCGCGAATGATACTGTTTTCTTCGGATAAGCCGAAAGCCACGATGGGTATTTTGTTTTCCATACACATCGTCACGGACGTAAAGTCCATGACTACAATGCCCTTGTTGATGACGTCCATGTACGTAAGCTCGTCGAACTTTTTGGCGTTTTTATTGAGCTTGGGATCGCAGTCGTACACGCCGTCTACGTTCTTTGCCATCAAAAGCACGTCCGCCTTGATCTCCGCCGCGCGAAGCGCCGCGCCGGAATCGGTCGTAAAGTACGGGTTGCCCGTGCCGCACGCGAATATGACGACGCGCTTGTTCTCGAAATGCCGCAAAGCCTTTCTCAAAATGAACGGCTCGGCGACGGCGGGAATGGACAGAGCCGTCTGCACGCGAGTTTGTACGCCCTTCTTTTCTATCGCGTCCTGCAACGCCAATGCGTTCATAATAGTTGCGAGCATGCCCATGTGATCCGCGGTCACTTTGTCCATTGCAACGCCCTGACGGCCGCGCCAAAAATTTCCGCCGCCGACCACAATGGCGATCTCCACACCGGACTTGGAAAGCTCGACTATTTGGCTTACTACCTTGTCCACCGTGACGGGATCGATACCCGTTCCGGACGCGCCGGCGAGCGCTTCGCCGCTGAGCTTTAACAACACTCTTTTAAACATTATCCCACACTTTACCGAAAAATTGCAAAAATCGGCTTACCGTTGATTCCGTAAGCCGATAAATAATTATTTCGCGGACAGCTTTGCTACTTCTTCCGCCAAATTGTCGGAACGCTTTTCAATGCCCTCGCCCATGACGAACTTGGTGAAGCGCTCCACGTCGAGCTTGACGCCCGTCTTTTTGGATGCCGCAGCCACAAACTGTTCGACCGTGACGGACGGGTCTTTTGCGAACGCCTGATACAGCAAGCAGTTTTCTTCAAAGAACTTTCCGAGCTTGTTGTCGGCAATTTTCACCAAAACCTGCTCGGGCTTTTTCTTGTTCTTCTCGTCGTTCAAAAGCTGTTGATGAATGATTTCGCGCTCGTGATCGACATCCGCCTGCGGAACGTCGGACTTGCGCACGTACGGCGGCTGGAATGCCGCAATATGCATAGCTACGTCGTGAGCGGTCGCAACGATATCGGCAACCGCCGCGCCGGCGTCGCCCTCGCACTTAAGCTCGACGAGCGTGCCCATTTTGCCGCCCATGTGAATGTACGCTTCCTGAATGCCGCTTTCGCACTTTTGAATGGCAACGCGGCGAAGGGATATCTTTTCGCCCGTCTTGGCGGTGGCCGCCGTAATGAGCTCCTCCACCGTGCCGTCTGCCGTCTTGACGGCTTTAAGCGCTTCCGCGTCCGCCGCTTCGCTGCACGCCGCGGCGGCGGCTATTTTTTTGCAAAGCGCCACAAAAACGTCGCTCTTTGCCACAAAGTCGGATTCGCAGTTGATCTCGACGAGCGCGCCGACCTTTTTGTCGTCGCTAATATGCGCCCACACCGCGCCTTCCGCGGCTATCCTCGACGCCTTTTTGGCGGCGATGGACATGCCCTGCTCGCGCAGATATTCGCACGCTTTATCCATGTCGCCGTTTGTTTCGATGAGCGCTTTTTTGCACGCCATCATGCCGACGCCTGTTATATCTCTTAACTTTGCAACGTCCTTTGCTGTGATTTCCATAATATGACCTCTCTTGGTTTTTTATAATTTAGTTCCGCCGGATAACGCCGCAAAACTCCTTTGCGCGACAAAACTGCGGAACATATTTGCTTATTTGCTTTCCGTCGCGGTTTCCGTAGCGGGTTCTTCCGCGGCAGCGCCGTTTGCGAGCTTATCGAGCTGCTCTTGCGACGCAGGCTCGTTTACGACTTCCACATTGGCTTTGGCTCTTTCCGCTTCCGCCTGCATTTGCGCTTCCACTGCGCGACGCGCGGCTAAGCCTTCCTCGCCCTCGCGCGCCTCGATAACGGCGTCAGCCATTGCTCCGGCAATGAGCTTGATAGCGCGGATAGCGTCGTCGTTGCCCGGTATGACGTAGTCTACTTCGTCGGGGTCGCAGTTGGTGTCCACGATAGCGACGATGGGGATATGGAGTTTGCGCGCTTCGAGTATAGCGTTGTGCTCCTTTTTGGGATCGACAACGAACAATGCGCCCGGCAATGCGCGCATATCTTTTATGCCGCCGAGATTTTCTTCGAGCTTGTCACGCTCCGCTTTGAGCTTTAAAACTTCCTTTTTGGGGAGCAACGCAAACTCGTTCATTTTTTCCATGAGGTTGAGTTTGTTGAGCCGCTCTATACGCGAACGAATGGTCGAAAAATTGGTAAGCGTGCCGCCCAGCCAGCGCGACTTGACGTAGTACATGCCGCACTTCTGCGCTTCCTGCATGATAGCTTCCTGCGCCTGCTTTTTGGTGCCGACAAAGAGAATGGACTTGCCTTCGGACGCTACGTCTTTAACAAACGCATACGCCTTGTCGATCATTTCCACCGTCTTTTCGAGGTTGATGATGTATATGTCGTTACGCGCGACATAAATATACTTTTTCATTTTGGGATTCCACTTGCGCGTGGGATGTCCGAAATGAACGCCCGCTTCGAGAAGCTGTTTCATCGTGATAACATTAGCCATGATTTCTCCGTTTTACCGCCTCGATCATACGCGACCATGAAAAATTTAACCGCGCACAGAAAAACGATCGAGTGAGTAGTGTTGTTATTATAGCACATCAAAAGTATTAACGCAAATACTTTTCCGTCCTTTTTACGCTTTTTTACGTGCAATAAGCACGTAAAAGCTATTTATCGCCGTGTTCGCAGCCGCAGTCACAGTCGTGACCGTGCTCATGCTCGCAACCGCAATCACAACCGTCATCGTCGCAGCAGCCGTCTTCCGCTTCCGCAACGGCTTTTAAGTACTCGTCGAACACCGCTTCGAGCACGCTTTCGTCCGTGACGGGTTCGAACACGTCGTTGTCCTCGTCTTCCTCGCGCACTTTGAAAATAAGCGCCTCGTCCTCGCCGAGGCCCTCTATGGGTTCGACGGGCTGCAACAGCGCGTAAAACTCGCCCTGATACTCCACGCACGCGACCTCGTAAAATTTTACGGGCTTGTTGTCGTCGTCGTAAAGCGTGATAACTTCGTCGTCGTCGATAATTTCGACTTCCTTGTCTTGCTTGTCTGCCATGTTCAACTCCGTTTTTTGTTATTTTCGATATAGCTTTGCAAAATCACTTTTGCCGCCATACTGTCTACAAGTGCGGCGCGCTCCGCCGCTTTTTTTACTCCGGCTTCCCTGAGAAGCTCGTCCGCTTCAACCGTGGTGAGCCGCTCGTCGAAAAGCTCTACGGGAAGTCCGCTCACCCGTTCGAGCACGCGCGCAAACGCGCGCGCCCTGCCCGATTGGAGCGATTCCGTTCCGTCCAAATTGAGCGGAAGCCCGACGACTATTCCGCCTATGTCGCGCCGATTACAGACGGAAACAGTGTAGTCTATAGACTCGCGCATCGATCTCGTGCGATAAACGTCAAGCGGAGTGGCGAGCATGTGCATACTGTCACATTCCGCAAACCCCACGCGCTTTAGACCGAAATCCACTCCGAGTAATTTTTTGCCGACTTCCACCGAACCATTATAACACAAACGAACGCGTTTTGACAGCGTTTTGGAAAAAATATTCCGCTTTTTTTAGAGCGTACTTGCCGCTACTGTATTTTAACGCGGCGTCTTGCGTATATTATGCGAAACACGACGCATAATATCTTCGGAGGATATACATTATGAAACGCTTGCTTATGGGCATGACGCTCGGCGCGGTACTCGGTGCGGTCGCGCTCAAAAAAATGGAAAAATCGAAAGTCCCCGAAAAAGTGCTTCAGTCCGCTCAGGAAAAGCTCGAGGAAAAATAGTTTTTTCAGCTCTTTTTCGTAAGGCGCGCTACCGTGTCGTTTACGATGCGCGCCGCACACACCGCTTCGTCTGCCGTCGTTTGCGCGCCGAACGAAAAGCGAACGGAACTATCCGCATTTTTAAGTCCCATCGCTGAAAGTGCGCGCGGCGGCGTTGCGGAGCCTGCCGAACACGCCGACCCGACGGAACAGCAAACGCCGGCTATCGACAGCGCGACAGCCAGCCTGCCGCCGTTTACGCCGTCGAATGTCACCGACACGATATCGGGAATTTTAGCGACGCCATTACACACTTCGATGCCGCAGTTGAGTTCGCCGAGAAATGCGCTTTTGATCTTTTCCGCATGCTCGCGGTTTTCCGATACGGCACGCGCGGCTATCTCCGCCGCTTCGCCTATCGCCGCTACGGAAGGAACGTCGGGCGTCCCTTCATGCTTACCGTAACCGAAAGGGTTAAGGGCTTTTTTTATGCCCGATCTTACATAGAGAACGCCGACGCCCTTAGGCGCATAGAACTTGTGACCGGACACGGCAAGAAAATCGACATCAGTTTCGCGCACATTTATACTTAACGAATTGACCGCCTGCACCGCGTCCGTAAAAAACAGCGCGCCATGCCTGTGCGCGATCGCGCAAAGTTCGCTTATAGGCTGAATAACGCCCGTTATGTTGTTTACGGTCATTACGCACACGAGCGCCGTATCGCCGTCCATCGCCTTTTCCAAAGCCTCGGGAGTTATCACTCCGTCCGCCGACGGAGAGACGCAGTCCACCGTATAACCGTATTTACCTATGTGCTCTGCGACCGCGAAAACGGAATCGTGCTCTATCGCGGATATCACTATGCGCTTTTTCGCGCCGTCGAGCGCGTACGTGACGGCTTTATTTACCGCGTCCGTGCCGCCCGAGGTAAAAACTATTTCCGAAGCGCGCGCATTTATCGCCGCCGCGCATTTTTCGCGCGAAAGCTCTATCGCCGCGGCGGCTTTCTGACCGAGCGAATGTGCCGACAGCGGATTGAAAAACCGCGCGGCGTAATACGGCGCGGCCGCCGCCGCTGCCGCAGACGACACCGGCGTAGTTGCGGCATAATCGAGATATATCGGAGTTTTCATTGCTTGACATCGGCGTTAGCGCCGCAATTAGATCTGTAATCGTTGACGATATCGAGTAGCGTTATACTTGCGAACAGCTTGTTTATCTCGACGTTCAGCGTGCTCAAAATGTTTCTGTTGGGACAGTACATATCGTCGCAGACGCCCATTACACATTCGGGCGCGACAAAGCCGTCCTCGAGCGCGTCGAGCATGTCCTTCAGCGTGATGTTTTGCGGCTCGCGCGCCAAAACATATCCGCCCGTCTTGCCTCTGTATGCGGTTACTATATCGCCGCGTCTCAGCATAGCCAAAAGCTGTTCGATATACTTCAGCCCGACGTCCGTCTGGCGCACGAGCTGCGCCGCGCTGAGCGGAGCTTTAGACAGCGCCAGCATAAAGCACAATCTCATTCCGTATGTTGCTCGCGTAGATAGACGCATGTTTGATCTCCTTTCGGGCGGAAGCGCCGCTACGCGACGCGAAAGAATTTAGTACAGCGGAAATTGCGCCGTAAGCTCCGCTACGCGGCGGAGTATATCCTGCTTTGCCTGCTCGCCCTTTTCTATCGCGTCGGCGATACAGTCGGCAATGACGCGCATTTGCGGCTCTTTCATGCCGCGCGTAGTGACGGCGGGCGTGCCGATACGTATGCCGGACGTCTTGGAAGGCGGCAGTTTGTCGAACGGGATAGCGTTCTTATTGACGGTGATGTTGCACTCGTCCAAAAGCGTTTCGAGTTCTTTACCCGTAACGCCGGAGAGCTTTACGAGCATCAAGTGGTTATCCGTTCCGCCCGAAACGAGTTTAATGCCGCGCTCGCCCAGCGCTTTTGCGAGCGCCGCGGCGTTCTTTACAATCTGCGCCTGATAGCGCTTGTAGTCTTCGGAAGCCGCCTCTTTGAGCGCGACGGCTTTTGCCGCTATTATGTGCTCGAGCGGACCGCCCTGCGTGCCCGGGAATATCGCCTTGTCTATCGCCTTTGCGAACTGCTCTTTGCACAGTATCATGCCGCCGCGAGGACCGCGAAGCGTCTTGTGCGTAGTGGTGGTCACTATATCGGCGTACTCCACGGGATTGGGATGAAGCCCTGCCGCGACAAGACCTGCGATATGCGCCATGTCTACCATGAACACCGCGCCCACATCGTCGGCGATCTTGCGGAACGCTTTAAAGTCGATAACGCGCGGATACGCCGATGCGCCTGCCAAAATGAGTTTGGGCTTGTGCTCCGCGGCGAGCCGCGCCACCGCGTCGTAGTCTATCGTTTCCGTCTTTTCGTCCACGCCGTACGGGATAACATTGTAATATCTGCCCGAATAGTTGACCTTGGAGCCGTGCGTAAGATGTCCGCCGTGCGCAAGGTCCATGCCGAGATACGTGTCGTTGGGCTGAAGGACGGCATAGAACACCGCATGATTGGCGTTCGCTCCGCAGTGCGGCTGAACGTTGGCATGCTCGGCGCCGAACAGCTTTTTTGCGCGTTCTATGGCGAGCGACTCTATTTCGTCCACATACTCGCAACCGCCGTAATAGCGTTTTTGCGGATATCCTTCCGCGTACTTATTGGTCAAATGCGAGCCTGCCGCAGCCATTACCGCAGGCGAAACAAAGTTTTCGCTCGCAATAAGCTCTATCTTGTTGCGCTGGCGATCGAGCTCCCGTCGCATGCTTGCGGCGACTTCGGGATCGGTCTTTTCGATAAGTTCGAGTTCCATATTATTCTCCTTTTACGGCTTTTTCATCGTAGTGTGTTTGCGCGACGTCCGCGCCCGTATCCGCGATCGCGACGACCTTGGGAAGTACGCCCGAGCGCTTTCTGTACGCCCTGTCTACGCAAACCGCGCAAGCTATGCCTATCGCAAGTCCGACTGCGGCAAGAACGGGCTGAAGCCACCATTCTCCGCAAAGATATCCGCATACGGCGCCGATGACGCACAGCAGCAGCGGCAACGCGTATATCAGCAGCGACGCCGCGCCGACGGATCTTGTGGGCATTTCGACGTTCACATACTGCCCTACACTCGCCTCTATTTCGCAAACGGCGGGCACGACTATGGACTTTTTGTTGTTAAAAGAACAAATATTGCAGCCGCCGCAACTGTCTTTGCGCTCAATTTCTATGTAAGCGACGCCGCGCTTCCGCTTTTTTATAATGCACCGTTCCGTCATGCGCACAGCCTGTTTATTACGTATTGCGCTATCATCGCGCCCATTACGGTGGGCGGCGGAGCGATCGAAGCGGGCGTGCCGCGGCGCAATGACGGCGGCGTTTCCGCGCAGATCACGTCGAGCGAATCGACGCCGCGCGCCCGCAGTTCATGTCTGAACTTGCGCGCCAACGGGTCGTTTTTAGTCGCGTACACGTCGCAGACGGTAAATCGGCAGTCGGTGCGGTTTCCTGCGCCCATAGCGGAAATTACGGGGACATCATGTCCGCGGCACGCCGCAACGAGTTCGACCTTGGCGGAAATATCGTCTATCGCGTCCACGCAAAACGAAAACTTCCTTTCCCCGACGATCCCACGCACGTTGTCCGCGGTTACGTATTCCGTAACGACGCTCACTCGCGCGGCGGGATCTATGGCGGCTATGCGGTCTTTTGCCGCTTCGGTCTTATGCGACCCGAGCGTCGCTTCCGTACACAGTATCTGTCTGTTCAGGTTCGTCGGCTCGAAAACGTCGCCATCCACGAGCATGAAACTGCCTATTCCCGATCGGGCAAGACATTCGACGACCGCGCCGCCCACACCGCCGAGACCCACTATCAGTACGTCTGCGGCTTTAAGCGCGCGGAACTTATCCTCGCCCAAAAGCGCTATTGTTCTGTCAAACCTTTTCGACAAGTTTAATTCCCAGCTCGTCGGTTTGATTTTTGTCTACGGGCGTCGGCGCCTGCGTCATCACATCGGACGCATTCTGTATTTTGGGGAACGCTATGACGTCCTTTATATTATCCGTTCCCGACAGCATCATCACGAGCCGATCGAGCCCGAACGCAAGACCGCCGTGCGGCGGAGCGCCGTACTTGAAAGCATTGACGAAAAATCCGAAGCGGTCCTCTATCGTTTCATCGGTCAGCCCGAGGATTTTGAAAATGCGCTTTTGCAGGTTTCTGTCGTAGATACGCAGACTTCCGCCGCCCGATTCCTCGCCGTTTATTACAAGGTCGTACGCGGCGGCGCGTACGCGCACCGGATCGGATTCCAAAAACTCTATATCGCTCTCGTGCGGCATCGTGAACGGGTGATGTTGCGCGACGAACCGCTTTTCCTCGTCGCTCCACTCGAACATGGGGAAATCGACGAGCCACAAAACGTCGAACTTCGATCTGTCTATGAGGTTGCCCTTTTCCGCAAGGTGCAGGCGCAGTGCGCCGAGCGTTTTGAATACTATCTCGTTTTTGTCGGCGCAGAACAGCAACAGATCGCCGGGCTGAGCGTTTGCGCGCTCCAACAGCTTATCGACGGTTTCTTTGGACATGAACTTGGTTATGGAGGACAGCAACTCGCCGTTTTTGCGCACCGATATCCAGGCAAGGCCCTTTGCTTTATACGTCTTTACGAACTCGCCGAGCGCGTCGATATCGCGCCGCGACAGTATCTGATTATCCTCGTCTACAAAGCCCTTGGCGTTTATCAGCCTGACGCTGCCGTTCTTATCGGCGACGGCGCGTTCGAACACCTGAAATCCGCAGTCCTTTACGATATCGGAAACGTCGATGAGCTCCAAGCCGAATCGAGTATCGGGCTTGTCCGAACCGAACCTGCGCATCGCCTCGTCGTAAGGCATTTTTCGTATCTCTTTGGGCAGTTCTATTCCGCCGCATTCCGAAAATATCCTGCGGACAAGACCGTAAGTCATGTCCATTATCTGCTCTTGGTCGGCGAACGACATTTCCAAGTCTATCTGAGTAAACTCCGGTTGGCGGTTTGCTCTTAAGTCCTCGTCGCGGAAGCAACGCGCTATTTGATAATATCTGTCTATTCCGCCTATCATGAGAAGCTGTTTATAAAGCTGCGGCGACTGCGGCAATGCGTAAAACGCGCCGTTGCGTACGCGCGACGGAACAAGATAGTCGCGCGCGCCCTCGGGCGTGGACTTGCCGAGATACGGCGTTTCTATCTCCCAAAACCCGTTGTCGTGCAGATATTCGCGCGTGACGTGCATGATGTCGCTTCTCAGCTTCATGCGCTTTGTCATGTTTTCCGTGCGCAAGTCGAGATATCTGTATTTTAGGCGCGTCATCTCGCTGACGCCGTCCGCTTCGTCGATGACAAACGGCGGAGTTTCCGAATCGGAAAGTATTTCCGCGTCGATCGCGAGCAGCTCGATCGTGCCCGTCTTGAGTTTGGGGTTTATCGTTTCGTCGCTTCTCGAGCGCAGTCTGCCCGTGACCGCGAGCACGTATTCACTGCGCACCTTTTCGGCAAGCGCGAAATTTTTTGCGACCGATGCGTCGAACACCACTTGCAGCAGTCCGGTGCGGTCGCGGAGATCGACGAAAATAAGTCCGCCGAAGTCGCGGCGTTTTGCCGCCCAACCCTTTACAGTGACCGTTTTGCCGATGTCTTTTTCGGTAAGCTCGGTGCAATAGCATGTTCTGTCGCCTATTCTCGGCATAATATCCTCCTGACTTCTCGAGTAAGATCGTCTTTGTTTATCTGCGTAACGCTTCCGTCCGACATGCGCTTCAATGCGTACACGCCCGTTTCGAGTTCGCTTTCGCCCACCGTCAGAACATACAGATATCCCTGTCTGTCGGCATACTTGAACTGCGCCTTCAGGCTCTTATTCATCAGATCGCACTCCGCGGATATATCCGCATGCCGTAGCGCCCTGACTATGCGTCCGCACTCTGCGCGCGCTTCGTCGCACTGCGCCGCGACATATACTTGCGGTCGTATCGCGCCGAGATCGATACCTCGCGCTTCCGCGGCCGCAATGAGCCGCTCTATTCCGCATCCGAACCCGACGCACGGCATATGCTTGCCGCCGAGGCTTTCGCACAGCCCGTCGTATCTTCCGCCGCCGAGCACCGCCATATCGCCGTCGCAAAACTCGAAAACGGTACGCGTGTAATAATCGAGCCCGCGGACGAGATTGCGGTCGCAGACGTAGCGTATCCCGTTTTCGTCGAGCCCGCGCAAGACCTCCGCCATGTGCGTCTTGCACCCGTCGCACAGATAGTCGTCCAACTTGGGCGCGTTTTTATACAGCTCGCGGCAGGACGGAACCTTGCAATCGAGTGCGCGGAGCGGATTGACTTCGGCGCGGCGTCGGCAGTCGGCGCAGATATCGCCGTCCGCCTCGCGCAAGAATGTGCGCAGCGCGGCATTGTATTTTGCCCTGCACTCGGCGCAACCGATACTGTTTATGTGCAATGTCAGATCGTCGAAACCGACTTCGCGCAAAAAATCATGCGCCATGCACAAAAGTTCGACGTCGAAGCACGGAAGCTCGCCGCCGAAAAATTCCGCGCCGAACTGGTGATGTTCCCTGTATCTGCCGGCTTGCGGCTGCTCGTAACGGTACACCGACTCGATATAATACAGCTTTAACGGAAGGCTCTCGCCGAGATTGTTTTCTATAAACGAGCGCATAACGCCGGCAGTGCCCTCGGGACGAAGCGCCATTTTCCGTCCGCCCTTGTCAGTGAACAGATACATCTCTTTGTTGACTATGTCCGTGCTGTCGCCGATAGAACGCAAAAACAGATCGGCGCTCTCGAAAACGGGCGTCCGTATCTGCTTGGCGTTGTACTTATCGGCGGTCTTTCGCGCCGCGTTTTCCACCGCACGCCACTTGTACGCGTCGCGCGGAAGCATGTCTTTTGTGCCTTTGGGAATGTTTATCATATAACTACAGAATATACTTCTTTAAGTCGTGCGCGGATATCTCTTTTGCGAGATGCTCCGTAACATACGCCTTGTCCACCTTAACGTCCAGAACGGGATTGTTGCCGTCGGCATTGAAGCTTATATCCTCGAGCAAACTTTCCATAACAGTGTGCAACCGCCGCGCGCCGATGTCCTCGCCCGTTTCGTTTTCCAGCACCGCTATACGGCTCATTTCCTCGATAGCGTCGGGCGTAAAGGTGAGATTTATGTTCTCTACGGACAGCATTGCCGCATACTGCCGCGTGACCGCATTTTCGGGCTCCGTAAATATCTTTACAAAGTCCTCGAATGTCAGCGATTCGAGATCGACGCGAATGGGAAATCTGCCCTGCAATTCGGGTATGAGATCGGTCACGCTCGAGATTTGGAAAGCGCCGGCGGCGATGAAAAGAATGTAGTCGGTTTTTATCGCGCCGTACTTGGTCATTACTGTACAGCCCTCGACTATGGGAAGAATGTCGCGCTGGACGCCCTCTCGAGATACGTCCATGCCGCCGCTCGCGCCTTGGCGATTGGCTATCTTGTCTATCTCGTCGATAAATATTATGCCGTCTTCCTGCGCGCGCCGCACGCCCTCCGACTTTATTGCGTCCATGTCCAAAAGCCTTTCGCTCTCCTCTTCCATGTACAGCGAAATAGCTTCTTCGACGGTAACTTTGCGGCGCTTTTTGCGTTGCGGCATGAGATTGCTCAAGCTTCCGAGCATGTCGTTCAAATTGATGTCTATGCTCATGCCGGGCATTGCTTCAAGCTGCGGCGGACGCTCCGCCACCTCTATCTCGATCATCATCTTATTCAGCTTGCCGTCGTGGAGATCGTCCGTGACCTGCGCCTTGATGACCGATTCGGCTATATCCGCATTGTTCTTTTTGCGCGCCTTGACGACGGCGTCGATTATCTTTTCTTCGGCAAACCTGCGCGCCTTGCTTTCCACGACCGCCATCTGTTCTTCTTTAACGAGATGCACGGCGGTTTCCGCGAGATCGCGTATCATCGACTCCACGTCGCGCCCGACATAGCCGACTTCGGTGTATTTGGTCGCTTCGACCTTGATAAACGGCGCGCGCATTATTTTGGCGAGCCGACGCGCGATCTCCGTCTTGCCTACGCCCGTAGGGCCTTTCATGATTATGTTTTTGGGCGTTATCTCGTCGCGCACAGCCTCCGGCAACCTACCTCTGCGATAGCGATTACGAAGCGCTATCGCGACGGCGCGCTTGGCTTTTGTCTGACCTATGATGTATCTGTCGAGCTCCGAAACTATCTGCTTGGGCGTAAGGTCCATTATGCCACCTCGACTACGATATTGGAGTTGGTGAATACGCAAATATCGGACGCTATGCGCATGGCTTCCCTTGCTATCTGCTCTGCGGAAAGTTCGGTGTTTTCTATAAGCGCGCGGCCTGCCGCGAGCGCATAATTGCCGCCCGAACCTATGGCGCATATGCCGTGCTCCGGCTCGATGACGTCGCCGCTGCCCGAAACGATGAACATATCTTTTTTGTCCGCGACTATCATGAGCGCTTCGAGCTGGCGCAGATTGCGGTCGCCGCGCCAAAGCATTGCGAGTTCCACCGCGGCGCGCATGAGGTTGCCCGAATACTTATTGAGCATCTCCTCGAACCGTTCGCTTAAAGTAAACGCGTCCGCCACCGATCCTGCGAACCCGAGCACGACTTCGCCGTTATATACGCGGCGCACCTTTTTGGCATTGCCTTTCATAATAACGGAATTGTTCTGCGTCACCTGACCGTCGCCTGCCAGCACGGTTTCGCCGTTTCTTCTGACCCCGACAATGGTTGTTCCTTCGAGCTTCATATTTCGATCTCCCTTCCGACTTGACGACCGAGTGCCGATCGCCGTCGGTTTGCGAACGCATTTCTGCGCCGCTTGAAAACAAGTATATCACAAATTAATCGTCTTGACAAATGGTTTTATGCGGTTTCTCACGGCTGTACGCCTATCTTTTGCGCCCATTCTTTTATCGCCGCGTCGCTTCTCGAATAATACGCGAGCTTGCGTTCCGCTTTTTTCACGCCGTCGAGCGGCGGCAGTATTCCGAAATTGGCGTTCATAGGCTGAAAGTCCGCGTTGGGCGCGGTAATGTATTCGCAAAGCGCGCCGATAATACTCTCGCGCGGCGGCACAGCCGTTTCTTCGCCGCACAGCAGTCTGTACGCGTTAAGCGCGGCAAGCAGTCCCGTAGCGATACTTTCCACATACCCTTCCACACCGCATAGCTGACCGGCGATAAAAATATTCGGCCGCGCTTTAAGGCGCAGATCGGCTCTCAGGACTTTGGGCGCGTCGATAAACGTGTTGCGGTGCATGACCCCATATCTGACGATTTCTATATCTTTTAGCGCAGGTATCATGGAAAACACGCGCCGCTGCTCGCCGAACTTGAGATTTGTTTGGAACCCGACCATGTTGTACAGCGTGGACTGCGCGTTTTCCCTGCGGAGCTGAAGCACGGCGTACGGCTTACCCATTTCATTAAATCCCACCGGACGCAACGGACCGAAGCGCAACGCGTCTACGCCGCGCGCCGCCATGACTTCCACGGGCATACAGCCTTCGAACACGCCGCCTATCTCGTCCTTTGCGCGTTCCGCGCCGCACAGCGCGTCGTAGAACGCCGTATACTCGTCCTTTGTCATCGGGCAGTTCAAATAATCGTCGCCGCCCTTGCCGTAGCGCGCGCCGAAAAACGCCCTGCTCATATCCACACATTCGGCGGTGATAACAGGCGCCGCCGCGTCGTAAAAATACAGCGAGTCGCTGCCGGTCACTTCGCCGAGCGCCGACGCTATCGCATCGTGACAGACCGGCCCGACGCACACTATCGTAAGTCCGTCGCCGGCGATATCGCGCTTGATTTCGTGCACGAGTTCGATATTGGGATCGCCGCACACGAGCTCGGTGACGCGTGCGGAAAACACGTCGCGATCCACCGCGAGCGCACTGCCGGCAGGCACGGACGCGCCGCGCGCAACGGAAAGGAGCTTACAGCCGAGCGCATCGAGCTCGTTTTTAAGCGTGCCGCTTGCCGTCGTTTCGGACGTGCTTTTGAGCGAATTGGAACAAACTATCTCGGCAAGTCCCTCGCTCTTGTGCGCAGGAGAACGCCACTTGGGTTTTGCCTCGAACAGGCGCACGCGCACACCGCGCGCGGCGAGCTGCAACGCCGCTTCGCAGCCGGCAAGTCCGCCGCCTATTACGTCAACTGCGAACGGACTTTTCATCGCCTTCGCCGACGTTGCGCTTATATTTACATTCCTTTGACGAGCATTTGACATACTTGCCGCTTTTGCCCGTCTTTTCCACGAGATACGCGCCGCACTGAGGGCACTTTTCGCTCGTAGGCCGCGCCGACAGCGCAAAGTCGCAGTTTGGATAGCCGGTGCAACCGTAAAACACAGATTTTCGCGTCGTGATTTTTTTGAGCGGCTTGCCGCACTTGGGACAAGGCGGAAGAACGTCGTCGCTCTTGTTTTGCGCGGGATCTATATTGACGATATTTTTGCACTTCGGGTAGTTGGGACACGCCAAAAACTTGCCGTATCTGCCCGTTTTGACCACCATCTTCGCGCCGCACTTGTCGCAAACGACGTCCGAAGTTTCGGGCTGTTTCGGCTCGGCGATATTTCCGTTTTCGTCGAGATTTTTCGTATTTTTGCACTTGGGGTAGTTCGGGCACGCCAAAAACTTGCCGAACCGTCCCGTCTTTACAACCATTTTCGCGCCGCACTTGTCGCAAACATAGTCTGTTTCCTCGTCGGGCTCTTTGAGCGTAAAATCGTCGTCCTTGGCGGCTTTTATCTTGTCCTCGAAGCCGTCGTAAAAGCCGGCTATTACGTTCTGCCAGCGCACGCCGCCGTCTTCTATCCCGTCGAGCTCGTCTTCCATATGCGCCGTAAACCCGACGTCCATAATATCCGGAAAATACTTTACCAGCATATCCGTAACTTTGCAGCCGAGCTCCGTCGGCATGATCGCGCGCCCGTCCTTTTCGATGTACTTGCGCACAAACAGCAGCGTTACCGTAGGCGTGTACGTGGCAGGACGGCCTATGCCCTTTTCCTCCATCGCCTTTACGAGGCTCGCCTCGGTGTAGCGCGCCGGCGGCTTTGTAAACTTCTGCTCGGCGATGTATTCCGCAAAATCGAGCGTTTCGCCGCACACAAGCTCCGGAACGCGCCCTTCGCCGTCCTTTTCGTCCTTGTCGTTTCTGTCGGTCGGCGCGTAAACCTTGCAAAATCCGTCGAATATCGGCGTTCTGCCGCTTATGCGGAAACCGTATTCGCGCGCCGATATATCCACCGACACGGAATTGTACGTGGCGTCCGCCATTTGGCTCGCCAAAAACCGCTTGTATATGAGATCGTAAAGCATAAAGTTGTACTTATTCAAGTACGGCTTTACGCTCGCCGGAGTGCGCTCGAGCGATATGGGACGTATCGCCTCATGCGCGTCCTGCGCGCTCTTTTTGGACGCGTAATAATTGGGCTTTTCGGGCAGATATTCGCTGCCGAACTTTTCGCCTATATACTCGCGCGCGGCGGCTATCGCTTCGCCCGACACGCGCGTGGAGTCCGTTCTTATATAAGTTATAAGCGCGACCTTGCCCTCGCCGGGAATATCCACGCCCTCGTAGAGCGTCTGCGCCGCGGCGGAAGTCTGCCTGAGGCTCATACCGAGCTTATTCATTGCGTCCTGTTGCATAGTGGAGGTTATGAACGGCGCATACGGGTGCGCGCGCGTTACGCTCTTTTTTACGTTTTCCACTCTGTATTCGGCGCCGTCGAGATCGGACTTGACTTTTTCCACCTGTTCGCCGCTCGTCAGCTTTATCTTTTCGCCGTTGCAACTTACGAGCGCGGCTTTTACAGTCTCGCTTTTTTTGCCGGCTTTGACGCCCTTTTGCTTGAGCAGCGAAAAGAAATTCCAATACTCCTCCGCCACGAACGACGAAATTTCACGCTCGCGGTCCACAACCAGCCTGAGCGTCACCGACTGCACGCGTCCGGCGCTGAGATTGCTCTGTATCTTTTTGCACAGCACGGGCGAAACCTTGTAGCCCACAAGCCTGTCGAGCACGCGCCGAGCCTGCTGCGCGTCCACGAGCCTTTTATCGATAGCGCGCGGATTTTTTAGCGCGGTCTGTATGGCGCGCTTGCTTATTTCGTTGAATTCGATGCGCACCGGCGCGTCTTCGGGAATGTCCAAAAGCGTAGCTACGTGCCAAGATATCGCCTCGCCCTCGCGATCGGGGTCGGTCGCAAGCAATATCTTTTCCGCGGACTTCGCGGCTTTTTTGAGGCTTTCGACGGTATCCTTTTTGTCGTCCATAACGACGTACGTCGGCTGGAAATCGTTTTTAACGTCTACAGCCAAGCGCTTGGGCGGCAGGTCGCGAACGTGTCCGCGCGTTGCGAACACCTTGTAGCCGGCGCCGAGATATTTCTGTACGGTCTCAAGCTTGCCTATTCCCTCGATAATAACAAGATCCACTTTATTTGCTCCCCGTGCGCCTATCGGTCTATGACGCACAATATATATTTTTTGATTTTTCGCGTATTAAGCCGAAGATCAAAAGCGACGACAGCACGGTATTAAGCTCCGCTACAGTCATTCCGCCGACTTCGACAAGCCTGTCGAACGACATCTCGCCTTCCGTAAGTATGTCCAATATGCGCTGTTCGGAAAAATCGAGCGACACCGTTTTGGACTTAGCCCTTTCAACCGACGGCATACCGTAAAAATCGAGTATATCGCGCGCCTGCGTAACCGCCGTCGCGCCTGCTTTGATAAGATTATTTGTGCCGAACGATCGCGGCTTGTCTATATCGCCGGGCACGGCAAACACATCTCTGCCCTGCTCGAGCGCGCAATCCGCCGTTATGAGCGCGCCGCTCTTTGCGGCGGCTTCGACTACGAGCACGCCTCTGCTCAAACCGCTGATTATTCTATTCCGCTGCGGAAAAGTGTATTCCGAAGCGTGCGTATCCGGCGTGTACTCGCTGACTACCAAACCCTTTTCGCATATCTCATCGAAAAGCTTGTGGTGCGATACGGGCGTAACGTTAAACAGTCCGCTGCCGAGCACCGCAATAGTCGTTCCGCCGGCTTCGAGCGCCGCGCTGTGCGCATAGCCGTCTATACCCGTCGCAAGTCCGCTGACGATAACGAATTTTTGCGCGAGCTCTCCGACGATCTTTTGCGTCGCGTATTTTCCGTACTGCGACGCTCTGCGCGTGCCCACCACAGCCAAGCACGGCTCGCGCGCTATATCGAGATCGCCTTTATAATACAGCACGACGGGCGGATCGACTTCCGACTGCGCGAGCGCCACCGGAAATATCGGATCGGCGCGCGTGACGTATTCGATGTGGTTTATCTTAAGATACTGCTTTGCGCGGTCGATATAATCCTCGCTCCGCGTGCGCTTTAAGGCGTTGAACGTTTTTTCGTCGAGCGCATACTTATTGTTTTCGACGTCGAACGACTCCCACAACCGCTCGGGCGAGATCTTTTCGAGTATCTTATTGAGTTTATGAGTCGATACGCGCGAATACGACAGCCACAAATACAAATCGGACAGCAGCATATTACTTCGCCCTCCTGTCGAGCGAACGGTACATCACCGCCTCCGCAACATGCTTGGACGATATGTTTTGCGCGCCTTCGAGATCGGCTATAGTGCGCGCCACCTTGAGTATTCTGGAATACGCACGCGCGGAAAGCCCGAATTTATCGAACGCACTGCCGAGTATCTTTTCGCCGGCGGCGTCGAGCGCGCAGTATTTTTTTATCATCTCGCTCGTCATTTTCGCGTTGGAATACACTCCGCTTCCCGCATACCGCGCGGTCTGTATCGCACGCGCGGCATTTACGCGCGCTTTTACGTCGGCGGAGCTTTCCGCTTGCGTTTCACCCGAAGTGAGCTCGCCGTAGTTCACTTCGTCCACTTCGATATGAAGGTCTATCCTGTCGAGGAGCGGACCCGAAATGCGCGACATGTATTTTTGTATCTGCGACGGCGTGCACGAGCAATCGTGCGTAGCGCTGCCGTAATATCCGCACGGGCACGGGTTCATGCTCGCTACGAGCATAAAGTTTGCCGGATATTCGACGGAGCGCGCGGCGCGCGCGACAGTTATAACGTTGTCCTCGAGCGGCTGGCGCAGTATCTCCAGCGTGCTTCTCGGATATTCGGGAAGCTCGTCCAAAAACAGCACGCCGTTATGCGCAAAGCTGATCTCGCCGGGACGAACGGAAGACCCGCCGCCCGTCAGTGCGACACGGCTCGTGGTGTGGTGCGGGCTACGAAAAGGCCGACGCGTCACAAGCCCTACGCTGTCGTCCAAAATGCCTGCCGCCGAATGTATTTTAGTCGTTTCAAGCGCCTCGTTTTCAGTCATATCGGGCAGTATTCCAGGAAGGCATTTTGCGAGCATCGTCTTTCCGCCGCCCGGAGAGCCTATCATCAATATATTGTGACCGCCTGCCGCCGCGATCTCGAGCGCGCGCTTTGCGGCGTACTGACCCTTTACGTACTTCAGGTCCTCGCTCGCCGCGACTTCCGCGCCCAATCGTATATCCTGCTTTTCTATAGGCGCAACATCTGCGCCGTCGATCAGCGCCACAGCGTCGCGCAGTGTGCGCACCGAATACACATCGATTCCGCGTATGTATTTCGCTTCGTTCGCGTTTGCCGCCGGAATGACCACTTTCTTTATTCCGCGTTCGCGCGCGGATATCAGCATCGGCATTACGCCGTTTATCTTGCACACCGCGCCGGAAAGTGAAAGCTCGCCCAAAAATACGTATTCGCCGACGCTCGGCAACGGCTTTTTATGCTCGTCCACGCCTGCTTGCTCGGTGGCGCAAAGCAAGCCGAGCGCGATCGCCAGATCGAATACAGATCCTTCCTTTTTGGTGTGCGCAGGCGCAAGGTTAATCGTGATCTTGCGCGGTGAAAAATCGTAGCCGCTGTTCTTTACGGCAGAGCGGACGCGCTCGCGCGATTCTTTTACGGCGGTATCGGGAAGGCCCACCACGTCTATAGCCGGCAGACCGGCATGGATATCCACTTCTACGGTCACGCCGTAACCGTCCAAACCGCTCAACGCGTAACTGTTGATCTTGGATAACAACCTACTTCACCCTTCTTCCAAACAAAAATTCTTTAAAGCACGCGCCGATACCGCTATTGCAGTGCAACAGCTCTCGTTTCTGTCCCGTCATGCCGACATTTACCGCGACTATCGTAAAGTACACGTGCGCAAGCGCCGCTATCGCCGAGCAAACTATAGGTATCGCCTGCAATGCGCCCGAGAGCAACGTGGAACCGGTATAGCTCGCGTCGGTAAAACGGTAATCGGCAAGGTTGTTCAAATATCCGGCGCTCGCAATGACCGACAGCGAGTTGATGACATAGACGATCCCCGTAACGGCAAGGACCGTTATCAGCCGCTTATCGCGCACAAGCGCATACGCCGCCGCGACGAGAATGAGCACGCTCTGCATGCCTATGGCTGTGGAGTTCGGATAATATATCTGCACCGTAAACATAGAATACGCGACGAGCATGACCACCGTCGCGCGGTTGCGCTTTGTAAAATAAACGACGCAAGTAAGGGCGACGAGAATAACGCCGAAAAGACACGCAAACAGCCAGGACGGAAAGCGCGCGTCGGGTCTTGCGCCGTTGTTGCCGAAAAGAGCGTAAACGCTCAGCCCGTTGTACGTAAAGTAGTCCATTCTCGCAAGCGGACGGATCAAAAACTCATACAAGTACGAGAAAAATCCGTAGTGCGGCGCTATCTCAAGCAGTCCGATGACATACGCGACCGCGAGCGAAACGACGAGCCCTACGGGAACGGATATTACGGCTCTGTAGTCGGAAGCGAGGACCTCGCCGCCCTTCGGCGCGTCGCGCCTGATATTGATTATCGCGCGAACGAAGTGATATCCGCAAAATACGGCAAGCACCGGAAAAGCGAAAATTCCCTCTTTACTCGAAAACGCGGCGGCGGTAGCAAACGCTATAGTGCACGCGCATTTTTTGCGCGCCAAAAAGTAACACGCAAAGCACAAAAACATTGCGGTAAAGACTATAGGCGACGTCCATATCGCCGACCCGACGAAGAATATCGGGCTGACGCACACAAATGAGCACAGCACGAGTGCGATGCGCGCATTGAAATATTTATACGCTATCTTATATACGGCGTACGCGGACAACAGATCGGCTATAATGAGCGGCAGTTTTGCGGTAAACTGAGCGCCCAACGCAAAATCGTTTATGCCCATTGCATTGGACAGTCCGCCGAAAATCAAATACACAAAGTACACAACGGGATAAAGCACGCCCGACGCGTCGCCCGAATAGTAATCTCCCAACCCGTTTTTAGCGAGATCGTCGAACATCGAAGTGAAAAGCTTATAGTCCGAGCGGTATCCGGTAATACACAGCGCAAAAACGAGCCGCACCGCAAACCCGACGAAAAGTATTACGGCAAGCGCGGAAAACCTGTGCTTAACTTCCGCGCCGTCCTCCGCATACTTGCACAAAAACACTATGAGCGCCGCGACGGATGCCAATGTGAACAGCGCAAGCAACACGACTATTATCGTGTCGGACGCCGCCGATGTTATGCCGTTTTGCGAAAAAAACTCCAAAATACCGAACCTCTTTCCCTATTGTATCAAATAATTTTTCATAATGCAAGAAATTTTATAACATAGATTTTGCGCGTTTATGTGCCATATGCTGCGGCAAAATGCGCGGACAGGCAAATTTCGACAGGCTTCGTCATATAGATATAGTCCCTAATTCTATATTTTGCGAGGGATCATGATAATCGAAAGCTTTATGACGTTTCTGTCTCGGATATTCTTTTTTACTTCGTTCGTAAACAACAACGGGTCTTTTCCCAAGCCGCTGTCCGCCGACGACGAAAGAATGTATCTCGAGCGCTACAAGACCGGCGACCGCGAAGCGTACGACATTCTTGTACGGCACAACCTGCGGCTCGTCGCGCACATCGTTAAAAAGTACAGCAATGCCGGCGAGGCGGACGACCTTATAAGCGTCGGCAGTATCGGGCTCATAAAGGGCATTGAAACATACGAGAGCGGCAAAGGCTGTCAGCTTACAACGTATGCCGCAAAGTGTATAGAGAACGAAATACTTATGTACATACGCGCCAACAAAAAACACCGTCAGGCAATGAGCCTGTACGAGCCGGTCGGCACGGATAAGGAAGGCAACGACATCGCGCTGATGGACGTTATCCCCCAGCCGAATAACGAGTACGACGATATAGAAAACAACATAGTGCTCGAAAACGTAAAAGATATCGTAAAGGACGTGCTTTCCGAATCGGAGTACGACGTAATATCCATGCGTTACGGGCTGAAAGACGGGCGCGCGTACACTCAGTCGCAGGTGGCAAAAAAGCTCGGGATATCGCGTTCGTATGTTTCTCGCATAGAAAAACGCGCTATAGGCAAGATCGCCAAAGCTATAAACTGATTGAAATGTATTGGGTCAAAGCTTTTCCCAGCCCGTGAGCTCTATAAGCGCGGCTTGCTTGCCGCCGTACTCGCCGTTTAAGAATTTCTTAAAGTACTCGCACGTCAAAGCGCGCCAGTACTCCGTTTCCCTGCCCTGCAATATCGGGTAATAGTATATTCCGCAGTCGCGCGCGGCAAGCATATCGGTGGGCGCGTCGCCTATCATCAACGCTTTGCGCCTGTCGTAACCGAGCGACAAAAGCCTGTCTATGCAAAGCGGCTTCGGTCCGGCTTCGCACGAAGCGACGGCGGAAACATATTTATAAAGCCCGTAGTACGCCCATTCTTCGCAAATGGAATTGTAGTCCGCGCCCGAAACGATGACGATATCCGCCTTTCTCGCGGCACGGCGCAGAAACTTTTTAACGCCGTCGAACGCCTTTTTATCCTCTATACGCAGTTCGCCGATACGCGCGTTTGTCGCCTCCGACCAGGCGAGCGCCTTAGTAAGCGTCACGTCGCCCGTTGCCGCTATCCGTTTTTTCAGCTCGTCATCCGACGGTTCGGGCGCGCTGTCCGCAAACGCTTTAAGTTCCGTCAAGTCCGCGTCGATAAGACTGCCGTTCAGCCTGTCCAAAATTATATACAGCGTTTTGAACCGGTTTTTGCCTCTTGTCGTGCCGCTCAAGTTTATATCGCACCACATCTCGTTGATCTCGTCGAAATGCTCGTCCAACCCCCATTCGCGGACAAAAGACGGGCCGAAACACATCGAGTGCTTGCTCGTCATCGAATCGAGCGCCGTCCCGTCCGAATCGACGCATATCAAATATTCTTTTTTCCTTTTAAACCCGTCGATATTCACGACAATTTGCTCCGTGTAGTTTTACATATTGTAGTACAAATTCCTCGCCGCGTCAAGAAGAACTTAGCATTATAACAACCAAACAACGCCGCGTAGCAAAGTAAAGATGTGGCGGTGGTTGGACTTTTCGACTTTGCGGCGGATCGCCTGGATCTCTCCACGCGCATTGCTCCGAAATGCTTGGTCGAGATGACATGACGTTTGTTTGACCGCTTCACACAATGCCGCAAACTCAAACCACCGTTTTGTCATTTCGACCGGAGCGCGTTAGCGAGCGCAGCGGAGAAATCCAGCGGCGAAGCCGCGCATGATTATAGTAAAGCTATAATAAAGCCGCTCCACTTTGCGTCTACGCCAAAGATCTCTCCGCGCGCATTGCTCCGCAATGCTTGGTCGAGATGACATAATCTTACTTTACTACTGTCATACGCCGCCGAGAAGCAAAAAAATGTCCGCACTATATTTAAGTGCGGACGCGAGACTGACCCGTAAGCCGAATTCTGTTATGACGGTTATCTATCTTGCCCGCACGTTGCCGTGCGGATCGAGCGATTTAAAGGACGGCGGACCACCTTGACCCTTTTTTTCTTGCACCGAACGGGGTTTACACAGCCCGAGGCGTTACCGTCTCGGCGGTGAGCTCTTACCTCACCTTTTCACCATTGCCTTGCGGCTGTTATTTTCTGTTGCACTTTCCTTGAAGTCGCCTTCACCGGTAGTTAGCCGGCGT